>CALLQB010000006.1 GCA_938015295.1 uncultured Acidimicrobiales bacterium
ATCTTTGATCAACTCATTCCGATGCTTTGGGTGTTTGCGGCAAGCCAGGTGTTCTTGGGCCTCTACAAATCATGGCTTCGCGGAAAAAACATCGACGAAAATCTGAGGGTTCCAACGCAAAAATAGCCCGCTTCGACGCGGCTCATTCAGGATTGAAGCATAATGAAATACGAAAAACACCGTGCACCGGTTGCCGTCATTCTGGCCGCTGGCATTGGCTCGCGCCTCAGCCCCCTGACCGACACTTGCCCCAAAAGCCTGCTGACGGTGGGCGGATCGATCATCCTTGAACGCATGATCCGCAATTGCCTGAGCTGCGGAATGTCGCAATTCATTCTCGTACTGGGGCACCGGGCTGAGGAGATCAGGAAATTTGTGGACAAGACGTTTCGCGGCATCCGTGTCACCTATGTGATCAACGACCGATACCGCGAGACGAACACAGGCTACTCCCTGATGCTGGCGGCCAAAGCGATTGGCACAGCTGAGTTTGTGAAATTCGATGCGGATGTCGTGTTTGACGTCAAAATCCTGCGCCAACTTTTGGACAGCCATCACGCAAACGTCTTGTGTATCGACCGCAACATCGCGCTTGAGGACGAAGAAGTTAAGGTCATCGCAGACGAACAGATGCAGGTTCTGGACGTTGGCAAGGCCATCGATCCAAAGCGCGCGTTGGGTGAATCCATCGGCGTCGAAAAGATCAGCGCCGCCACGGGTTCACTGCTGTTTGCAGCGCTTTCAGAGATGATGGAGAGCCGCGGAAACTTTCAGGCCTATTACGAGGCGGCCTATGCGCAATTGGTCGATCAGGGTACGCCGTTCCATGCGCTTGATATCAGCGGTCTGGACTGGACCGAGATTGATACGGAAAAAGACTTTGACGCCGCAAACGCGATGTTCAGCAGCCCTGTCACGACCATATCCCGTGACCAGCAAAAGCTGCTGGACGACGCGGCGAAAGACACGGTCACGCAACAACACGTCTGATGCATCTACTGCCCTGCGCCGCAATTCTGGCGCGCGGTGTACGGCGCAGTGATGCCTTGCCATCCCGGCACAGGATCGCTGCATTTGAAAGGACCTCTCATGGCCAAAGGCAACAACAGCAAACGTGGCAACAAAGAAGCCAAAAAACCCAAGCAAGAGAAACCAAAGGTTTCTGCGACGGCCAATTCTCTGGCTGGAAAACCAGCGCTCGCAATTGGCGGCAAAAAGGTAAAGTAGCCAGAACGTTTCGGACTTCGTCCGTCTGAGGTATTCAGCTTAGCTGAGTTGCGCACCCTCGCGCGGGCGACGTCCGAGACATGTCCCAAAACGTCTATGATTTAGATTTGGAAGACCCAATGAGCGAAGTTGAAGAGTCCAGCACAAAGGTTCACTATGTCTGCCAGACATACATCGCCAAGACGACTGCGCGCGGGCAGCAAGGCAACCTTCAAATCGACAAGCAACTACAGTATTCTACACCCCATGAAGCTCAAGAGCGGGCAGAACGTGAATTTCGCGCAGGAAATTGCGTTGGTGCTGACGCCTATGAGGTGATGGAAGACAGCGCTAGCGGCGAAGTTGGAGTCCCTACATTCATTGTGAGACTTGGGTCTGTCCCTGAGCAGGATTGACTTCAAAATCGGCAGTGCGTTGAAGACATAGGTTGGCCCGCAAGCGTTTACCTGCGGGCCAGTAGGTCGTGATTTACATCATGCCACCCATACCGCCCATATCAGGCATGCCACTGCTGTTTGCTGCCGTAGGTTTGTCTGCAACCATCGCTTCGGTCGTGATCAGCAAGCCTGCAACAGATGCAGCATACTCAAGTGCTATCCGAACGACTTTGGTCGGATCGATAACACCGGCCTTTAACATGTCGCCGTATTGCTCTGACTGTGCGTCGTAGCCAAACGTTTTGCTGGTATTCTCAACGATCTTGCCAGCTACGACCGATCCATCGACACCAGCATTTTCGGCAATCTGGCGTAGAGGCGCTTGGAGCGCCTTGCGAATGATCGCGATACCAGCCGCCTGATCTGCGTTGTCTCCTTTGAGACCTTCGAGGACTTTACCAGCATGCACCAGCGCGACGCCGCCGCCCGGTACAACGCCTTCTTCGACAGCGGCCCGTGTTGCGTTCAGCGCATCATCGACACGGTCTTTACGCTCTTTCACTTCAATCTCAGTTGCGCCACCGACCTTGATCACAGCAACGCCACCCGCAAGTTTTGCGAGCCGTTCTTGCAGTTTTTCTTTGTCGTAGTCTGAGGTCGTATCTTCGATCAATGCACGGATCTGATTAACCCGCGCAGCAATTGCGTCCTTGTCACCCGCCCCGTCGATCACAGTTGTTGTGTCTTTGGTAATTGTGATCTTCTTCGCGTCGCCAAGCATGTCCATCGTGACACTCTCCAGCTTGATCCCCAACTCCTCAGAAATCACTTGGCCGCCTGTCAAGATTGCAAGATCTTCCAACATTGCTTTGCGACGATCCCCAAACCCAGGCGCTTTGACACCGGCTACTTTGAGGCCACCCCGAAGTTTGTTCACCACAAGCGTCGCGAGTGCTTCGCCATCAATGTCTTCAGCGATAACCAAGAGCTGCTTATCTGCCTGCACGACAGCCTCAAGCAAAGGAACCATAGGAGCCAATGATGTCAGCTTTTTCTCATGAAGCAGAATGACGCAATCTTCCAGGTTTGCGGTCATCTTGGTTGGGTCCGTAACGAAGTACGGGCTGAGGTAACCACGATCAAACTGCATACCCTCGACAACATCGGTCTCTGTCTCAAGGCCCTTGTTCTCTTCGACGGTAATGACGCCTTCGTTGCCGACCTTTGCCATCGCGTCCGCGATCTGTTGACCGATGGCCGCTTCGCCGTTGGCAGAAATGGAGCCGACTTTGGCGATCTCAGCTGTGTCGCCTACAGGACGGGACATGGATTTGACTTCGGCGACAACCGCGGTTACCGCTTTATCGATGCCGCGTTTGAGGTCCATCGGGTTCATGCCAGCGGCGACCGATTTCATACCTTCCTTGACGATGGCCTGGGCGAGAACCGTGGCGGTGGTCGTGCCGTCGCCTGCCTCGTCATTGGTACGGGACGCGACATCTTTGACGAGCTGTGCACCCATGTTCTCGAAGGCATCTTCGAGTTCGATTTCACGAGCGATGGAAACACCATCGTTGGTGATGGTCGGTGCACCGAACTTCTTGTCGAGGACAACGTTACGGCCTTTGGGGCCGAGCGTTACCTTGACGGCGTCGGCAAGCTTATTTACGCCTGCCTCGAGGCCACGGCGGGCTTCGTCATCAAACTTCAGAATTTTTGACATATGTAGGTTCCTTATTTCACGATCGCGAGAACGTCGCGAGCGTTGAGGATGAGCAGGTCTTCGCCAGCTGAGCTGATTTCGGTGCCGCCGTACTTGCTGTAGACGACGGTGTCGCCTTTTGCGACGTCCATTTGGATCAGTTCACCCGAGGTTTCGGAACGGCGTCCGGGACCAACGGCAAGGACTTCGCCCTGCTGGGGCTTCTCCTTGGCCGAATCGGGGATGACGAGACCACTTGCGGTGGTTTCTTCGGATTCTGCGGGCCGCACAACAATGCGGTCCTCAAGTGGTTGCAGGTTCATACCTTCGCCTCCATGGCGGTTAGCACTCTCAATAAGCGAGTGCTAACTCTACGGAACGGGTCCCGAGCTATGCAACGCCAGCGGTGAATTTTTGCGAAGACCGTGCAGCGGAACACCCACAGCGCCGAACGATGGCGTTCGACCCCACCGTTGCACCCCTAGTTGCGTGCCGCCTAGGCGCCGAGGAGTCCGCTTGGGGTTGCCACAGAAGCCGAAGGAAGCTCCCGTCGGTTTGCCGAGATTCGCATCGCAAGAAACCCGAGGCCAAGCGCCAACGTCGATCCGCCGAGAAAGCCGAACACGGCACGCCGAGCTGGCAACGGGCCGACCGGGTCGCTGAGCACAAACGGCTCGGTTACCAGCCGAGGGACACGCTTCTCCTCACCGAAGATCGATCGCTGCACGATCGCCAGTCGAACCGAATCGACTGATGCCCGAATCGCAGCTTTCTCTTGAAGCAGCGCCGTCAACTCGACCGAGGCCCCAAAGCCCATCAACTCTTCGATCTCCGCTTCGACTATTGCCAACTCCTCAACAAGCTCAGCCTCAAGTAGCCGGTAGGCTTCCGCGGCGGGGTTCGGTTCCGACGCTGCCACCTCGGCTTGGGCGAGGTATCGACGAGTCACCGACTCGACTACCGAGAGTGCGACCACCGGGTCAGCGTCGACAAACTCGAATTGCAAAATCTGGGTGCCAGGGATCTGACCTGCTTGCCATTTCGCTTCGAAATGGTCAATAGCAATGTTGTGAGCAGCAGCGACGGGCTCCAACAAGGTCCGACTATTCACGCGCTCAGACTCGGTCTCGACCCAACTCGAGCCGGCGTACTGCACTTGCGAGCGCGCCCCAAAGACCTCTGGCCCTGCGTCAGCGAGCAGGTAGGTCAGCTGGGTACACATCAGGACGATTACGATTGCACCGAGCCCGATGGCGACGAGTAATGAAGGTTCGGGGCGGGTCCGAAAAACAGGTTCAAGGGGCTCCATGAGCCCAGTGTGCACAGCCACCGAACCTCGGTCGTCAAGGTTCGGTGAAGAGTATGTGAGAGTTCACAACAGTCCAGTACTGGACGAACGTCCAGCCGGCTCCTACGCTTCTTGACGTGTCAGAAGCTGCCCGAGCCACCGTGCAATCGATCGACGATCTCGAAGCGTTGATCGACCTCGATACCTATCCAATCCACCAACTCGACTCCCCGACCCGGTCGGACCTCGTCGCCGAGACTCGCACACAAATGGACGCTGTCGGCTGTTGTCGAATCTCCAACTTCATCCGCCCCGAAGCCGTGAATACCATGCTCGGTGAAGCGGAACGACTAACACCGGAAACGTTCTGGGCCGAGCAGGACCACAACCCATATGCTTCGCCGGAAGACCCAACACTCCCAGCAACACATCCTCGCAATACCCTCCAAAAGCGCATGAGCGGGTTTATCAACTCCGATCTGCTTGGCCCCGCCTCACCGCTTAATCGCATCTACGACTCCAACGTCATGACCCATTTCATCTGGCAATGTCTGGGAACACCCAAGCCGATCTACCAGTGGGCCGATCCGCTCGGACGCAACCCCTATGGCGTGATGCAGACCGACCACTACTTCCCGTGGCACTTCGACGGCAACGAGTTCACGGTCAGCATCCTCCTGCAGCGCCCCGACCAAGGTGGCGTCTTCGAATATGTACCCGACATCCGAAGTCCGGACGCCGAAAACTTCGAAAAGGTGCAGTACATCCTCGAAGGCGGCCGGGAAGGCGTGTTCGAACTCGACCTACAACCGGCCGATCTACAGCTATTCAAGGGCCGCTTCTCCCTGCACCGGGTCACTCGCATCGTCGGGCCGACCGCCCGCTACATTGCCCTGCCGACCTACGTGCACGACCCGTACCGTATGAACCGGCCACACCACGCAATCACTTACTACGGCCGGGCCACGCCGCTGCACTACGAACGCGAGATGGTGCTCGTCGACGGACTGGTCGACTGAGGTGTCAGAGCCACCCCGTGTAGCCGTCATCGGTCTCGGAAACATCGGCGGAGGTGTCGCCGCAAACCTGCTTCGAGCCGGCTACCCCGTGACCGTGGTTGATCTCGACAACGAAAAGGTCAACGCCCTCGTTGCGCTCGGCGGTGTGGCCAACTCCACGGCCGAAGCGGCCGCAGCCACCGCCGACGTCGTGTTCACCTCGCTACCCGGACCCAAACACATCGCTGCCGTTGGACTAGGCGATGGCCGCAGCGCCGGCGTCATCGCGACGATGAAACCAGGCTCGATTTGGGTCGAGCTATCGACCAACGATCTCGAAACGGCGCGCCAGTTGTATCAACCAGCAGCCGAGGCCAGCGTCAGCATCGTTGACGCGCCGGTCTCGGGTGGCCCGGAGGGGGCACAGGCCGGCACGCTGTCGATCTATGTAGGCGCCAACGATGCCGACTTCGACCGCATCCGACCGTTGCTCGACGTTATTGGTACGCACGTGACCCACCTGGGTCCCCGAGGCGCGGGGATCGTGGCAAAGATCGCCCAAGTCACGCTCTGCTACACACAGACCATCACGCTCATCGAAGCACTGCTGCTGGGCGTGAAGGGCGGCGTGCAACCCGAGGTCATGCTCGAACTGATTCAGAACAGCGCAGGAAGCAGTTATGTGGCCGAAACCTATGGTCCCGAAATCCTGACAGGCACCTACGACGCTTCGTTCCCGATCGGCCATGCGGCGAAAGACATGCGCCTGGCGATGAGCTTGGCGAACAGCGTCGGGGCCGACCTCGCGAACATGGCCCGAGTCGCCGAACTCTACGAACGAGCAGAAGCAACGTTCGGCGCCGCTGCGCCGCACTTACTCGTTGCACAGATGATCGAGCAGCAGAACAGCCTTATCCTGCACCGAAGAGCAGCGAACCAATCACCAGCCGACAATCCGGAGCCAACGTGACCAGCACGCACAACAAAGAAGTAACCAGCGACGACTTCGCCGCCGCAAACGCTGGGAGTTTCACCGGCGACGAATGGCAGGCCCGAGTCGACCTCGCTGCGCTGTACCGTCTGTCGGCTCACTTCGGCTACGACGACACCGTGTGGAACCACATCACCATGCGTGTGCCGGGCACCGACCACGACTTTTTTCTCAACAAATTCGGGCTCCTCTATAACGAGGTCACCGCGTCGAACCTCATCAAGGTCGACAGCGACGGCAATGTGCTCGAGGGGCCCGCCGACGTCAACACCGCAGGCTTTGTCATCCACTCGGCGATTCACAATGACTTTCCAAAATGGAAGGTCGTCTTCCACGCCCATGTTCCCGACATACTCGCAATCACCGCGTTAAAGGATGGGTTTCAACACATCGTCCAAGACACGTCGATGCTGTACGGCGAGGTTGGCTATCACGACTGGGAAGGATTGTCGCTCACGCTCGAAGAGCGCGAACGTCTGGCGGCAAACATGGAAGGCAACCGAATGCTCATCATGCGCAACCACGGATTTCTCGCCGTGGGTGAAACCGCCGGCGAGGCATTCATGGTGATGCACTATTTCGTCCGGGGTTGCCGGGCGCTGTTGGCAGCGAAGGCCACAGGGATGGAAATCGACCCGGGCCCGAAAGATATTTGGGAATTGTCCAAGCGGCAGTACGACCACTTTCCCCTTGGGGTCAATGAGTGGCCAGCGCTACTGCGAATGCTCGACCAACTCGACCCCGGATACAAGTCTTGAGCACAGTCGTTCGGCTCGACACGACGCTCGTCAACATTCCGTTTGCGAAGCCGCTCGGCACAGCGATTCACGCAATGACGTCTGCCGGATGTGTTCTGGTCGAGATCGAAACAGACGATGGTGTTGTGGGCCAAGGGTACGTCTTCGTGATCAACGGCGACCGGCTCGCAGCGTTCGACGAGACAATCCGAGGCTTCAGGCCCTTCGTGGTTGGCCGAAGCGTGCACGAAACCGAAGGCATCTGGCATTCGATCTGGCGGGCGATCAACCCCACGGGGCACAAGGGCATCACGATTTCGGCGCTATCGGCAATCGATGTTGCCTGCTGGGACGCAGCTTCGAAGCTGGCGGGCCTGCCTCTCTACCGCATGTTCGGCGCCTGCCGCGAGGAGATCGATACGTACGCGAGTTCAGGCCTTTGGCTCACTGCATCCGTCGAAGAACTCGTCACCGAGGCTCAGGCATACCTCAACCAAGGCTTCACCGCCATAAAGCTCCGGATTGGCAGCGATTCGCCTGACACCGACGTCGCCCGGGTTCGGGCGGTTCGCGAAGCGGTAGGAGACCAGATCAGTCTTCTGGTCGATGCCAACCAGAAGTTCACCACCAAAGAGGCGATACGGCTTGGACGTCGGCTCGAAGAGTTCGGCCTGGGCTGGATCGAGGAACCTGTCGCGGCAGGCGACCTTGCGGGGCAAGCCAGGGTCACTGCCGCACTAGATACGCCGGTCGCTTCAGGCGAGACCGAGTACACCCGGTTCGGTATGCAAGCGATGATCGACGCAACTTCGGCCGACATTTTAATGCCCGATCTCCAACGAATGGGCGGCTACAGCGAGTTCCGCAAGGCGGCCGCAGCCGCAGCCGCCAACCATGTGCCGGTTTCGAGCCACTTCTTTACCGAACACAGCCTTTCGCTAGCTGGCTCGCTCGATAACTGCATATCGGTCGAGCACATCGACTGGTTCGCTCCCCTCTTCAACGAGGACATCGAACTACGCGCTGGCAAGCTACAAATGCCCGATCGCCCAGGCACCGGCTTCACCATCAACCCGTCAGCGGCAGCCCACTTCGCCGCCAGCTAACCAAAGTAAGAACGCGGGGTCTGACCCCGCGTTCTTACTTTTAGAGGGAGAGACTTGGGTTGGCGCCGAGGTCGATGCGGCTTGGCCCATCGGAGTGCAAACGGTGCCAACCGGCGGCTGCCACCATCGCTGCATTGTCGGTGCACATCGAGCGGCTCGGCAAGAACGCTTGCAGGTCATCGGCAACACAGGCATCGAGCACCGCTTCGCGCAAGCGTGAATTCGCGGCAACGCCTCCACCGATGCAAATACCCTTCGATCCATATTCGCGGGCTGCACGACGCGCCTTGGTAACCAATACGTCGGCGACGGCTTCCTGAAACGATGCGGCCACGTCGGCGGCTTCGACGTCGGGGTTCTTCCGCACGTGGTTGACGACCGATGTCTTCAAGCCACTGAACGAAAAATCGTAGCCGTCGTTCTTCATCGCCCGCGGAAAGGCAATGGCCGTAGGGTCGCCTTGAAGCGAGAGCTCATCGAGAATCGGACCACCTGGATACCCGAGTCCGAGATACCGGGCGACCTTGTCGTACGCCTCCCCAGCGGCATCATCGAGCGTCGAGCCGATGATCTCATAGTCGCCGTGACCCTTCATGTTCACGAGCATCGTGTGACCGCCGGAAACCAGCAGCACCATCAGCGGGAGTTCGAGCGTCGGTTCCTCAAGAAACGAGGCATACAAGTGCGCCTCGAGATGGTTCACGCCGACAAAAGGCACATCCCAGACCAACGCAAGCGCCTTCGCTGCGCTGACGCCCACAAGCAGCGAGCCGACCAGCCCCGGGCCATAGGTCGCGGCAACCGCATCCACGTCAGCGTTCTCGATTCCTGCCTCAACGATCGCTTGGGCAACCACCGGGGTTAGCAGTTCGACATGGGCGCGGCTGGCGATCTCGGGCACGACACCGCCGTATCTTGCATGCAATTCGATCTGGCTGCTTACTACCGAGGAGCGCACCGTTTGCGCTGCCACAACAACCGCCGCAGCAGTCTCGTCGCACGAGGTTTCAATACCGAGAATCTGGTTGAAATCTGTCATATTTTGCTGCCGATAAATCGTTCAAGAATAGGGGTTGTCTGTGTCTGACGGGCGGTCGATCGAAGCGCCGCGAGTCGCTGCTCGTACTCGGCGGAATCAAGATCGTTCGCCCACATCACCAAGGCGTCTTCCTTTGTGTCCGCGTAGTACTGCTTGCGAACTCCTGCGGGCACGAAACCAAACCGTTGGTACAAGGCTCGGGCTCGCAGGTTCGACACGCGCACTTCGAGAGTAAGTGCCGGGGTGCCAAAGGCAATCGCGGCATCGACCATCGCCAACATCAGCGCACTGCCGATACCGAAGCCGCTCGCGGCCGGATCGACAGCAATGGTCGTGACGTGCGCTTCGCCTGGCGCAATGAGAAGACCGCAATGTCCTACTACTCGGCCCTGAACGAGGACCACCTGGTGCACGCGGTTCGTAAGTTTGAGTTCCTGGCGGAGAAGGTTAAGCGACCACGGATCGGGGTAGACCTGCTCGTCGATGCGATGCACCGCTCGGAGGTATTTGCTCGCGAGCAGGTCGAGTGTCAGGGGTGCCAGAGCCAGATGTTCGCCGTGTCGATGCGACGAGCTGGCCGTTGCGCCAGCGCTGGCTGGGGTAAGCGAGGCAGCCATCCTAGGAATCCCTGCGAATCCAGTTGATCTCGGCGTCAGGCTTACGCAAATACATGGGCTGGAGTTCCCACGGTTGCACCCATTCCTCGCGTAGAGCTTGAGCGTGCGCCAACTGCACCAATGACGACGCCGAAGGATGAGCGAGACCGTGATCGGCCATATCAACGCCCTTCAGATCGGCAAACAGGTCGGCGTAACGAAGCGCGCCATCACCGACCAGTAACACGTCCTCGCCGGTCGCCTGCAGTTCGCCGGCCAAGTCCTCGGGGGTGATCACCTGCGGTTCGGTGATGCGTTGGACGCCGCCTGGCACATGGCGGTAGCAGGCCGAGAAGACCTCGCCGCGGCGAGCATCGAGCACAGCAACGATGAGGCGGCTGGTGAACCGGACGGGAAACGCCACCAGATCGAGGCTCGACACGCCGATCATCGGAACGTTCAGCGCGTGTGCCATCGCCATCGCCGTAGCGATACCGACCCGCAAACCGGTGAAGAGTCCGGGGCCGAGATCGATCGCGACCACGCTGATTTCTTCGAGCTCGATACGCGCCTGGCGCCGCACAAAATCGATTTGGGGTGCCAGATTTTCTGCATGGCGGCGGCCCTTTGACGTGTGACATGAAGCCAAGACGCCTTCATGACCACCAACTGCGCAACCAACCTGAGCGGTCGCCGACTCGATGCCAAGTATCAGCATTGTGCATCTCCCGCGTCGCCGGGTTGCGTTGACGGGGGCGACGAAAGTTCGGCAATGGCCGTTTCAAGGGCGGAACGGCGAGCGGACCATCCGCTGCCAACCGGTTCAAGGACCAGCACCCGATCGTCATCGCCGTCGCCAAAGGTTATGCGGATTTCCAAGTAGTTGTTGGGGAGCATTGGCACAATTGCGTCGCCCCACTCGATCACCACAACCGCATCGTCGTCGAGCAGTTCGGGGAGCCCGAGGTCGCTGACCTCGTCGAGCTGCTCAAGGCGATACACATCGAGGTGGTGCACCCGCATGTCAGTGCCTTCGTACTGCTGGGCAAGTGTGAACGTCGGACTGGTGATTGGTTGCGTAACACCAAGGGCGTTGCCAAGCCCCTGGGTGAAAGCGGTTTTGCCTGCTCCGAGGTCGCCGAGAAGCAACAGCAGATCACCCGGACGCGCCAGACCGGCTATTGCCGCCGCAACATCTTTGGTTTCGGCCGCGCTGGCGGTTTCCACGTGAATCACTGCCTCAGGTTACCGCCACTGAACTCTAGAAAGCCTGCTGGCCAACCGACCTGATTGCTTGTTCGGTAGCGACAATTGCCACAGTTCTCACAACATCAAGGTCCGTCTCGACAACACCGGTGGCTGCGGCAACCACGGCATCGCCGTCGCTGCGGAGGTGCGACGGGAAAAGGGCTCGAGCAAACCCGTCGTGCGCACCTTGCGCGACCAGGTGGCATGCTGCCTTGGTCAGCCTTGCGTTGGTTACAACGACGCCAATGGTCGTGTTCTCGAACGGAGCAGTCTCTGGCCAACAATCGAAGGTTTCATCCGCGATCGCCTTTGGTAATGAGCCGTCATCGATGTGGCCAGCAGCGTTGACCGCAAAGATCGCCGTCACCACGAGATCGCCTACCCGAATCGTTGAAACTCCTAAGCCGCCAGGGCTCGGCTCTTCGGTGCCCCACTTCGCGATCGTGGCACCGGTGCCGGCACCAACTCGCCCTGCGGCGAAGGTTGCCGCGGCAGCATCCACCGCTGCGCGGCCATCGGTCGCTGTCGGACGGATCGAACTATCGCCCTGCGCAAGATCGTAGAGCGCCATCCCAACAACGATGGGAACTACGCCGGCGGCTGTGGCGAATCCTCGCGAATTTTCAACGCACCAGTCGACCACACCGTCGACCGCCGACAGTCCGAATGCCGACCCGCCGGTAAGTACGACAGCGTTGCAGGTATCGACCATGCGATCGGTATCGAGGAGAGCAAACTCTCGGGTAGCAGGAGCTCCGCCGCGAATTTCGCCCGATGCGACCGTGCCGTTGGGGAACACAACAACGGTGCAGCCCGTCAGGGCGTCTGCATTGGTGTGGTGACCAACCACTACCCCTTCAATTCCGGTGCTCACCACGTGCGGCTCTCCCTACTTCCGGTAATTCCGGCGTCATCGAACAAGTTCGCTCAGTTCGCGATCGTACCGGGGGGCCACTATCGACCAGTCATGAACACGAAGTTCATCCGAGAGTCCACGTAGGCGAAGCCGGTACTGATCGAGATGAAGCAAAACGTCACGTAGCCTGTCAGTCAGCTGCCCGTCGTCATACAGCGCAGCCTCGTGATACCGCGGCGGCACAACTTCGGGGTAGCTCAGCCGTGCAGGCAGGACCGGCACGGCGCCGGCCACCATCGCCTCGATCATCGCAATGCCGAAAAATTCATGAAGGGCGGCGCTCGGCACCACGTCAGCACTTGTCAAAAGGTTGCAGTACTCGGCGCGACTCAGGTACCCAGCGTGAACCACTCTGTCTCCCAGCCGAGCCTGAGCATCGACAAACTCTCGCGGATCGACCCGCTCGTTTTCTCCCGCTATCGCGAGCCGGAACGCAATCCCTTCGTCGGCCAAGCGAAAGAGTGCGTTGAACACCGCACGTGGATTCTTGTCGTGATCCCACCGGTGGCTCCACAGCACCAGCGGTCGGGCATCGTCGATTTCGACGACGGGTGCCGACCCGACCTTTGACCCGCGCTCGGTGATGTCGTCGAGCTCTATCCCCACAGGCAGAACGGCAGTTTTTTGACGGACCTCGTCGAGCAACCTTGTGTGCGAAAGGTCGGGAGCTCGCGACAACAATTTGGGTAACTCGGCAAAGAGTTCATCACGATGGAACGCCGAATTGATGAACACCTGATCTGCAGCAACCATGCTCACCCAGTTGATCAGGGCGAGCGCCTCGTCTGGCTGCTGGTTCGCTCCCAGCGGGTACGACAGTTGGTTCTCGTGCATGTATAACGCCACGGCTGGATCACCAACGCTGCGACGAACCAGACCCAGATAGCTGGCGAGATTAACGAAGTCGCTCACCAGCAGGACATCCGGCGATCCAACCTCAGTCACCAACTGCGCGGTGGCTTCCGCCAGGGTGACAGCAGCCCCTCGAAGACGCCATCGCCAGAAGTTTCCTTCGTGGGAAATCACGTGCACTTCGTGAGCGCTATGTCGTTGATAGCCGTCGGCCCATGACCGGTGCGAGCCGGCGAAGTATGGCTCGACAACAAAGATCCGTGTCATCAGCCGTATTCGCGTCGAACCCGCGTACCGATCAGGCAGGTCATCTCGTAGGCAATCGTGTCGAGCTTTTCGGCAAGCTCCCACATGGTGATCTGTTCTTCACCCTGCTCGCCCACAAGCACCACGGGCGTGCCTGGCTCAATCTCGTCAGATCCGCAGCTCGCCATGATCTGGTCCATGGTTACGGTGCCCGCCAACGGCCGGCGCTTGCCACCAATCAGCACTTCGGCGCCGACCGCAAACAGTCGTCTGCGGTAGCCGTCGGCGTAGCCAATCGGAATGGTCACAATTGTTTCTTCAGCTGGGGTCTCGTACCGCAGGCCATACGAAAGACGCTGGCCAGCTGGGACGCGTTTCGACAACGACACCGACGAGTGCAATGACATCGCTGGCTTCAGATCGAGGAGGCCGTCGAACTCCCGTGCCGGTGGCACGCCGTACAACGCCATGCCGAGGCGAATCATGGTGAAACAGCTTGCGGGTCGCGTCGACGCGAAGGCCGAGTTTGCCGCGTGTATCACCGGTGGATGCACTCCTTCGGAGGCGAGATCGGCAAGCACGCGTTCAAATCGCTCGAGCTGGATGTCGTTGAAAGGATTGTCTGGCTCATCGGCCACGGCGAAGTGTGTATATACCCCCTCGAGGGTGAGCCGCACCGTTTCATCAATGACGGTGGCCAAATGGGTCGCGAGTTCGGGTGCAGCCCCCACCCGTCCCATCCCGGTGTCGATGTTGACGTGCACGGGGAGGTCGATGCCGGCGGCAACTGCTGCAGCTTCGGCGGCTTCAAGACCCTCTTCGGTGTACACACTCGGCCGTAGTTCGTTTGCGACCACCAGAGGCATTTGTTCGGGCCGTGGCTCAGAGAGCAACAACACCGGCTCGACGAAGCCAGCATTGCGAAGTGCTATGCCCTCTTCGACCAGCGCTACCGCCAGCCATGTCGCACCGGCGCTAAGCGCCCGGTTAGCGACGGGAATCATTCCGTGGCCGTACGCATCAGCCTTCACGACGGCACAGATTTCCGTCTTGCCACCGCCATGCGCTGCGAGGTGAGCGGCAAAGACCTCGACGTTATGGTCGATGGCATCAAGGTCGATGCGGGCGTGGGTTGCTCTCACTGCGCCAAGGTTAGCGGTGCTCGGTCAGAGCTCTTGCGACGAGATCTGGAAGGTCGCTCGCGACGAGTCCGTCGGCGTAGCCAAGACTCGCAGCGTCGGCATGAACGAAAGCGCCAGCGCTGGCCGCGAGCTGGGCCGGCATTCCCCGCGCAAGTAGCGCTCCGATAAGGCCTGCAAGAACATCGCCAGATCCTGCCGTGGCAAGCCGGACGTCTCCATTAGCGACCACGTGGGCCGGGCCGCTGGGGGCAGCGACCACAGTCGTGGCCCCTTTCAGCAACACGACGCTCTGTGTTTGTTGCGCAAGAGCGACGGCAGCATCGACTCGGTTGGGGCCCGGGAGTTCGCCGGTCAATCCTCTGAACTCACCATCGTGTGGCGTCAGCACGGTTGCACCGGTCCGCCTTGCGAGTAGGCCAGCCGAGTCGTCGCCAAGATGCCAAAGGGCGTCGGCGTCGATCACCATCGGCACAGTCGATTCGGCGATCAAATCGAGGACGTGGGCTGTCATGGTCGCTGCACGACCCAAGCCTGGCCCGACGACCATCGAGGCGAAACGATCGATGTCGGGAGCGCGGAGTTTCTCGTCCATCGCGACTACCACCAAATCTGCGATCATTTGGCTGACTTCGGCACTAGGAGAGGTTTCTGGGATACTGAGTCGAACGTATCCTGCCCCTCCGCGTTGCGCTCCTCGGGCAGCGAGGATCGCCGCTCCGGTCATTCCAGCCGAGCCGCCGACGACCCAACAGGCCGATTTCCATTTGTGTGTTTCGGGGTGCCGGGCGGGCAACCACCCGACAATATCTTCGGCCTCGATCTCGTACGCCGACGGTGTGATGGTGTCGGTCGCGTCGAGCCCAATATCAACCACGATCCTCTCGCCAGAGGCTGAGCGCGCTGGCTCAAAAAGTAGCCCGGGTTTCAGTGCACCAAGAACGATTGTTCGCGACGCCTGGATCGGCGTTCCGAGTGCTTCACCGGTCAGCCCATCAAATCCTGACGGAACGTCGATGCTCAACACTGGAATGCCTGCGGGAATGTGGGGCGCAAGGTACTCCCGAGATACACCGGTACCGAATGCAGCGTCAATCACCAGATCGCAGGTGGGCACTGAACGCACATCGGGCGGCAGAGAACTCACGCGCACGCCACGTTGTTCGAGAAACGTTGCTGCGGCCTTTCCGTCAGCTCCGTTGTTCCCCGGACCTGCAAGAACGATCACCCGTCGCCCATACGTGCCACCCATCATGGCGATCGCTTCGATGGCTACCAGCGCCCCGACCCGTTTGATGATGGTTTCGAGTGGTTCGGTTGCTGCGTCGTCCACTCGACGCATCTCCGCAGGTGTGATGAGCGGCTTCATCGTTTAGGCCAGAGCAACCGCGACTGCGTGCGCCATCGAGTCGGTATGAGTCATGGTCAGCAACCACTGCCCGATACCAAGTTTGGCAGCTAGCTCTGCGGCCGTGCCGTGAAGGACAATTTCCGGCTGACCAGACGCAAGGCGCACTACCTCGATGTCGGCCATAGCGATTTCGCCGATGCCGACACCCATTGCCTTCATTACTGCTTCTTTGGCCGCAAAGCGGGCTGCATATCGTTCGGTCGGATCATTCGCACGGTCGGCATATTCCCTTTCGCCTGCACAGAAGAGTTTGGTCTTGAGCGTCGGGGTGCGTTCGAGCGAGTCGCGAAATCGATCAACTTCAACGAGGTCAGTACCAATGCCGATCATGGGATCACCTCACCTTCGCGTGCAGGTCGCAGCTGCAGATGTAAACCGTCTTCGAGCTCGGCGCCATACAGCCATGATTGCTCAGTGGTGATCGTCAGGTCGTCGAGCCGTTCGGTTCCCACCCGCGAGGGGTCGAAAACTACATAGTCGTCGGCAGCGTAGGACGCCCGCGCATCAGCACAGAGCACCTCGTCGACGCCGTCATCGCCAGGTTGCTCGACTAGCCGAAAGCAAATCTGCACGAAGCCAGCGCTGTCCTGCAGTAGGACTCCGCCGGCGATTCGCTCATAAGGATCCGACAGGTCGCGGGTTGTCGGCGGCGACGTTTCCGACGGACCGTCAGCGTTGGCTGCATCAGGGCCGTCCGAGGCGCAGCCGCTCGTAACCAGCAGCAGAGCGATTGCCGCAATGGCTAGCCGCGCCAATTCTCCGCCAGCTTTGCGACATCGAGCGTAAGCAAGTCGACGACGCTCTGGCTTTCTAGGAGATCCTCGCGAAAGTTCGGCTCAGTTTCGGTAACCGCGTCGCGAATTGCCGCGTAGCGGTTGCGGTACCCCTGCAGAACACCGCGGGCGGTGGACGCGTCGAGGTACTCGTGCATGCGGACAAAAAGCAGTGTCAGGCCGACGGTTTCGCTGTCTTTCACCTCGGGCACAATGATCATTTGCCGGTTGTCTCGCCGGCCGACAGCAACCAGCAGACGTTTCTCGGTCGCGACGCGGTGCTTCGTTCCACGAAGTGCCGGATCACGATCTGTTCTCGACGGAATGTTGAGGCTGATTCCACCTCGGTCGATGATGACCGCAGATCCGTCGTCAGAAGCATCGAGACCCTCGACTCGGTAACGGGTGAAGCCAACGACCTCGGCGATAGCAGGATCAAGGTCGGCAAGCGTTCGCAACGAGCGATATGAAAGCTGATCGCGGGGCGCTCCGGCGTCGAGTACCGCCTGCGCCAACGCCACCTGCAACAGTGTTTCGTCCGAGCGAGAGATACCAACAGTGACAGTCTTTGCCTGATGTTTGATGGCGTCGATCGGTCGGGTGAGTTCTTCGATTCCGAGCGACAGTGCCGCGGCTAGGTCCTCGATCGCAACGCTGGGTGTGCCCACCTTGCCAAATTCGAGTTGGTACGAATCGATCGGCAGATGACCAATTGCGTATCGGTAGTGCGACGCAATCCGAGCGGCGGTACTCGCTTCAAGGTTGCCGTTGAGATTCCCGCTACGCAGTTGATCGAAGAAGGTTTGCGCCTGCTTCTTGAGCCATGGAGTCAGGGTGGCGATGAGATCGCTCGACGCAGAAGCCGGCAACTCCGATGCCGCAGCTTGTTCGATGATTGACCGCGACTCGCGAAGTGGCTGCGCGAACGAATCAATCGCACGTGCGGCTTCGTAGCCGAAGAGATGGCCGGCCATTGCCGACAAGATGAAGGCCAGGCGCGGGTGGACCTCAGGCACAAAGATCACATCGAGCGCAGCGTTGAATCGACTCTCGCCCTCGTTGGCGATCACGATGGGTGCTGCCTTGTGAGCCCGGTAGATCGCAACTTCTTTTGCCACATCGTCGGCAGTGCTGCCGACAAGACCCGCTGCGCAGACAAGAATCATCGGCTCTGCCGACAGGTCGATGTGCTTTTTGTCCTCGGTGTGATCGACGGCAATCGATTTGTAGCAAAGCTCAGAAAGTTTGATGCGTAGCTCGCGCGCCGAGATGTGGTTGGGGCCGTTCCCGACTACCGCCCAGTAGCGACGGCTCGGGGTATGACGTCGGGTCGCTTCGCCGATCGCTTCTTGGATACCGAGCACGGATTCCATCGCGACCGGAAGCTCGCGAAGCTGAGCGAGAAGTTTCGAGCGCTCGTCGGGGTCTCCAGCGCCAAACAGATCAGCGATTGCCGTTGCTAACAAGACGCCAGCAGCGATCTGCGCATAAAACGCCTTGGTCGAGGCAACACTCATCTCGACGTCGCGCCCATCAGAGGTGTAGAGAACGCCGTCGGCCTTGTCGGTGAGGTCGCTGTTGCGACGGTTCACGATGGCGATAACCAATGCGCCGCGAGCTCGGATGACGTCGACGGTTCGGTTGGTGTCGGTCGTAGTACCTGACTGGCTGATCGCGATGGCGAGTGTGTCGCTCATGTCGGGCTGCAGGCCGAAACCCGAAAGTTCCGTTGCTGGTCGAGCGTCAACCTGCACGCCAGAACCAACCAGTTCGTCGGCGAGAATCGTGGCCAAACTTTCGCCCGCGACAGCGGCCGTTCCTTGGCCGATCACGATCACGTTACGGATCGCCCCCGAACGAATTCGCTCGGCAACATCAGCAGAGATCGTGTCGGTGCTCAACGAAGCGCTGAGTCGACCGTTCTGGTCATCGATCTTGCCTCGAAGGGTCTTACGGAACGACTTCGGGGCCTCGGTAATTTCCTTGAGGAGGTAGTGGCGAAACTCGCCGCGGTCGATGTCACGGGTTGTGATCTGTGCTGTCACCACATCGTCTTGGGTCACCGGAAGATCAGTGCCGTCGTACGCCTTGCGCACGATGCCTTCAACTGTTCCGGCATGCGCTGCATTGAGATCGATGATCTGTCCACGACTGGCGTTGGGGTTCGACAAGTTGCCAGGTGTTTCGCCGTCCATCCGGATGTACCGGGCGGTTTCTTCCACGACGCCGTAAGGCTCGCTTGCGATGATGTAGCTATCTTCTGCCAAGCCAACGTAAAGCGCCTGACCACTACCTCGAAGCGCGAGCTGCAGGTGGTCGGCGGCCTCTGCGGAGCTGCTCGCAATTGCCACAGAACCTTCGAGGCCCGCAACAGTGCGGCGGAATGCTTCGGTTACATCGTGGTCAGCGAGATGCTTCGACATCAGTGTCGGAATCACCTTGGCGTCGGTGGTTATCGCATCATCGATGCCAAGACCTTCAGCAGCGATCACGTCGGCGAAGTTGTCGACGTCGCCGTTCAATACTGCGGTGCAGTACGGCCCCTGGCGGTCGCTGGTTTGTTCGCTGTTGAGCGGGTGAGCATTGGGTTCTGAAACGATGCCCACCGATGCCCAGCGGGTGTGGCCAAGAACCACCGTTTGCGCCGTTTCGTTATCGAGTGCCATCCGCAGGATTTCATCGCCAGCGATCGCCGAACGGATAAAGCTGGTGTTGTCGCCGAGTTCGCCGATCTCCGCAGCCATTTTGTAGACGAAGCTCAGCTTGTTGCCCACGACACGAATGGCGCTGTTTGTGAACAGGCGGTCTTGCGTGCGCTCCTCGAGCAAACGCGCGATCGTTGCCGACTCGGTGTCGAGGCCGTGGTTCCGGACAAGAAGATGCAGACCGGCAGAGTCGCGTCCGCGAACCTCGAGGCGATCGAGCGCCGATAGCGCTTGCTGCGCAGCAGTCATGGTTTCGATCGCCGACAATTTGGGTTCGGGTCCGGCGAGCTTCTCGACTTCGTGTGCAGTGCGGAGACGATCGCGTTCGACCATCCAAGCGAAGTCTTTGACACGAATGAACTGGGCGTTGATCTGCTCGAGGGCTCCCTCGATACGGCCCTGGTTGAGGCGCTCTTCGAGTTCGTTGACATGCGTCGCGATCGAAGCGGCAAACTGGGCTACTTCGCGGTCGGTAGCGGGGCTGCTCAGCAAAAGGCGCACCCCCGGAACTCCGCGCAGGAGATCGTTTGCTACCTCGAGGTGGTCGGCGACGGCCTTGAGTTGCTCGGCCATATCGAGGTCGGCGAGCGCTTCAAGTCCGGCCAATGCGGCGCGTAGCGGCGCAACGACAGACTCATGTTCCGGGACAAGACGTTCTGACCGGCGTTGGACAACTGCGATAATTCCGCACATACCTAAAGTTCCTTCTGGACGTAACTACGTCCTATCGGTCCGCGCAGGCTCCATCGTAGAGGTTCTTGCCTAGTGAATGGCTTCGACCGCCGCGACCAGTTCAGCGGCGGCAACGCCGGCACGTTCGGCTGTGGACGCTTCGACCATCACCCGGATCAACGGTTCGGTACCCGATGGGCGGATGAGGACCCGACCCTCGTCGCCAAGGTCAGCTTCCACTCGTGCTACAGCCGGACCAAGCAACTCCGAAAGATTGGCGGCTTGTTTGGCCACCCGTACGTTTTTGAGCACCTGCGGAAAGCGTGTCATCGAGGTGTCGGCCACCTCGGCGAAGGTGCGACCGTCGCGCCGAACGAGGTCGACGACAGCGAGCGCCGTCAGGAGACCGTCGCCGGTTGTCGCGAGTTCACGAAAGATCACGTGGCCAGATTGTTCGCCACCAAGCGCGTAGTTGCCTTCGTCGAGCGCTTCGAGGACATACCGGTCGCCGACTTTGGTGTCGACGATCTCGATTCCGGCGCTAGCCATTGCTCGACGAAAGCCAAGGTTCGACATCACGGTCACCACAACCGCATCGTTCGTTAGGCGGCCATTGTCGTGCATATCCTTTGCGCACATCGCAATGATCTGGTCGCCATCGACCACCCGACCACGATTGTCGACAGCGAGCACCCGGTCGGCGTCGCCGTCGAAGGCGAACCCGAGGTCTGCTTGGTGCTCGAGAACGGCCTTCTGCAGCCCTTCGAGATGGGTCGACCCGCAGTTGTCGTTGATATTTCGTCCGTCCGGTGAGGTGGCGAGCGCGACTACCGAGGCCCCGAGTCCGGAAAAGACGTCGGGAGCGACGGCGGCGTTCGATCCGTTCGCACAGTCGAGGACAACTTTGGTCCCGTCGAGTCGCCGGCCGCCTAGGGAAGCGACAACAGCGTCGGTCCATCGTTGCAGCGATGACGACTCGTCGACCGTGTGCGCGGACGGGTTCTCGGGTTCGGTCGCAGAAAGCTCGGGTTCGGCCGCAGAAAGAATGTCGTCGATTTGGTGCTGAATTTCGTCCTGCACGGCGTCGCTGAGTTTGAGGCCGCCCGCTGCGAAGAGTTTGATGCCGTTATCCGAGAACGGATTGTGCGATGCCGAGATCATCGCCCCCGGCACATCATCGGCGGCGCACAGCCAAGCCACTGCCGGAGTCGGCACCACGCCAACCAGACTGACGGTGGCGCCCTGCGTCGCTAAACCTCTGCTGAGCGCTTCTTCAAAGTCCGGACCGGACTCTCGGGTGTCGCGGCCCACAACGAAGCGGTCGCCGCCGAGAACGGTCGCAGCTGCAGCGCCAAGTGCATACACAAACGCTGCAGAGAGCTGGGTGTATGCCTCGCCACGCACACCGTCGGTACCGAACTGGAGACTCATAGAGTCTCCAGTCGGTTCCAGTGACAAGATCGCTGAGGGGAAGACAGCAAATTCTTGAGGAAGCGTCGATTAACGCTTCGAGTACTGCGGAGCCTTTCGGGCCTTTTTGAGTCCGTACTTCTTGCTTTCCTTCTTCCGTGGATCACGGGTAAGGAAGCCGGCACGCTTCAGCGGCTCGCGGAGCTCGCCGTCAAGTTCGACGAGGGCTCGGGCGATACCGAGCCGAACGGCGCCAGCCTGGCCCGATGGGCCACCACCGTGCGCAGTGACGTCGACATCGTAGCTACCTTCGGTCTCGGTGACCTTGAAGGGCTCCATGACATGCATACGGTGCGAAGCGTTCGGGAAGAAGTCCTCGATGGGGCGCTTGTTGACCGTTACCGTGCCGGTTCCGGGACGGAAGCGAACTCGGGCAACTGCCCGCTTGCGGCGACCGGTGGATTGAATAAGTGGCGTTGACATGGATGTACTCAGTCGTTCTGCGTGCGGGCCCGAGCGTGTTCAAACGCAATGGGCTGAGGCTTCTGGGACTCGTGCGGATGCGTTGGGCCCGGGTAGACCTTCAGCTTGTTGATCTGGGCGTTGCCAAGACGGGTCTTGGGCAGCATGCCTTTGATGGTTTTGCGCAGCGCCTCTTCGGGGCGGTCGGCGAGCATGTCAGCATAGGTGCGGGACTTGATGCCGCCAGGGAAACCGGAGTGACGGTAAACCATCTTTCGCTCGGCTTTGCCGGAGGTCAGGACAATCTTTTCGGCGTTGATGATGATCACATGATCGCCGGTGTCGAGGTTCGGCGTGTATGTCGTCTTGTGTTTGCCACGCAAGAGGTTGGCAACTTCGGTGGAGAGGCGGCCAAGAACCATGCCCTCAGCATCGATGATGTGCCATGCGCGTTCAATTTCGCCAGCTTTAGGGGTGTACGTAGTCACAGCGGCTCTCGCAGTAGGGAACTTGGGCCAAGGGTTTACGATATTGGCGAAAAGCACAGTTCGCAAAGACGCGCGGTATCGATTTCTTCAACACTACCGACTTCCCAGCAGTAGCCACCCAGTTGGCAGCCACATCCGATCAGACTCTTCGGACCGCAAACAGTCTCCAATGACTGCAAAGATACTCAACATTACCGAAAGATATTGATAGTCATTTGGGCCATTTGGCCTATCCAGTGCAACGGGCCTACGGCGAATGAGCCAAACGGCCATTGCCCGCCAGTTCGCGCGGTGTGACGGTGGGGCAACCCCCACAACCCACTTGGATTCACGATGTCGCTCAAGCTTCGAACCGTGCTCACCGTCATGATCAGTATTGCGCTAGCAGCACCGCTGCTGACCCTCAGCGCTCCGGCAGCAAGCGCGTCGGAACTCACGGTCCCTCACGATCAGCTCGTACCGTTGATTCCCCGAGTGGACTTTCCCGACATCCTTGACGGTGATGTCTACGCAATCGAAGAAATCGACAACTGGATCGTCGCCGGCGGCGACTTCACCCAGGTACAGCTCAGCACTGGGTTAATCATCGATCAGCCATATCTGGTGGCTTTCGACAAAGACACCGGCGAACTCGTCGACACGTTCCTCCCCGAACTCAACGGCACGGTGAAGGCCATCAGCCGAGGCGCCAGCCGAGGAGAGATCCTTGTCGGGGGATCCTTCAGTGTCATCAACAACCGTGGCCGAAAGAAACTGGCAAAGCTCAACAGCGACGGCTCGGTCGACCCGACCTGGATCGCCAACGCGAACGCAACGGTCGACGACATCAACCTCACCGATACTGGCCGGCTATTTGTGGGCGGCGCGTTCAGCAAAATCGACGGACTCTTCATCGGCAACCTTGCCGAGATCGATATCACAACCGGCAACGTCAACCCCGCGTTCACCTTCGATTTCACCGGTGAGGGCAGTGCGTTCTCCGGCGGCCAATCAACCCGTCATGTCGAAGCTCTGCCCGGAACCAACGAGCTCCTTGTGGTGCATTCAGCCGAATTCATCGACGGCCAGCAGCGTCTTGGCGCGGCCATGTTCAACGTGTCGGACCCTTCAGCGCCCTTCCTAACGACGTACTCGATCAATGCCTTCTTTGATGGAGCGCGTTGGGGAGCGCATGCCACGAATGCCGACCTCTCACCCGACGGAAGCTTCTATGCCATGGCGACGGGTATCGGCGACACCGCACCGTGGCACGACATGGTGCTGGCGTTTCCTACCGCCGGTGGGGCCGACACCGCACCCAAGTGGATCCACCGCATGCGTGATTCGGTATTCGCCATCGGTATCTCGAACAACGCGGTCTACGCTGGCGGCCACTTCTGCAACATCGACGCCGGTCCCGGCCCAACGGTCGACGACAACGACGTCGGCGCAGTCTGCACCGGAGACCGAAGCGTCGGCGCCTGGCGCTGGCAACTCGCTGCGCTCGATGTGAACGACGGCACTCCACTCGACTGGGACCCAGGCACCAATGCTGGTCGTGGCGTGCAGGAGCTCACCGTTACCGATCGCGGCCTGTTGATTGGCCACGATGGTTCCGAGGTCGGGCGCCGCAACGTCGGCCGCTCAGCGTTCATGGACTTCGGTGCAGCAGCACTCGATAACACCGTCCCGACCATCGCCATCACCTCCCCTGCCGCTGACTCGTTGAACCAGAACCCTCTGGTGGTCACCGGTGTCGCTTCCGACGACACTCGCGTGCTTTCCGTCAAGGTTCGGGTCCAGGACAACCTCACTGGACTGTGGCTCCAGGCCGATGGTTCACTGGCGTCGACGGTGTATGACTTCAGCACCCAACCAGTCAGCTACCCGGGCGAAGCGTTCGACTGGCAGTTCGCGTTGAACGCCCCCGACGGTCAATTTCGCATCGAGGCTCGGTCCATCGACTCAGCCGGGTTGACCTCGATCAAGTCACAGATCAGCGTCGGCGTTGGTGTACCCGCCCCGCCAAGCTGCAGCGTGGTGCGTAAAGTCGACGACTCGGCACGCGTTGGGTGGAGTGCAATCCACGGCGAGGACACCTACACGGTGCGCCGAGATGGATCTTTCCTTACCACGGTGGCTGGCGGTCAACTCAGCTTCACCGACACAACCACCGTTCCGGGCAGCACCCACACCTACGTGGTTCGCTCGAAGCAGTCAGGCGTTGTCACTGAGGTTGCCTGCGGGTCCGTTACGCTCGACCCGCCACCTGCGCCAACCTGTACCGTCCTTCTCGAAGTCGACAACGACATCGTGGTCGACTGGAGTTCGATCGCTGGCGAAGACACGTATTCCGTTCGGCGAAACGGGTCGTTTCTCACCTCGGTGAGCAACCTCACCTACTACGTCGACAACGACCGAACCGCCGGCAGCTTCACCTATGTCGTGCGCTCGACGCTCAACGGCGTGACCACCGATGTGGCCTGCGGCTCGGCAACGATCGCTCCCCCTCCGGCACCATCGTGCACCGCTGTCGTCAACCCGAACGGCGACGTTGACGTCATCTGGACAGCGATCGCCGGCGAAGATGCCTACTACGTGCGCAGAGACGGCAACTTTCTCGCTAGCGTCGGGGCGTCGACAAGCTATATCGACCTTGCGCCGACTGCAGGCAGCCATGCGTACACCATCCGCAGCTTCCAAAACGGCGTCACCAGCAATGTCGACTGCGGCACGGTGGTGATCTGACCAACGTCCGATCAGGCAGCCTCAGACCTTGGAGCATCGAGTTCGGGCTCGTCACGCCCCTCGGTAGATCGAGCTGAGCGCTTCTCGATGAGCTGGCCAACGAGCGGCAGGTACTTCGATGTCGGCGGCATCCAGTACTTCGACGGTTCAACAGCGGTGGTCGACGGCACGTGCTCGAGCTCGGTCGAGTCAACATTGCGCATTGATACGGCGACGCCCATCCGCTGTAGTTTTCGAAGCACCAGGACTCTGGCAAGAGCTGCTTTCGAGGCCCACTGCGCATCGACGATGGTAAATGCGAGCTGATTCTCGTCGCCCTTGAACTCGGCACGCACCGGGCGCACCTGGAGCACACAGCCGCCATCGAGCGGCAACGAGAGTTCGTGTTCTGTGCCTTGATGCAATGTGTGGTTTGCCGCCATCCGCAAACGACCACCCGATAGCCCGATCGATTCGATCATGCACCGTTGCCCGTCGAGCGTCACCGGAGCCTGCTCGTCCACGCGCCATCCGCCGCGGCGCTCCGAACCAAACTCGGTGTGCGAGATTCGCCGGACCGCAGTAGTCAACAGACCGATGTTCACGACCACCACTGCGGCCACCACCGATGCTGCCACTCGCGAGTCATACTCGACTGCTGTCGCCCCTAAAGCACTCGCGACAAACCACAGCAGGGCGACCAGAGAGATAAGTATCAACGCGACCTGCAGCGATGGCGGGTCGGCCCGCAAACGCTCATCGCCTGTGCGCCCCTTTGGCGTCACTTTGAAACCGGCGGTATCAGGCACGACCAAACGCATCGTCGCCACAAGGCTCACCGGTAGTCGAATCATGTCAAACACCACCGACCAGAGTGGATGCGATCGTTGGCGCCCCAACAGCTTGAGCGCGTACATCTGCGAAACAAACATCAATAAAAAGATGGCGAGGTACGAAAGTGGGTTGGCATCAATCGGGAAGGTGCCGGAGAACAACACGATGATCGGCAACAACAAGTAGCCAAAAAGGCGCCACGATTCGAACCAACCCGACAGGCTGAAAAAGTAGGCGATCCGCTGATGCAGAGACAGCCCTCGTTTGAGCATCGGGTTCTCGTTGCGCAGCACCTCCATCGAACCGCCGCCCCAGCGCTCGCGCTGCAACTTGTACTCCTGATAGCCGCCCGGTGCGAGGCCGTGGGCCAGCGATTCGTTGTGAAAGATCGTTCGCCAGCCTTTCGAATGGAGGCGAAGCGTCGTGAGCAGATCCTCGCTGACTGAATCGGTAGCGATACCTCCAACCGAACGCAAGGCATCGACTCGCAGCACGGCGCTCGTACCGCACCAGAACGCCGCGTTCCACCGGTTCTTGCCCGGTTGAAGCACGCGGTAAAAAAGCGACTCCTCGGCGTAGTCGCCGATGTGTTCAAAGGAGTCCGCGTTGTAGAAGTCCTGTGGCGTTTGCACCAATGCCAGATCGTCGTGGAAGGCGAAGTAGCCGACCGTGTTGGTGAAATACTCGGGGCTCGGCACATGGTCTGCGTCGACGACCCCCACAAGATCGGCGTCCACGTACTCCAGCGCGTGGTTGAGGTTGCCCGCCTTCGCGTGAGCGTTGTCGGGCCGCACGAGATAGTTCGCGCCCAGTCGGTCGGCCATCTCGGCGACCCAGGCCCGCTTGCCATCGTCCAGCACCCATGTCTCATGGGCTGGTTCAAGGGCAACTGCGGCCGCAACGGTTGGCAGGAGAACTTCTTCTGGTTCGTTGTAGGTCGGTATCAACATCGCCAACCGCAGGTCGGTCGAGACCACCGCTGGCGGATAGGGCGCTGCGTTTAAGTCCCATGACGAATGCACGAACAGGGCAAAGCCAACCGCTCCCCAGAACTCGAGAAGGAAAAAGAACCAACTGAGAGCGGTCGCTTCTGGGTTGAAGGTCGAGGTCAGCCGCCAGATCAAATACGAGGCCGAGAGAAGCAGGGCGATCGCTGACACCATCTGGGTGTGCCTGCGTTGTTGCGGGGTTTCCACAAACGCATTGGCGGGGCGCGGATCAACAGGAGCAAGCCGAATCGCCGAGGCGAGCGAGCGGGTGTTGAGTTTGTTGTCTTTGCGTGAATTCTTCATCGGCAACCCGGTCTGGCGGAATCTGGGAGAGAACCAGTTTCTTCCATCGGCACGGTTACCTTGCGAAATGATGATTTCGCGTCATTTCGTATACTTGACCTGCCACAACACCAAGCCTTGCGGCGGCGCAACCTGGCCAGCGACGGTGCGGTCTCGCGCTTCAAGCATCGTCTTGACGTCAGCCACGTTGTACTTACCATGCCCCACATCGACCATCGTGCCGACGATGGCGCGCACCATCTGCTGACAGAACGACGAAGCCTCGATCTCAAACACCAACTGGTGCTCGTCGACTTCAAGCCAGTCAGCTCGAAGCAGCCTGCGTACCCGCGACTTAATCGCCCCATCAGCCGCCGTCTGCTTTCGGCAAAACGACGTGAAGTCGTGTTCGCCAAGCAGCGGGGTCACCGCGGCGCGCATCGCTCGCACATCGAGGGGTTTCGGCACGTGCCATGTCGTCGAAAGAAGAAAAGGGTTCGGTATTGCGTGGTTCAGTACCCGGTACTTGTACGCCCGAGAAACAGCACCGAACCGGGCATCAAAGTCCGCCTCGGCCACGGCGATGTCTCGAACCACGATTTGTGGCCGGCACATCATGTTGATCGACTTCTGAAAAGCTTCAAGGTCGGTGCCTTTCCGAACGTCGAACGAGACCACCTGCCCCCACCCGTGCACACCCCGGTCGGTGCGCCCAGCGCACACGAGTGTGATCTCGTGGCCCAGAACCTTCTCGGCAGCCTGGCGGAGGGTCCCTGCAACCGTCGTGACGCCAATGTTCTCGGCAAATCCATGAAACGGCGACCCGTCGTAGGCCACAGTCAAGCGGATACGGGTCACCGCAGAGGGCACCTCAACGAAGTCGGCCTCGGCCTCAAACAAGCTCACAAGTAACTATCGACCAAAAACGGCGAAGGGAGAAAGCCGAAGCTTTCTCCCTTTTCAGAACAAGTTCTGAGCGCACAAACCGTTGTTGCTAAACCAATTCAATCCGAGCCATTGGGGCTTTGTCGCCCTCGCGTGGTCCGAGCTTGAGGATGCGGGTGTAACCACCCGGGCGGTCGGCATACCGAGGACCAATTTCGTCGAATAGTTTCGACGCCATCTCGCGGTCGCCGAGAAACTTTACGACCTGGCGATGGTTGTGTACGTCGCCTTTCTTGGCCTTCGTGATCATCTTTTCTGCGATGGGTCGAACAGCCTTGGCCTTCGCCTCAGTTGTTACGATGCCTTCGGCAGCGATGAGCGAAGCGACCAAGTTGGCCATCATCAATTTTTGGTGAGATGAGCTGCCACCGAAGCGGCGCCCCTTCTTTGGACGTGCTGGCATATCAATCCCTCGACCGAAGTGAGAGGCCACGCTCGTCGAGCTTGACGATGACTTCGTCAAGCGACTTCTGACCAAAGTTGGTTATAGCAAGAAGGTCATCCTCGGTCTTTTCGAGGAGTTCGCCGACGCTGTTGACCTGCGCACGCTTCAGGCAGTTGCGAGGACGTTCCGAGAGTTCAAGGTCTTCGATCGGAAGGTCGAGATCAGGCGAACCACTTGGTGCCTGTACAACTTCACCGAGCTCAAGACCCTGCGGCTCGTCGCTCATCTCCTCAACAAGTTGCACGAGGGTACGAAGGGTTGCCCCTGCGGACGCAAGCGCCTCTTGTGGAGTGATGGATCCGTCGGTCTGCACCTCAAGGGTCAACAAATCGAAGTTCGAGGATTGCTCAACGCGAGTTGGTTCCACGGCCACCGCAACACGGCGCACCGGTGAGAAGATGGCGTCGATCGGAATGACACCGATGGTGGGGTTCTCGATCTGACGCTGCGAGGACACGTACCCACGGCCTTGCTCGACGGTGAGGTCAATCGCGAGGCGACCCTTCGAGTTGAGCGTCGCGAGAGGAAGATCCGGGTTGAGGATCTCAATGTCGCTGTGGTCTTGGATGTCCCCAGCGGTGACATCGGCCGGGCCGCGCACGTCGAGACGGAGGGTCACGGGTTCGTCGGAGTGACTACGAATCACCACATCTTTGAGCGCAAGGATGATGTCGGTGACATCTTCGGTTATGCCTGGGATGCTGTCGAACTCATGGAGCGCTTCATCGAAGCGCACCTGGGTAATGGCTGAACCTGGCACTGACGAAAGCAGTGTGCGGCGCAGCGAGTTGCCGATCGTATAGCCGAAGCCGGGTTCGAGTGGGCCAACCGCAAATGACTGCAGGTTCGCTTCCTCTTCGCCAACCGCTTCGACCGTCGGACGCTGAATGGTCAGCATGTTTTCTCCTCGGAACTTCGAAGTCGATCCCCTGGGGAGGGGGGTGTTACTGGTACAAGCAGGAACCCCGACGGGGTCCTACAGAACTACTACTTGGAGTAGAGCTCAACAATGAGCTGCTCACGAACCGGAACATCAATGTGCTCACGGAGTGGCAACTCGCGAACGGTGGCCTGGTTGCCATCGTCGCCCATGTCGATCCAGGGCGGTGCCTGGCGATCAAGGACATCTTTGTTCCACTGCACGACCACCATGTCGCGGGCCTTGGGCCGCAACGTGATGATGTCGCCTTGACGAAGACGGTAGCTGGGAATATTTACCCGACGACCGTTGACATCGATGTGCCCATGGTTCACAAGTTGGCGCGCCTGCGGCCGGGTCGAACCCCAACCTGCGCGGTACGCAACGTTGTCGAGGCGCAGCTCGAGGTAACGAAGCATGTTCTCGCCGGTGACACCCTCTCGGCGGTTGGCTTCCTCATAGAGGTTGCGGAACTGCCGTTCGGTGAGACCGTAGGAGAAACGGGCCTTCTGCTTTTCTTGAAGCTGCAGGAGGTACTCAGAGACGTTGCCCCGACGGCGGGTACGACCGTGTTCGCCTGGTGGGTAGGGGCGCTTGTCAAGGGCAGCATTTTCGCCCTTGGTTCCCCAGATGTTTGTGCCAAGGCGACGAGAAACGCGTGCCTTTGGACCGGTATAGCGAGACATGTATCAGACCCTCCGACGCTTGGGTGGGCGACAGCCGTTATGGGGAACCGGGGTGACATCTTTGATGCCAGTGACCTCGATGCCGGTGTTTTGGATGGAGCGGATTGCGGTCTCTCGACCGGAGCCCGGACCCTTCACCTGCACATCGACCTTACGGACGCCGTGCTCCATCGCTGCTCGTGCAGCCTTTTCCGCAGCCATTTGTGCGGCGAATGGTGTGGACTTACGTGAGCCCTTGAAGCCAACGTTGCCAGCCGAGGCCCAAGCAAGAATGTTGCCCTGCTGATCGCTGATGGCAATGATGGTGTTGTTAAACGAGCTCTTGATGTGTGCAACGCCATGGCTGACGTTCTTGCGTTCTTTCTTACGGGGCCTGCGGCCACCTGCTGCTGGCTTCGCCACTACTTGGTAACCTTCTTCTTGCCGGCCACGGTCTTCTTCGGGCCCTTACGAGTACGTGCGTTGGTATGGGTGCGCTGGCCACGAACGGGAAGACCACGGCGATGCCGGAGTCCCTGGTAGCAGCCAATTTCCATCTTGCGTTTGATGTCTTGGCTGACCTCGCGCCGAAGGTCACCTTCGACCTTGAGATGCTCTTCGATCCAAGCTCGGATCTTGACGACCTCGTCGTCGGTGAGATCCTTCACCCGAGTACTTGGGTCAATACCCGACTCGGTGCAGATATCGGAGGAAGTCTTGTTGCCGATTCCGAAGATATAGGTAAGGGAGATCACAACCCGCTTATCGCGGGGAATGTCGACTCCAGAGATACGTGCCATTACGCTCCTCAGCCCTGCCGTTGCTTATGGCGGGGGTTGGTGCAGATAACCCGGACGCGACCATGGCGTCGGATTACCTTGCAGTTGTCACAAATTTTCTTGACGCTCGGTCGGACCTTCATCGCACGCAGTCTCAGGCTTCACTGATTTGGGGAATAGGGATTTGGGGAAATTACGGTTGCGGATCGGCGGGCGCCGGTCCACGCGGCCTACTTATAGCGGTAAGTGATTCTTCCGCGCTGCAGGTCGTAGGGGGTCAGCTCAACTTGGACACGATCGCCGGGCAGAATACGGATGTAATGCATGCGCATTTTTCCGGAGATATGGGCCAGCACTTGGTGGCCGTTTTCGAGCTCGACGCGGAACATTGCATTGGGCAGTGATTCCGTGACCGAACCCTCGAGTACGATCGCATCTTCCTTGGGCTTTGGCAGTGTGCCGACCTCCTGGTGGGAACAATAAATTCTAAAGATTTTCGCAGGCCAGCGCGACTAAAACAGCGCACAGGGCCAGCGATCAAATCTAGCGGCGATGTAGGAGTCCACCAACTCGCGCGGCTTTTATTACAAATCCGCCGATAGCGCAACGATGCACGAGAATTCTCTCAAGGTGCCGATCCGGCCATCGTTTTGGTCTGATCTTCGCAAAATCTCGACATTCGACAGATCGTTTGCACAAAACGTGCACCTTTTGGCCGAAATGCTCCGTACTCTTGGAAAACGTGCAGCAACGAGCAAGAATTCTCATCATCGAAGACGAAGAAGACATCGCCAACGCCGTGGCTGATCGTCTCCGGAGCGAAGGGCACTCGGTGTACCTAGCCTTCGACGGGGTGTCCGGCGTCGAGTCGTTTAAAGCGATTAAACCCGACCTCGTTGTTCTCGATCTGCTGTTGCCTGGCATGTCGGGACATGAGGTATGCAAGGTCATCCAAACCGAGCAGCGCACTCCGGTGCTAATGCTCACTGCGCTCGACGATGAAACCGACGTACTGGTGGGCCTCAAGCTGGGCGCCGACGACTACGTCACGAAGCCGTTTAGCCCCCGCGAACTCGCCGCCCGGGTGGAAGCGGTCTTGCGTCGAAGCACCGCACAGCACGACAGGCGAGGCATGCTCGAGTGTTGCGATCTCGAGATCGACATCGACACCCGTCGGGTAAGTCGCGACGGCTCCGAGATTCACCTGACCCCGACCGAGTTCGACCTTCTCCTCGGTTTAGCCAAGGCCAACGGCGCGGTGCTCACCCGCGAAGATCTCCTGATGTCGGTCTGGGGCTACCCCGACGGTTCGGGAGCGCGCACCGTCGACAGCCACATCCGGTCGGTGCGACGCAAGCTCGGCAACCATGTGATTCGCACCGTACACGGCGTTGGGTACGCAATTGGCGATGACCGCGCCGCCTGACACGTCCGACGCCCCGACAGATCGTGGGTGGACGTCTCCCCTCGCCCAGCTCGGCTCGCTGAAGCTGAAGTTCAGTATTGTCATCCTTGCAGCCGTGTTGTTGACCTTTCTGTTGACCTGGCTCGGGTTCGGGCTCGACTGGCCCTTCTGGTTCCGCCCCATCGTGGCGGTTGGCGTAGCACTGGCCATGGTGCAACTGCTCGCCCACGGCGCGACCTCGCCGCTTCGCAAGATGATGTCCGCCACCGAAGCAATGGGCAACGGCGATTACTCCCAGCGAGTTGCGGCAACCTCAAACGATGAAGTGGGCCGGCTTGCTGTGGCGTTTAACGCGATGGCTGCACAGCTCGACACCGTCGAGAAACAGCGACGCGACTTGGTAGCGAACGTTTCGCACGAGCTTCGTACCCCAATCGCGGCATTGCAGGTCAACCTCGAAAACCTTGTCGATGGCGTCACCGAACCCGACGAAGCATCGTTGGCCGTCATGCTGCGCCAGACCGAACGCCTCGGTCGACTGGTCACCCAACTACTCGACCTTGCTCGTCTCGAATCGACACAAACGATGCTCGACGTGGCGGCGGTCGATCTGTTCGCTCTCGCTCACCGCGTTCGCGACGAAGCAATGCTCAAAGGTGCAGCGCCGGCAATCGTCATCGACATGCCCGACAAGCTGGTGGTCGACGGCGATGCCGAACGCCTCCATCAAGTGTTTGCGAACCTGGTCGACAATGCCACCCGCTACTCACCCGAGGGATGCCCCGTCGTCATCTCAGGATCCGACCACGGCGACACGGTGCTGCTTCGGGTCATCGATCAGGGGCCCGGAATCCCGTCAGATCAGCGCACCTCGGTCTTCGAACGGTTTCATCGAGTCGACCATGATCGATCACAAAAAAAGGGCGGCACCGGCCTCGGTCTCGCCATCGTGAAATGGATTGTCGATCTCCATGGCGGCTCGATCGAAGCACGAGCCAACAACCCAACTGGTGCCGTGTTGGCTATCGAGCTGCCGAAGACGACACCGACAACCGCGGCCTAACGCGCTAGGTGTCAGTCTGTGGTGACAAGAATGCGGTTCGAAGCGAAAGCTCCGACCCCGACATGGGCACCGTCGATCTCCACGGTGGTGGTGCCATCGGGCGACAGTGCCGTGACAACACCGTTGTTTCCGGGCAACAATGCAGCTTCTTCGAGAAACTGCAGGAGTCCATCGGTGAACTCGAGCTCCTCTGGAATGCGGCGAACCGTAAACCGGTCGCCCACGGCGACGCCGCTTAGCGCTGTAGACCCCTCGGGCGCCTTGTAGGACGAACCAGGAATCGGATTGCCGTGCGGGCAGGTGGTGGGGTCGTTCAGTACCTTCACCAAGGCATCTTCAACCGTGGTCGAGATGACGTGCTCCCATTTGCCGGCCTCGTGGTGGGCGTCGGTCCAAGACAGGCCCAACATATCGGTGAGGAATCGTTCGGCTAGCCGGTGCCGACGAACAACTTGGTTTGCGAGTGAGGTGCCATCGACGGTCAACGCAATGACGCCCGCTTCGACCACAACGAGATTTTCCCGCTGCATTTTGTGAATCATCTCCGAAACGGCCGGTCGAGACACGTCGAGCCGTTCGGCGATTCGAGCCTGGATAACCTCTACGCCATCCTCGGCGAGTTCAAAAATGGTTTCACAGTACTCTTCAAACGCCGGGTGATATTCGGGAGCCTCGTACGCCATACCGCCAACCCTAGCCGGGAAGAGCACGCGTCGATAGGGCCGCCGGGTGTGACGTTCAGATCAGCGGGTCGATAATTGCCTGCAGCCGAGCAAAGACTTCATCCTCGGCGCCGACACCATCGACAACCTCCAGGATTCCCTGTTCGGCGAACCATGCGAGCAACGGAGCAGTCTGTGCTTCATAGAGTTCAAGCCGACGAGCAATTCCCTCGGGCGTATCGTCAGCGCGGCCTCGCTCCATCATTCGGCTGGTCACAACCTCGACAGGAACGTCAAGGTTGACCGCCAGGTCGAGACCACCATCGCTCAGCATGGCGACCAGAGCATCAGCTTGGTCGGGCGTGCGAGGGAAACCATCGAGCAGCACACCGGCCGCAAGGATGTCGTCTTTGGCAAGCCGTTCAGCGACGATGCCGTTCATGATGTCGTCGGGAACAAGATCGCCCCGGTCCATCAACTCGCCAGCGGCGATTCCGAGTGCGGTGCCTTCTTCACGCGCAGCGCGCAACATGTCGCCAGTCGATACATGGACGCAACCGTATTGCCCCACAAGATGAGCACATTGTGTGCCTTTGCCAGAACCCTGCCGGCCGAGAATCACCATTCGTAGCGGCATGACTTATTTCAGGAAACCCTCGTAGTTGCGCATGGTCAGCTGGCTGTCGATTTGGCGCATAGTTTCCAGCGCTACACCAGCGGCGATGAGAATCGAGATGCCGATAAAGCCGAAGCTTCCCGAACTGCCGCCGATTCCCCAGCCCGCGATCTGCATGAAGATTGATGGCACCAGGGCGATGGCCAGAATGAACAGCGCTCCGGGAAGCGTGATGCGAGACAGCACCTTCGCCAAATAGCGCTCGGTCTGCGGGCCTGGTCGGATACCCGGAATGAAGCCACCTTGTTTACGGATGGTGTCCGCCTGTTTTGCGGGATCGAAGGTGATCGCCGTGTAGAAGTAGGCGAATCCGACGATTAGCAGACCAAAGATAAGGTAGTACCAGACGCTGTCTGGCCGGCTGAGTTCGTCGTTTACCCAGTTGCGGAAACCTTCCCAGGGAAGCGTTACTGCGAGTAGCTGCGGAAGGTACAGCACCGAGCTGGCGAAGATGATCGGGATAACACCCGACTGGTTTACTTTGAGCGGGATGTAGGTGTTTTGACCGCCGTACATCTTTCGACCGACGACTCGCTTGGCGAAGCTCACCGGAATGCGACGCTGGCCTTGCTCGACGAACACGATCGCAGCCACGAGGACCAAGATCATGATGATGAACACGATAAGCGCCACGGTGCCGTTCTCTTCGTAGACCGCCAAGCCTTGGAACGGGAACGACGCCACGACCGAAGCAAAAATGATCAGCGACATACCGTTGCCGATTCCTCGCTGCGTGATGAGCTCGCCCATCCACATCAGCAGCGCTGTGCCTGCAGTAAGGGTGAGCACCACCAGCGACACCGTTCCCGGCGTGAAGTTGGGCAGGAGATCGATCTGCGTACCGCCTGCATTGGTGATCGAGTTCGACGGGTTATGGAACAAAAAGGCGAAGCTGGTCGACTGGATAACAGCGATGGCGATGGTTAGATAACGAGTCCACTGCGTGATCTTGCGCTGCCCCACCGCCCCTTGCTGCTGCCACTGCTCGATCTTGGGGATAACGACACCCAGAATCTGCATGATGATCGATGCGGTGATGTAGGGCATGATGCCCAACGCGAAGACCGCAAATTGGGTGAGCGCCGAGCCAGAGAACAGCGACAAGACGGCGAGAATGCCGCCCTGGTTCGCGTTTTCTCGCAGCAATTGCACAGCGGCGTAGTCGATGCCCGGCGCTGGGATGAACGATCCAAGGCGGTAAAGCGCAAGTATTGCCAGCGTGAACAGGATCTTCGATCGAAGATCCGCGACCCGGAACATGTTGGGAATGTTGGCGAGCACCGTGCTACCTCAGAAAATGATTTGGGCCGATTACCGACGAATGATCCTTGACCTTACCGGTCTGGAGGCCGCTACTGACAGCGGCAAGAAGCTTACCAACCGCTAGCGGTTGGTAAGAGCGTTACCTTGTGCCGGAGGACGACGATCGCCGTATGGCTTCTCGACGATTTCGATGCTGCCGCCAGCTGCGGTGATTGCCGCTTCGGCGCTTGCGGAGAATGCGTGCGCCTTCACCGTGACTGCACGGTTCAGTTCGCCACGGCCAAGAACCTTCACCAGCGAGTTTTTGCCGACGAGACCGTTTTCGAGAAGCGACGCTGGCGTCACAACGTCGAGACCGCAACCGTCGATCGTGTCGAGGTTGATCGCTTGGTAGTCGATGCGGAACGGGTTGTTGAAACCACGCAGCTTTGGGACGCGCTGGGCGAGAGGCATCTGGCCACCCTCGAAACCAACCCGCACCGTGTTACGAGCGCGCTGACCCTTGCTACCGCGGCCTGCGGTTTTGCCGCCTTTGCCACCAATGCCTCGACCGACGCGCTTACGCCGACGGTTTGAACCCTCTGCGGGCTTCAGATCGTGAACCTTCATGCTTCTTCAACCTTCACCAGGTGGGGAACCCGGGCGATCATGCCGCGGGTCACTGCGTTGTCTTCGTGGGTTCGGGTCTTACCGATGCCACGAAGACCGAGCGCACGGAGAGTTCCGCGCTGTTTCGGTTTGCAGCCAATAGAGCTGCGTACCTGGGTCACTTTAATGTCAGCCATGTGAGGCTCCTGCTTCATGTGCTTCACCACGTTCGCTGTCGCGGTAGGCCTTCAAGAGCCCCGCAGGCATGAATTCGTCAGCATCGAGACCACGAAGGAGAGCGATTTCATCGGGGCGCTTGAGACTTGCAAGGCCGTTGATAGTCGCTCGGGCAACGTTGATGTGGTTTGGTGAGCCAAGCGATTTACACAGAACGTCGTGCACGCCGGCTTCTTCAAGGATGATTCGGGCAGCGCCACCGGCGATAACACCGGTACCGGGAGCCGCAGGCTTCAAGAGAACCCGGCCTGCGCCCATTATCCCGATGATTGGGTGCACGATGGTTGAACCAGCAAGCGGCACGTCGAAGGTGTTGCGTTTTGCTTCTTCAGTGCCCTTCTGGATAGCCAGCGGCACCTCTTTCGCTTTGCCGTAGCCGAGCCCAACTCGACCATAGCCATCGCCGATGACGACCAGCGCGGTGAAGGAGAAACGACGACCACCCTTGACGACCTTGGCGACGCGGTTGATGTTGATGACCCGAGAGTCGCGCAGAAGGCCTGGTCCGGTTGGACGCTCGCGTTCTTCGCGCTGGTTGCGATCGTTGCGGTTGTTACGTTGGTCAGCCATTAGAACTCCAGTCCACCCTCGCGGGCGGCGTCGGCGAGTGCAGCTACTCGCCCGTGGTAGCGATATCCACCGCGGTCGAAAACGACCTGGTCGATACCAGCGGACTTTGCTCGTTCTGCCAACATTGTGCCGACCTGAGCTGCAGCTTCGGCGCTGCTACGCGAACCATCTGAGACGTCGGCGACCGTGCTCGCAGAAGCGAGAGTCACGCCGGCGTAGTCGTCAATGATCTGCGCAGCGATGTGTTTGTTGGAACGGAATACCGACAGTCGCGGACGACTGGCAGTGCCACGTACTTTTTTGCGTACACGACGATGCCGACGAATGCGGGCCTCGCGGCGGATTTTGGCTTTGTCACTCATTACGTAAGCCCTAGTTACTTCGCGGCCTTGCCGGCCTTGCGGATGATGTGTTCGCCGACGTACTTGATGCCTTTGCCCTTGTAGGGCTCCGGCTTGCGCAGCGCTCGGATATCGGCAGCGGTTTGGCCCACTGCTTGTTTGTCGATACCGGAAATGATGATTTGTGTGGGGGTCGGCACGTCGAATTCGACGCCAGCCGGTGCCTGCACCTCAACGGGGTGACTGAAGCCGAGGCTCATCGTCAGTCCGTCCTTGCCCTTGGCAGCCGCACGATAACCAACGCCGACGATCTCGAGTTCTTTTTTGAAACCCTCGCTGACGCCAATGATCATGTTGTTTACCAACGAGCGGGCGAGACCGTGAAAGGCGCGATTTTCGCGCTCTTCATCGGGGCGCTCGACGAGGATCTCGTCGCCGTCCTGGCGGGCAGTAATGCCGCCAGGAAGGTCGAGTTCGAGCTCGCCTTTGCCGCCCTTCACCTTCACGTTTTGGCCGGTGATGGAGATATCGACGCCGCTTGGTACGGGAATTGGTTCTTTGCCTACTCGTGACACAGGAAGCTCCTACCAGATGAAGCAGAGAATCTCGCCGCCGAGACGACGCTTGCGCGCCTCGCGGTCGGTCATGAGACCCTTGCTGGTGGACATAACAGCGACACCGAGTCCGCCAAGCACACGAGGGGTCGTGCGTGATTTCGAGTACACGCGCAGACCTGGCTTGGAGACCCGCTCGATGCCAGAGATCACCCGGGCACGGTCGGGGGAGTATTTCATCTCGATGGTCAGGGTGCTTCCCGGACGATCGGTGTTGTCGGCAACCGCGAACTCGCGGATGTAGCCTTCGTCGCGCAGTACAGAAGCGAGCGCTTCCTTTTGCTTCGACGATGGCATGCTGACGTCATCATGCATAGCAACATTCGCGTTACGAATGCGAGTAAGCATGTCGGCGATTGGATCGGTCATTGTCATAATTGATGCAGACCTCCCTTACCAGCTGGCCTTGGTGATACCGGGAATCTCGCCCGCATGGGCGAGGTCCCGAAGACAAATTCGGCAGAGACCGAATTTGCGGTACACAGAACGTGGACGACCGCACTTACGGCAACGGGTGTATCCCCGAACCTTAAACTTTGGTGTCTTTTGTTGCTTGTTGATGAGAGCTTTCTTGGCCATTACTGGTCCTCCTCCCGACGAAACGGGAACGCAAAGGCATCGAGCAGTGCCCGACCCTCTTCATCACTTCTTGCGGTGGTGACGATGGTGATGTCCATACCCCGAGTGTTGGTGACTTTGTCGTAGTCGATCTCAGGAAAGATGAGCTGTTCGGTGACACCGAACGTGTAGTTGCCGTTGCCGTCGAATGAACGATCTGGCAGTCCGCGAAAGTCGCGGATACGGGGGATTGCGAGCGAGATCAGACGATCGAAGAACTCGTACATGCGGTCACCTCGAAGGGTGACCTTCGCACCGATTGCCTGGCCTTCACGAAGCTTGAAGTTAGCGATCGACTTCTTTGCCCGGGTCACCATTGGCTTTTGCCCGGTGATCGTCGCAAGGTCAGCGACTGCTCCTTCGAGCAATTTGGCTTGAGCGACAGCGTCGCCCACGCCCATGTTGACCACGATCTTGTCGAGCCGTGGGACTTCCATGATGTTGCCCAAAGCCAACGTCTCTTTGAGACCGTCTCGCAATTCGTTGTTGTATTTCTCGCGAAGTCGCGGAGGAAAGGTTGTCTCAGCCATCGATATCGGCTCCAGTACGCCTACAGATACGGATCTTCTTGCCGTCTCCGTCAATCCGGTAACCCACACGAGTGGGTTTGCCATCGGCAGGGCTGATGAGCGCTACCGCGGAAACGGGGAGAGGCATGTCCTTGTCGATAATGCCACCCTGCTGAATCTGCTGGGTTGGCTTTTGGTGCTTCTTGGCGATGTTTGCGCCTTCGACGATGACCTTGCCTTTTGCGGGAAACGCAAACATGACTTCGCCCTCGTGGCCTTTGTCCTTGCCAGAAAGCACGCGAACCTTGTCGCCCTTACGGATCTTCATTAGAGGACCTCCGGAGCCAAAGAAACGATACGCATGAACTTCTTGTCGCGAAGCTCACGACCAACCGGGCCAAAGATGCGAGTTCCGCGTGGCTGATTTTGATCATTGATCAGCACAGCTGCGTTCTCATCGAAACGAATGTAGGAGCCGTCGGGACGACGCTTTTCTTTCTTCGTGCGGACGACGACGCACTTGACGACCTCGCCCTTCTTTACCTGGGCACCTGGTATTGCGGACTTGACGGTGGCAACAAAGACGTCGCCAACCGATGCGTAGCGGCGCTTTGAGCCGCCGAGCACCTTGATGCAAAGAACTTCCTTCGCACCAGAGTTGTCGGCTACTCGGAGCCGTGATTCTTGTTGGATCATGACGGCGCCTACTTCGCCCGCTCGAGGATCTCAAGGATCCGCCAGCGCTTCTTCTTGGACAGCGGCCGGGTTTCTTGTACGCGTACCCGGTCGCCGACGTTGAGTGTGTTCTCTTCGTCGTGGACGTAGAGCTTGGTCGTGCGCTGCATCGTCTTTGCATAGCGGCGATGGCGGACACGGTCGACTGAGGCAACAACCGCAGTCTTCTCCATGCCGTTTGACACCACGAGTCCTTCGCGCACCTTGCGCGGGTTCTCGCGGGTTTCCGTCTCAGACGGAGCTAGATCAGACATCAGTCACTCCCCTCGAGAGCTTCGGCAGCAGCGATTTCACGCGAACGGAGCTCGGTAAGAACTCGGGCGACATCGCGTTTCACCTGCTTGATGCGGGTGTAGTTATCAAGTGTTCCGGTCACGTTCTGAAACCGGAGGTTGAACAGTTCTTCTTTGGTCTCATCGAGACGCTCGAGCAAATCGGCGTCGGCGAGTTCGGCCAGTGTTTTCTTTGCCATGGCTAGAAGCCCTCCTCACGGCGCACGAACCGGGCCTTGATGGGAAGTTTCTGGATTGCCCGGTCGATAGCTTCTTTGGCCACGACTTCGTCGCTGTAGGAAAGCTCAAAGAGCACGCGGCCCGGCTTGACGACAGCGACCCAACGTTCGGGGTTACCTTTGCCAGACCCCATGCGGGTCTCGGCTGGCTTTTCGGTGACGGGCTTGTCTGGAAAGACGTTGATCCAGACCTTTCCGCCACGCTTGATGTGACGGGTCATGGCAATACGGGCTGCTTCGATCTGTCGAGCAGTGATCCAACCAGGCTCAAGTGCCTGAAGACCGTATTCGCCAAAGGTAACGTTGTCGCCACCTTTCGCCATGCCACGATTGCGGCCGCGATGGTGTTTGCGGTGCGCAACTTTTTTGGGCATCAACATGTCGGTGCCTCCTCAGTCTCCGTCGCCAGGACGGAAGTTGGGAGTCTCATGGGACTCGCGAGTAGTACGTTCAATGGCTTCTTCTTCTGCGAGAAGTTTTTCGAACTCGGGATCGGCCTCTTTTACCAAGGGCGCAAGTTCGTCAGGGTTGACTTCGCCTTCGGGCGCAGCGACTCGAGGGGCTGCGGAGGAAACGACCTTGCGAGGCTTGGTTTGTCCGCTGGTCTCGCCAACGGCCATTGCAGCCTCTTTGCTGATTTTGTCTTCGGCGGTGGTCTTGTAGGGCAGGATGTCGCCCTTGTAGATCCAGACCTTGACCCCAATACGACCGTAGGTGGTGTGCGCTTCACGGAAGCCGTAATCGATATCGGCACGCAGCGTGTGCAACGGCACCCGACCTTCGCGGTACCACTCGGACCGGCTCATTTCTGAGCCACCGAGGCGACCAGAGGTCTGGACCCGGATACCAAGAGCGCCAGCTTTTTGGGCGTTCTGAACGGCACGCTTCATCGCACGGCGAAAGGCGACTCGGTTAATCAGCTGATCGGCGACACCCTGAGCAATCAGCGCAGCATCGAGCTCAGGCTGTTTGATTTCCTGGATGTTGAGCTGCACCTTGTTGTTGCCGGTGATATCGGTGAGCGTCTTGCGAAGCTCATCGGCTTGTGCACCACGGCGACCAATGACGATGCCGGGGCGTGCGGTGTGCACGTCGACCCGAAGCGAGTTGATCTTGCGTTCGACTTCGATGCGGCTGATGGCCGCATGCGGAAGCTCGGTCATGATCGCGTCGCGGATCTTCCAATCTTCAATGACAAAGTCGGCGTATTCGCCGCGGTCGGCGTACCAACGTGACTTCCAACCAAATTCTTGGTTGGCGCCGATACGGAATCCGTACGGGTGTACTTTCTGGCCCATTAGGCGTCATCCTGTTCGTCAGACTTTTTGGCCCCACCGGGAGCCGTGAATCCCGCAGCTTCCGCCGCTTCGGCGGTGGCAAACCACACCTCGGCAATAGTCGCGTCGTAGTAACGGGTGTCGGGTTCGTGGTACTTCATCGAGTCGGCATTGCCCTTGATGGGGTAGCCGTCTGGCATTGCGTCGTCTGGGAGGGGTCCGTGGCTACCTTCACCGTGCGGAGCGACATCATCGGCGGCTGCTTCTTCAGTAGCTGCCTCATCGGTAGCTGCCTCATCGGCAGCTGCCTCATCGGTAGCTGCTTCTTCAGTAGCTGCCTCTTCGGTAGCTGCCTCATCGGTAGCTGCCTCATCGGCTACAGCATCAGCGGCTGCTCCGGCGCCAGCGCCTGCGACGACCGCTGCGGCGGTGTCTTCATCGTCGTGATCGTGATCGTGATCGTGATCGTGTGCCTCAGCTCGGGCTTCGGCAGCGTCCTTGCTCTTTTGCACGCGGTCACGACGTGACGCTGCGGCGGTCGAACGAGAGCTGGTGCCCTTTGCAGCTTCGCTGCTGCGAATGACTTCGAGCTCGTCCGCGCTGTAACGGCTAACGATGATCGTGATGTGACAGGTGCGCTTACGAATGCGGGTGGCCCGACCACGAGCACGGGGGCGCCAGCGCTTAAGGGTTGGCCCCTCATCGGCATAACACGCAGAGACGTACAGCTCTTCGGCGTCGAGTCCGTCGTTGTTCTCCGCGTTTGCCACTGCGGAGTCCAGGCATTTGGCGATTGGATCGCTGATACCCCGATCAGAGAACTCGAGGATCTCCGACGCCCGTGCGTAAGACTCGTTGCGAATGAGGTTGAGCACCTCACGCGCCTTGTAGGCCGACGAACGAACGTATTTGACCTGGGCCCGCGTGCCGGGCCGTTCGTTAGTTTTGGTTCCAAACGCCATCAGCGACGAGCTCCCCGCTCCTGGCCGGCGTGGAACCGGAAGGTACGAGTAGGAGCGAACTCACCAAGCTTGTGGCCGACCATGGCTTCGGTGATGTACACCGGGACATGCTTGCGGCCATCGTGAACGGCCAACGTGTGACCGATCATCTCTGGGATGATGGTTGATCGACGAGACCACGTCTTGACGACCTGTTTGCTACCAGCCTCGTTCAACGCATCGACCTTCTTGAGAAGGTGGTCGTCGACGAACGGGCCTTTTTTGAGACTTCTTGGCACAGCTGTTACCTCCGCGATCCGCGGGTACGGCGACGACGAACAATCATCTTCTGCGACGCCTTCTTCTGGTTACGAGTACGCATTTCGGGCTTACCCCATGGCGATACCGGATGTCGGCCACCTGAGGTCTTACCTTCACCACCACCGTGTGGGTGATCTACGGGGTTCATGGCGACACCACGGGTTTGCGGGCGAACGCCCTTCCAGCGGTTTCGGCCTGCCTTGCCGATTTTGATGAGCTCGTGTTCGGAGTTGCCGACCACGCCGATTGTGGCGACGCAGTCGATGGGAACACGGCGCATTTCGGTGCTAGGCAGTCGAAGGATAGCGAAGTCGCCATCCTTCGCTACCAGCTGCACGCTTGAGCCAGCGGTGCGGGCCATTTTGCCACCACCGCCAGGCTGAAGCTCAACGTTGTGGATGACGGTACCAACGGGGATGTAGCGAATTGGCATGGCGTTGCCAGAGCGAATTTCGGCGCCCTGGCCGTTCATCAACTTGTCGCCTACCTCGACACCCTCGGGAGCCAAAACGTAGGCCTTTGCGCCGTCATGATAGTGGAGCAAGAGAATGCGGCAGCTGCGGTTCGGGTCGTACTCGACCGCTGCGACCGTCGCTGGAATACCGTTCTTGTTCCGTCGGAAGTCCACCTGACGGTACTTTTGTTTGTGGCCGCCACCTTTATGGCGAGCAGTCTTGCGACCCAAGTTGTTTCGGCCACCGGTTTGGTTGTTGGCCTTGACCAACGAACGTTCAGGAGTCGTCTTGGTGATTTCGGCGAAATCGCTGACGGTCTGGAACCGGCGTCCGGGACTTGTGGGTTTGCGTTTACGAAGGGCCATCGGGCTACACCTCGAACAATTCGATGGAGTCACCCTCAGCGAGGGTGATCATTGCACGCTTCACGGTCGGGCGAGTGCCGTAGGTGAAATTGCGACGATTGCGTTTGCGCTTACCTTTACGGTTCAGCGTGTTGACTTTGAGCACCTTCACATCGAAGATTTTCTCGACGGCCTGCTTGATTTCTGGCTTGCTCGAATCGGGATGCACAACAAACGTGTACACATTTCGTTCGAGCTGTGCGTAGCTTTTTTCGGAAACTACCGGTTCGATGATGACGTCACGTGGGTCGTTCATTCTTCCTCACTCCCGGAGCTGGTTGGTGCGGCTGCATCTTCGGCAGCGTCGTCGGCGGCACTAGGGACGGCCGAGGCAACCGGTGTGGGAAGCGTTGCTTCGCTAAAGATGATGTAGTCGGCGACAAGCACGTCGTAGGCATTGAGCTCGCGAGGCGAGATCACGTGCACCATTGGAATATTGCGGAAACTCAACCAGGTGTTTTTGTCGTCGCTATCGATCACAACGAGCGCTCGACCCTCGACGCCGAGAGCGTTGAGAATTGCGACCGCATCGCTGGTCTTCGGAGCATCGAATGACCACGAGTCGACAACAATGACTTTGCCTTCAGATGCCCGGTCGCTCAGCGCAGAACGCAGAGCAAGACGCACCATCTTCTTCGGGGTCTTTTGTTTGTACGAACGCGGCTTGGGACCGAGTGCGACACCACCACCACGCCACTGTGGCGAACGGATGGAACCTTGGCGAGCCCGACCGGTACCCTTTTGGCGCCATGGCTTTGCGCCACCGCCAGCTACTTCAGCACGAGTCTTGGTGCTTTGTGTGCCAGATCGGCGAGCCGCAAGCTGCGCGGTGACGACCTGATGCATGACCGGTTCATTTGGCTCAATACCAAAGATCTCGTCGGCAAGATCGACCTTGCCGGAGTCTTTGCCGGTCGCGGACTTCATGGTGAGCGATGCCATCACGAACCACCCTTAATGGCGTTGCGGACGACAACGGTGCCGCCCTTGGGGCCGGGTACGGCGCCTCGGACAAGGAGAAGGTCGCGGTCGCTGTCGGTGGCGACGACAACCAGGTTCTGCGTGGTCACCTTTTCGCCACCCATACGACCAGGCATCTTCTTTCCTTTGAAGACGCGGGCAGGTGTGGCGCACTGGCCGATAGCGCCAGGCTTGCGGTGCACCTTGTGGGCACCGTGACTGGCTCGCTGGCCAGCAAAGTTGTGGCGCTTCATTACGCCGGCAAAACCCTTGCCCCGACTTACTGCGGTTACGTCGATCTTGTCGCCGTTGGCGAAAAGAGTTTCTCCGTCCTCAGTAGTGGCGCCGACCCTGATCTCCTGGCCAACCTCGTACTCGCTGACGTCGTCGAGGCGGAGCTCAAGGAGCTTCTCGCCAGGCGCAACGCCAGCTTTATCGAAGTGACCAGCAGCCGGTTTGGTCAACTTGTTTGGCTTAACCTCGCCAAAGGTGACCTGAAGGGCGCTGTATCCGTCGGTGTCTGGGTGCTTGATCTGTACAACACGCAGAGGGGCGACCGAAAGAACGGTCACGGGCACGACGCGGTTCTCGTCGTCCCAAATCTGTGTCATACCGACCTTGCGGCCAACAATCGCTTTGTTCGTCATCGCGATCTTTCCTGTTTCACGCGAACGCTCCGCAAGGGCGTGGGCCCAGCGGAGCGAAGATTCGGTTTTGCCATCTGGTTCCCTCCCGTCTTGCAGGACCGGGCCTAGATGGACTTCGGTTTTGTCACACTCGACAACTTCTTCAGCGCAAGAGATGCTCGCCCTGATTCGTTTGTCATGTGCTAGCGATTGGGCATAGGGCCGTCACGCAGAAATGTCACTCTATCGGTGGGTATCACCCCAAGCCAACACGGACCCCCACGTCAAGATTTTTGGCGGCATTGCTGTTGGCCGTGGCAGGTGAGATCAGGACCGGCGGGTGTGTGGTTGTCCTGCGACCTCAGCCACGAGCTCATGTCGCTCGATGTAGGTACTAACAAAGGCCTGGACCGTTGCGGCAAAGGGCAACGAAAGCAAGGCCCCCACCGGGCCAAGCACGGCCGCGCCGACCAGTACCGAAGCAAACGCGACGGCGACGTGGATTTCCATGGTCTGCGACGTGATCTTTGGTGCGAAGAGATAGTTCTCTAGCTGCTGGTAGACGACGATGACCACAATCGCCCAGACACCAGTCTGCACATCGTCGATCAATGCGAGCACGACAGGCAGCGCCCCCGCCAGATACGTGCCGACGACCGGGATGAACTGGCTGACAATCCCCACCCACAGGGCCATCGGCAGCGGAAATGGCACATCGATCACACTGAACGCTGCCCAATGCACCATTGTTGCCACGAAAGCCAAGATTGCCCGCGAAATGATGTAGCCACCCGTCTTTTCGATCGCAAGATCCCAAACCCTCAGCACTACCCGTTGGCGCTCGGGGGCGAGCGTCGAGCAGATCAAACGCCGAAACCGCGGCCCCTCGGCTACCAAATAGAACGTGAAGAGGGCGACCGTGAACGCCTGCAGCAAAGTATTGAGCACTGACGTGCCAAACGAGGCGATGTCCCCAGCGGCGTCAGACAGCGTGCCGCCTAGGTCTCCCCCATCGATGAAACGGTCGCGGGTGGCAGCGAGCGTGATGTCCTCGCTGACATTTCGCTGCAACCACTCTTCGACGCGGTCGATGGTCGATGGCGCACTATCGACAAAGTCGCTGATCTGTTCAGCGAGCACTGTCCCGATTGCGAACCCAAACCCGGCGATGCCGGCAATAATCAGAACAAACATGATGCCGGTTCCGAGGCCCCGGCGAATACCCAACCCCTCAAAGCGGTTCACCGCAGGCTCGATGGCAAAGCTCAGAAAGGCCGAGATGAGCACAATGATGAAGAACGAGCGCATCGCTTCGAGCATTCCGCGGCCGTAATACAGCATCGCAATGCCACCAAAGAAAAGCAGCAGTGCCCGCGGCACCCATGCGGGCATGGCGTCGCGGTCTCGCGAATCAGCATTGACCCGCTTTGCCAGCTGATCTGGCACTCGATCGTTCGAATCAGAAGTATCGGTCATGGCTCACTGTCCACCAACGGCATTCCGCTGCGAGCCGACCGTAGCCCTATCCAGAGAGACGGGAGCGGATACCCCCCTGTTGAATGGCCTGTTGAGCGGCCTGTTGAGCAGCGATGGGCAACCGCTACCAGCGAAGCTCGCAAGGCCGAGTTTCGGCCGCCCCCTTTCGACGAACCGACGGACACAAACCTAAGCTGGTGAGGTGAACCTCAATGGCGATCGCGACTCGGCACGCCTACATGTTTTGGGCGCCGTTGCGGTAAGCAACGATGGAGCCCTTCGCTCGGTCCGCGGACAACAAGGAGAGGTGCTCAGTGCACTTATCGCCGCGTACCCCGCAGCGGTTCGCACCGAAGCACTTTTCGAGGCGATCTGGCCAGGCGAAGCACCCAAGTCGGCCAAGAGTGGACTTGGGGTCGTCGTCCACCGGCTGCGGGCCCGTATTGCTGCACCGACGAATCCCATCGAGAACGACGGCGGCGCGTATCGCTTGGCGCTTCCTCCAACCGTGTTCGACCACACCGGGTTTCTCTCAGCCGCAGCTGCCGCTCAAGCAGCGCTCGATAGCGGGCAACCAAACGCTGCCGCCGATCAACTCTCGAGCGCCCTTCAACTCTGGCGAGGGCCAGCTGTCGATCCTTTCGCAGCGCTCCCACTCGTGCAGCCGTTCGCCGCCCACCTAGAGCAGCGGCGAAATGAAGCCGAAGAACTTCTCCTCGGTGCTCTCCTCGAGGCGGACCGCAACGATGACGCTGCAACGCAGGCGACACTGTTCGTCGAACGCGAGCCCTACCGCGAGCGACGGTGGGAGCTGCTCATGACGGCGCTGTACCGGTCCGACCGGCAGGCCGAAGCGTTGCAAGCCGCCCAACGGGTTCGACAAATCCTTCGAGAAGATCTGGGAATTGAGCCAAGCAAAACGCTTCGCAAACTCGAGGCAGACATTCTCAACCAAGAGCCGTCGCTCGACCGGCCGACGACTACAAACGCACCGGCAGACATCGGCCACTTCGTCTCGAAACTTCGAACACAAACACGCCAAATCCCACAAGTCACCGCAAACTTCGTCGGACGGACCCAGGAAATCCTTGAGCTCATCGATGCCTTCGAAAGCCACCGCCTAGTCTGCATTGTCGGCCCTTCCGGGGCGGGTAAGAGCACCCTCGCTGCCCACTACGCACACGGATCTGCAGATCGACGACCAATCTGGATGGCGTTGTCGGATGTGCCCGAAGCGGCACTGCTCAGCGAACTCGCAGGCCGGCTAGGAGTCCGCGTCGGCACCAACCTGGCCTCCGACCTCACTGAAGCACTCAACGGCGAACCGACGCTGTTGGTGCTCGACAGCGTCGAAGGCGCGCGAAGTGCCGTTGCCGAGGTGGCCGAAGCACTCCTTGCAGCGTGTGAGGGTCTCCATATTCTCTTGACCGGCCAGGTAGCGCCTGGATCTCCCAATGAACGAGCCCTTGAGCTCGGACCGCTGACGCTCGAAGCCGGACGGAGCCTGCTGCTTAAGAGTGCCTTCGGCGGCGCTGAGCACTCAACCATTGATCCGGGCGAACTCGACGTACTGCTACGCCAACTCGATGTTATGCCGCTCCACCTCGAACTCGTTGCCCCTGCACTTCGGTCAACACCCCCCGATCAGCTGTGCCAGCAACTCTCAGAATCACTCTGCGTTGCGAGCTCACCCGGCCAAGCCAACGAGAGGCATCGCACCTTGGTCGCTGCCTTCGATTGGTCGTACGGACTACTGTCCGCTGATGAGGCCGATGTATCAGAGACACTCGGCGTCATGGACGGACAATTTACGGTCGAGGATGCGGCTGTCGTCACCGGTCGACCGATCAACGAGGTTCGCGCCACCGTTTCCACGCTCGCGAGTCACTCGCTCCTCGAGCGGGGACTCGCGACATCTCCACCGACGTTCAGGCAGTCGCCCTCGATACGAACCCATGCCCGACAGCGTCTCGCCTCCTCGGGTCGGCTTGCGAAACTCGAGAACCGCCACACCGATCACTACGTCGAACTCGTGGCATCCGCGTCTGAGGCACTGCGGGGGCCAAACGAAGAGCAGGCGGTAGCCCGGCTTGCACCAGTTGAGGATCAACTTCGGGCGACCCACGAACGGCTCGTCGCCACAGGCGACACCAGGCGCTCTGCCGCCTTCGCCCGCAACATGTGGGAATACAGCTTTCTTCGCCAGCGGTTTAGCCAGTTCCATTGGCTGCCCGACACGCTCGCGATGGACGGCATCGACAAGCTCGACGACTACGAAGCACTCCTCGGCACAGCGGCGCTTGCCGCGTGGGCTCGAAACGACTTTGCCCGAAGCCACCTGCTCGCCAAACACGCAGAAGATCGCGCGATAACCGCCTCCAAGCCAGTTCCGATGGACGCCTTGTTCGCCCAGTTCAATGTTGCGATTCACGAGCACCAGGTCGATGACGCTGGCCGGCTGCTCATCGCCATGTTGCAGGCAGCAAAGGACTCGCGCGATGACCGACGGATCAGCGACTCGCTCGTATCGCTGACCCTTGGCCAGATCCAGCTAGGCCAAAATGCCGAGGCGATTACCACAGCCAAACGCTCTCTTCGGCTCGCACAAAACACCGGTAACCCGACCTCGATTTCGTGGGCGACCTTCGCGCTTGGAGCAGCTCGACTCAGCTCCGACCCGCACGAAGCGACTCGACTATTCGCGGCAAGTAGTCGGCTGGCTCGCACGGTCGACAACCAATGGGTCCACGGCATGGCATCCACCTCGCTGGTGACCTGCCTGCGATCGCAGGGCCGTAACGAACGGGCCAGACAGATCCTGGTCGACGTGGTCGATGTGTGGAGTCGATCGAAGTCGCCTTCGCTCCTCGGGCGAGCCTGCCACGAGACCGTGTTTGTCTTGCACGCTCTTGGGGACCGAAAGGGAGCCGCCAGCGCTCTCGAGTACGGCGAGTTCCTCGATCATGTCGCCCCGCTCATGGCTGGCGATGCCGAGCTTCTCCGCGACCTTCGCTCCGAATTCGAAGCGGACGGTCTCGTGGAAGGACATCTTGTTCCCGAAGACTTAGGGGCAGCCCTTGCCCGCCTGCTGCGCGCCCCAGCACTGCCAGCACCGAGCTAGCCGACCGGCCAATAGTCGTTGGCCACCTGCCCGACCAGCGGCCTCGAATCACGCGTTTCTGACAGCTTCATCGGTCGCCGATACGGACGCCCCGCCCCTTCAGCAAAGAACGGCTCGGTGCAGAACCCGCCAAGCCTGCGAAGAACCCACCTGGTTCCACGAGCCGACCAGCCACGAGCGAGCAGCCCGGTGAGGACTCGTGCCACAACCGCAGAGCGGCGCCGCCCGCGACCCGGACTCACCAGCACAATCCGGTTCACGGCTGGATCGCCAAGCACCGACATCAACCCGGATGCCAACCAATCGAGCGAACGTGGCAGCCCGTCGCCAATACCCTCGACCAAAGCCTCGGTCAGCCGCACACCGTCGACCGAACGGCGATGATGCCGCCGCCGGATGTGGTGGGCCAGCGCTCGCGCTTCGTGGTAAGTAAGCGGCCGACGCGAACCATCGTCTTGTGGCATGGTTACGGCTTCGTAGGGAGCGCCCAGCAAATACCCAACGCCGAGCCAGAACTGCACGTAGCCGTCGCACGCTTCCTCAGACGGCAAGACGGCCAGTCTCGACATCATCTCCAGCACCGGGACAGCAAAACTGAGAGCTGCGCCGAGCACGTCTTCTTGGTTCAGTGGCCAACCATCGGCACCGGTATCCCACCCGTTGGCGATCAGCTGTCCGGTGACCAGTGCATGGATACTCCGCACGCCACGTACCGACGCAAACGCCGCACCGTCGGCGACCAGCCGTCCGTCCTCCCAGCCATCTTCGCTCAAGAGGAGATCGTTGATGAACTGAGCCGTTTCACCCGTTCGCCGGACCGGATCGGTGGCCAAGTCCGAGACCGCCCCAAGTACTCGCACCCCGTCCGCGGCGGCGTAGCTCTCGGGAAGCGAGCGAAACAGTAGGCCCATGAACATCACTGTGCTCGAATCCCGAAACAGGTTTCTCGCCACCTCGCATACCTGCGGGTCGAGAAGCCCACCTGGCACAGCCACGTGGGCTAGCCGCTCGGCCACATCGCCGTGCACGGCCGCGAAGAAGTCAGCCTGTCGCGCCGGGTCCTGGACGGTGGCGAACGACAGCAGGCTTGCTCCGGGAACTAGGGGGTGACTCGAGCGGATTCGCGCCTCGTCAAGCTGCCTGTCACTGAGCGGGCTGTTTGTCAGCCGCCGGCCAATGGTATCGCTAGCCAGCTTTACTGGTGAAGAATGCACGTGAAGTTGCTTCGACCTTTGTGCGAGAGCGGCGGCAAATGGTCGCCATTCGGGAGTGCGAAGCACCCCACCGCCGTCGTTACGAAACGCCGGATTTCTTTGGTGTTCGGCAAAGATGGCAAAGATGTATGCCGTGCGATCAGCGAGGTCGTTCCAGCATTCGGCGGGTCGGCCGTTAACGTCGAACCGATCGAACAGCAGCGCCAAAGCGTCGCGTGGCGGCAGCGAAGCGATGGCTTCGTAGTCGTCAGACACGCTGGTCAAAGCTGTCGCACGCGATCGGTCGACGCCAATGCCGTAGCCGGTCGGTTCCACAGGCTCGCCGACCCGAATTCGCCGGTCCGGAAGTTCCACCACGACAAAACGTCGTGTTGCCGTTTCGATCCACCAGTGCTCCAGCCGCAGACGCCATGCCTTCGGTGCCTGATTGCGCCATTGTCGGCGGGTCTGTAGCGGTCTCCAGGGCGTCGTCAGCGTGCGCAACCACGTCCGAAAACCCATGCTGATCGCCAACGACAACAACCGCTGTTCATGCAGTGCGAGAAAACAGTTCCCCAGCAAGACGGCGTCGCTGCGGTCGCTCGTTGATTGCGCCGCGATTGCGTCGCGATAGGCCCGGAATCCAGCGACCAGATATTGGTTGTAGCCATCCGAGTTGGACTGAAGTCGCGGGTCGCGGGCTGGCTCCCAGAAGCTCGACGAACCAGCCCCAGGCCTACCAGGCGGCTCAACGAGGCGTTTCTTGAGGTCTCGCTCACAGAGGGTCCACGCCTCGTCCAGATCGCCGCCGGCTTCCGCAGTCGCCCCAATCGTGTCAAGAAACGTTACAAAGGCCCGGCCGATGTCGGCATACACATCGCGGTTTCCGTCGGCGAACGCCCGAGCGATGTAACGGCCGAGCACCGGAACCGGGAGCGTAAGATACGCACCGATCGACCGGCTTGCCCATTGACCAATGGTCGCCCACGTCGCATCCTCGGCGCCGACAACCTGCGCCATACGTTCCGCAAGGTCGCCGTAGCCCTGTGTGATGAGCTCGTTGCGAAGGCGCACCGGCATGGGGGTAAAGACTGTCGCGTCTATGCGCTCATGGGAGATCGAACGATCGTCGAGCCGCGGGACCCAAGCGTGCCGCTTCATGAAGCGGCAGTCCGAGCCATATCCGTCATGCGCAGCAACGCATCTCCGATGGTAAAGGGTCCTGCTGACAAAGGGAGACTTTTCGATCCGCTAGCTGAGAACGATTGTTCCCCCCTTGCTGATTCGATGTTGTCTCTCCTTGCCAGCAGGCCCTGTTGGGCAATCCGCCGATTGCCCAACGGTTTCCGCCACCTCTGGGGGACGACCGGAGGCGCAGACCTGTGTGCTGCAGGGGGGACATCAGCACACGCGGCCAGAAAATGCATCCGGAGTACCCACCGTGTCGACATCGTGGCACGCACACATAGACAAACGATTAACAGATCGACTGAGCACCCAATCCCGGGGCCCAAAACGACAAATTCCCGGGCCGAAGCCCGGGAATTTGCGAAGCGTTTGTTGCCGAATCGGCTACTGAATCTTGATCTCGATATCAACACCGGCCGGGAGATCGAGACGCTGAAGCGAATCGACCGTCTTCGGCGACGGCTGAATGATGTCGAGGAGCCGCTTATGTACACGCATCTCGAAATGTTCACGAGAGTCTTTGTACTTATGCGGCGACCGGATCACGGTATACCGATGCTTTTCTGTAGGCAGCGGAATTGGTCCGCGAATATCTGCCTGAGTGCGCTTGACCGTCTCGACGATCTTTTTCGTCGACTGGTCGATGACCTCATGGTCATAGGCCTTCAGTCGGATGCGGATCTTTTGTGATGCTGCCATTGCTACCAGTCTGCTACTTGAGGATCTTCGTTACCGAACCGGCGCCAACAGTTCGGCCACCTTCTCGGATAGCGAACCGCAGACCTTCGTCCATGGCGATCGGGTTGATCAGTTCGACATGCATCTCGGTGTTGTCGCCCGGAACGCACATTTCCGTGCCTTCAGGGAGCGTGATGGTGCCGGTGATGTCGGTGGTTCGGAAGTAGAACTGCGGACGGTAGTTGGAGAAGAACGGCTTGTGACGGCCACCCTCGTCCTTACCGAGCACGTAGACCTGAGCTTCGAACTCGGTGTGAGGAGTGATGGAACCAGGTGCTGCAAGCACCTGTCCACGCTGCACGTCTTCTTTGTCGATACCACGGAGAAGGGCGCCGATGTTGTCGCCAGCCATACCCTCGTCGAGGAGCTTGCGGAACATCTCAACACCGGTACAGGTGGTGGTCTGCGTGTCGCGGATGCCGACGATTTCGATGTTGTCGCCGGTGTTGACCTTGCCCTGTTCAACCTTGCCGGTCACCACGGTGCCACGACCGGTGATCGAGAAGACGTCTTCAATCGGCATAAGGAATGGCTTGTCGAGTTCGCGAACCGGCTCGGGGATGAACTCATCGACCTGTGCCATAAGTTCAATGATTTGAGCTGCAGCGTCGGCGTCGCCCTCAAGAGCCTTGAGAGCCGAAACCTTCACGACCGGGGTGTCGTCACCGGGGAAGTCGTACTCGTCGAGAAGTTCACGTACTTCCATTTCGACGAGCTCGAGGAGTTCTTCGTCGTCGACTACGTCGCACTTGTTGAGCGCCACAACAATCTTGGGCACACCAACCTGGCGAGCGAGCAGTACGTGCTCACGAGTCTGAGGCATTGGGCCGTCAGCAGCTGACACAACAAGAATCGCACCGTCGACCTGAGCCGCACCGGTGATCATGTTCTTGATGTAGTCGGCGTGACCTGGCATGTCGACGTGCGCGTAGTGGCGATTGTCGGTCTCGTATTCAACGTGAGACACATTGATCGTGATACCGCGCTCGCGCTCTTCTGGCGCCTTATCGATGTTCTCGAACTCCGTGAATGAAGTCGAGTCCGGGTTTGCATCGGACAGCACCTTGGTGATTGCTGCCGTCAACGTCGTCTTACCGTGGTCGATGTGACCCATCGTGCCCACGTTGACGTGGGGCTTGTTCCGCTCGAACGTCTGTTTTGCCATTGGTCTTCCTTGAACCGTTTTCTCTGTGTACTCGGGGTGAGTGTGTTTTCGTGGGGACTCGCCGCGCACAGAGCGACGATATGTCTGTATCTTTTTCTGTTGACCGCACGGGGCAGTCGATTCCCGCTGCGTGCGCAGCGTAGATCTTGGTACTCATGTGCAAGCTCCGACGAGTCGGGCCAGCTACACGCTAACGATTATTCGCCGCGAACTCGCGCAACGATTTCTTCCTGCACGCTCGCAGGCGTTGGCTGATAGGAGTCGAACTGCATGGTGTAGGTAGCACGACCCTGGGTACTCGAACGCAGGTCGGTAGAGTAACCGAACATCGACGAAAGCGGGACTTGGGCCAGAACAACCTGGTTGAGACCACGCTGTTCGGTGCCCTGAACCTGGCCACGCCGACTGTTGAGGTCGCCCACAACATCGCCGAGATAGTTATCAGGTGTCACAACTTCGACAGCCATAACCGGCTCGAGAAGAACAGGCTTAGCTTTGCGCATTGCCTCTTTGAACCACATGGTTCCGGCAATTTTGAAGGCCATGTCTGAGGAGTCAACGTCATGGGTTTTTCCGTCGGTCAGCGTGACCTTCATGTCGACGGTGGGATAGCCGCACAACACACCGGAGGTCATTGCCTCTTTTACGCCGTTGTCGACAGCAGGAATATATTCCTTCGGAATATTTCCACCCTTGATCTTGTCTTCGAACTCATACCCGCCACCTGGTCCGGTGGGCTCGAGAGTCGCCGTGATCACCGCAAACTGACCGGAGCCACCCGACTGCTTCTTGTGGGTGTAGGTAAGGCCTTCGCAAGGAACCTGGATGGTTTCGCGGTAGGCAACCTGTGGCCGGCCAACGTTGGCCTCGACCTTGAACTCGCGCATCATGCGGTCGACGAGCACCTCGAGGTGAAGTTCGCCCATGCCCGAGATGATGGTCTGCGCGGTTTCTTCGTTGGTCTCGACCCGGAAGGTGGGATCTTCTTCAGACAGCGCACCGAGCGCCTTACTGAGTTTGTCCTGATCGCCCTTGGACTTCGGCTCGACGGCAACCTGGATAACCGGATCCGGGAAGTCGAGCGATTCGAGGGTGATCTGCGCTTTGGTATCGCATAGCGAGTCGCCAGTTCGAGTGTTTTTGAAGCCGATACCCGCGGCGATGTCGCCGGCGCGAACGTCGTCGATATCTTCGCGGGAGTTCGCGTGCATTTCGAGCAAACGCCCAATGCGCTCTTTGGCAGTGGTTCGGGTGTTGGTGACCTGACCGCCCTTTTCGAGCGAGCCTGAGTACACCCGAAAGAAGGTGAGTTTGCCGACATGGGGGTCGGTAGCGACCTTGAATGCCAACGCCGAAAAGGGCGCCTTTGGATCAGCGGGACGCGAAATGTCTTCGCCGGTCTTTGGGTCGGTGCCGATGGTGTCGGGAAGGTCAAGAGGCGACGGCAGGTAATCGATGACTGCATCGAGTAGTGGCTGAACGCCTTTGTTTTTGAACGCAGTGCCGTTGAGGATCGGGACGATCTTGTTGGCGATGCAGGCGTCGCGAATGCCCTTCTTCAGCTTGTCTTCGGGAAGGTCTTCAGTCTCAAGGTAGATCTCCATGAGATCGTCGTCGGTCTCGGCAACAGCCTCAAGGAGCATGAGTCGGTATTCAGCCGAAATTTCGGCCATGTCGTCGGGAATTTCGACCTCTTCGTAGGTCGCACCAAGGTCTTTTTCGTCGGTGGTCGGTGGCCAGACAAGCGCCTTCATCTTCACCAGGTCGACGACGCCTTGATACTGCGCCTCGGAGCCGATTGGCAGCTGGACAACAGCGACGCTCTTGGTGAGACGGTCGGTGATGGTGTCGAGCACGAAGAAGAAATCGGCACCCGTGCGGTCCATCTTGTTGACGAAACACATACGCGGCACGCCGTACCGGTCGGCCTGACGCCAAACAGTTTCGGTTTGTGGTTCCACGCCAGCAACACCATCAAAGACGGCAACGGCACCGTCGAGAACTCGCAGAGAACGCTCTACCTCTACGGTGAAGTCAACGTGGCCGGGCGTGTCGATGATGTTGATGCGATGATCTGCCCAAACACATGCGGTGGCAGCCGACGTAATCGTGATGCCGCGCTCTTGTTCCTGCTCCATCCAGTCCATCGTGGCTGCGCCGTCGTGGACCTCACCGATCTTGTACGAACGACCCGTGTAGTACAAGATGCGTTCGGTCGTGGTGGTTTTACCCGCGTCGATGTGGGCCATAATGCCGATGTTGCGGGTTCGTTCGAGTGGCAGTCGCTCAACAGCCATGAGTCAGTCCTTGACGGGGATTAGAGGGAGTATTCGGGTAGTCAGCAGCGCAGACGCGGAGGGAAACGCTGCTGGAAAGTTTACGGGCGAAGTTCCCGAAAACCGTTGGTACAGCCGATCTAGCGCGGGGATTACCAGCGGTAGTGGGCGAAAGCCTTGTTTGATTCGGCCATTTTGTGAAGATCTTCTTTGCGCTTCATGGATGCGCCGATGCCATTGCTTGCGTCGAGGATTTCGTTCGCAAGGCGTTCTGCCATCGTGCGCTCGCGGCGCTTGCGGGAGAACTCGACCAGCCAACGGATCGACAGGGTCGTCGCCCGACGGGGACGGACCTCGACTGGCACCTGGTAGGTTGCGCCACCGACTCGACGGCTACGAACTTCGAGCTGGGGGCGGATGTTGTCGATCGCCCGCTTCAGCGTGCTGACGGGATCGTCAGAGCTTGTCTTTTCGGCGACGATCTCAAGAGCGTCGTAGACGATTTTCTCAGCAAGCGAACGTTTGCCGCTCTGCAAGATCTTGTTGACGATCTGGGTAACGAGTACCGAGTGGTACACCGGATCGGCGGGGAGTTCGCGGCGCGGCGCGGGACCTTTACGAGGCATTGGAGTTCCTAATCCTTCTTGGCGCCGTAGCGACTGCGAGCCTGTTTACGATCGCGGACACCAGAGGTATCGAGCGTGCCGCGAATGACCTTGTACCGAACACCGGGAAGGTCTTTCACACGACCACCGCGCACCAGCACGATGGAGTGTTCTTGGAGGTTGTGGCCTTCACCGGGTATGTACGCGGTGACTTCGACGCCGCTGGTGAGCCGCACACGGCAAACCTTGCGGAGTGCGGAGTTCGGCTTCTTTGGCGTCGTTGTGTACACGCGGGTGCAAACGCCACGGCGCTGCGGGGCGCCCTTCAGCGCTGGCGTGGTTTCCTTTTTGCGCTTCGACTGACGGCCCTTGCGGACCAGCTGCTGAATGGTTGGCACTACGAATCCTCAGAGGTGAAAGAGTAATGATGCGAGATCGTTCCGAGTGCACACCGTTGAGGGCTGATTCGAGTGAATCCACCGGCGACGTACGTGCAGCACGAGAGGCCCGCCAATTACGGGCCAAGAGGGCAGTCTAGGAGCGTGTTACACCAATGCCAATCCGCGCGCACCGAAGTCTTTTTGATTACCCTCGCAGAAGACGAAGAAGCAATATACATTGGAATACATGCAAAGTTGTCCATATCTTCCCCTATGGATGCGCTCTTTCAGCAGCAGCCGTCGTGTACTTGGTCTCCTCATCGTGCTGACGTTGGTTGTTTCGGCGTGTTCCAACGCCTCACCCCTAGTTGATGAGGCAAACGGCACGGTCGACTCGTCAAACGGCGACAGCTCCGACTCCGACGAGCCCACGACCACGATCGACAACGCGGGCGACAGCGGCGACGCCAATGCTGGTAACGGGGACGTACTTGGCGACCCCGGCATTGGATCTTCGGGCAATCCTTCGCTGGCCGGCTTGACCTTTGCTGAGTTCGGACCGATTGATATCTCTGGCTTCGCCAGGGGTCTCGACTCGTGCGCCAACATCGACCCAGCCCGCTTCAGCGAACTGCTCGGCCGACCGCTCGTCGCCGACCCGGTGCTCGATCGGGCGAACGTTGAACCGAGTTCGCCCGACAGAACCTGCGTTCTGTTTGCTGCAGAAAACCCCAGCATCGATCTCGTGCGCATCAATGCCACCGACGATGTAGCCACCTGGGTCAGGTGGGTGAACGACAACGAACAACTGTCACCAGCCGACATCGGCCTGTTCAAAGCCGCAAATGACCCCGCTTCGGTATCGTACGGCGAAGGCGGAGACTTTGGCTTTGGCACCCTCGAGGTAGTCGGCGACGGTGCTCGATTGCTGATCGAGGCCCGCCAATGGGATTCGGGAATCGAGTATGCGCCGCTGCCTCTCGAGAACCTTGCCGCCATGGCGTCGATCGCGGCAGCTCAGCTAACGAGTCCCGGTCCAGCAAGCGGCTCTATGGCTCTTCAGTCGTGCGACGACCTCGATGTTGATGAATGGTCTGCTCTCCTCAACGATGAACTCGAACAGTTCCGCGCATCGTCGTTTGATGGCGCGCTCACCTGCACCGCCGTTGCTCGGTCAGGGAACCGCGTGCAGGTTCTGGTGCAAGAACTCGAACTTGCCCAGCTGGCGGCTGAGAAGGCGGTCGTGCTTCGAACCTCTTACGGCGATGCACTCCGCGAACCTGAGTCGATCGAGGTCGACAACGCCGACATAGCATGGGAAATCGATCGGATCTTTGACGATGACCAGAGCGGATCTCGACAATCGGTTCTCCAACAGGTTGTGGGGACCAAGGGCCCTGTTTTTGCTCGGGTTTCCATCCGCGAAAGCACCCGCGAAGACCGAACGACCCTCGCAGCGCTCACCAACGCTCTCGGTGCAGTACTCGATGGCGGATCACTCTCGGCAAACGAGGAGCCTCCTGAAGTCGTGGTCGACGATCAACCGGTTTCGGCAACCGTGGCCCAGTTTCTCGATTCGGGTGCCCAGGTCGAAGTTGCGCCGCTCACTCGGGGGCTGACGGCCTGCGCCGACCTCGATCTGTCATCGTTTGAAAAAATCACGGGAATCAGCCTGAGCGCTGTCGATGGCATCGTGGGGTTGACCCCTCCAGCCGAAGACGCGACCACCGCAGCGACTACGCCACGCACAAACGTCGAGTGTTCAATCGTGCATGCCGACGACGACTCTCGTGTCGAGATGCGTGTCTCGGCCGCTTCCACTGCCGCCGATCAGGCGGCATGGAGAAACTTTGCCAAGATCAATGGACTCGTCGCGATCGAGGGCATCGACGACCGTGCCTTCTGGAACGGCGACACCGAAGAGGAAACCGCGGAGACACTCATCTTGTACGTCGAGGAGGGCGATGCTCGCCTGCTCGTCGAGCTGACCCGCCATGAGTGGACTCCAGACATCGATCTGTTCTGGGTGTCGCAGGCATTCGCACGCGAACTATTTTCGCCCGCCGACTAAAAGATGATCTCGCCATCGGTGAGGTCGGCCAGCCGTTGGTTAGAACCAACGAACTTCTTTGCAAGCTTGTCACGCACCTCGGCGTCACCCTTGTCGTACTCACGTTTGTTGTAAGTCGGGTACTCGCCATCCTCAACAGGAGGAATCCCCAAGAAGTCAAAGGCGCGACGTACCGTCTTCTCCGGCTCAGCCAGCAATTGACGCTGGTCGAGAACCAGCACTTGATCACGTCCGAGATGATGGTGATACCGCTCGATCTGTTCTGCATAATGACCGCGGGCGGCGTAGCTGAAATGCATATCAGCGAAGCTCACATACGTCGGATCAGCGGCCATCTTTTCGTGCTCGCCTTCCAGACGCGATTCCTCTGCATCGATGGCTGCGCCAAGCGGTAGCTTCTCGAACCCTCTTGCAAGCTCATGCTGGTGGTGCGATATTGCCCGATCGACCGGATCGCGGAGCAACGCGATGACCTTGGTGGTTGGCAGGCATCCGGCGATTCGAGCAGCGATTTGCGGGTGATACAGGTAGTACGGGCTGCCTTCGCCGACCGCCGTTGGCAATCCGGTTCGCGACTGCACATCATCAAGATTTTGCTGCAGCGGAAAGTGTGAGCGATACCACGACGGCGGATGGTGGAACCCAGAGTCGTACCAGTGCACACCCTTATTGCGGATGGGGCCGAAGACGTTCTCGTGAGCGAGTAAGTAATAGAACAACGACGTCGTTCCGGCTCGTTGAGCACCGACGATCAAGAAGTCAGGGAGCGCACGCTTGTCGGCGGTGAGGCGCGTGATGCTTGTCGTCGCCGTACGAACCACCCGCCTGGCAGGAGTCGGCAGAGAGAACTTTCCAAGTGAACCGCGTCCGTGAGCCATCAGGCAGCCTTTTCGGTAGTGGCAACGTTGTCGCCCAGTTGTTCAAGCAATGCGACTTTGCAGTCTTTGGCGTCCGGTCCGAGGGCCTCGACTAGGCCTTGTCGACGAGTGCTGAGCTGTGAACTCAGGGCACCTTCACTATTGCGGGCAATTGCTTCGAAGAGATAGAGATCAACGAGCAGATCAGCGAGGTCGCCGCTGACGTCGAGTTCAGGCAGCATTTCTGTTGCCCGACGAATCACTGCAGGCCGAGCTTGAGCCGCAGAGCGGTTGTCGATGAAACGCTCAACCTGAAAGAGAAAGTGGACTAGGTCAAGGCCGACCGGAACGTCGGTCGCATGTCGTTCCCAGTCCCACACCAGCAACCTTCCATCTTGAGTGGGTTGGGTATTCCACGGCGACCAGTCTCCGTGGAAACCGCCGATATCGATCGGGGTCTTCGACGCGAAGTTGTACAACTCAACTTGTGGAAGCCGAGCGTGAATCCGCTCGAAGAATCCACACGCCGAAACCGCATCGGCCGTCGTTCGGTGCATCGAAACAATTTCGCGCAAGCCCTGCATTGTTGGCGCCGGCGAAAACTCTGGTGCGCGTTCCGCGTCGATCGCCAGCGGAGAGACGACGAGCAGCTCGAGGCCACGCCAACGCTCGTGGCGAAGAACTTTGGGCGTCACAATATGGGTCGAAGTTGATGCCTCGTTGAACGAAGCGATCGCTGCGCCTTCGGTGGCGACGAGCCGCGACGTGAGATCGTCCCAACCGACCTTCGCGACCGAACGAAGCGAACCTGCGTCGTCAAGCACGCGGACCACTGGTTTTCGGTTTGGCCGAAGCGGTCCACAACTCGACGCCAGGCGAGCGTCGACGTCGGTAAGTTCACTGAGGTGTTGACGCAAGGTCGGTTCGGGCGAATTGAGAATCAGCTTGCCCGGCAAGGCACCAGCAACCCCTGGGATCCGCAGCACTCGACCCGCAAGAGAACGAACGATGCCCTGACCGGCCTTGCCTACGGCGTCAGCGATGCCGTGACGGGAGCGTGCGTCAATCACGATGGTTGCGCGTTCGACACGAGGAAGAGCCACATACATTTCGTCGGGTCTGCCTGACCGCTCAAAACTTGCGGTCGGATGTCCGCCAAGAATCTGCGCCCACCAATCAATTGGCAACGCGGTCGCCGAAGCAGGGCTCAAGATGTCGCTCTGAGGTGTCTCGTCGGTGGATGTCATACCCAAACCTCCATCGAATCGTTCGTTGCTCGGTTGCCAAAGGACGTGTCGCCGCGCACGGCCGTAGTCGCAGCCACTGCTGGACCACTTTCCTTCGAGGATCGGTCGGGGCGTAGCAGTACCGCGAGCACGATAAAGCCAATGTGCAATGGCGCCGGAAGCATGTTGTAGAACCACATCTGGATCAGCAACATCCCAAACGTGACGTGCAGCCACAGTCGGCCAGGCGTCAAATCTCGCGCCGTGCGAATCGTCATCATCACCAAGAAGCCCACGTAGAGAATGGCGCCCGGAATTCCTTGGGAAAAGAGCACGGTCCAAAAGTGGCCGTGCGTTCCAACAGCAGGAAGGTTGGGGTTATCCTCATTCGACTTGGGTGCGCCGTAGCCGAGGATCGGCGAGTCGTCGACGCTCTCGAGCACCGCGACATACAAGGCGCTTCGGCTGCCGTTCGCATGGTCGCTCTCGGCTCGGCCCTGGACGAGTCCATAGAGCGGCGTGAGCAGCACGAGGCCCGCAATGACAACAAACGAGGCCAGAACCTGGAAGGCCTTGCGGCGCTGGCCCGCCTGCGCCCGGCGCAACGTGACGTACACACCCGCAACAAACAGTGAGAGCCAAAGGCCACGATTTACCGAAACGATGGCAGGCACCGTGAGCGCCGCGACCGCAAGGGGCATCAGCAGGCGAGCTTTCACGCCGCGCATCTGTGACCAAGCAGCTAACGCAATCGGTGTCAGCAGCGCCGTGTTCGCTCCCCACTGGTTCGTAAAGAGAAACGGCGCGGCTGGGCGGTTGAGGTCGAATCCAAGAAACACCTGCACCTGAGCGAACTTCGGACGTACAAGACTCACCACGAAGTCGCTCGACTTCAGCGCTCCGGGCAACAACATTTCGGCCGGACTCGTGAGTTGCACATCGCCAAGAATGACGCCGAGATAGCCACCTCCAAGAGCACAAAACCAGAACACAAGCATCAGTCGAACGACCCGATCAAAAGGCAGCAGCCTTGCCGGCATGTTGTAGATCCACAGGAAGAACACGGTCGCGGAGAAATACAACGCAGCGCGGTACCCAAAGGAAACGAACCGCTCGAACCGAACCTCCAACATCACCGCCGACAGCATCATCCAGACCAGAAACGAAGCCCAGACGCCGAATCCCTTCGGGACCCTGATCACCTTGCGACGAGCGAGCTGCACCGTCATAGGTATCGCCGCAATAATGAAGGCAACCTGGCTCAGGCCGAGGATCCACCACAGCGGATACGCGGCGAACAGCGCGACGAAGGGAAGATCCGGTCGACGCAGTCGCCGGTAGATCTTGCCGGCGCCACTAACGGCGAGTCGGCTTGTCTCTTCGAGGATGAATGCTGCAGCCATGCGGGTGGAACCGGTCGCTTGTTAGATGCTGCGGCCGTGGCGCTGAATCCGTGCAACCAGGAAGTCGGGGCTCACGACACCAGCAGCCATGGCGATGGCGAGGTACGCCCGCTTTTGTTTCGGGTCAAGTTTGAGGGTTTCGACTGCGGTCTTCACCGTCTCGCTGCGTTTGCCCAACGCGCCGAGAGCGAATGCGATCTGGCCCTTGATTCGGGCAAGTCCCTCTTTGTCATCGTGAAATTCCGGATACCCGGCGAGGAGATATTCAAGGCCCTCAATCCGCATCTGCCAACGCTCGGCATAAAACGACGCTTGGTGCCAGAGCACCTCAACCAACGCTTCTGGAACGGCCCCGATGTCGGTTCGACGAGCGGCCCGAAGAACAAACTCGTAGTCTTCGCCGTACCCGCCCGGAACGTTCTCGTCGACCATACCCATCTCGTCGATCAGTTTCCGGCGCATGATGAACGTCGACGGATGCGTCGATTCAAACATGCGAGAGTTGATCAGGTCGCCGAACGTGACACGATCCTTAGTAGGCACGCGAGGAAGACGTTCGCCCTCAAACACGACGTGGATACCCGACGATGCCATGAGGCAAGACTCGTCGGCGTCGAAGACGTCGACCTGTCGAGTGAGCTTATGCTCTTTCCAAATGTCGTCGTCGTCGCAAAAGGCAACGAACTCGCCGTCGGTGTGTGAAAGGCCGGTGTTGCGGGCCCCTTGCAAACCGGGAGTCCGCTCGTTGCGCATGACCCTCACCCGGCGCGGACCTTCGCTGACCTCGATGCCCATATCGGGCTCGGTCTGGTCGTAGACGACCGCGACTTCGATCGGCCCCTCATAGTCTTGAATCGCGATGGCCTTGAGCGTCTGGTCCAGCAACTCAGGGCGGTCCCGAGTGGCAACAACGACGTTCACCAAGGGCCGAGGATAGAGGTTGAGTTCGTCGGTCATCGTCGACCGCCTTTCGCTTTGTAGCCGTAGCGACGAAGCAGCGGATACGTGATCAGCGTGACCAGACGGCGCATCTTCGGCTCGAGCTTGTTTTGCCATGCCTCATCGAGTCGAAGTTCGATGTCGCCGTGTTTGAAACGCGACGGGTTTCCGGCCACCGAGTGGGTTGGTTGGAGGTTTACCGTTCCGTCTCCGACGTACTCCAGTTCGCCAACGTCGACTCCCGCAAACTTCATCACTCGCGTCAACGCACGACGCGGATTGGTGATCACGTCTTCGTATTGCAGCGTCATGACCGGGATGCCAAGGGCGCGCATCGACGCAAAGGAAACGTTCCAGGACAGCCATCGCCAACCCATAAGCCCGGGGTGGTACTGGTTCATCAATGCGTCGGTATCGGTGACCTCGACCTTTTTCTTCGTTTTGGTCCACGAATAGGCAACACCACGAGCATCTCGGATGAGATGTGCGATCTTTAGGTCAACGCCATTAATCCGCTTGTACATCAGCGCAGTCGAAATTTGCTTGCTCGAATCGACAACCACGGGAACATCTGCGACGTCGCGGATTGCTCGCAACAGGGCCACCACGATGTTGCCGTATTCGTCGAGCGGGCCTCGGATCGAACGAAAGAGCCAGGGGGCGAGAAGATGCGGTACGAACCGGTTGCGGTCGACCATGTTCTTTGCTTTCATCGCGGCCGCTAGATCGAGTTGATCCCAGCCGCCGAATGCTCGTTGACCAACTTCGTTCCAGAACTCACACGACTGGAATTTCTCGCCACAACCACAAAGATTGTTTTCGACCAGACCGCGCTGCCAGAGATGAACAATCTCGCCACCGGAAACCAGATTTCCGTGCTGGCCAAGCATGTCATTCAGCAGCGTGCTGCCACTACGACCGAGCCCACCGACGTACAAAACTGCAACATTTTGTGAGCTCGTCGATGGACGATCAGCTGCGTCGTTGGTGAATGCAGCAGACTGGAGCTGGCTCACAAGTTGCTCGAGCTCGGTGCCTGCTTGTTCGGTGCGGTGGGCGTCGAGGCTTAGCGTAAGGTCCGGGTCGGCAAGTGTTCGGTCGAGAAGTTCGTGCAGTTCGGCCTCGGACTCGGCCAACAAGAGGTGACCGTGATTTGCCAAACCTCGACCAAGTCGTTGCTGATCTCGCTCCGTTTCGTCTTCAGAGGTCAACCGAGGGACAGCAACAATTCTGCGGCCCAGTGAGCGTGCCTGGCGAACAAGTTCAAGGTCAACCGACCCGACGATGATTGGCGAGGCGGCGAGTTCTGCAGAAAGTTCGTCGCGCAACAACCAGTCGGTAGAATCGACAGCTGCGAGAGGACGAGCTGTTCCGTGCTGCACGATGACCTCGATAGCTGAGTTCTGGCGTGCGGCCAGCCACGAGTCGGTCCAGCTTGTGAGTCGTTGGAACGCTTGTGGTTCGGTGCCGCTAAGGACAACGATTTTGTGTGGAAGGGATGGCAGGTTTTCGGCCGTGTTGCTCATGCGGTTTCTCCAAGCACAATGGCGAACGGGTGGCGGGTGAGTTGGTGCTCCCATTCGACGACGGTTGCGTCGGCCAAACGGGTAAGCGGCGAACGAGAACGTTCGCCACCAGAAGTAGGTGATTCGAGGAAGACCGACCGAACGCCGAGCTTCCGCGCAGCCAGAAGGAACGCTAAGGCGAGGCGACCAGCTCCGACGATCACGACATCAACGTCAGCCGTCTCAATCAGGCCTCGCGCCTCGCGAACTGAGCCAAGCATCGTCCTTGGCGAACCGAAGCTCTTCGGAACTTTGGTGAAGTTGCCACCAAGGTCACGAGCTGCGACGCCAGCAGGAAGGATCCACGCAAGCTCGGGCCGGGCCGCGACCTGTGGCAACGAGAGGAGGAAGGTCGCTTGCTCAGCCGCCGAAACGACGAACAGTGTCTTCGAAAGGCCAGCGTTATCCGCCGTGTCTACTGGCACTGATGTGACGGTCACTACTGCATCCCGCCTTCAGCACTCTCGAAGTCCCACCCACCGGCGTTCTGTGCGGCCGACGGTTGCTGTGGCGCAGTTGGCATCGGGCCAGGAGCGGTCTGCTGAATGACAGGTACTGCTGGGGCCGGCTGCCGAGCGGGAGCCATTGGTTGGGGTAGACCAGAGGTTGCTGGCCACGATCCCGCCGGCGCTGCTTGCGGCGAATGGGCCGGTGTAGCGGGAGCCGGCGATGGCGCTGGCGCTGCGGACTTCACCACGAGGCCGGGGATAGTTTCCTCGTTGTCGCCACGAACATCCCATCGGTTGACGCGGTTAACGATTGCTCCAGCAACCTCGCTGCCGATGCGACGCATCTGCAAGCGGAGGTCGGTAAGTTCGTCTCGGCTTGTTCGACCAGGCGAAACAACCACATAGGTGGCATCGACAAGCGCCGCGAGAGCGAGTCCATCGGGGTGCGACAACGCCGGAGGCGCATCGATGACCACGAGGGCGCCACGGCTCTGTGCTACCTCAAGAACAGTTTCGATGGCCCGCGATGACATTGGTTGTGCCACACCGCTGCGGGCGCCGCTGGGCAGAACTCGAACGCCGAGTACCTCAGCGGTCGATTGCAGAAGGGCAGTCGCGTCAGCTTGGGTGCCACTGGTTTGCAGGTATCCCTCCAAGCCCGGATGAGAGGTCAGACCGAAGATGCGATCGATCGACGGGTTCCGACGGTCGGCGTTCATGAGTAGCACCGGCACGCCGGCCTGACTGAGGGCGATAGCGGTATTGATGGCCGTGAGTGTGCGACCTTCCTGGTCGTTGGCCGAGGTGATCAGTACCGAGCCCACCTGGCGGTCGCGAGCGAGGATCGCTGTCGCTAGACGACGGAACTGGTTGGCACCATCGGTTTCCGCGCGCACGGCGGTAATGACCGAGGGGTTGTCTTCGGTAATTCGGGGAATTTCACCAACGACCGGACCACCGAGGTCGGTCTCAACCTCATCGAGGTCGCGGACACGACGGTCGATACGGTCGATCAGCATGGCGATGGCCGCACCGGCGAGCGCACCCGCGATAAGAGCGACGATGATTCCAATGATTCGATTGACACCAGAAGTGACCGGTTCGGGCTCGGTTGGGTCACCGATAACTTCACCGGCTGTCATATCGATCGTTTCGAGACGGTCAATTTCCGACTGAAGCTCATAGGCCTGGCGCTCGTACTGAGCCAGGTTGGTCTGCGCAATGATTTCTGCTGCGGAACCAGCTTCAGAGGCGTTCACCGATTCGATGGCCGCATCTCGCTGCACGAGTACCGAGTCGAGTTGCACATTCTGGTTGCCGATCAACCGGTTCCGTCGCTCGGTGGTCGACAGCAGTTTGAAGTTCTGATATTCGGCAACGGCCGAGGCCACACCTGCGCGGGCGAGCTCTGCGTTTGGGGCTTCGAAGACGACGCTCAAAAGCTGTGTGTCGTCGCCCGCACGAACCGTCAGGCGATCCTGAAAATCTTCAGTGGTCCAGTCAGCATCTACCAACCCCTTCTCACGAAGCGCGATCAACGCACGGTTCGCGACCGGCGTCGAGGCCATGATGCCAGCCTCGGTCTCTTCATTTACCGCGTCCGAGCCCCGACTTCCTTCAACACCATCGACGGCGATATCAACGAGAAGCATGGTTGCTTCTGAGGTAAACGTCGTCTGCTGTGCTGGTAGGAACAGAAACACAAGCGCGGCAAGACCAATCGCGGCTGCCGCGACAATCCACCATCTGCGTCGAAGCACGGCACCGTAATAGCCGAGCTCTAGTTCTTCTTCGTTCTCCATTGGAACCTCCGTACCGTGTTCACATCGGCACATCCACCGGTTGAAATGAAGGGCGAATCCAAAAGAGTCGTTCGACCTACTCTCCGAGGCATTTCCGAACGGAAAGTGGCTCAGCTTCGCCGGTTTCGGGTCGATACAAAAAGGATGGCGAGCAAACACGCAGTTGTAGTCGCGGGAGCACCGCGATCGGGCACCACCTGGGTCGCCGAAATTCTCGCTGAGGCTGCGAACACGGCGTACGTGCACGAACCCGACAACCACAGCCTCTGGCCACTCGCTCTGCGGGCCAAGGCCGGACTTGGTCGCCAGCCCGCACTCTCGATGCACGAGCAAGCCGACCTCCATGACCGCGTCTGGAACCTGGCGCTCAGCGCCGCCGACAACACCGAAAAACCCGGATGGGCCCTCAGAAAGGCCGCTCTTCGCGCCGTCCAACCAGAGGTTGCCGACGATATTCTCGCTGGCCGAACGACCAGCAAGACAACCGTGGCGCTCAAACTGTTGGCCGCAGCGCCAGCGCCGAAGGTGCAGCCCGCAACCGGACCGCTCATTGTCAAGACCGTACACGCCGGGTTCTGTCTTGAACGCGTCGCCGCGAATGCTGGAGGGCCGGTGATCGTTGTCGTGCGCAACCCGCGCAACGGCATCGCGAGCTGGCTTGGCCTGAACTGGGATGTGCACCGCTTTGAATCCGACGTTCGGGTGCGAGAACGAATCCTTCCGTGGCTTGGCGTCACTCCCCCACCGGTGGGCGACCATACGGTCGACACGGCGTGGACCTATGCGTTACTCGACGCATCGTTGCGCAAACTGGCGTTTGAGAACCCGGACTGGATCGTCGCTGAACACGAAGACCTCAGCGAACAGCCAATCGAAGGATTTCGCGCGCTGTTCGACCACGCAAACCTTCCCTGGAGCAACGCGATCGAAAAGAAGATTCAAGCGGGAGACGCCGACGGGACGGGCTACAAAACCACTCGGGTCCGAGCCGACCTACGCCACGCGTGGAAGTCCAAGCTTGACGACACCCAAATTGAAAAGGTCGAAGAGGTTCTGGCCCAATTCCGACTCCAGACCTAAAAACGACAGAAGCCCCGTCAGCGAACGAATTCGCGGACGGGGCTCCTGGTAGTACGTACGGCTGGTAAGCGCTATCGACTCTTCGCGATGTCGATGACGTCGGCTGAGCCGATTGCTGCATCAAAGTCTGCAGACAAACGCTCGGCCAAGTCTTCGTCGCCGCTCGAGTAGTACTCCATTGGCTGGTAGCCAGGAGCATGTGGCTCGATCGCCCGGTAGATCGGGAGGCCCGTTCCGGCCGGGATGAGCTTACCGATGATGATGTTCTCCTTGAGGCCGAGCAGCGAGTCAGACTTCGACTCGATAGCGGCTTCGGTGAGCACCCGAGTGGTCTCCTGGAACGACGCAGCCGACAGCCACGACTCGGTAGCCAGGGAGGCCTTGGTGATACCCATGAGTTCGGGACGCCCCTCTGCAGGGCGCTTGCCTTCCTTCACGAGCTGACGGTTCACATCGGCGTAGGTCTTCTGATCAACGCGCTCACCGGGTAGGAAGTCGGACTCGCCTGGCTCCTGCACAGCAACACGACGAGTCATCTGACGAACAATGAGTTCGATGTGCTTGTTGTGAATCGATACACCCTGATCGCGGTAGACCTTCTGTACCTCGTTGACGAGGTAGTTCTGCGTCTCACGAACACCCTTGATCTCCAGGAGTTCCTTAGGATCTCGCGGGCCCTCAACGATGGCGTCGCCTGCAGAAATCTGCACGCCATCGGTGACCTCAAGTCGAGCTTGCGGCGGCACGATGTACGCATCTTCGTTGCCTTCATCATCGACGATGAGGATGTTGAGGCCTTTACCTTCATCCTCGCCGATGCGAACGGTACCGGAAGTGCGAGCGAGTGTTGCCTTGCCCTTTGGCGATCGAGCTTCGAAAAGCTCGACGACGCGTGGAAGACCGCCAGCGATATCGCCACCACCTGCAACACCACCCGTATGGAAGGTACGCATGGTCAGCTGGGTTCCGGGTTCACCGATTGACTGAGCGGCAATAACACCAACCGCTTCGCCAACTTCGATGCCTTTGCCAGTGGCCAGCGACGTGCCGTAACACGCGGCCGAAACGCCGAACTCTGAATCATCGGTGAGAGGCGAGAGCACACGAACACGAGTGATCGTGGTGTCGTCGCGCATCTCCTCCATCATTGTCTCGGTGACCTCGGTGCCAGCTTTGTACACGGTGCCGTCGGCCATCTCGACGTCGTCAGCCAACGTGCGGCTGAGCAAACGGGTTTCGAGGTAGGTGCGGTGGCCAGCCTCATCCGGAGCGATGTCTTCTAGCCAGATGCCACGAACGGGGCCTTTGGCATCGAAGGGGTTCCAGTCGTTGATAATCAGTTCCTGCGCAACGTCGACGAGACGACGGGTCAGGTAACCCGAGTCAGCAGTACGAAGAGCGGTATCGACAAGACCCTTACGAGCACCAGGCGTAGCAATGAAGTACTCGAGCATGGCGAGTCCTTCTTTGAAGTTGCTCTTGATCGGTCGAGGAATCATGTCACCACGAGGGTTGGCCACAAGACCGCGCATACCGGCGATCTGGCGAACCTGCATCATGTTGCCTCGAGCACCCGAGTCGACCATCACGTCAATCGGGTTGAAAGCAATGGCCTTGAGGCCCTCTTCCATCCGGTCCTTGACCTCTTCAGTGGCGGCAGTCCAGATTTCAACTTCCTTCTGGCGACGCTCACCATCGGTGATAATGCCTCGCCGGAACTGCTGCTCGACCTTGTCGGCTTCCTTCTCATGACGATCGAGAATCTCGGCCTTTTCGACCGGCGTACGCACATCGTCGATCGAAACAGTCAGACCCGACTGGGTTGCGAACCGGAAACAGGTGTCCTTGATGCCATCGAGGCTTCGAGCAACAACGGCCTTCGGGTAGTTGCGGGCAAGATCGTCGACGATCGTGCCCATATGGCGCTTGCCGACCTTGTGGTTTACCCACGGGTACTCGTCGGGAAGCACCGAGTTGAAGAACACCCGACCGACCGTGGTCTGGTGGTACGTCGCGGCCACACCGTTTGCCGGCGTATCGATGAGTTTCGGATGTCGGAAGTTGATCTTGGCGTGAATATGGACATCGCCCATTTCGTAGGCTTCACGAACCTCATCGAGGTTCCGGAAGCTCTTGCCTTCGCCAACCACGCCGTCGGCTTCGTCGGTCAGGTAGTACCCGCCGATGATCATGTCCTGGGTGGGCGTGACCAGCGGGCGGCCATTGGCCGGACTGAGTACGTTGTTCGCCGACAACATAAGAACGCGGGCTTCTGCCTGCGCCTCGGCTGAGAGCGGGAGGTGCACAGCCATCTGGTCGCCGTCGAAGTCAGCGTTGAACGCGGTACACACAAGTGGGTGAAGGCGGATGGCCTTGCCCTCGACCAGCACCGGCTCAAACGCCTGGATACCAAGACGGTGAAGCGTTGGTGCACGGTTGAGCATGACCGGGTGTTCCTTGATGACCTCGGAAAGGACATCCCACACCTGTGGGCGGCGACGCTCGACCATACGTTTGGCCGACTTGATGTTTTGTGCAAGCTCTTCGTCAACAAGCTTCTTCATCACGAAGGGCTTGAACAGCTCAAGTGCCATGATCTTTGGCAGACCGCACTGATGCAGACGAAGGGTTGGGCCGACCACGATGACCGAACGGCCCGAGTAGTCGACGCGCTTGCCGAGCAGGTTCTGACGGAACCGGCCCTGCTTGCCCTTCAGCATGTCGGAAAGCGACTTGAGCGGACGGTTACCTGGTCCGGTAACCGGGCGACCACGACGACCATTGTCGAACAGTGCGTCAACCGCTTCTTGCAACATCCGCTTTTCGTTATTCACGATAATCTCGGGCGCACCGAGATCGAGAAGACGCTTGAGACGGTTGTTGCGGTTGATCACACGACGATAAAGATCGTTGAGGTCAGACGTTGCGAATCGTCCACCGTCGAGCTGCACCATCGGGCGCAGTTCGGGTGGGATGACCGGCACAACATCAAGAATCATGGCGCGAGGGTCGTTGACCCGACGCCCGTGCTCGTCGCGTCGGTTGAACGCGGCGACGATCTTGAGTCGCTTGATGGCCTTTTGTTTACGCTGAGCCGAAAGCGGCTTCACACCTTCTTCTGGTTCGATCTGGGCGCGAAGCTTGACCTCTTCGGAATCGAAATCGATGCGATCGATGAGCTGGGCAATAGCATCGGCGCCCATGCCACCCTCGAAGTAATCGCCATAACGACCGACGATCTCTCGCCACAACATTTCGTCTTCGATGATCTTGCGGGCAAAGAGGTCCTTGAACTCGTCGAAGCCCCGGTTGACGACGTCGAGCTCTGCTTCGAAGCGTTCGCGAATGGCTGCGAGGTCCTTCTCGGCGGCACGCTGACGCGCCTTCACCTCAGTGTCTTTGACCTTCTCTTTTTCGAGTTCGGCAATCTCGGCTTCGAGCTCTTCGTGACGCTCGGCTAGCTCAAGTTCCATCTCTTTGTTGATGAGCTCGCGCTCGCCAATGAGATCGGCTTCGAGGTTGGCGAGGTCTTCGTCGCGCTTTTCTTCATCGACGTGCACGACGATGTTCGCCGCAAAGTAGATGACCTTCTCAAGCTGCTTGGCTTTGAGCTCTTCTTTGGGCTGGGTGCCCATGAGCAGGTACGCCAACCAAGACCGGGTACCGCGGAGGTACCAAATATGCACCGCTGGAGCAGCGAGCTCGATATGGCCCATGCGCTCGCGACGCACCTTGGAACGCGTGACCTCAACGCCACATCGCTCGCAGATAATGCCCTTAAAGCGGACACGCTTGTATTTTCCGCAATAACACTCCCAATCCTTGGTAGGACCGAAAATCTTCTCGCAGAAAAGGCCATCCTTTTCCGGCTTGAGGGTTCGATAGTTGATGGTTTCTGGCTTCTTGACTTCGCCGTTTGACCACATACGGATGGAGTCCGCAGTGGCGAGACCGATGCGAATCTGGCTGAAGTTATTGACGTCGAGCATAAATATGCGTCCTGTCCGGTTTCGTGCTTCTTAACGTGCTGATACGTAGTGCTGGTACTGCTGGGGCTGATTGGAGATCAGCGGGCGGCGCGCTCGGCGGCGCGTCGTGCGTCTTCTTCGTCTGAGCCGCGCTCGGGACGGGAGAGATCGATACCGAGTTCTTCGGCGGTACGGAACACGTCTTCGTCGAGTTCGCGCATTTCGATTTCTTCGCCCTCTTGGCTGAGTACTTCAACGTTGAGACACAGTGCCTGCATTTCCTTAATGAGCACCTTGAAGCTCTCGGGAATGCCCGGTTCGGGGATGTTCTCGCCCTTGACGATGGCTTCGTAGACCTTGACCCGGCCCAAAACATCGTCGGACTTGATGGTCAGGAGTTCCTGCAAGCAGTACGCCGCTCCGTAGGCCTCAAGTGCCCACACTTCCATCTCACCGAAGCGCTGACCACCGAACTGCGCCTTACCACCAAGCGGTTGCTGGGTGATCATGCTGTATGGCCCGGTGGAACGAGCATGAATCTTGTCGTCGACCAGGTGAGCGAGCTTCAGGATGTACATGTAGCCAACGGTGACCCGGTTGTCGTATGGCTCGCCGGTGCGGCCGTTAAACAACTGGACCTTGCCGTCGCGTTGCATCATGCGAGTGCCATCGTCGGCTTCGCCGGAAAGGTTCTCGAGCAGGCTCTGGATGGTGGGCTTGTCGCCCGCCTTCTCTACTTCGTCCCACTTCGCACCATCGAAGACCGGCGTTGCAATGAACTTCGCGGCCGGCGTACTCGGACGGGTCTTCTTTTCGGTACGTGCCGGCTGATCGCCGACATGTTCGCCGTCAAGATCCCAGCCCCAGCGGGCGGCGTAGCCAAGATGCGCTTCGAGCACCTGACCGACGTTCATGCGAGACGGAACACCAAGCGGGTTGAGAATGATGTCAACCGGTGAACCATCGGCAAGATGGGGCATGTCTTCCAGCGGAAGAATCATGGAGATAACGCCCTTGTTGCCGTGACGGCCAGCAAGTTTGTCGCCCACGCTGATTTTGCGCTTCTGTCCAACGTAGACCCGCACAAGTTGGTTCACGCCTGGCGGGAGCTCGTGAGCTTCGTCGCGGCTGAACACCTTGACGTCGATAACCTTGCCGCTCTCGCCGTGAGGAACCTTGAGTGAGGTGTCGCGGACTTCGCGTGCCTTCTCGCCAAAGATCGCTCGCAGGAGACGTTCTTCTGGTGTGAGCTCGGTTTCGCCCTTCGGCGTGACCTTGCCGACCAGTACGTCGCCTGGTCCAACCTCTGCGCCAACACGGATGATGCCGCGTTCGTCGAGGTCAGCGAGGATCTCTTCGCTTAGGTTCGGGATATCACGAGTGATTTCTTCAGGGCCGAGCTTGGTGTCACGTGCATCGATTTCGTGTTCGTGCACATGAATTGAGGTGAGAACATCGTCTCGAACAAGGCGTTCGGAGAGGATGATTGCATCTTCAAAGTTGTAGCCCTCCCAGGTCATGAACGCGACCTGGAGGTTCTTTCCGAGCGCTAGCTCGCCAAGGTCGGTCGACGGACCGTCGGCTAGGACCTGACCGGCTTTGACCTTGTCGCCTTCGCGAACACGTGGCTTTTGGTTGATCGATGTGTCTTGGTTGGAGCGCTCGAACTTGAGCAGTCGAGACACGACCTTGCCGAGCGTCTTGTACTCGACGGTGATCGACAAGCCGTCGACCTCGGTGACAACGCCGTCTTCGAGCGCAACCAGCATGTCAGCGGCATCGTTCGCTGCCCGAGCCTCGACACCGGTGCCGATGTAGGGGGCCTCTGCAGTAATGAGCGGCACAGCCTGGCGTTGCATGTTGGCGCCCATAAGCGCACGGTTGGCATCGTCGTGCTCAAGGAAGGGAATCAATGCCGTTGCGATCGACACGATCTGCTTTGGCGAGACGTCCATCATCTGTACTTCGTCAGGCGGAACCTGGGAAATTTCGGTGGTTGCACCGAAGAAGATGTCCTGTTCGAGCTGCAAACGAAGATCCTGCAACGACGCCGCCTGCGGCGAGCGACGGACAAGCACGCGATCGTTGATGAAGTTGCCGTCCTTGTCGACCGGCGCGTTTGCCTGGGCGACGACGTATTCCTCTTCTTCGTCGGCTGCGAGATACACGATCTCATTGCTGACCTTGCCGTTCTTGACGACACGATACGGCGATTCGATGAACCCGAAAGGATTCACACGGCCATAGGTAGCCAATGCACCGATGAGACCGATGTTGGGCCCTTCAGGTGTTTCGATGGGACACATGCGGCCGTAGTGCGAGAAGTGAACGTCTCGCACTTCGAAGCCAGCACGTTCGCGTGACAGACCACCCGGGCCGAGCGCTGAAAGGCGACGACGGTGGGTAAGGCCCGAAAGCGGGTTGACCTGGTCCATGAACTGCGACAGCTGCGAAGTTCCGAAGAACTCCTTGATCGCGGCAACAACCGGGCGGATGTTGATGAGTGTCTGCGGCGTGATGGCTTCGACGTCTTGGGTAGTCATGCGCTCGCGCACGACCCGTTCCATACGGCTGAGACCGATACGAACCTGGTTTTGAATGAGTTCGCCAACCGAACGGATACGCCGGTTCGCGAAGTGGTCCTGGTCGTCGAGTCGGTAACCGGGCTCGCCCTTTGCCAGATGAAGCAAATAGGTGCAGCTGGCCAGGATTTCGCTGGTTGTGAGAACCGACTGATCGATTTCGGGTTTCTCGAGATCGACCTTGAGAAGCTTCTCGAGCTTCTCGATTTCGGGGCCGAGCTTACGATTGAGCTTGTAGCGGCCAACTCGGCTCAGGTCATAACGACGAGGCTCAAAGAAGGCGTTGCGGAAGTACGAGCGTGCTGACTCGAGTGTCGGCGGTTCGCCGGGGCGAGCACGCTTGTAGATCTCGATGAGCGCTTCGTCTTGGGTCGGTGCCGTCTCGCGGTCTTTTTCCCACTGACCTTCGAGGAAATCGAAGTGGTTAACGAACCGGTCGATGAAACCAGGCTCGTTTTCCTCATCGAAACCAAGTGCCCGGAGCAGGGTGAACATCGACAGGCGACGCTTGCGAGCAACCCGGGTTCCGGCGGTGACGTCTTTGCCCGGCTTTTGTTCGACGTCGAACTCGATCCATTCGCCACGGTAGGGATGAATGGTTCCGGTGACGAGCTGATGCTTCGAAAGGTTACGAAGGCGGTATCGCTCGCCAGGCTGGAAGATGACGCCAGGCGAACGAACGAGCTGGCTTACAACGACACGCTCGGTGCCGTTGATAACAAAGGTTCCCTTGTCGGTCATCATGGGGAAATCGCCCATGAAGACCGTCTGCTCTTTAATTTCGCCAGTGTTTGAGTTCATGAACCGAGCGCGCACGAAGATCGGCGCGCTGTAGGTCATGTCCTTTTCTTTGCACTCCTCGACGGAGAACTTCGGCGGCGGACGGAGATCCTCGTCATTCGGGTCGAATTCGAGTTCGAGCTGAAGAGTCTCTGTAAAGTCCTTGATCGGCGAGATATCGCGAAAAGTATTCGCGAGACCCTCGTCGAGGAACCATTTGAAAGACTCTCGCTGAACAGCGATGAGATCGGGTAGTTCGAGCGCTTCACCGATATTCTCAAACGAGAAGCGTTCGCGAGCAGCTGATCGATCAGTCACTCAATACTCCTTGGAGCCTAAAAAGACTCATTGTTCCCAACCTTGCTGGTCTTCCACGGCACAAAAATGCGCGGACGCGCAAAAATGGCAGCGGAGGGTCACCAAGAGAAGGGAAGGGCGTGCACGGCGTAGCCAAGGCTACTGGTGCAGAGCACCACAAGGCAACCCGACCGTTTGGTCAAGTTGCCAGGGACACACTTCGTGATCGCAAGAATCGCGAGATTCTTGTGTGGCTAGAGGGTAAATCCCCGGCCTGCAGCGGTCAAGAGTACAGGTTCTCGACCCTCATTTGGCGATACCCCGACGCTCTTTTGTCACGACCTAGGCGGCTCCACGTTCATCGTCTGGAAACGTTGCCTGCTCAACGGGGTAAAGGATTTCGCCAGCATTGTCTGGGTCACCGGGTCCACGCCAGGCCCGCAGTCGTGCGGCCAAAAACCGAACCACCCGGTTCACGACGAAGAACAACACAACGACTACGCCGAGTCGTACCGGGAGCCGGTCGGTCAATTTTGGCCCGGGCAGCACCGCGAGCTCTTCAAGCTCAGCTTGTGTATCGACGAGAACCACATGCGACCCGTCGGCACCGGGCCCAGCGATGATCATCGCTGTGCCTGGGTCGGCACTTCGGATAGTGCGGCCTGCGGCAGGTTCGGCGAACGCCACGAAGTCACCGTGTACAAGAGCGCTCGCAGCCGCAGACCTCGACGACCAGGTGATAAAGATCGGCGTCTCGTCGTCGACCTCGCGGACCTGACGACCCAAGTGCGCGACCCACGCCTCGATGAGATCCGGGTTCACCCGGTCGTTGAGATCGAGATCGGGAAGGTGGGCAAGTTCGTACATCACGATGTCGTTGCCCGACCGCTGCTCAAATTCGCTGATCAGCGACAGCACATGGCGAACATCTCCGTCCCAGACTGCGGGCACGTGGTCGGTCCGGCCCGCGAAGAACGACGGGATGATCTTGACGTTGGCGCGATCTGCGAGTTGCGCAACGGTTGCTACCAGGGCGCGACCTTCCTCGGATACCTCGCGCCCACCAACAAGGGAGAAATCGACCGGAATGCGGGCGGCAGCAAACCCTGCGGCCGCGGCATCGTCAAACTGGGATGTCGTTGCGGCAATGTCGAACTCGCCTGGCTCGCTGAAGCCCGGAATCGCCAACGAGACAACCGAAAGGTCCGAAACATCCGCAGTGCCACCGCTAGCCCGGGGGAAGTCTTCGGTCGACCAGACGCCCTCGGCGGCCCGCCGAACCCAGTGTTGAATCCGCCAGTTCCCATCTTCGAGCAACAGCACTGCTTCGTACGATTCGTTCGCGTCAAAATACCTACGCTCATCATCGAATCGTTCGGTCCGCAAAAAGCGACTCTTTGTCGACGTCAAGCCAATGACCTGACCGTCTTCGGAGTAGAACGTCAACTGCATCTCGTGGCCGATCTGCCAGGACGGACGGTCGCGCCAATCCGGGGCGGCATCGAGCATGCCTCGTAACGCAGAGTTCGAGAAATACACCTCAAGGCCGGTGACGTCGCCGGTCTCGGCGACGATCGGGATCTGGGCCCAAGCCCGAAGCCACGCTGCGGTCACGTCGACTCGGGTAAGTGGCTCCATCTGACGCGGTAGTCCCTCGGCGTCCGGAAGCCAGGTGACCGCCTCAATAAGTTCGGGGGGTAGTTCCGCCGCTTCAGTAAACACGTCGTTGGTATCGCTGTTGCGGGTGAGTACCGAGAGCAGCTCGGACAGCCCGTAGAGCACGCCAAGCCCCAGAAGGCCGACAATGCCGACAACGGCAAGGCGTAGCACCAGCTTCTTCTTGCCCGATGACGGACGGCGCTCGACGGTGTCCTTCACGCTACTCATCGCGACGGGCCGATCGTTGCCGACACCGTCGTACCGAGGACGGTGACCTCGACGCGATCTGGAGACCCCTTCGCCGGAAGCACGATCTCGGCCATACCGAGCTCTAAGGGTGCCTCAGCGACTTCCCCATCAGCACTGACAACAACAATTGTCCCGTCGGGCACATAGCTCTGACGGGTCGACAAGACCCGTCCAACGGTGACCAAAATGCCATCAGGATGTTTCTCGGCAAGCACCGGCAACTCGTCAACTGCAGACTCAAACGTGAGCGTCAGCGGGTTACTTCTTGTACCACTCGCCGAGGCGATGAGTTCAACATCACCAGCAATGGGCGGAGCCTCGAGCACGAACTCTGCAACACCATCGATAGAGACCGACCGCAGTCGACGGAGCCCGGTCGCTCCGCTGGCATCAAGGAAGACCACGGTGCCATCAGGGAGTTCGTTGCCAAACTCATCGCGCAACAGTTCGGTAGCGATTCGAACAAGCGCATGCCCGTCGGCCGGCACGATTGGATCAATTGGCACCAGCGAAAAGGGCTCGGGGATGCCCGCTACCTCAAGAAACGAACGTTCCGGCCCTGTCGCTGCTTCTCCACCCGATAGGCGCGACCCTTGCACTTCGACCGATAGTCGAGTGCGGCCTGTCACCGTTCGCGAGAACACCCGTATGTAGCTCAACAGACCGTCGGTGTCGTGTGCCAACGATTCGGTCACCAAGTTCGGTCGGGTCACCAGGTAGTCAACCGTTGTGCCATCAGCGACCGGGTTTCCGAGACGATCCTTTGGAACCGCAACAATCATGGAGAAGTGATCGGCGTCGGCGACGACCGTTCGAGGTCCGAGGTACAAGTCGAGCGGACTTACTGCGTCACCCGGAAGGAGTTCGACAGTAGCTGTCGACACCAAGTCACCCGATTTCGCCGACAGAAAGGCGATACCCGACCCTGGTCCGGTGCTCGCGGGAACATCGAAATTCGCGGTGCCATCTGTAGATGCCAGCGAGAAGTGACGCGGCCCGTAGCCGGCGTCGATCGAAAGGTCGACGATCTCGCCATTCGGAGCGCCGACCACCGACACCGTGATGTTCTCGCCGACAGATGCTGAGGCAACGGTCGAAATGGTCAGACCGCCCGGCACCAGCGAGATACGCTGCACCACTTCGGGTGCGGGTCGAAGCCACATCGCCAACAGCGCAAGCCCAATCAGCGCGACGATCACAAAACGGGTGATCGTGCCCAGAGAAGCGCGGTCGCGTGTAGTCATGAGCCGCTCGGCAGCATCGTGACAAGGTCGATTCGCACACCGGAGATCTCGTCGGTCAGATCACCTGCCACCTCGTCACGAACGTTGGCTGGAAAGTCGATGAGAACCCTCAGGGGATCGAGCAGCTGATCCGTCGGGACGATCCCGTTGTGGAACGCCTTGACTTCGATCTCCGAACCATCGTCACCGCCAGAACCAATTGCGCCTGAACGTGTTGTGTCGCCAGCCTCCGCAACAGCATTGAGTACAGAGAAGTCGGTGAGATCAAGCACGAAGTCACCCGACCGTTGTGGCCGGATCGCCGCCTCGACATAGGTTCGGTCCACCCATAGCACTTCGCCGTCGCTATCGAGGTAACTCACGAGCACCATCGGGATGGTTGCCTCGACCACACCGTCGTTGCGGATCTCACCCTCAATGGTCCACGTACCATCCTCGGTTCGCACAAACGCTGCGTCGTTGAGCTGCAGCCCGCGAAATAGGCCCTTCTGGGTGACGACGGCCTTGGCATAAATTTCAACCGAGTCGATTTCGTCGTCGAGTTGAATCGGTGAGAAGTCGAGCGGGTTGAAGTCGACGTCTGTTCCCGCCGCGACCTCCTCGAAGTCAATCCGAAACGGCGTTGATTCTCGCGGTATCAGGGTCCGCATCATGTGGTCGGTGGCGTTGTAGCGAGCGAGAATTTCGCCAGCCGCGTTGCGAAGGACAGCGGTCAACGTGAGATCGGCAGGGTCGACATCGAGATTGACCACCTCGCCCACAACCACCGGAAGCCCCTCGCTTTCCATGAGCCGAGCAGAGCGAATATGCAGCTCGGGTCGGTCCTGAATGTCGGTCAACTCGCTGGTTCCCGACGTCACCCGTCGACGTCCCTGGATCAGGTAATCGACGTCAGCTCGGCGAGCGAGCTGGTCGGGAGGGATGTACACGTCTGGTTCATCAGGAACAATGAACCAATCGTCGCCTCGCCGAATGAGATCGACCTCGCGTTCGACTGGGTACCAATCGATTGCGGTGATGTACTGCAGATCGGCCCGGACGGTCGAACGAGTCTCGTCGGCTTTCAGCTGTTCGACGGACAACGAGTCAAGCTTCGCAAAGCTCGACAGCAGCCCGCCGTTCACCGAAAGTTGCAGGCGCCAAAGCTCGTAGTCGGGTCGAGTTTCGGGATCGAGTTTTGCGTAGGCCGATTCGAAGCGGCGGAAGTCAAGATCGTCGAAGTACTCCTCAACGATGCTCGCCGGGCTCGGTTCGACGCTGGGAGCCATGATCATGCGAACGGGCATCGCCAGCACGATCGCCCCCAGCAGCCCGAGGCGCACGAGACGACGGCGCCGAGAAACCGGCCGGTCAAGTTTCGCGCGCACGACCGCGAGAACCCGCTGCCCCCAGTGTTCGCGGTCAGCAACACGACCGTCACCGACGCGCAGGTAGGAGAGCTTCGCTGTGCGCCGCCACAGGAAACGGTCCATCGTTGCGAATGGTCCGAGGAGAACCCCATCGCCCTCGCCGTTGCGGTACGGCGAGCGTGCTGGAGAGACCAGCATCACAAAGAGCAAGACCAGCGCGGTGACAATCGCGGTCGGGGGGACGGTTCCCCACATGATGCGTTGCCAGACCGGCACCTCACGTACCGGAAGATCGGCAGGCAACGGTTCGACGTCGCCGCGCTCCCACACGACGATGCCATTTTCGAGGGGCCCCAACTCCTGCCACCCCAAGACATGCATCAGCGGGTCGTAGAACTTGTCGTTGGAGAAGACAAACTTCAGGTGGTACTTCTCGGGCACTTCAAGAAACTGCTGCAGCGAGCCCAGCCCGGAGATTCCACGGTACTTTGCGCCCTCGAGGCGCTCGACCGACGTCGAGGTCAGCTCAGGCAAGCGACGCACGGAATGGTAATTGCCATCGACCTGCGTGGCCGTAGTTTGCGCAGACAACCACGCCATCTGATCGCCGAAACCAAGTGTAAGAAAGCGCCAACGCTCGTGTTGATCTTTTTCGATGAAGGCAACGATTGGGTTCGGGTCGATCGGATCAGGCTGAAACGGCCTGAACCTTGCCAGCGTGGCCGAGAACAGGGTCGTCGAGAGCAGAAGAACGACCAGGCCAATCTGCGTACTGCGAAGTAGCTTCGGGCCACCGGTGCGTCGCAACCAGCTGGCAACCGAGCCATGCTCGATGCTTTTCACCAGCAGCCCGGCCAACGGCAGGATCTGGATGGCCGCCCAGAAAGTGAACCGGTCAAGAGTCAAAATGTCGAACGCCGGCCCGAGCAAGAGTTTCGGGATTGGGGTCGTACCGCCGGTACCCAGCACAAAAAGCAGGAAGATCGAGGCAGCCAGGGGCCACATGCGGTCCACAACGGCACGAACGAGCGCGTACGGCAAGACCAGCAGCATCAGGCCCCACGGAATGAAGAAAAAGATCAACCCAATGTTCAGGTCGGCGAGAAAGTTTGCTCGACTCCCGTGCGGAATCGGAATCTGTGTAATCGGGTCGCTGCCCGACCACAACCAGTAGGGCAGCACCACGATGACAAGTGCGCCCAGGATGCACGGGCCAAGCACCGCGCCGCGGACAACAGCCGGAAGGATCCGACGGAGCCGACGAGCGGTTAGCGGGACAATGGAACCCCTCGACACGTAAAGGTCGTCGATGCCAGACTCGTCGGCACGAGGGATGCGCGACTGTGTCAACAAGCCGGCGACCAACACAGGGCCGAGAAAGAACACTGAGCCAAAAAGCGTGGTCACATGATGACCCGCAGTGCATGCGGCGAGCACAGATGTGCCAAGAATCAGGTCTCGTAGCCGTCCCTCGAATACCCACTTGCGAATGAACGGCAGCGCGTTCAGGAGAAACGCAAGCGCGAACGTGGTCGGTAGCTGACCATAAAGGTGCACCGTCTCGGCAATTGCCGACGAACACACCAGCAGCAACGATGCATTCGCTGCAGCCTCATCATCGACCCACAGCCGACTGAATCTGTAGATCCCCACCGTGAGCAGCAGCAGCGTCAGAATCTGGACAATGACGAACGCCGACTCAAGACCCCCGGTGACTTTCGAAACTGCCGCCATCGCCATATGGGTTCCGGGCGGGTATGACACCGTCGTGAAACCGGTGTACCACCGCTGATCCCAGGTGCTGAACCAGTCGCGCGCGTAGTGATCGCCAAGAAACATGTGCACATAGGCGTCATAGGTGCCTCGAAAGGTTCCAAATAACAGCAAACTCCCGTGAAACAACAGCACCAGAACAAGAGCCCAACGCAGGCGCGTAGGGACCTCAATTCGCCAGGGCGGCCTGGCGGCGACGGCGCGAGTGGCCGCGGAACTGTGTAAAAACACCCATTCCAATCGGCAGGAGAAGTACGCGAGTTACATCGATTGACGGATTCGACAACAACTTCATAACCTCTTTCGAAAACTCTTTCGAAAACCTGTCCTTCGAAAACCTGCGTTCGCCATTTCGTTGGAAAGACCTTCACGATTCGACTGCTATCGACGATAGGAACCGCAATCACTCCACCCGTTCGGATCGCAGTGCACAACGAACCGTCTTCCGGCGAACGCCGGTACCGAAAACTCATCGAGAACATTCGCGACACGGTCACCGTCGTCGATGCCACCGGCGCGCCAACGTGGACGTCTGCGCAAATCCGCCGCGACCTCGGCTACGAACCCAACTTCTGGGAAGGCGCCGACCTCTTCGAACTTGTGCACCCCGACGAAATTGGATCTATCCACAACAACTTGGCGACCATTCTCGCCGAGCCATCGGCTGCCATCGAGGGAGAGGTTCGACTCCGTCAGCCTGATGGCGACTACGTCTACGTGGGCTACACCGCAGTCAACCGTCTCGATGATGCCGACATCAACGGCATCATTTTGACCGCGAGGTCGATCGATGCAGAGGTACGCGAGCGCGAGGCCCGCACGCTTCGCGAGCACGAGTCTCGTCTGGCTGCCGAGGCGCAGTCCAATTTCATCACCAGTATCAGCCATGAGATGCGATCTCCCCTTCATGCCATCCTCGGGCTCTCAGAACTCCTAGCTGCCTCTGACGCTCTTGGTGGCTCCGATCGTCGCCACGTCGACTCGATTGCCCGAGAAAGCACGGCGCTTCGCCACATGATCGACGACCTGCTCGATTTCTCGAAGGCGTCAGCAGGGCGCATGGAACTTCTTGCTGAGCCATTCTCACCGGCATCAGTCGCCGACGAGTCCATGGCCGCGTTGCGTTTAGCGGCCGAAAAAAAGAAGCTGACTTTTGCGGCACATATCGACCCGGCAGTTCCACGCTCGGTCATCGGCGATGCGTTCCGCGTTCGTCAAATTCTCGTCAACCTGCTTTCAAACGCGGTCAAATACACCGCTTCTGGGTCAGTAAAGTTGCACCTCGAGCGCCGGCCGGATGGCTCGCTTCGGTTCAGTGTCACCGACACCGGTCCAGGCATACCTGAAGCTTCCATCGAAACCCTGTTCGATCCGTACCGCCAAGCGCGACAAGGCGACACCACGAAGGGCACAGGGCTTGGGCTGGCGATCACGAATCAGCTTGTTGCGCTCATGGGTGGCGAACTATCGGTCGAAACCGGTCCAACGGGAAGCACGTTCTGGACCGAGATTTCCTTCGAGGAATCCACGCGAACCAACGATCTTCCAGCTCCGGCGCTCACCTTAACCGGCTCAGGGAACGTCCTCGTTGTCGACGACAGCCCCGTCAATCGTATGTTGGCCGAGGCGCAACTCGACCGACTCGGGTACACGACCATCGCCGCATCCAGCGGCGCTGACGCGCTCGATATCCTCGGCCGAAATCCTGCTGATGACGAAGCCTCAGAATCCCAGCCTCATATCGACATCGTGCTGATGGACTGGCACATGCCCGAGATGGACGGCCTTGATGCTACCCGAGCGCTTCGGGCGCTAGAACTCCGTGAAGAGCGCAAACGCCTGCCCGTCATCGCCATGACAGCCAGCGCTATGTCGGGCGACCGAGAGCGGTGTCTTGCCGCGGGAATGGACGACTATCTCGCGAAACCTGTCTCGATCGACGAGTTGGGGGCGATGCTCTCTCGTTGGCTTCCAGCACACACAACCCAAGCGTCAGCGCCTTCTCTCCTTTCTCCTCTTTCCGTACCTTCGTCACAGCCAGGCGCGATCGATCAGGAAAAAATCCGCAACCTTCTCGACGAACTCGGAGACCGAACCGTGGTGGCTTCTGTTATCGGCACCTTCCTGACCGAGCTCCCAAAGTGGCGTCAAGAGCTCGTCGATAGCGTCGCCTCGGCCAACTTCGACACCGCTCGCCGATCGGCTCACACCCTGAAGTCGACCGCGGCGATACTTGGCGCCAACCAGCTTTCTGACACCTGCGCACTTTTCGAGCAGGCAGCAATCGACGACCCCGTCGCAGCTACGGCTCTGGTTGATCAGTTCGTCGAACAGGCCGAAACCACCGAAGCCGAACTCACCGCAGTCCATCAATCGCTGCAGGACGCAGCGTAACAAGCCCCTTTGCTGCGTCACGCAGCATGACAGAAAGTAGAAGCGATGAAAGGTGTAATTTTCAACGCAGTCGAGGACGCCGTTACCACGCTGTACTCAGCCGATACCTGGGACGACCTTCTCGAGGCCGCGGGACTGTCGGGCGAGTACACCTCACTCGGGAGCTACGACGACGCCGACCTTCTCGCCCTTGTCGGCGCTGCGTGCAAACTCACTGGTCACCAGCCAGAGGCCTTGATTCGCACTCTCGGCGAGTATGCGTTTCCGCATCTCGCGAGTCGCTATCCCGAGCTCGTCGATGCGGAGAACACCCATCAGTTCCTCCGAGCCGTGAACGACATTATTCATCCCGAAGTCCTCAAACTGCATCCCGACGCGAGTCCCCCGGAGTTCACGTTCGAGGATCGGCCCGATGGTGCATTGCGCATGACCTACAAGTCGGCTCGTCGCATGGGGGTGCTTGCCGAGGGGCTCATCCACGGCGCAGCGAACCAGTTCGGCGAAAAGCTTGATGTCGAGACAATCTCGGGAGCTGGCGAAGAAATCACGGTGTTCGACATTCGCATTCAAGCTGCCGACGAGAAGGCCGCGTAACACCCGGTGACAAGCGCAGGAGACAGCTCTGAGGAGCCCCTCGACCTGGAGTCGGCAACAAAGCTGATCGCGCGCCTCGAGCGACGTCTCAAACGCGAACGCGCAGCACGCGAAGAAGCCGAAGAGATCGCCGACCGAGGTATGCGGGAGCTGTGGCTTGCGAACCGCGAGCTCGACCGCCGTGTCGATGAGCGGACGGCTGACCTTGAAGCGACGCTCGCAGAGCTCGAAGTCGCATCGACAGTTCGCGAGCGATTTCTCTCCACGCTCAGTCACGAGATGCGGACGCCGCTCAATGGTGTGCTCGGCATGCTGGAGCTGCTCGATCCGTACACGACCGGAGATCAGGCACGGACGTACCTCGACACAGCACGCACCTCAGCCGATGGCCTCGATAATCTCGTACGAAGACTGCTCGACCTTGTGGAGCTCCACACCGGCAGCCTTCGCGCAGAAGTGCAGATCGTTTCGCCCAACGATCTCCGCGCCAAGATCGAACACCACTGGCAGCGGCCCGCGCTGCAAAAGGGCCATCTGCTCTCGGTCGTCAGCTTCTTCCAACATCAGCAACTCCACGTCGACCCAAATCGGGTCCACCAAATTGTCAACGAACTGCTGCAGAACGCCGTGACGCACGCGAACCCTGGCAGGATCGAGGTTCGGTTGCTACCAGCGAACTCCAACCTCGCAATCGAAGTAGTAGACAGTGGCCCCGGGATCAACGACGAACAGCTGCACAAGCTCTTTGACGACTTCACGGCAACCAATACCGCTGCCGAGCGTTCGACGCAAGGTTTGGGCCTTGGTTTGGCGCTGAGCCGCCAGATCGCTGAAGCACTCGGTGGCACGCTCACCATTTCGTCTGCCGACGACGACGATCTCGGTGTTGGCACCATCGCTCGGCTGACGGTGCCGGCCGAAATTACCTCGGCTACAGCTGCCTAGGGCGGTCCTAGCGGGCCAAGGTTTCCGGCGCACCCAGGTCGTGGCAAGCACGTTCGTAATTCTTTCGTTAAGGGAATACCCCGAACGTGTCGATTGAGAAAGCGGAGGCACTATGACCAACTACCAAAATACTCACGCACCCCGGCGGATCGGCGTTCTCACTGCCTTCCCGCCTGGTCGAAATTCACTAAACGAATTCGGCTACCACTTCGTCAATCATCTTGCCGCCAACGAAGACATCGACACCGTTGTCCTTCTTGCCGACAAAACTGATGCCGGCCCGCCAAAGCCCCTGCCCGAAAACGCACACAAGGTCGAAACCGTGGCGTGTTGGCAGTTCAACGACCTCACGAACCCTGCACGCATCATCAAAGCGGTCCGCCGCAGTCGCGTCGACGCCGTGATCATCAACCTTCAGTTTGCGACGTTCGGCGACCAGAAAGTGCCCGGTGGCCTCGGTCTTTTGGTTCCAGCGATGCTGAGCCGAGCCGGTATTCCAACCGCCGTCGTCCTGCACAACCTCGCCGACAACGTCGACATGCAGGATGCCGGATTCGCTGGTTCAAAAGTGGTCGCCAATCTGATGAGCACGGCCGGCCGCCTGCTTACCAAAGCGCTGCTTCAAGCCGACTACGTCGCACTCACCATCCCCCGCTACGTCGAATTTCTGCAGGAAAGCTACGGCGCAACAAACGTCATCCTGGCACCACATGGCAGCTTCGAAGAGATCGCTGAGCCGCACTTCGGCGTGCCCGACGGACCCACTCGAAAGATTCTGGCCTTTGGTAAATGGGGCACCTACAAGACGGTCGACGTCTTGGTCGAGGCATTCCGGCAGCTTCACGACCGCGGCTACGACGACCTCGAGCTGGTCATCGCCGGAACCGACAGCCCCAACTCCCCCGGCTACCTTGCCGGCGTCGCAGCAACATGTACCGACCTGCCAAACGTCTCGTTCCCCGGCTACGTCGAGGAGGAGGACGTGGAGGAATTGTTCTCAAGCGCGACCGTTACCGCATTTCCGTACACCTCGACGACCGGAAGTTCGGGCGTGCTGCACCAAGCAGGCTCCTACGGCCGAAGTGCCGTGTTACCAGCGATCGGCGATTTCGTCGAAGTCATCGAAGAGGAAGGTTTCATCGGCCAGTACTTTGAACCGGGCGATGCAACCAGCCTTGCCGACTCACTGACAAAACTTCTGGACGACCCAACGCTCAACGCTGATCACGGGCGCCGCAACTACCTGGCAGCGACCGGTATCCCAATGTCGGAAGTCATCGACTGGCACCTCATCCACCTGACCAGCCTGATCGCGCAAAAGAGCCAGGCGTGACATCGACTCGGGCCACCGAGGTCAACGCCGAGGCGTCCGATGGTCAGGAGGATGACGCCGAAGCTTCGCGTTCGGTAGTCACCGAGAAAACCGGGGGTAAGCAGCTCGCGGCAAGCGGTTCGATCCTCGGCATCGCCATGATCTTGGCGAACGGTGGCAACTACCTACTCAACGTCTTCCTCGGTCGTTGGCTCACCCCCTCAGAATTCGCCGACGCCAACCTGATGGTGACCATCATGTTGTTGGTCACTGCAATCGCCATCAGTCTCCAGCTCATCGCCGCACGATTCGCGGGGATCAACGATGTACGTGGTGCGCAGCACGAAACAGCGGCGCTGGCCGCCTGGCTCGAGCGCCGGGCGAACATTGCCGGCACCATCGTCGCTGCCATCCTCGTCGTCGGCGCTCCCTTTTGGAGCAACTTTTTCAATACCGAGTCGGCGCTGCCGTTCGTGATCCTCGGACTCGGCATGCCGTTCTATCTGATTCAGGCGGTCGGGCGAGGAGTACTGCAGGGTGAACTCACGTTTCGCCCACTCGCCGCAACGTTCGTTGTCGAGATGCTGGTTCGGGTCACCGTCGGTGTCGCCCTAGTCGCCGCCGGATTGGGTGTGGCCGGCGCGACGATTGGGCTGACCGCCTCATTCCTTGCCACCTGGATGCACGTCAGATTGCTCACAACGAAAGCCTCTGGCACCCAGGTAGCTAGCGATACCGTGCGCGAACTCATCACGTACGCCGGCCCGGTAGGCGTTCTGCTTCTCGGCCAGATCATTATCAACAACGGTGACGTACTCATCGCGAAACGCTTCCTCGACCCCGACACCGCTGGTGTCTACGCTGCGATTGCCCTGGTCGGTCGAGCCGTCTTCTTCCTCTCGTGGTCGGTCGCAACCACCCTGTTCCCAGCGGCGGCACAACGAGATGAGGCTGGCGAAGAAAGCAACGGCTTGCTCTATGGCGGGTTGCTCATCGTTGCGCTCATGGGCGTCGTCTTCGTAGTCTCAGCAAAATTCCTCGGGGGCATTGTTCTCGGTGAGGTCTTTGGCCCCGAATACGCCGATGTCTCAAACCCGCTTGCTCTGTATGCCTTCGCTACCTCGATGTTTGCCATGGCAAACCTCATTGTGAGCCATCACCTTTCGACCGGGCGCCTGCGAGAAGCTCTTGTGCTCGTCGCAGGCGGAGTACTGCAAACCTCGATGCTGCTCGTCGGACGAGGATCGATCGACAGCCTCATCAGGGCCCAAGTCATCGCCATGGCAATCCTGCTTGGCCTCATCCTTACGAGCCATTTCATCGGCGAGAACCTCAAAAAGGGCAACGTCGCCCCAAACGATGACCCAGACAACGACACCCAAGACAAGAACACCAACGTTCCGTCCAAACAGATGCAAGGAGTTTCCGGATGACCGGATCCAACTTTTCGGCATATCGCCAGTGGGCAGAAACCCTGCTGACAGAAAAACCCCGCTACTCGGTCGTCATCCCGGCATACAACGAAGAGTGGCGAATCGTCCCGACTATTGGGGCGATCGCATCCCACATGAGCGGACTCGGTGAACCTTGGGAGATGATCGTCGCTGACGACGGTTCGACCGACACGACGGTCGAGCTGGTCGAAGAACTCGGACTCGTCAACCTGAACCTGCTCATTGCGGAACAAAACGGCGGCAAAGGCAGCGCAGTACGACGAGGCATCTTCCAAGCCCGCGGCGATGTCATCTTGTTCGCTGACGCAGACCAGTCGACGCCGATCGAACAATTTGGCGACCTGCTTGCCAAGATCGACGAAGGCTTCGACGTGGTCGTCGGCTCGCGAGCTGCAGACGGCGCCGACGTAGCAAACAAGTCCGGGGCACGAAAGATCTTCAGCTATGGTCTCAGCGCGATCGTCAACACGATCTTCCGCATTCCGGTTTCCGACACGCAGTGCGGGTTCAAGATGTTCACCGCCGATGCAGCCGATCTACTGTTCCGTCGCCAGGTAGTCGATGAATTCTCCTTCGATCTCGAGATCCTCTTCCTCGCTGGCAAGTTCGATCTGCGAACGACCGAGGTCCCCGTCGCTTGGATCGATGCCCCCGGCTCAAAGGTCGACGCGGCGAAGGTGGCCATCGAGTTTCTGCGGGACCTTGCCATCATTCGCTGGAATGACTTCCGCGGCCTCTACGCCAACGACAACCACACCCCTCCGTCGCCAGAATCCTCACACGAGGCAACTTCAGGCCGACAGGCAGCCTAAGACCGCGTCAAACGACCAGGACGGTGCGAATGCACATCACCAAATCTGCCTCGGAGCTTCAACTACATGGGCGTTTCGACGCACATGAGATCCAGTTGTTCCGGTCGAGGCTTGAAGAAGCAATTCTGAGCTCTCCCAACGTTCGCGTTGACCTTCAAGACGTCGAGTTTGTCGATTCTACGGCGCTAGCTGAATTGGTTCGGGGCATGAAACATTGCCGCGAAGCCGGAGGCGATCTAGTCCTGGTCTCGCCATCAGACCCTGTTCGCATCATCCTCGAGCTCACGAAGCTTGATGCTGCGTTTATCATCGACTGACCGGTGACCGCCGACAACGCTCAGATCGAGTCACTCGTCGGCGCACTCGTCGACGCAAACGATCAACTTCTTGCGTTGTACGACCTCGCGTCGATCACCGCTGACTCCCTCGACGAGTCTGAGGTCGTCGGCCGGATTTTGTCGAGGGCGCAAGGGCTTCTTCGTGCCGACGCGCTCCTGCTCGCGACCGAGCCCGAGCATGCGATTGGCAACGCTGTCGACGTTGCGAAGCTTCGGCTTGGACAAGCCGACCGCTCAGAGCAAGGCCTCTCTACCTCCGCGGTCGCAACTGTGTCGTCTCCCGATGGCAATCCTGTGGCCGTTTCAGCGCTTCGCCATGACAACCCTTTTGGCACCGCCGACACGAAACTCCTCGAAGCGGTGGCCAAGATGCTCGCCGGCGCCGTCCACACCGCCCGACTGCACGAAACTGCGGTCGCCCAGGCAGTCATTAACCGTGATCACGACACCGCCTCCAAGCTTGCGCAGAGTGCCCTACCAAAGTGGCTTCCTGAACTCGATGGCGTCGACCTCTTCGCCCGATCCGAACCGGCACGCTCGGCTGGAGGGGATCTCTATACCTTCGCCGTCGTCGACGGAATTCTGCATTTCTCTGTCGGCGACGTCTCGGGCAAAGGCCTACCAGCCGCAATGATGATGACCAACGTCATTTCGGCTTCGAATGCGGCGTTTCAACGCCATGGCCCAGAGGGTCCGGTGGCGATCCTGGAAGCGATCGATCGCTGGGTGTACCAAAGCCTCTCCGACGCCGGCCTCTTCGTTACGATTTTGGTGGGTTCCTACAATCCAGCAAGCAACGAGTTGGCCGTCGTCAACGCAGGCCACAGCCCCGTTGTGTTCAAGGACGCAACCGGCATCACGACTCTCGGGGCCTGCGCCCCACCAGTCGGCGTTCTGCCGCTCGACAATCTCGAGGCGCTCTCACGAATCGTGGCGCCGGGCGACCGGCTAGTCGTCGCCTCCGACGGGCTCACCGAACAACAAAGCCCCGCCGGTGAAATGTTCGGCGACGACCGGCTCGACAAGCTCATCGAAACCGATACGTGCAGCAACGCCGCAGAGTTCGGGGCGCTGCTTTTTGACCGGATCGAGATGTTCGCAGATGTTGCCCCGCAGAGCGACGACCGCACCCTGTTCATCCTTGAGTTCGGCGAAACACCATGACCTCTTCGCAACTCGAAGTCGATCCAACCTTCCTTGCCGTGCGGGCACTTGGTCCTTGGCTGGCCGAGGTTCTCGAACCTCTCGGCACCGAGCGGGCAACCGCTGCGCACGGAGGTGTCGAACTAGCAATCCACGAACTCGCAACAAACATCGTCGACCACGCTCAGAGCACGTTCATCCGTTTCACGGCGAGCGTCGACGGTGATCAACTCAACGTCTCCATCATCGATGATGGCCAAGCATTCGATACCGAAAAGATTGTGATACCTGCGGCCGATCAGCCACAGGTGCGTGGCTACGGCTTCATGATTATCGAGGCCCTATCGCTACGGCTCGACTACAAGCGGCAAACGGACCTGAACGTCTGGGAAACCGCGTTTTCTGTCTAGTTTCCGCTACGACTACACGGCGGCAGCCCGAAAGATCTATCCACCCCTCAAGCACCGGCGGAAAGTTGACGATACCGATCGTATGGAAATGAGCACTGCAAGCTACGAAATGCGAATTTCAACCATCGAACTCAAGGGACGTCTCGACGCCCTCGAAGCCGTTCCATTGCGCGAGGCGCTGGACGCACAACTGGCGCTCGGCAAGTACCGCATCGCCGTTGACCTTTCCAAGGTGAGTTTCGTCGACAGCGCTGGTCTCGCGGCTCTTGTGAAAGGCATGAAAAATGCCCGACAGAAGGGCGGCGATCTTCGGCTAATCTCGCCCGTCGCCGCCGATGCACTTCGGGTTTTTGAACTCACCCGGTTCGACAAGGTCTTCACCATGACCGACACACTCGCCGATGCGCTGGTGAACTGGTGAGCCGCGCATTGATCGTCGACGACGACGCCGTAGCGCGCGTCGTTCTCCGCCACATGATGACCGCCCAAGGTTTCGATGTCATCGAAGCAAGTTCAGCCGACGATGCCCAAGAAATTCTCGACACAGCGTGCGTCGAGGTCATCGTTTGCGACTACCTGATGCCAGGTCGCACCGGACTCGATCTTCTCGAGTCGCTCGGCAAAGACGCCCCGCCGTTCGTTCTCCTCACCGGGGCACTCAACCGGACCGACCTTGGCGACAGCCGCGTCGACGGCGTGTCGGCCTACATCACCAAGCCGGTGTCAACCGAAGAACTCAACCGCGTGACTGCCCCCTATATCGGGCCTCTCGCGGCGTAACAATCTCGCCCTCAAGCCTGCGATTCCTGGCTACCTACCTACGGAAAAACTCGTTAAACCCACGCACCACACGATGACCGTTGGTGTCGGTGACCAAGCCAGTCGGGTCAAAGAGCGCGGTCTTCATGCCGAGATTGCGGGCCGCGTCAAGATTCTCGACCCGATCATCGATGAACAGGTACACGTCGAAGGGGGCGCCGACAGTGGTGCGTAGCGCCTCAAAGATGAGGGGGTCGGGCTTGCGAGCACCGATGTCGCCGCTAACGATCCAAGGTCCGATCTTGGTGTCGAGACTGAAGCCCTGGCGCAAGAGGCGTGACCACAACGAGACATCGTTACTCACACACGCCACGGGCACCTTCTTGTGGCTGAGCTTGTCGAGGAAGGCGAGGAGACCACCGGTCATTCGAAATTGCGCGAGGTACTCGCGGTCGAGAGCCGCCGGGTCGCCCTCTACCCCTGCTCCTGCCCAGAGCTCAGCCGTCGTCAGCTGACCGAGCGATGCCTGCCGATACAGGTTCCGGATCTGGTCAGGCGTTGCACGCCCACCGTGGTCCTCGATGAACGGGATAAGTAACTCCCCAACATCGTCGCCGTGCCGGTAGATCACGCCCATCGCGTCGAGCACAACGAGCTGCGGCGCACCACTTCGGCTTCGACGGGTGGGCACTGGTGTGGGCATCGTGGCGGCTCCGGCGGCGGTCGCGGCGGCTGCTGCTGCAGCGGGGGTAGCCGAGTGGCGTACCGAGGGTGCTTCCTTCGCACCTCGCGGCGCGGCGGTCTGCTGTGCTGCCGGTTGGTGGTCAACCTGCGCAACGTACTGCGGGTCCGGATCGACGTAGCCAGCACGAGACCGCCTTCGGAGACCCCAGACGCCGGCACCAACCAACGAGACAATCGCACCACCGAGAAACAAGATCGCCAACAGCGCGAGGAAGCGAGGTCGCTCGTCCTTCACCGAGCTCACCACCTGGATCGGCGTTGGCGCAACGTCATCGATGCGGGCGATCCACGTTGCGGTGCGTCCATCGGTATCTGCCGCTGATGCCTCAACCTCGTCGGCCATCGATACAACCACCGTCATACCCATCATGTCGGCGATGGGCTTGCGAAGCTCCGTCTCGATCGCCGCAACGTCGACGCCAGTCATTCTTCCGCCCAGCAACGCCGCAAGCTCGGCATCGCCAAACCGGTCGACGCCGCCGGTGACATCAATTTCTCCGTCGAGCTGCCAAGTTGTCGCGCCGAATTCTCGGCTGCGAACTAACGAAACGTTGTTGAACGCTCCGATCTCGTTGAGGACCATTGGTAGATCATCGGGACTGGCAAAGGGCTTCGTCGCAACAACACGAATGCCGCCGGCATCTGCGGCGACGGGACCATCGACAACCCAGCCGGCGGCCCGCAGGTCATCGACTCGCAGCTGTTGGGCTAGATCGGGCACCCGTTGCGCAGCATCGGCGTCGAGATCGACCGCAACCGAGACGGTCCCCGACCCGTTTCTGGTGACATCGATCGTCACGGTCGAGTCGACGCGACACGCAGAAATCACCAGAAGGAGGCCGAGCCCCAGAAGCAGCAATTTCAGCCGACGCATAGACCTGAAACATACACCGCTCAACGCGCTGCTCATCAGATACGTCGATGACAAGGCTCGATCAGTGACGCGCTAGCTTCCCGAGGGCCCGAAAACGGCGAATGCCGGGCCTTTCGGCCCGGCATTCGCAGATGTCACCGTGCACTCAGAAGTGCACGTGTGTCAGGCGTCTGCGCCCTCACCCGCTTCGACGAAGTCTTCGACGGCCGGAGGTTCGAAGCCTTCGATAGCCGAAAAGATGATGCGATTTTCGCCCTCGTCCTCGGGGTCGGGTTCGATATCGACCATCACGATCTGTCCGGCTCGGAACTCTTTGTAGAGCAACCGTTCCGACAGCGGATCTTCGACAAGACGTTGGAGTGCACGACGGAGAGGACGTGCACCAAGCGTTGGGTCGTAACCCTTGACCGAAAGGTGGTCTTTTGCTGCATCGGTGAGCTCGAAGCCCATCCCCTGCGCAGCCATCTGCACGCCGACACGCTTCACCATCAGATCGACGATCTGTCGGACTTCAGGCTGACTGAGCTCGTGGAACACGATGGTGTCGTCGATGCGGTTAAGGAACTCTGGGCGGAAGTGTTCCTTCAGCGCATCGTTCACCTTTTCCTTCATCTTGGTGTAGTTGACAGCCTCGTCGTTCTTCGTAAAGCCCAGGTTCGCCTTGCGGAGATCGCGGGTACCAAGGTTAGAGGTCATGATCAGCACGGTGTTTCGGAAATCGACCGAGCGACCCTGGCTGTCGGTGAGACGGCCCTCTTCAAGAATCTGAAGCAACGTGTTGAACACGTCGGGGTGCGCTTTTTCGATTTCGTCGAAGAGCACAACCGAGAACGGTTTGCGACGGACCGCTTCGGTGAGCTGACCGCCTTCTTCGTAACCGACATACCCGGGAGGCGAACCAACCAGACGGCTAACCGTGTGCTTCTCCATGTACTCCGACATGTCGAGACTGATCAGCGACTGCTCGTCGCCGAACAGGAACTCGGCAAGCGTCTTTGCCAGCTCGGTCTTACCGACACCCGAGGGGCCGAGGAAGATGAACGAACCTGACGGACGTTTCGGGTCCTTCAGTCCAGCACGTGTGCGGCGAATCGCCTGGCTGACGGCCTTGATGGCGTCTTCTTGCCCAACGACTCGCTTGTGCAGCTCGTCTTCCATTCGCAGGAGCTTGGCGGTCTCTTCTTCGGTGAGCTTGTACACCGGGATGCCGGTCCACAACGAAAGCACCTCGGCGATGGATTCTTCGTCGACCTCGTCAAAGAGGTCAACGCCAGAGGCCTTGATTTCGGCCTCCATTTCTTCCTTCTTGCCGAGAAGCTCTTTTTCGCGGTCGCGAAGCGACCCGGCCTCTTCGAAGCGCTGTTCTTCAACAGCTTCCTTTTTGTTCCGCACTACCTCAGAGAGTTCGTCTTCGAGCTCTTTGAAGTCGGGTGGCGTCTTCATGCGCTTGATGCGCAGGCGCGAGCCAGCCTCGTCGATGAGGTCGATGGCCTTGTCGGGAAGGTGCCGATCGGCGATGTAGCGGTCGGCAAGATTCGCCGCCGCGACCAGTGCCTGGTCGGTAATGGTTACCCGGTGATGTTCTTCGTACCGCTCGCGGAGACCCTTCAGGATCTCGATGGTGTGAGCGACCGATGGCTCTTCAACCTTGATTGGCTGGAAACGACGCTCGAGGGCCGCATCTTTTTCAAGATGTTTGCGGTACTCGTCGAGTGTGGTGGCACCGATGGTCTGTAGTTCGCCTCGTGCCAACATGGGTTTGAGAATCGAGGCCGCATCGATGGCACCTTCGGCTGCACCAGCACCAACAAGGGTGTGGAGCTCGTCGATAAACAAGATGATGTCGCCACGAGTCTTGATCTCTTTGAGCACCTTCTTGAGGCGTTCTTCGAAATCACCGCGGTAGCGGCTACCAGCGACGAGTGCACCAAGGTCAAGCGTGTAGAGCTGTTTGTCGCGAATAGTGTCGGGCACCTCGTTGGCCGCAATGGCCTGTGCCAGACCTTCGACAATGGCCGTTTTACCTACACCGGGCTCGCCGATGAGGACGGGGTTGTTCTTCGTGCGGCGCGACAGCACCTGCATGACCCGTTCGGTCTCGCGACTACGACCAATAACCGGGTCGAGTTCTTTATCGCGCGCCACCTGCGTGAGGTTGCGACCGAACTGATCGAGAACGAGCGATCCCGATTGTGAATCGCCACCTGATCCGCCCGACGTCGCGCCGGCTTTTTCGCCGCCGCCCGTCGATGCGCCGCCCGGGCCGGAGTAACCCGACAAGAGCTGGATGACCTGCTGACGGACACGTGACAGATCGGCGCCGAGTTTCACAAGAACCTGCGCCGCGACCCCTTCGCCTTCGCGAATGAGTCCGAGCAAGATGTGTTCGGTGCCGATGTAGTTGTGGCCGAGCTGCAGTGCCTCACGCAACGAAAGTTCGAGAACCTTCTTGGCGCGCGGCGTAAAGGGAATGTGGCCGCTGGGCGATGAACCGCCCTGACCAATGATCTCTTCAACCTGACTACGGACAGCCTCAAGCGAAATGCCGAGCGATTCGAGGGCTTTGGCGGCGACGCCTTCACCCTCATGAATCAGCCCGAGCAAAATATGCTCAGTGCCTATGTAGTTATGGTTGAGGAGTCGGGCTTCTTCTTGCGCAAGTACAACAACGCGCCGAGCCCTATCCGTAAACCTTTCAAACAACGGAAAATCCTCCCGCTAAAGCGAAATAGTGAACCGAGTGTACCGGTGGCTAGTGACAACCACGGATCGACCGGCAGTGTTCCTGAGAAACCCTAAATCACAGACAGATTTCGGTCACACATGTGCTCCCATCGGCATCAGTTGGTTCTCAGGCAGCCAAACCGGCCGAGTTTTCGGTGTGAACTGGCAAAATGAGCCATTAGTCACGCTGTCAGCAGGCGCGGTAGTTCTCACTGAGTTGCGTTTCCGGCGTCTTCCTCCCCTACCGTAGAGACGTGAGCTCGAACCCGCTCCTTGCGTTTCCGTCGATGGTGGGTGACCTAGAACGTACCGAGTCGGAGTTACTCGAATCGGTACAGTCACCCAATGCGTTCCTCACTGAGGTGGCCAGCCATCTCATTATCGCGGGCGGAAAACGCATCCGACCGGGTTTCACCATTGCTGCGGCGACCGCAGCGATGGCCGGACCCGAGCCGGTCTCGGTTGCCACCGAGGTCATCCTCGGTGGTGTGTCGGTCGAACTGGTGCACTTGGGTTCGCTCTACCACGACGACGTCATGGACGACGCCCTCACTCGACGCACTGTCGAGAGCGTCAACGCCAGGTGGGGAAACCTCAAAGCCATCCTCGCCGGCGACTTTCTTTTGGCCCGGGCGTCCGAAATTGCCGCTTCGCTTGGTACCGAAGTTGCCGGCCTACTGGCGAACACCATCGCGAAACTCTGCGAAGGGCAGATTCGCGAATTGCAGGATGTCTACAACATCGACCGAACCGAGAAGAACTACTTCACCTCGATCGAAGGCAAGACCGCAGTTCTGCTGGCAACCGCGGCACGAGTCGGCGGCATCGTCGCCGAACTCCCGCAGGAACAAATCGAGACGCTGACCACCTTCGGACATCGATACGGCATGGCTTTTCAGGTTGTCGACGACATCCTCGATGTTGTGGCAACCACCGAGCAGCTTGGCAAACCGGCGGGGAACGACCTGGTCGAGGGGATTTACACGCTGCCGGTGTTACAAACCCTTGAGTCACCAGCAGGAGAGCAACTCCGCGAGATCCTCGGCAAACCGTTGTCCGACGACGAACGCGACCAAGCGCGCAACATTGTGCGCGCCGGCGATGGCCTCGAACATGCGCTCGACGTCGCCAAGCAGTTCAGCACCGAAGCTGTGGCGGCGCTGGCTCCGCTCGAGGGCACTCCAGCCCACGTCAGCTTGGGCGCCGCCGCCGATCACCTCATCAAACGGGTCGGCGAAGCAGCAGCCACCGCCTGAGCTTGGCGTTGCAGTAGCACCGCCTGAGCCTGGCGCTAGAGCTACGAACACCGAATACATGACAGGCGTTTGATTTCTTCTCCGAGCGACCGATAGGTCGTTGTCGGCACAACGTCGACAGGAAGTCGGTTGGGGAAGTGGCACCGCAGGACCAAAGGCTCGGGTAGCAAAAGAGCGAAGTTCCCTCGCTTTCGTGCTGTGTGTGTCGTCTGTTCCAACGGCCGTGATGCCAGCGGTCCTCCGCAGGGCCACTCCCCACCGGCTTTCGCTTTTTCCAAAGGCCATCGGAAGGTCAATTGCGGTCTCGACTGTGCCGATGTTGAGAGAGTGAGCAAAGCACTGAAAAAGGCCGGGCGCCAGAGCCTGGTGTCGATTGGCGGTTCGTTGATCTCAGCGGTCGTCAGCTTTGCCCTTGTTTGGTTGGCCACCACTCGCCTCGGCAAAGACCAAGCGGGCGTGTTGTTGCTCGCGGTAGCGCTGTTCAACATCGCAGCACGAGTTGCGTTGATGGGCACCGCAACCGGCCTGGTGCGCTCGATCAGCCAGGCGCGCGCCACCGGTCATACGGGCGACATCCCCGATCTGCTGCGATGGGGCTTAACACCTGTTGCCGTGCTCGGCACGGTTCTCGCCGGGCTCCTTATGCTCTTCGCCCCACAGATTGCCCCCTTTCTCGCAAACGACATCAACCCCGAGGACCTTGAGGCGACACTGCGGGCCTCGGCCCCCTTCCTCCCGGCCGCTGCCCTCATGTTCGCCGTGCTGGGCGCCACCCGTGGCTTCACCCGGGTGAAACCCACGGTCATGATCGACCGGATCGGACGCCCCTTGCTGCAGCTGGTGGCGATCGGCATCGCGATCGCCTTTGGCGTTGGAACCCGCGGTTGGACGATTGCTTGGCTCGCACCATATGTAGCTGCGCTGGTGCTCGGCGCGCTGGCGCTCAACGAGCTCCGAAACCAAAGGGTCATGGTCGGCCGCAACCCGGAGGTAACGCGAGCCGCCTTCTGGAAGTTCACCACTCCACAGTGGGGCGTCGATCTCATCCGGGTGATGGTGCGTTGGCAAGACACCCTCCTCATCGGCATCCTGCTGGGTCCCGGCGACGCCGCGATCTACTCCGCAGTCACCCGCCTGGTGAAGCTCGCATCGATGGTCAACCAGTCGTTGGTCGAAACGGTAACGCCGCAAATCTCGACAGCGCTTGCCAACGACGACCTCGAAGAAGCCGGTTCGCTCTACCAGGCGTCAACCGCCTGGCTCGTCGTTGGCGTCTTCCCCGTCTATCTCACCAGCGCGCTTTACGCCGGACCCCTTGCAGAAATCTTCGGCGAGGATTTCCGTGCTGGCGCATCGGCTCTTGTCATCTTGTCAATTGGGCGACTGCTAGGCACAGCGACCGGGCCAGTCGAGGCCGTACTCACGATGTCGGGTCGCAGCGGCAAAAACCTTGGCAACCAAGTGGCCTCGCTCGTCGTCAACATTGGGCTGACCTTGCTGCTCGTGCCATTGATCGGTCTACCCGGAGCTGCGCTTGCCTGGGTAGCCAGCATCTTGGTCAACAATTACGCCCCGTACTTTCAGGTGCGAAAGTCGACGGGTCTGCATCCGTTCGGCCAGGCGACGCTCACCGCTACCGCAGTGGTTGTTCTTGCCTACATCATCCCCGCCGCAATCATCCATAGCCTGACCGACCCTGGCCTACTCGTTGCGCTCGCTGGTGCACTGTTCTCGGGGCTGGTTGTCGTTGCCTGGGCGGCAAAGAACAAAGGACTGCTGGCGCTCGACCAACTGCTTCGGCGGCGTGGATCAGGCGGCACAGCGAAGACACAAAAGCCCGCTACGGCCGAACTAGCTGGCAACATAGAAGCCGATGACCAGAGCTCAGCCAGTCGCAACAACGCCTGAGAACAACGCCGCTCTCGAACGCGGCGTTCTTGTCGGCGTCATCGCTCTGCGATGGGCAACCTGGCTGTGGATGGTCGTGATCATCACGTACGAGATCGTCAATCGCCGCGGCGACCGCTTGGCGAAACCGGACGCTGAACCCGTTCTCCAAGAGCTCCAGCTCCGCCACCCGGGCTGGGCTGTCGGCCTAGTAGCTACCGCTGGCGTCTTCACCATCTGGGCCAGTGCGATGGCCAAAGCGAAACCAGCTGTACTACTCCGAGTGCAACCCATCGTGCTCGAGCTTCTGATCGCAGCAGCACTACTTGCGTTTGGCGAAGTGATCTACGGCGAAACCCGGCACACCCAAACGCTGGCGAGTGCATGGCCAATCGTTGGCGTCATCATGGCGGGCGTCGCATTCGGCAAACGTTGGGGCATTGCCGCAGGAGTTTGGCTGGGGCTGGCCGCCTACCTTCAGGTACCCCTCCCCTACGGCAAGAGCGGTGCGTGGTCCGCTTCGATCGTCAGCTCGATGGCCCTGTACTGCGCTGCTGGCTGGACAGCGGGTTATCTGATGGCACGTCTTCGTCAGGCTGAGAGGCAGATAGCCACAGCTCGCGCCCGAGAAGAGGTGGCACGCACGTTGCACGATGGCGTGTTGCAGACTCTCGCGGTCATCCAACGGCGATCAGGCGACGCCGAACTTTCCTCAATGGCTCGAGAGCAAGAGCTCGAGCTTCGGTCGTACCTGACTGGAGCGTCCATCGAGCCCGACACGCTGGCGGCGGCGTTACGGCACGTCGCTTCCCGCCACGAAGTGATGCATGAAACCAAAGTCCAAGTAATTGTCGGCGACGATCTGCCCGATATCTCAGCCGATGCCATCGCAGCGATTGCGGGAGCCGCCCGCGAAGCATTGACCAACGCCAGCAAACACGGCCAAGCCACCACCGCAACCATCTACGTTGAACCCGACTACGACAACGGACACGAAGACACCGATATCTTCTGCTCGATCAAAGACGACGGCAGCGGGTTCGACGCCGACGCTACGGCCGAAGGAATCGGTGTATCCCGGTCGATTCGTGGCCGCATGACCGACCTTGGCGGCCGCGCCGAGATAAGCAGTCGAGTGGGTCGCGGAACCGAAGTTCGACTGTGGTCGACAACAGCAAACGACATGACCCCAACAACCCGAGAGGCCACCTGATGAGCGAACTGGGCCCTGTACGCATCGTCATTGCCGACGACCATCCCATCTGGAGGTCGGGTATCCGCAGCGACCTTGGCGACAACTTCACCATTGTCGGCGAGGCGGGCGACGCCGACGAGGCGCTCGAGGTCATCGAGCGCACGAAACCTGATCTGGTGATCAGCGATCTCAACATGCCGAACGGCGGCGGGATGAAAATCGCCAAAGAGGTCGGCGAGACCATTCCAGTCGTCATTTTCACCGTCAGCGAAGCTGAACGAGATCTCCTCGACGCGGTCGCTGCCGGGGCGCTCGGCTACCTGGTGAAGTCGACCTCGCCCGAAGACCTTCGTCAGCAATTGTGGAAGGCCTCAAAGGGCGAACCGGTTTTCTCGCCTTCGCTTGCGTCGTTGGTTCTCGGCGAGTTTCGCCGCATGACCAAGGACAGCTCGCCAGCCGAAGCGTTGTCAGAACGCGAACGCGAAGTGCTCCAATATGTCGCTCGCGGCCACAAGTATGCCGAGATTGGCGAGGAGCTGTTTATCTCGCCGAAGACGGTCGAAAACCACGTGCGCAACATCTTGAAAAAGCTGCACCTCAACCGCAAACAAGAACTCATTCGCTACGCGCTAGAACACGGCATCGAATAGTCCAAGGTTTCTCCGCCAACGTCAGGCGTTACCGCAAACCCGAAGTGCCGCTGCGCGACCACTACGGAACGCTCCCTCAACCTTCGGGCCCGCAAACGCATCACCGGCGAGCGCGATGACCGGATCGCCGTCGGTGCCCGAGCCCCAACACACCGTCGCCTCCGGCCACGGGGTCACCGGCCCGGCATATCGCCATCGCTGAACCTGCGCTTCACTCGGAACCTGGCCGGAGGTGAAGTCGCGGGCTGCGTGCAACAGATCGGCGATGATGTCGTCGTCAGAGGCCAACCAGTGCTCGACAGACCAGCCATGCGCTGCGTGCAAGGTCAACGCTGGAACCGTTGTTATTCCTTTCATCTGATCGTCGGCCACAAAGGTGATCACCGGATGGTCCGGCTGTTGCACGCCGCCAGGTTCGGGCACAGAAAGCGGCTGGTCGAACGTCGCGAGAAGCGCGAGCACCGGGTGGTAGTCGATGCGTGCGAGTTCTCGATGGAGCAGCGGCGGCGGAAGCCGGCGGCTGAACGAACAGATGGCAAGAGTCTGCGGAACGGGCGGCGTGAGAATGTAGGCCGCAGCCGGGTGGTCTGCGAGGTCGACGACGGTTTCATTGAGACGCACGTCGATACCCTCGGCAAGCCACTTGCAGAGGTCGCTCATGCCGTTGATACCTCGGTAGCGCGGGTACCCATCGACACCGCCGAAGCCCCGACACCATTCGGCCACTGCACCCGCCTCAACTGCCGATGCCACCGTTGTCACGAACTCGTCGGACCGTGTGGTGAAGAACTGTGCGCCGTGATCGATCCGAGCGGCTCCGATTCGCCGCGTCGCCATACGTCCGCCCACGCCTCGACCCTTGTCGAGCACCGTAACGCTACGACCCGCAGCCACCAGCTCGCGGGCGGCACTAAGCCCGGCAAGGCCAGCGCCGACAACAACCACATCTACTGCGTTTCTCACCATGAGCCGTTGTTAGTCCACCGAGTCACGCACGACACAAGCCGAGTAGCGCCCAATGTTGCAGAAAGGGCGCGTCAGAGGTCGCGCTATGCCCAGAACTCGGCTACGGCTGGGCTGTCGAAGTTGTGGAACCAGATCTCCGCGATCTGGTCATCTTCGACCCGTGCGAGATGAATGGTCAGATTGTCGAGTGGGGTACGCCCTGATCGTTGCGCGGTAATGCGGAAGTACAGGGCGACGAAGTGTTGACCAACAAGCGTGTCGAGTAGTTCGAAGTGTTCACCATCGTCGGTCTTGGCTCCGGTCTCGAGGAGGAACGTAGCCAGTCCGTCGACGCCTTCGACACGGCCGACGGCGGGGATGTGGGCTGTCACGTTCGGCGAGACCTGGGCAAGCACTTCCGTCCAGCGTCCTTCGGCCATTGCCTCGCCGATGGTCATTGCCTGGTTTCTATCCATAGGTCAAAGGTAAGGTGCAAACCTTTTGATGTCAAACTATTTTGTATCAAACAGTTTGGAATCGCAGTAACGTTACTACATGCAGCAGGATCCAATCGCACAGCTTCAAGACGGCTGGAACGCCGAACTTCCCGATCTCGATACCCGGGCGATGGCCACCGTCGCCCGACTTAACCGGTGCCGGGCTCTGCTCTTTCGACGAATTGAGGAGCACATGACGTCGAGCGATTCTTCGCTAGCCGAGTTCGATGTGCTCTCTACATTGCGGCGACAAGGGCCTCCGTATCGAATGAAACCGTCGACCATCGCCCGGCTAACGATGCTGAGCCCAAGCGGCATGACCCACCGAGTCGATCAACTCGAATCGGCGAACTTGCTCGAACGCGTGAGCGATCCGAACAGCCGGCGAACTGCTCCAGTAGCGCTAACGAAACAAGGGCTGCAGGCGTCGGAGCGCCTGGTGCGCACTCTTGTCGTCGTGGAAGAACAAGCGTTGCAATCACTAACGAAGGCCGAACGAACCGAACTCGATCGCCTTCTTGCCAAACTTCTCCAAGGCCTGAGCAACGAGGAGACCTGAGACGACACGCGGCTTGTGCTGTGGGCGAGACAACCTCCCGTGGGGAAACCCCCAGACGGGTTTGGGGGTTTCCCCCGATTCTCCAAGGCGCGCAAACACGCCACCGTTGAGGTATGCACCCGACCTCCACGACGCCTTCGCCCCCAGCCGATCCAGCACCACCGCCACATGCTCCCCCTTCGCCGCCGGAGAGGCAACCACCCCACAAACCTCCTGCAGCACCACCGAGGCACCGATTCGCACAGGTATCGGGCTCGCAACTTCTCGCCGGAGTTGGGACCTTCCTTCTCACCACCGCAGCGGTCACGCTCGTCGGCGCTCGCTGGGACCGGTTCGATCCGACCGAACGCCTCACGATCCTGCTCATCTCGTCGCTTATAGCGTTCGGCGTCACCACCTTCCTTCGCAAGATCGCGCCGTTCACGAGCCGGTCGATCGACGTTCTCGTCGCGGCGCTCATACCCGTCGATATCGCGGCGATGGTCGTGGTGAGCGGAGCTGGATGGCCACTGGTGCTACTCGCCGCAGGTCCGGCCACGATCATCTCGTCAGAAACGTTGCGCAGACGAGACCCCATGGTTTTCACCGAACTCGGCACGATCGTTGGCGGCCTGCTGACGATGTGTGGATTGGCCGCAGCGTTTGCGCTGCCCGACCTCGGTGTGCCTGTGGCCCCTCTGGTTGCAATGCTCGGCCTTGCCGCAACCATCGCTCAACCGTTTGGGAAGACGCGTTTGGGAGGGCCGGCGTGGGCCGCGCTTGCGGGTTTCGCGCCAGCGCTCCGCCTCGCTGAAGACCTGGCCTTTACTGGACAGGGGACCCTGCGAGACATCGGGCTTATCGACCAGGCCAGTGCCACCTCCACCCTCGTTGCTGGCGCTATTTCTTTCACAGCGCTCGGACTCGCCGCTCTTCGTCGAGACAGTTTGTGGGCTGCACTCGCCGCGGTTTGCGTCATCGCAACGACCGGCATCGAGCTGTGGGCAAGACTCGATCCCCCAAACTCGGCGTTGCTGATCGGCCTTGCCGTCTGCGTCGTGGCCACCGAACTGGCCCTCTCGCACCGTTCGCTCGCTCTGCCGCCCACCGCTGCGGATCCGATCGCAAATCTGGCCACCGTCGCCAATGCCGTGTTGACCCTCCTAGCGGTGTCCTCAGCGGTCTCAGAGCATCTTCCGGAAGCCATAGCGGCGTCGTCCGATTGGAAATACACGGCCGCCATCTGCGCAGTCGGATGGATCGTCGGCGACATTCGCCGCGCCGTTCAGGCAAAACAATCCCCACTAGCGATGCTGTTGGTTGGCGGGAATTGGGGGCCGGCACTACCTGGCTTCGTCGCCGCAGTGGTGGCGGCCGTCCAGCTGACGTTCAAAGACCCATCGTTGACCGCAGTCGTTGCCATTGCTCTGGCGGCGGCTGCGCTCTGCACGCTTCGACCAGGTCGCCTGTCGACGGGTTGGACGCTGGCATTCGTTGCGCCGTTGCTTGCCGTTGCCGAGTGGCAGGTAGCTGCACCGATAGCCTTCGCGAGTGCGGCAATCACGCTGTTGGTCGCTCACTTCGCTAACACGTTGGGAGAGCGAGAGCTTGGCCTGCAGGCAGGCTTTCTCTCGCTGGTTCCAGCCTTGGTAGCGGCTTGTGTAATCGGCGACGAGACTCGCATCGTCTACGGCGTTGTCTTCTTCGTCTCAACGATCTGGCTCACTTCGTGGATCGTCGATCGACCCTTCGCCACCTTGGGCTTCTTTCTCCGAATCGTCGGCACGACCGCCCTCGGTGTGTTTGCAGCCGCCAACAGCGCATGGTTGTCTCCGACAGCGGCACTGCTTGCAGCGGTCAGCGCCATCGAATTCGTGCGGCTGAGCGACATCCGCTACCGATCGCTGACCGCCGTTCTCCTGCTGCTCGCCGCTGGTTTTACTTTCCAGCCTGCGACCTCAGGTGTGCTCGGTATGGCGGTCGGAGCTGGACTGATCGGCACCGGCCTCATAACGCACGGGCACTTCTCGAACCGGAGCGACGTCACGAGTTTCGGCGTCCTGCTCAGTTCGCTGGCGTGGATGCTTGGCCTCCTCGCTGCCGACGTCCAGGTGCCCGAACCCTATGTGTACCCGCTGCTCTTTGGGGCAAGCTGGCTTCTCCACAAGGAAAACGCGAAGCCGTGGCTGGTTGTTGCTCCGTCGCTGTTCCTGGCTACCGCTCTGGCCTTCAGTCAGCGCATCAGCACCGGCGACTCTGGGCATCTCACCGCTCTCGGAGCGATCGCCCTCGCACTCACGATCTGGGGTTCGGTCCGCCGTCAACCTGTAGCGCAATCATTAGGCGCTGCGGTGACTGTGGCTGTCGGCGTGTACGAAGGACTCGACAGCACGGTCGGCATTGAAAGTTGGGGCTGGTTGGTCATCGGCGGCGCAGCTGCGCTGACCGTGGCAGCGGTGCTTGAGGCCAGCCAGAAGAACCAGACGTCGACCGATAGAGTCGGCTCATGACCCGCGATGAACTGCTTGTGGCCTTGGCCGAAACTTCCGAGAGGGCGGCTGCAGCTGCAGTCGATCTGGCAGCGGCCGTCGAGCATTGTCCTGGGTGGGACGTCGAAGAGCTCGTCAATCATCTCGGCGACGTGCAGTGGTTCTGGTCCGATGTCCTCGAACGAAAGGTCACCAGCTTCGACGAGGTGATTCGTCCGACAGGGCCTCCTGAGGGCACCGACCCGGTGGTCTATCTGCGCACACAGTCAGAGCGACTGCTGACCGCGTTACGCAGCTGCGAAGACCAAGACAAAGTGTGGACCTGGCACGACGCGGAACAAAACGCCGGCTTCGTGCTTCGCCGGCAGGTACTCGAGGCCACCGTGCACGCTTGGGACATCGAGAATGCGACCCGCCCGCCAGACACCATCTCGGTCGCCGTCGCCGAACTTGGGCTCACCGAGTTCCTTGAGGTGATGGCCGACAACGTCTATGAAGATGCCGTCGCCCCGGTTGGCTTGTCGCTGGAACCAACCGACAGCGAGTGGCGCGGGGTGTTGTTTGAAGACGTGAAGCAGATCGTCGCACTTGCGGCAGATGCCGAAGACCTTTTCTTGCTGTTGTGGGGTCGAAACGATCCCGGCGACGAACGTGTCGCCGCTGCGCTTGGCGTGATCGACCTCGACTGATCAGACCAGTTCGAGCGACCCCGTCTTAGCCAACTAGGTCGGCAAGTTCGTGGTAGTCCTCGACCTGTCGATCGAGAAACGTTCGCAACGTCTTGTTGAACGTTCGAGCGTGGTCAAACATCAAGCCATGTGCTGCGCCGCGAATAACAGCGAGTTCGGCTCCCGGGATCGTCGAAGCGATCATCTCTGAATCGGCGACCGGCGTGAGAATGTCCTGACTACCAACAATGACCAACGTTGGAGCGCTGATGTTGCTCAGCTCGGCGGCGAGCGCTTCGTCGACAGCAAGGATCGCTTTCAGCTGGTTGACCAACCCGTGCACTGGGGATCGCGCCGCCATGAGACCAATGAAGTTCGCAATAGGCCAGAGTCGACGCATCGACCTCGGCCCGATTAGCCAGTTAAGGTTTTCGGTCATGAACCGGCGCATGCCGAGGATTGGTGCCCGCTCAATCCATTCTTCGAGGAGTTCGCTGCGCCACGCGCCCATCTGACACGCCGTGCACGACAGCACGAGGCTTCGAACCCGTTCGGGGTGTGTCACGGCGATTATTTGCGCAACCACTCCCCCCATCGACGCGCCGACAATGTGCGCACTATCGACGTTCTCAGCGTCGAGAACAGCCAAGGCGTCAGCCGCGATGTCTTCGAGCCGGTAGGCAGCGATTGGTTTGTCGGACTGCCCTGATCCACGGTTGTCGACGGCGATGCAACGAAAGTCGCCAGCCAATGCCGGTCGTTGCAGAATCCACCCAAGGTGATCGGTGCCGAGGCCGTGAATGAGAAGCAGCGGTTCGCCGTCGCTGGGCCCATAGGTGACGTAGTGAATCCGGGTTCCGTCTGCTGATCGTGTTACCGGCATATATCGCTCCAAGGTAGCCCGGGTGGCGGGCCCAGCCACCACCCTCGGTGCTCCATCGACACGAAATCGTCACATTTAGCGGGAACTGCACGATTTGTTGGCGTCGTCACATCCACATGAACCAGACACCGAAACCACAATCACTAGCTTCTGCGGCCTCCTCGGCTTCGTCGCTGCTCACACGTCGACAACGATGGCCCGGGCGGTCGTTACTTGGCTTCCTTGCGGTTCTGCTCACGCTGGCGATGTTTGCTAGCGCCTGTGGCAGCGACCAAAGCGATTCCGCCTCTGGCGATAGCAGCGGCTCGGACTCCGCATCGGAGGAAACCGACAGGTTCTTCGACGAGTCCGACGACGCTGGCAGCGTCGATACCTCCGGCGATGCGGAGTCTGATTTCGCTGACGATGAACCGGCCGACTTCGATGCTGAGGCCCCCGAAGAAGCCATGGAAGAAGAGGCCATGGAAGAAGACGGCGCAGAAGCTGCGAGAGGCCAATCCGACGTCGATGATGGATTCTTCGAAGAACCCGCGGCAGAGTCGAAAGAAACGCTTGACGTCACCACACGCGACAACGGCATTCGCGGGTTTGTGGAAACCACCGATGATCCCGAATCGACCTTCGCGCTCGATGTAGACACCGGCGCCTACACCGTCGGCAAACGTTATCTCGAACAGGGCCAGCTCCCGCCTGCTGACTCGGTGCGAGTCGAGGAGTATGTGAACTCCTTTGACTACGACTACGACAGTCCCGACAACGACGGACTCGGCCTTACGGTCGATGGCGGCCCGTCGCCGTTTGACGACGACAACTATCTCGTCCGCGTTGGCGTACAAGCCGAACGGGTCCGTGACAACGACCGACCCGACGCGCACCTTACGTTCGTCGTCGACACCTCAGGTTCGATGGACCGCCCCGATCGCCTCGGGCTGGTAAAGGAAAGCTTGATCCTGCTGGTCGAGGAACTCGAGAGCAGCGACACCGTCGCCATCGTCACCTATAGCGACGAATCAGGCGTAGTACTCGAGCCCACCAGAGTTCGCAATCGTGACGACATCATCGACGCCATCGACAACATGCAGCCGGGCGGCTCGACCAACCTCGAGGCCGGGCTGCGAACTGGCTATGGCATGGCAAACGAGGTCTTTGAGCGGGGGGACATCAACCGAGTCATCCTGGCATCCGACGGCATCGCCAACGTCGGAGCGACTGACCCCGACAGCCTTGCGGCAACCATTCGCGACGACGCCGACCGCGGCATCCAGCTGGTCACCGTCGGCTACGGCATGCAGGGATTCAACGACGTCACTATGGAACAGCTTGCCGATCAGGGCGATGGCTTCTACGCCTACGTCGACACCATCGATGAAGCCGAGCGGCTGTTCGAAGATGAGCTCACCAGCACGTTGCTCACCGTTGCGCTCGACGCAAAGATCCAGGTCGTGTTCGACGAAGACACCGTCGATGAGTACCGCCTGATTGGCTTCGAAAACCGCGGAGTCCGCGATAGCGATTTTCGCAACGACGATGTCGACGCCGGCGAATTGGGTGCCGGCCACCAGGTCACCGCCATCTACGAGATCAACTTCGTTCGAGGCATCGACATCGATGATGTGCGCGAATCGATCGGTGAGGTACATCTCCGCTGGGAAGATCCCAACGACGGCGATGTCATCGAGATCGATGAGAACATCCAGATTCGCGACCTTGAAGAATCTTGGGGCGACACCGACGAGACCTTCCGGTTGGCAACCGTTGTGACCTCGTTCGCCGAACTCCTTCGTGAAAGCCCCTACGCCGATGACGTGAGCTTCGATCAGGTGCTGGCCGAAGCCGAAGCGCTGGCCGACGACATGCGTGGCGAGGACATCGACGTGCTCGTCGAACTCATCGATGCTGCCGCCGACCTGAGCTAAACGCGCACCACCAAGGACCTGCCCCTCCGGGTCTGGTTAGGGGCAGATGGCCCTCGAAATATCGCTCACCTCCTGGGTAGTCAACAGCGATATTTCGGGGGTCTGTCGCGTTGTACCGCTACGACTCCTGCGTCACCCGGTAGTTGTTGCCCCCAGCATTCTTCGCCTTGTACATCGCCTCGTCGGCGAGCGACGTGAGCGCATCGACACGTAGGAACCCGGGGATGACCGCTACACCAGCGCTCGCGCCGATGTGTACCAGATCGGCGACACTTTGAAGACGCATCGGGGCCGCCGCCGCAGCAACAAGTCGATTGGCGATGTCTTCAAGGCGGGCAATGGCGAGTCGGTCGGTTATCACTACAGCGAACTCGTCACCACCCATGCGCGCAAGCAACGCACCACTGGGAAGCAGATTCTGAAACCGAAGTGAAACGATTTTGAGCACATGGTCACCGGCCTTGTGGCCAAACGTATCGTTGACCAGCTTGAACCCGTCGAGGTCGATGTAAATCATGGCCTGCTGTTCAGGGATCCGGTGCTTTCGCATCGAAGCCAGTGACGCTGCGAGACCAGCCCTGTTCAACACCCCTGTGAGTTCATCAGTGTTTGCCATCGTCTCAAGTTCACCAGACCAGCTCTGCAGCTCGGCGTGCAGTTTGCTGTTGGCGAGAGCCGTCGCCGCCGAGGCTACGAGCACCTGGGCCACCTCGCGGGTAGGGACCGACAGAGGTGAGTTCCTCCCCGACCAGATTCGCAAAACGGAATCCCGATCCGCGTCAAGACGTGCTGCTAGAACGCCACCACAGTCAAGTAAATGCATATCCTGACGGTCAGCGAGGTCGACTTCGCGGCCGGTCCCAAGGGTGACAGGTTCATGTGTGCGACGAGCTTGGTCGAGAAGCATCGTTGTCTGCCTCGTAATTGGCCGCCCGACTCCCCTGTTCAGCTGCCAACGACCAAGGCCGTCGTAGTCCCACAATTCGGCTCGGTCGACATCGAAACGAAGAACGGCGGTCAACAACACGTCGCGAAGTCGGTTGGCGTCGTGAGTTTCGACCAATTCACTACCCAAGATGCTTGCACTGCGAAGATTAGCGGCGACTCCCAATGCCTCGGACCGAGCGTCGGCGCTGATCTTGAGTAACGATTCGGTCCTCGTTGACCACAGCGCCATTGGCACACCAACCAGCGCAACCGCGAGAAGTTGCTGCACGACAGCGGTGTTACTGGGCCGGTCGACGGCGTCAAGGGACGGGAACGCTAGATGGACGGTCACGTAGAGGACGGAAATGGTTGTCCAAAGCGCAAGCCCTGCAGTACTGGAGTGGAGCATGATGCCACCGAGAACCGGCAACAGGAGCGGAACCCATATCAACGGCGACTGCGATGCGCCGAACATCACCGTTATGGCGATTCCCAACAAGGCATCGACGACAAGCTGTCTGCGAACTGCAGGTCTGCCCAGGGTGTTGCCCGTAGTAAGGAGGGAAATGTTGATCGTCACGTTGCCTGTAGCGAGGAGAAGCAAGACGATGGAGACATCGACACCGAGTGCGTCCGTTCCGACACCATTTGCCAAGCCAACGAGAATGCACGCTGCGACTCCAATGCGCAGTGCTGAGAGCACCTGGCGGATGCCGAGTGCGTCTGGAATGCGTTCGGCGTTGTCGTCAGTTCCAGATGTAGCGAGTTCCCGCACGCTGTCTCTATCGGCGGAGATGGTCCGCATTTAATAATCTGCCAAACGTCTGCCAAATATCTTACTTGCTCAAAAAAGGGCCGATAGGACTACATGACGAGGTGGGACGGGCAAACATTGCCAGGGCGCGCGTACCGGCGTAACCCTGTCGCATCGGTGGCGTCGGCCGCCTCGATGATTGCGCTCATCATGGTCGTCTTTTCGCTCGTCGACTCCGCCAACGTCGTCACCACGAGGAGCGCTGACCTGCATCTCAACGACGCCACGCTGCGCCAGCTCGATACGGTGCGGGCACAACTCGCGGAGATCGTTTTTCTTGCAACTCTCGAAGGCACCGCCGACCCTGCCGGTATTGAACGAGCGAGAGTCGAGGTCGCTGATCTCGCCCTGCTCGATGCAGCGAACAGCACCACATCCTTATCTGCCGTCCGCCGGTCAGCACTCAATGCCGTTGATCTCGCTGAAGCAGGGCGAATCGTCGAGAGCCAGACCGAGATCGACACGATGTTTCTTCCAGCGACACAAACAGAACAGGTTCTGCTGGAGAAAGAGGCCAACCGTCTCCTCGACGAACTTCTTGATGCAAATGCGCTTCTCCGAAAGTTCAGCACCTTTAGCGGTCTACTCATCGCCGGGATCGTGCCCGTTGTCGCCATTTTTGTCTATCGGCGATCGACCTCGCAGCCACGAGAATTCGCCGAGACGGAGGCGAGATACCTCCTCGAACTCGACAAACAGGACCAGTGGCGCCAACGGGTTCTTGAGCACCTGCGCGTGTTACGAACAGAATCGTCGAGCAGCACTGGCGTGGGTGGCCCCGGCTTGGATGGCACCGGTGTGGATGATCTTGCCCTTGATCGGGCCATGGAGGCGGTTGAACTCACTAGTGACCGACACTGGTCGCGTCCCGAAAGTGTCAACCTCGATGCCGTTGTTCGTGACCGAGCCGCTGCACATCTGTTTGCAGGCAAGATCTCAATCGAGGGCTGGGTGGGCAACGTTTGGGTAGACAAGCTCCAGATGGCCCGCACACTCGACGACATTTTCAGCACAGCTCATTCGGCAGGGTGCTCGTGGATACACCTCTCGCTGTCGGTCGACAGGTCCGCAGGAACCGCTGAGCTGGAGATCACAACCGATAACCCTGTCACCGGTCGCCACAGCACAGATCACACATTCCTCCTCCTTTCAGAACTGCGCCTCGGGTCAATGAACGGGCGACTGACCGCCGAGGATTCTGGCCGAAGGCTGCAACTCACCATTCCGACACCGATTTCCACCGCCTGATGCGAACGACATCGTGCTGGTGGTTTCGTCACTTAGGCCGAGTGTTGGTAGTTGTCGCCCCGGTGCGAACGTTCGCTGCCATACTTCTCGCGTCGGTACTCCTGCTCGGTTGGTTTGGCCCTGTTCGCTCGCAAGGTGCGTTTAAGGTCGATACGACAAGCGACCTCGGCGATGCCTTTCCTGGTGATGGCGTGTGCGCGACCATCGAGGGTTCGTGCAGCCTTCGAGCAGCCATTACCGAAGCCAATGCATCACCAGGCCCCGACTACATCCCGTTTGCCATCGAGGCGGGCGACCCAGGGTTCGATGCGGCAACGATGGTCGCCATGATCGAGGTCGAATCGCCACTGCCACAAATCACCGAGACCATTGACATCGACGGATTCAGTCAGCCCGGTTCACCCAGTGCGCCTGAGGGGGTTGCCATCTTCGTGCGTGGTTCGTCAGCGGCCAGCGCTTCGCCAGGACTCTTGCTCGCTACTTCTGGTTCACGCGTGCGTGGACTCGGCCTTGCTGGGTTCTCAGTTGGCGTCGTTCTGATCGGTCCTGGCGGCGGGAACGTGGTCGAAGGAGTCTTCTTCGGAACAGACGCACTTGCTGGCAGTGCCGTGCCAAATGGCGTCGGTCTTCAAATATCGGGCTCTAATGACAATGTCATTGGGTCTGCCGGCCTCGGAAACATCTTGGGGGGAAGTCTGGGGGACGGTCTCGTCATCGAAAACAGTAGCGGAACAGTCGTCACCGCCAATTTCATTGGCATTGGTCGGCGAGGACGAGCGGTCAGCAACTCTGGGGCCGGCATTCGGCTCGGGGCGGGCGTGGCCAACACGTTTATCGGCGGGCTTGGCGCTGGAAACATTATTGCGAATAACCAAGCGGGCGGCATCGTTCTTGACCCGAACGCTGGAGTACGAAACACGATGATTGGCAACATCATCGTCGGCAATCCGGGCCTCGGGATCGATCTAGGTGACGATGGACTCACCCTAAACGATGCGGGGGACGCTGACAGCGGACCGAACGATCTACTCAACACCCCAGAAATTGCGCCACCTCTACTGAACGAACTTGGGTTGACCTTCGCCTTCGCTCTTGAGGCATCTGCGGGAGCGTTCCTGCTCGACGTCTTTGATCTTCCAAGCGGCGGAGATCCCTCCGGCTCAGGAGAGGGCGAGCGGCCCCTTGGCCAGCGCGTGGTGAACCACCCGGGCGGACGAGTGACTCACTTCGTCGACATGGGCAGCAACACCTCGACACGCCTGTCCGCGACGATCACCGAATGTGATGACAATGCCTGCACGTCGCTTGGGTCCACGAGCGAATTCGCAGGCTTTCGCGAAGTCATGACCGATTTCGCTCCGGTTCTTGGACCTCTGCCCGCTCGTACGGATCTCGAAGGAACAGCCGTTTCGTTCGTTTTGCTGGCAACAGACGCCGACGGGGATGCGCTGACGTTCGCGTTGACAGGACTGCCCCCCGGCATCACTGCTGACAATGCGGGCAACATTTCTGGCACCCTCACAGCAGGTGCTGAAGCCGGTTCACCGTTCGAAGTAACGGTAGTGGTGACCGATGAAACCGGTCGAACAACTGCTGGCAGCTTTACCTGGGAGGTCGCTGTGCCAGTCGTCCCAACCACCACACCAGTGAGCACAGCACCGCCGACTACGACGAGCACAATCCCACCCACAACTGCCACACCGCCGACAACCGAACCGACTACGACCAGCACAAGCCCAACAACGGCAGCGCCCACAACCACCACGCCACCAACCACCACGCCACCCACCACCACGCCACCCACCACCACCACGATCGCTGTCGTTGTGCCAACAACCACCACGCCACCAACGACCACGCCACCAACGACCACACCACCCACCACCACCACCACCACGATCGCTGTCGGTGGGCCAACAACCACCACGCCACCAACGACCACACCCACCACCACCACGATCGCTGTCGTTGTGCCAACAACCACCACGCCACCAACCACTACGCCGCCAACCACCCTGCCTCCCGTCAATCCAGACAGAAACGCCGACGGGAGCCCCCCATCGCCCCGCACCGCCGGAGAGACCGAAGCGCTAGCGACAACAACGGCCGCACTCTTGGCGCCATCTCGCTCAGCGGTTCCGCTACAACCCCAAGAACCTTCACGTAACGGACTTCGCTCATCGGGTTCCGTGGCGGCGGTTTTGTCGATCCTCGCCCTTCTTCAACATGCAACCACGCCCCTGTGGCCATTGATTCTTCTAATCTTTGCGATGCTTTCCGGCTCGATCGTGCTGTCAATCATGACAACTCGTCGTCGGCTCTTTGCCATCGACCGACCGCCCTTTGGTCAACCCGATGAAGCGGGGATGCTCTACCGATCGGGAGCGGGCCCTTACTGGGGATGGCGGCGAGGCACAACTGCCCGCCTACGGACCGAACTTGGAACAGTAGATCTTCCGTATGCGGATACGCGCCAGTTCCTCCGTTCGAGGTGGACACGTCGCCGCGAGAACAACTAGCGAGGGTTGTCGAGCAACGTTTGCACACCAGCGCGAACAGCCTCGGCGAACTCCACGGCGCCGGTCTTGCTCGCTCGTTTCGGAGGCAAGACCGGTTCGCCAATCATGATCCTCCAGCTCCGACCCAACTCAGAGCCAAACGTCGCGACCGGAAGGACAGGCGTTCCGGCCTCGATTGCAGGTTGCACAGCCGCGCTTCGAAGCTCCCCGGCAATCGATCCATGCAGCGGCTGCCAGCCGAGCGGAACCATGACCAGCTCGCCGGCCCGCAGAAGACCAGCTATTTCGGCCGGGTCGCTCATGACCGCGCCGACCCGACGCAGCCAGGACGAAGCGATAGGAATATCGGGCATGCCAACGACTCTCGCCGTTCGCCCGGTTACCCGCCGGATGCCCTGGTTCACCACGGCTGGCTCGGAGATGCCGATTCGCCGGTTGACAACAAGCAGCGCTGGGCCTTCTTGGGGGATTCGTGCTCCGCCAAGCACATCGACCGACCATCGCAAGGCCGTTGCTGCGACAGCCATGTCGGCTAGCTCGTGATCGAAACCCCAAGGGTCGACATCGAATTCGCCGTTCAGTCGACGACGAACGGCGTCGAAAATGGTTGGCGCACCGGCTTCACCGTGTTCTGGTTTGGCGGCGATTCTTGCAGCTGCGTCTTCAGCGCTCATGCGGCCCTATTCGGTTCGAGGTAACTCACCGGTGCCCACTCGTGGAGATCCTTGATGACCTCCGACGTGGTGTACTCGGCCGTGACGCCGAGCGTGGCCGTGGTGTGGGTCGAGTCGGCGGTACGACCTCGAGTGAGGAGTTCGAGACCATGCTCGGGAAGCGGCGATCCGAGAAGCCCGGTGATTGCACGAGCAAGAATCCAGCCTGGCCCAAGGGTGGGGACCGGCAACTTGCCGCCCATTCGTGCGGCCTGAGAGCCGGTGATGGCACCCTCGGCGACTGCGTTGAAAGGGCCCGACGCGCAAAGATCCATTGCAGCGAGAACAAAGCGCGGAACATCGTCGCTGTGCAGTAGTGAGAACGGTTGATCGGGAAGCATCCCGACGGGAACAACCGGCAACCGCAGATACCGGCCGATAGGACTGGGAATGTGCGGCCCGACGATCGGCGCAAACCGAATCAGCGAAACCGGGACGTCAGATCGCCGTTCGAAGTCGCGGCACAGCTCCTCCACTTTGGCGAGGGTGCGTCCGTAGCGGGTGGTCGGCCGAATTTCCGATGATTCGTCAGGGCACATCGCTGAACCGCGATGGCGTCCGTAGACCTCGAGGCCTGAACGAACCACGATGCACGACAGATCGGGAAGCTTGCTGGCCGCCTCGAGCACGGCTTCGGTCACAAAAACCGAGCGATCGTGGCTTGCGTGAGGGTTCGACCGGGCGTGCGGTTCGTACACACCAAGATGGATTATTGCGTCTGGTTCGAACTCGCGAAGCAGACGTTGCGTCGACCGTCGGTCTTCAGGCTGCACGCGGTGAAACTTTGCGTTCCGAAGGAAACGACGAGGCGGGTCGAGATCGATACCCATGACCTCAACGTCAGGACGAGAGTCGAGTTCAAGCGCGACACCTGTTCCCAGGTGACCACCCATGCCTGTTATTGCAATACGCACTCTTCCAGTATCGGCATTTTGCTGCAGGACTGTCGGGTTGGGCGTCGAAGTTCTCGCGCAGTTCGTTAGCTGCGAACGCCTTTGATTACGAGGACACCATCGATGACCTGCACCGCTCCAACTTCAGGCCAATGCGGCATATCGGGCGGATTTCGGTCGAATTCTCCCTGGGTTCCGGGCCTCCAGAAGAACCGCGAGCCGTCAAGTGAAAGAAGCGTCATGTTGTCGGCGAGCCTTTCGATCTGGCAAGGCGGTCCGAGGCAACTCGTTACGGTGAACCAGCCATCGTTGGCTTCGGGTAGCGGGAACCGGTCGTTCGGTCGAGTGAAGTTCCCGATGAACACGATCGGCACTTCGCGGTGCCGGTTCTCGCGAATGATCGCCTGATAGTCGGTGTTCTCCTCGACTCGACTCAGCACTCTGGTCGCGAGAGACCGGGTGCGCTGCTGGCCAAGCTCAAGAGCGGTAAGGCTGCGACTGATCGACAATCCGAATGTAGCCATCACCAAAACCATGGCGCCGACCAACCACTGCGTGGCGATGCGTTTGCCTTCGCCCTTCGTTGGCTCGATGACCGTCACGTAAAACAATGCGAACACCACCGCCGGCACCATACAGACGCCCATGATCACGTTGTAGCGGGTCACCGGTTCTTCACGAACGAACAAAATGATAAATGGCAGGATATGCACGACGACGATCGCGGCGACGACGAAACCTGCGCCAACCAAACGCTGGCGACCGCCGGCCAAAGTCCGTACAACTCGAAGTACGCCAGCCGTAACGCCGATCGCAGCCAGCACCAGCATGAGCCACTTTGTCCACGCCGGGTAGGTGAACGTGGCGTCGGTCCAGAAATCCCAGAGCCGCGACATCTCGCGCTTGACGAACGACCACTTGATGCGGGTTTCTTCCGGGTTGTACCGAGTTGAACCCGACTCGCGATCACTGCCGAGACGCAGGGTCACCTTGAACGAGATGTAATAGGCGATTCCGGCCACGAGAAACGTCGCCAGGATCTCGAGCATCGGGCGAAGACGAAGCGGAGGGCGGTCCGGTCCGTCGGCACGAACGAAACGGATTACCTGGGCTCCGAGGAGGCCGGTGACCATCATCGGCACGATGCCTTGATAGGACGCGGTGGTGAGTACCAGGGCACCGCAGGCGACCACAAGATGCCAGAGGGGCGTTCGCTCGTCAGCATCTAGGTGAGGCAACAACAGTGCGGTAAGTGCCGCCATGAACACGCCGATGCCTAGCGGCAAATGATGCAACTTGAACACAATCGCTTCGACGATGATGGGGTTCGCGACAACCATGGCACCGAAGATGCCAATCAGTAACCCCTTGCGGTGCAGGTCGGCCTTGTAGCCAATGACCAGAGCCAACGTCGCGAATCCGAGCACGATGAACGTTCCGGTAAAGGCGTGCGCGTACGGGATATCGAAGGCGATTTGGTTGATGTAGTAGTGCACCCAACGTCCGAGCCGCAGTCCGTTGGCTCGTTCGGACCGTGGTGGCAAGATTCTCGCTAGGTCGTCGGCAGTTAGCGAAAGGTTGACGATCGCCTGCACCCAGATAAAGACTGCGAATCCTGCGACAAGAGCAAAGGTGCGTCCGCCAACTTCTCCAGCAACACGCGAAATCGTGCGCGTAACCGAGCGGTCGATCACGATGCCGGTTCGACCGGTTCGGCCGAACCGGTGCCTTCGGCAGAAATGTCCTGCGAGCCAGCATCGCTGTGCTGGATTGATCCGGCCTCTGGGCGAAGCGTCGGGAACAAGATGACGTCGCGAATGGTCGTTGCGCCCGTCAGCAGCATGGCCAGGCGATCCATACCGATACCGAGCCCGACCGTGGGCGGCAGTCCGTATTCGAGCGCTCGGACGTAGTCGTAGTCAACCGACATCGCTTCAGCATCGCCAGCCTCTTTTTCGGCAGCTTGTGCTTCGAAGCGGGCCAACTGCTCGACCGGGTCGATAAGTTCGGTGAAACCATTGCAGAGTTCACGGCCGGTAACCACACACTCGAATCGTTCGGTGTAGCCGGGCTTGTCGCGGTGATCACGCGAAAGCGGAGAAACTTCTTTGGGGTACTCGGTGACAAACACCGGATCCCACAGGTTTGTCTCAACCGTCTTTTCGTAGATCTCCATCATGATTTTGCCGGGGCCGTAGTAGTCCTTGACCTCAACATCGAACTGTTCGGCTACTGCGGCCAGCTCGTCGCGGCTCATCGAAAGGTCGGCCTTGGTGCCGGTGTGTTCCTCGATGAGTTCAGCCATCGTGGCTTTTCGCCAAGGAGCAGCCAGGTTGACCTCGCGGTCGTCGAACATGACTGTGGTCGAGCCGGTGATCTCGGTCGCGAGCGACGACACCAATTCTTCGACCAGCACCATGCAGTCCTGATAGTCGGCGTACGCCCAGTAGAGCTCCATCATGGTGAACTCGGGATTGTGTCGCGTCGACAACCCTTCGTTGCGGAAGTTGCGACCGATCTCGAAAACCTTTTCGAATCCGCCGACGACCAGTCTCTTGAGATACAGCTCTGGCGCGATCCGCAAGAAGAGATCGGTGTCGAGCGCGTTGTGGTGTGTGGTGAACGGACGCGCTGCAGCGCCGCCTGCGATGGGGTGGAGCATCGGGGTTTCGACCTCGAGGAACCCGCGTTCGTCGAGCATCCGCCGCAGACCTGACACGATGCGGCTGCGATTGACCAAACGTTCGCGCGACTCATCGTTGACCCACAGGTCGATGTACCTCTGCCGGTAGCGAAGATCGGTGTCGGTAACGCCGTGAAACTTGTCGGGGAAGGTGCCCTGCCAGCGGGCAAGCACTTCCCAGTGATCGACCCGAACCGAGACCTCGCCTCGTTTGGTCTTCATGACCTCGCCGGTCACGCCGAGCCAGTCGCCAAGGTTGAGATTTCCGAACTCTTCAAAGTTCGGCGTGGTCTTCGCTGGAGCGAACAGCTGAATTCGTCCGGTCGCATCTTGCAGCACACCAAACACGAGCTTGCCTTGGCCGCGGCGAAGCATCATTCGTCCGGCGATGGTGACGGTGACACCCGATTCGGTGCCGTCCTCGAGACTGTCGTGGGCGGCGAGAATCGACGCGCTGGTGGCGTCGGGTTCGAAGCGGAAGGGAATGTCAGTCATTGATCACGTCTTGGAGGTAGTCGACGGCGTTTTTTTCGTGCACGAGCCGGAGACCATGCAAGGTGAGAAACGGTTCGGAGTGTTGGATGGTGTCAGACACCGGAACGATGAGATAGCCGAGGCCACCGGTGGCGACCACAGTGCAGTCGCCCAGTTCCGAGCGGAACCGGTTGACCATGCCATCGATTTGGCTGGCGAACCCGTAGATGGCGCCAGATTGCAGCGCTTCGACGGTGTTTTTGCCGATGACACTCCGAGGTTCTACCAGCGGAACTGCACCGAGCATCGCGGCTCGCCCAAAAAGTGCATCGAGGCTGACCTCGATTCCAGGGGCAATAGCGCCGCCGACGAACTCGCCTTTGGCGCTGACCACATCAAAGTTGTTGCCGGTGCCAAAGTCGACGACGACGGTAGGGCCGCCGAACAGATCAAACGCACCGATTGCATTGGCGATTCGGTCGGCGCCAACTTCGCGGGGGTTGTCGTACAGAATCGGCATGCCGGTCTTCACACCGGGGCCGATGACCACGGGAGCAAAGTCGAAATAGCGCCGCACCATGTAGGTAAGTGCGTTGGTAACCACCGGGACACCCGACGAAATTGCGATGCCGGTGACTTCGGTGTCAAGGTCGACGTCGGCAGAGTCGAGGAGGCTGCGAAAGAGCACGGCCATCTCGTCGGCCGTGCGGTCGCGGTCGGTCTTTGTTCGCCAGTGCTGCAGCAAGCCACGCTCGGCTCCCTCACCAGTGTCGTCAGCGGGGTCGTAGAGCCCGAGCACCGTCTGGGTATTGCCGGCGTCGATGGTAAGCAGCATGGGTGTTACCTCGTCTCGATGTCGAGGCCGATGTCAAGCACGGTGGCGGACATGATGAACGAACTGCTCGACACGAGGTCGACGCCAGTTTGTGCGTAGGCACCAATCGTCTCGAGGCTAATACCTCCGGACGCCTCTACGAGGGGACGGCGGCTTTGGTCGCCAACATGCTCGTCGACGAGCAACACGCAAGCCCGAATCTCGTCGGGAGACATGTTGTCGAGCAACAGCGCATCGGCACCGGCTGCGAGGCCCTCAAGCACCTGTTCTTGCCGGTCGCACTCGACGTGCACCGTTCGCCCGGGCCACCGCTCGCGAGCAAGGGCAACCCCTTCGGTGATCGACATACCCATCAGGTGATTGTCTTTGAGCATGATCCAGTCGGACAAGTTTCCCCGATGGTTCAACCCGCCACCCGCCCGCACTGCGGCCTTCTGCAACGAACGGAGCCCGGGAAGTGTCTTGCGCGTATCCCATACCCGGCAACCACCATCAGCAGCAGCCACAAACTTCGAGACACGGGTTGCGATTCCGGACAGGTGACAAAGCAGGTTGAGGGCGGTGCGCTCGGCGATGAGGATCGACTCAAGCGACCCTTCGACCGTGGCGATGACTTGGCCTGGTTCGACGGCATCTCCTTCACCTGCCAACCACTGCATCGCAATGGTGTCATCGACTTGACGAAACGTCTCGGCCGCACACGCGGTGCCTGCAAGGCGGCCGCTTTCACGAACGCGAAACTGCGCTATCGCTTCGGCTCCTTCGGGAAGAAGCGTGGCAGAAAGGTCGCCAAACGGATGGAGATCCTCAGCCAGGCCGCGCTCGACAATATCGCGGACGTCGTTTTTGGGAGGGTGAAGAAATCGGCTCACCCCACTACCCTGCCACGTCTGGAGCAGCTCTGAGTGACTCGCGGGTTCACGTGCGGAACACCAGGTCGTCAGCGGTCAGTTCGCCGCCGTCGCTCCCTTGTTATCGATGAGGCGAGCCTTACCAAACTGCAGCGCGACCAAGCACCGAATCTCGCCACGTAGCCGCTCGGGTGTGCGCAATGTTCGAGCGTCGACCACCTCGGCATAGTCGAGGGTTCCGAGCGTAGAGGTCGCAAGGTGGTCGACCATAAGACGCCGCACAACCGCCGGGTCGGTCTGGCCCGCCTCAATAGCCTCGACCGCCATGTCGAGGGCCTGGCTGAGAACCACACTTTCGCTGCGCTCCTCATCGGTGAGGTACCGGTTTCGCGAGGACATCGCCAGACCATCAGGTTCGCGGTGTGTTACACACCCAACGACCGAGACATCGAGCGAAAGGTCGAGAGACATTTTGCGGATCACTGCAAGCTGCTGAAAATCCTTCTCGCCGAAGTACGCGCTGCACGGGCCGATGATCGAGAACAGCTTGGTGACGACGGTAGCTACTCCGGCGAAATGTGTGGGCCGTGATTGCCCATCAAGAGGTTCAGAAACGCCCGAAACGCTCACCGTCGTCTCGATCGGCTCCGGATACATTTCGTCGACGCTCGGCGCAAACACGTAATCGGCGCCAGCTGAGGTCGCCAGTGCGACGTCGGCGTCGAGGTCGCGCGGGTAGGCGGCCAAGTCTTCGTCGGGGGCGAACTGGAGCGGGTTGACGAACACAGACGCGATGGTCACGTCGTTGTCCGCGACCGATGCGAGCAACAACGACTTGTGACCGTCGTGCAACGCTCCCATCGTGGGCACGAAGCCGACCGACCGACCCGCCGCGCGTTCGGCGTGCAACGTTGTTCGCACATCGGCGATGGTGGTGAGGACCTTCATGAGAGGAGCTTCCTGGCTGCGGCCACCATTGCCTCATAGAGGTCGAGTTCGGCGGGATCGAGTGCTTGTCTGTGCCGGTCGAGCGTAGCCTCGTCGCCCCTGGAAACCGGGCCGGTTAGCGCTGCGGCGGCCCCGAGTTCGGCCACATTGTGCACCGAGCCGAGTATCAGTGGAACGAAGGCAGCAAACGGCACGCCACACGAGGCGGCCACGCGTTCGACCTGTCCCAACAGTGCAACGGTGTGATTCGAGGCAATTGCCGCCGCAGCGTGGTAGCGGCTTCGGTTCTCGTCGGTAACCTCGAAATGTCTGCCACCAAGGGCCTCGGCAATATCGACCGCAATCGAGTGTCCCGCAACAGCGAACCACGCGTTGTCGAGCAGCAGGTCCGACCCGAGTTGGGCATTGGGAAGCGAAACCAAAGGGTGCAGTGCGCCAGGTTGTGGGTGTCCGGCCAAAACGTTGAGACCGAGCGAACCAGCTAGGTGAAGGATTGGTGTCGCAGACGGCGATATCTGTGCCGCGACCTCTGCAATTGCCGAATCGGGCACCGCAAGAATGACTGCGTCGACACCGTCGCCGCACGCTTCGAGCCGTGCAGTACGGTCGGGCGTTTCGACTAGCCAACCCACGCTGGACAGCGCGACCGCGAGCGAACCCCCAGCACGCCCTCGACCAACAATACGAACCCGAGTCACCGCCGACCCTAAAGCGAACCGAGTCGGCGAATGGGCTGGTCGGCTGGATGCGCCCAGTCTGCGGGCAACAGATCGGGGGCCAGATCGGCCAGCGGCACCATGACAAAGGCGCGTTCGAACATGCGCGGATGGGGCACCAGAAGTTCGGGCGGGTCGTCGATAGTTTCGCCATCGATCCAAAGCACATCGACATCGAGCGTGCGAGGACCCCAGCGTTCGATGCGAACTCGCGCCGCCTCGGCCTCACGGTCGCGGCACACGCCCAGAAGTTCATGTCCTGAAAGCTCGGTGTCGAGTTCGACGACGATGTTCAAGAAGAGGTCTTGTTCTGGACCACCGACCGGGTCGGTCTCATACAGCGGCGACACCGCCACCACATCAGGAAGCGCCGCCACAGCTTCGCGAAGAAAACCTTGGCGATCGCCGAGGTTTGAACCCAACGCCAGAAATGCTCGTCGTCCCACCGTCAGGCCCGACTGCGATGAATTCGGACCCCGCTGGTTTCCAACATTTCCGGTACCGGGGGCCGAAGTTTACGAACGGCTACGTCAACGGCCTGAGCCTGCGGGTTCGCCAGCACTACCTCTGCAACTCGCTCGGCCATTCGCTCGAGCAAGGTGAACTGTTCGGCTTCGACCATCGCCTGGACGTCGGCGGTCAGGGCGCCGTAGTTGATCGTGTCGGCAAGGTCGTCACTTTGGCAGGCCACCGAGATGTCGGCATGCACATCGATATCGAAAGAAAACGGTTGCCGACGCACACGCTCTTCGGGGAGCGCCCCACAAAGGGCAGCAATGCGAAGGCCTCGGAGTTCGATGATGTCAATCACGCGGAACTGCCATCACACGGAACTGCCATCACACAGTGGGCGCAAGGCCAGCATTTTTTGCGGCGAGGTTCACAATTTCGCGACCGAGCGGGCCAAGTTGGCGCTCGAGTAGCTGCTCGATAGTAACGACGGCTTTCGGCGTCTCGTCGACAAGCCCCGAATAGAGGAAGTATCCGGCCATCAAACCGCTGACATGATCGGCCAACTCTTCTCGATGAACAATGATGCGACTATCGAGGTTCAACATCCGTTCGATGTCGCCGTGAAGGGTCGCTATGCCCGCCTGACCAATTTCGGGTCCGACAAAGGGTAGGTGCCGCCAGGCCATACCCAACTCGTCGTAGTTGTGAAGGTTCGCTGTTGTGGGAATGAGCGAAACGATTTGGTCAAACTTGTTCTCGCGGATCCAGATGATCTCTTCCTGGCGCCGCACCTTTCGGTGGTTTGACCCAATTCCTCCAGGCCGTTCACAAACGGCAATCTTATCTTTTAGTATCCACGTGAAATTTCTCGGCTCTATGCCTTGGGCCCATTTGCCCTTCATTTTTCGCATGCGGCCTCTCTCAACTGGCTAGCTCGACAGCGGTCCTACCGTAGACGCCAAATCTGCGACCGAGAAGTCCGCTGCCAAACCTGTCTGGGATAGCGACACGTGTTTGCAGCTGAGATACTGCTCTTCCGGAGACCACACCGTCGGAGAGGGCAACCAATGCCAAAAGACACAGCAGCGAAGCGTTATCCCCGACGGGTGACGCTCGATCTCACCGACGAACAATACGAATGGCTTCGGGCAACGGCCTTTGAGGCGCGAACCCCGATGTCAGCGATCGTTCGGGCCATGGTGCAGCTAGGTAGCGAGAAGAAAAAGACCGCTGCACGCGCCATTGCTTTGGCTCAGAAGGAAGATCTGTAGCGACCGACGGGCTTAGCCCAACAGCAGCACGCCGCGAGGCGAAGAACCCACAATTCGCATCGCCTGGACTGTTGCCCGTACGTCGTGCACCCGCACGATGTCGACCCCAAACATCGCCCCAGCGGTCGCTAAGGCCAAAGAACCCTCGAGCCGGTCGTCTACCGCAGCGGGTTCTTCAGCGCGGTCGCTTCGCCCGTGGAGCGCGCCGATGAAGGCTTTGCGGCTCACGCCGAGCACCACCGGCGCCACCGCGACGAACTGGTCGAGTGCTGCTACCAGCGCCATGTTGTGTTCGGCGTTCTTCCCAAAGCCGATTCCTGGGTCGATCAGGACTTGCGGGACACCTGCAACGTTGCCGCGTTCAACGGCCCCCGAGAGCATGCCGAGCACGTCGGCTACCACATCGTCATAGGCCGGAGCGTCCTGCATTGTTCGTGGGGTGCCGCTCATGTGCATGGCGACTAGCGGCACCTGGAGTTCTGCCGCTACCTCAAAGAGCGACGACGAGACGTCGTTGAGAACAACAGCGCCTGCTGCCACAGCTGCCCGGGCTACAACGGGCTTTGTCGTGTCGATGGACACCGGGCAATCGTTGGCAAGCGCCTCGACGACGGGAACCACGCGTGCAAGTTCGTTCTCCTCGCTTACCTCAACTGCACCGGGGCGAGTCGATTCACCCCCAATGTCGAGGAAATCGGCCCCCTCTTCGAGCAACCGGCGACCGTGTGCAATGGCTGCACCGTGATCAAGAAACTTCCCACCATCAGAAAACGAGTCGGGCGTGACGTTGACAATGCCCATCACCCGCGTCGGCGAATCGCCACGCAGAGAAAACGAGCTCATCGCGTGAGAAATTGCATCGCCTCGAGGCGGGTGGCCTGGCTGTCGCGAAACACGCCGTGCACTGCGGAGGTAACCGTGCTCGATCCGGGCTTGCGAACGCCCCGCATCGACATACACATGTGTTCGGCTTCGACGACGACCAGCACACCCTGCGGATCGAGTGCGTCACGGATGGCGTCGGCGATCTGACGGGTAAGTCGTTCCTGCACCTGCGGCCGCTTGGCATAGCCATCGACCACTCGGGCCATCTTCGACAGACCAGTAATACGGCCATTTGTTTTCGGGATATACGCCGTGTGCGCCTTACCGAAGAACGGCAGCAGGTGGTGTTCGCAAATTGAGTACACCGGAATGTCGCGAACCATCACCATCTCGTCGTGATCGACATCGAAGGTCTTGAGCAGGTGCTCGCTGGGGTCGATGTGTAGACCTGAACAGGTCTCGGCATACATGCGAGCGACACGAGAGGGCGTGTCAAGCAGACCGTCACGATCGGGATCTTCACCGATCGCTGCGAGAATTTCTCGAACCGCTGCAGCAATTCGCGGCTGATCGACTTCTTCGGCGTGCACGGCCTTGAGATTTTTCGACGGCATATCCTCTGTTTACTTCGGTGCGCGCCGCTGTGAACAACCTTTCGAACACTTTTCCGCGGATGTGACCTGCGACCACTGGGCCCCCAGAGGCGCCCAACCGTCAATCCTTACTTGTCGCTACTCGTCAAACGCTGCAGGGAGTTGACCACGTTGCAGCTCTGCAGACGGACTGCGACTGCTCAAAAGGCGACCAACATCTTCGATCTCACCCCAGATTGCGGCGAGCGCTTTATCGTCAAGCGTTTCCTGCTCGACCAACGCGTCGCTCAACCGGTCGAGGGTGGCACGGTGAAGCGTCAAGACATCGCGCGCTTCTCGATGAGCTGAGTCGATCAGGATACGAACCTCGTCGTCGATGATCGAAGCCACATCGTCGCTGTAGTTGGCCTCGTGGCCGACTTCTTTGCCCAAAAAGACTTCGCCGTCTTTGTGACCGAGTTGCTGGGGTCCGAGCTTGTCGCTCATGCCATATTCGGTCACCATTGCCCGGGCGATCTGGGTAGCTCGCTCGATGTCGTTTGCCGCTCCGGTGGTGGGGTCGTCAAAGATCAGCTCTTCAGCGGTTCGGCCGCCCAAAAGCATGGCGAGTTCGTCGCGGAGTTCGGATCGGGATTTGAGATATTTGTCCTCGGTTGGCAGCGCCAGTGTCCAGCCGAGTGCGCGTCCGCGGGCGATGATCGACACTTTGTGGATCGGGTCGCAATTCGGGAGAACATGACCAACCAAGGCATGGCCGGCCTCGTGATAGGCGATGACGCGCTTTTCTTTGTCGGACATGATGCGGGTCTTGCGTTCGGGACCTGCGATGACCCGGTCGATGGCCTCTTCTATCTCTGCGCCACCGATGAGTTTCTTGCCATGACGTGCAGCGAGTAGGGCGCCCTCGTTCATCAGGTTGGCGATATCAGCACCGGTGAAGCCGGGCGTGCGGCGGGCGATGATGTCAGGCGAGACATCGCTGTCGATCGGCTTACCCTTTGCGTGCACCTCGGCGATGGCGCGTCGACCTTCGAGGTCGGGGCGATCGACAGTGATTTGGCGGTCGAATCGGCCGGGTCGCAGCAGCGCTGGATCGAGAATGTCGGGACGGTTGGTCGCGGCAATGAGAATGACACCGGTCGAGACGTCGAACCCGTCCATCTCGACAAGCATCTGGTTGAGGGTCTGTTCTCGCTCGTCGTGTCCCCCACCAAGACCGGCGCCCCGGTGCCGACCAACGGCGTCGATTTCGTCGACGAAGATAATGGCAGGGGCAGCCTCTTTGGCCTGGCTGAACAGGTCTCTCACGCGGCTCGCTCCGACGCCAACGAACATTTCGACGAAGTCAGAACCGGAGATCGAGAAGAACGGCACGCCGGCTTCGCCGGCAACTGCACGGGCGAGGAGCGTCTTTCCGGTACCTGGTGGGCCAAAAAGCAGCACGCCTTTGGGGATCTTTGCCCCGAGACTTTGGAACGGCGCGGGGTCTTTCAGGAAATCTTTGATTTCTTGAAGTTCCTGCACCGCCTCGTCGCAGCCGGCAACGTCGGCGAAGGTAACGATCGGCTGATCCTTATCCATCTTGCGTGCCTTGGCTTTGCCGAACTGCATCACCTTGCTGCCGCCGCCCTGCATCGAATTGATGAAGAACAAGAAGATGCCCACCAACAAAAGGATGGGGAGCAGGCTGAAAAGTAGACTGGTCCAGATCGACTGCTGCTGACGGTCGACGTTGTAGGGAACTGTCGGCACCGCTTGTTCGATCTCTTCGACGAGTTCGTCGCCAAACTCTCGCACGTACGACGTCTTGAACAACGTGCCATCGTCGAGTTCGCCCAAAATCGCGCTATCGCGATCTTTAATCTCGAGTTCGGTCACCTCGCCCGACCCGAGAGCGTCGCGGAACTCCGAGAGGCTCAGATCGTCGCGTTCTTCGCCGGTCCGGAAGAACGAACCAAATAACAACGCAAGCAGCAGCGCGAGAACTACCCAAAACACCACACTGCGATACAGCTTTTTCATGCCCATAAGGCCTGGCCTATCCCGTCGAGAATTGCGTCACCGAGTTGCTGCAGCCTCAGAAGAAGTAGTGGGGAGCAGCCCCAGAAGAAGTATTGGGGTTCTATCGGCTTCAGCTAGCGGAACCACAGGTTATCGCCGCAGAAACTACAAGTTGACCTCAAAGGACCGGATCTCGCGCAGATTGCGGTATTGCTCGCCTGCATCGAGCCCGTAGCCGACGACAAACGTTGGCGGGATTTCAAATCCGATATAGCGAAGGTCGGTCTCGGGTAGCTGGCGGCCCTCTCGAACGAAGAGCGCACAGACTTCGAGGCTGGCGGGCCGGCGCGTCATCAAGGTCTTGCGCAGGTAGTTGAGCGTGAGGCCGCTGTCGATGATGTCTTCGACAATGATGACGTCGCGCCCGTCGAGCTCGAGATCAAGATCTTTCACGATTCGAACGATGCCGCTCGACTTGGTGCTATTGCCGTACGAACTGACCGCCATGAAGTCAACCTCGACCTGTAAGTCGATCTGGCGGGACAGATCGGCCATGAAGACAAAGGCACCCTTCAAAACACCGATAAGGAGGGGCTGCTTGCCGATGTAGTCAGCAGTGATCTGTTGTCCAAGCTCGGCGACGCGTGACGCTATCGCGGACTCAGAGACAAGAACTTCGCCGATGTCGGCGTTCTGCGAAATCGTTTGAAGCGCGGGTAAGACGGTGGGGGGCTGATCGTGTTCAGACACGGAAGACGACTGTAGTGCAGCGCTACGCCTCGGGAGAATGCAGCGAAAGCTTCCCGGAGCTTCGCGAGACTCGCCACCCGCCAACGACCTCGGTGGCCTTGCGTCGCTTGTGTACGACATCGAGCATTCGCTGCACCGACGCTTCGTCGATCGGATGCGGTTCGTTGGTCTCGCTGGTGAACCATTGCCGGAGTGCCAGACGCGCAAGGACGGGGTCGGTCTCGCGAAGCTGTGTGCAGTCGCTGCCGTCGATATCGCCGGCCAACCGTAAGAGAAAGGCGGACTGTTCGGCAAAAAGTGGCGCTTGACGAGCAAGTACCGCGGCTACGTCGCGCTCGCCGATGTCGTTGAGGAGCGGCAGTAGCTCGTGGCGAACCCGGTTGCGCCGGAATGCTGGGTCGCGGTTCGATGGATCATCGACCGGCGTGACGTTGCTGCGGCGGCACACTTCGATGGTTTCGGCTCGGCGCAACGCGAGGATCGGCCTGCGAGCGTCGGAGGCCATTCCCGCCATACCGCGTGGTCCCGCCCCGCGAACCAGGTTCAGCAACATGGTTTCTGCCTGATCATCGACGGTATGGCCGAGCAGCGCGTCAGCTGGCAGTACGCCATACCTTGCTTCGCGGGCCCGTGCTTCGAGGTTGGGGCCGGCCGCCACGAAGACGGTCTCTGCTCGAAACGCCGCACCCAGCGTTCGGGCTGCCGCCGCGACCACCTTGGCTTCAGTGTCAGATTCCGGGCGGAGGCCATGATCGACGTGAATAGCGGTAACGCTGCACCCCGCTTCGACGGCCAGGATCATCAATGCCATCGAATCGGCGCCACCTGACACCGCACAGCTGACCGCTGTGCCTGCTGCTGGAAAAGTTGCGCGGCGAAGGAGGTCGGCAAGAAAGCTGTCAGCCACCACCACGGCGGCTACGCAATCTCGGGACGGGCCTGCTCCATGCGAGCGATCCACAGCTTCGGATCGCGAATTTCGACGATGCCGGGAAGGTTTTCCGGACCGAGCCAGGCAAGATCGAGCAACGCTGTTCCACCGTGGCCTTCGACGGCCTCAATGAAATCTTCGCCCTGCTGGTATTGCATGATTTTTGCGTCGATCCCCATGATGCGCTGGAACATCTTCATAAAGCCGCGGGTGCCTTGACGTCGGCCGCGCAGGACCCGTCCGAAGCGTTCCTGTCCGGGAATACGGTCGGCGCCAGCGCGGTCCATCGTGACATCGCCGTGGCCTTCTAGCAGGCTCATCAGGCCAGCAACCTGGTCGAGAACCTCGCGTTGCTCGCCCGACGCCATCAGCCCCATGAGGCCGCCATCGGCTAACGGATCTTCGCCGGCGCGCTTCATGTCGATGCCTCGCTTGAGACCATCGAGGAACCGCTGCGGATCGGGATCGACTGAATCCAACGTGCCCTGGACCAGACCAAGGAAGTGCTCGCGCAGCCACGGAATTCCGGTGAACTGCGCGCGATGTGTTACCTCGTGCAACGCAAGCCAAAGACGAAACTCGCGTGTGTCGAAGGCGAACTTGCGCTCGAGTCCGACCACGTTGGGGCCGACGTAGTAGACGATGTCTTGATCTTCTGGATTCTCGTCTTCGATCACCAGCAGGTCGTACTGACCAAGAACGCGGCTCGACATCCAGCCGAGCATGGCGCCCAATTCGGCACCGGCGATCTTGCCGCCAACTGGCGCCATGATGCCGTCGTCCATCTTGTCGCCCATTTTGTCGAGCAGTGGTCGCAACAGTCGCTGAAACGAAGCAATGTTTGCGTCAATCCACATGTCGCGGCCGGCGACGCGTGCGCGAGCCTCACCGCTCGTGCTCCACAATCCTGTTGCTTCACCAACAAGTTGTTCGGCTTCGGCGGTGAACTCGTCGAAGTCGGAGACGATCTGGTCGTCGAGGTAGGTGTCGGCGAATGGTTGGCGCGCCGCAACCTTGCTAGCGACACGGCGGGCGGTGACCCAGTCGACCGGGTCAGCCATGGGCGTGGACCGCAAGAGATCTCGACGCGCTCGACGACAAACCGTCTGGAAACAGCGTCACTTTTTTGGGTATCGCGTTCGGCTCACCTGAGCGAAGTAGCCAAGCAACAATGCAATGACCGCCAGGATGGCGCCTGCAGCGAGGGCTACGGCGATCCAGTAATGCCAAACGACAGCGAGGGTGTACATGTCTTAATCGTATCCGTTCTTGCGGGCTGACACTGCCCCGGATGCGACGCGGGGCTTGTCAGCGACCCGAGGACCACCGATCAATCGATGATCCGGCCCCGAGTTCGTGGTGTCACCATGGGCTGGTGCAACGAGCAGTAGTCGTATTCGTTGTAGCGGGAAAGACGAGTTGCGCATTTTTCTTCGAGGCAGACCCGGAGTCCGACTCTTTGTTGAGTGGTTGATGTAGCCATGTATCTCTAACCCATCAAACCCGCGCGAAAGTTCCGCGAAAATCGAGGATTCCGAAATTATTCGAACCCGAGTTCGCGCGCGATTCGACTTCGCAACTCGTCGGGAACACGGTTCACCGAACGTGTCCGGACGACCGTGCGTAGCTCGGCGTGGAAATCGTAGGCAGACAAGCAGCTTCCGCAGAACTCGATATGACCCGAAATCGTCACCCGATGCAGTTCGGTGAGCTCGCCGTCGAGATAGTGATACAGCAGGTTCAACGCGTCGAAACATGGATCGCCGCTGAGCTGAACACTGAACTCTTGGTCGCTACTCATTTTCAGACACCTCACTCACTACTTCGCTTGGCAAGAGCCCTCGCGACTCGGCGAACTCGAACAACGACTTCTGCATCGCTTTTCTTCCACGATGAAGCCGACTCATCACTGTTCCGATCGGCACATCGAGGATCTCTGCGATCTCTTTGTACGAAAACTCTTCGACATCGGCAAGCAGAACCGCTATCCGGTAGGCCTCGGGAAGCTCGTCGAGCGCGTCGACGATCTCTGCCTCAGCAAAGGTGTCCATCAGCAAATCTTCGGCGCTACGTCCGGTGCGCGCCGCCTCTAGGCCACCCAATCGGCGGTAGAGGTAGAGGTCCTCGACTTCGCCCAGATCGGTTTCGTTCGGCCGCCGCTGCTTTTTGCGGTAGATGTTGATGTAGGAGTTCGTGAGGATGCGATACATCCACGCCTTGAGATTGGTGCCTTCGGTGAAACCACCGAATCCTCGGTAGGCCTTGAGATAGGTCTCCTGCACCAGGTCCTCGGCGTCGGAGGGGTTGCGGGTCATTCGCAACGCCGCACCATAGAGTCCATCCATGAGCGGCATCGCCTGTTCAGCGAAATCGGCTTGATCTGCCATAGGGTTCGAACTTAGCTTTCAGCGCGGCGTCGCCTACCACCGCGTGTCGCTCGTTGGTTGGCGCTGCCGGCGACGTCTTCGGGAACGTCGAATCCGCGAGGGTTGATGATCGGGTCGGCATCAGGGCTCAGGGCCTCGGCCATAGCCGCGATGTGAGCTGGGCCGCTGCCGCAGCAGCCGCCAATGATTCGGGCACCTAGAAAACGGGCTCGTTGCGCATACTCGGCCATGATCATCGGGTTGCCGTCGTAGTAGAGCTCATCGCCTTTCCACTTCGGAATTCCGGCGTTGGCCTTGGCGATCAGAATGGCGTCGGGTCGAGCATCATGCATTTGATCGATGACGCCTTCGATCTCATCGAGACCGTTTCCGCAGTTTCCACCAATCGCGGCTACACCCAGCGCCGAAAGCTCGCGCACCGCCTTGCGTGGAGTAACCCCCATCATCGAACGCCCTTTGGTGTCGAACGACAAGGTCGTGCAGATGGGCAGACCGCCAACCGCGGTGGCGGCCTCGACTGCTGCGGTGACCTCGGCGAGGTCGCTCATTGTTTCAATCCAGAAAAGATCTGCACCGCCGTCGGCGAGACCCTGGGCTTGAACAGTGAACGACTCGACGGCCGCTGCGTGGTTGAGTTCGCCCATTGGTTCGAAGAGTTCGCCAGTCGGACCCATCGACCCGGCAACAAGGACAGTGCGGTCGACCGCATCAGCGGAGCGGCGGGCGACCTCGGCCCCCGCCTTGTTGAACTCGTAAGCGCGGTCTTGCAGATTGTGCAGCTTTAGCCGGTTCGCGGTTCCACCGAACGTGTTCGTGAGAATGATGTTCGACCCAGCAGCGACATACGCGTCGTGCACATCCTTCACCCGCTCGGGAAAGTCGACATTCCATGGCTCGGGCGAATCTCCTGATTGCAAACCCCGCTCGAACAGCTGCGTTCCCATCGCGCCGTCGATGAGCAACACGTCGTGGCGGTCGAGTTCTTGCACCAATTTGTTCGTCATAGGTACCGGCCATGCTACGGCGACCCATCGGCGAAGAGCTAGGCGACCTTCAGTCGGCTTCTGCCGGCATCTTTGGCCGAGTACATCGCCCGGTCAGCTCGGCGCAGCCAGTCTTCGTTCGATTCGCGGTTCTTTCGTTGCGCTGCTCCGAGAGAACACGACACCGCAAAGGTCGCGCCATCGATCAGGTACGGGGCGGTCAGTGATTCATGAATCTGGTCGAGACGCTTATGCACTTCGACTCGCTCTGCTGCACGAAGGATGAGCGTAAACTCGTCGCCGCCGACTCGGCTCACAAAGTCGTCACCGCGCACGGCGTCGCCCAGACGGCTCGCCACCCTAGTGAGGACGGCGTCGCCGAGAAGGTGTCCGTTTCGGTCGTTGATTGTTTTGAAGTGATCGATGTCGACCATCACCAACCACGCTCGCTCGTCGCGCGCTTCGACAAAGTTCAGCGCCTGCTCAAAGGCGGCCCGGTTGCCGATGCCGGTGAGGGTGTCGGTCATCGCCTGGATTGCCAATTCTTCAGAAAGCTCCTGTAGCTCTCTCGTGCGTGCTACCTGGGTCGAGACGTCGCGTTCGACCACATAGAAACGCCGCTCGGCGACCGACCAACTGACTCTGAGTTCAAGATCGACAACATGGCCGTCCCATCTGACAGCGCGCACCCGCATTTGGTCGCTGCAGTCAACGTTGGACTGGTACATCTTGATGGCGGTGGTCATCATCTCTTCGCCGCTTGAGGGTGCAAGAAACTCGGCGCAGTTGCGTCCGATGATGTCGTCAACGTTTCCGCCATGCATGTCGGCGGCAGCTTGGTTCACGTCAATGACGACGCCGCTCGCATCGAGCACAATGAGGATGTCTTGGGCCAGGTCCATGAGGCGCGAGCGTTGCATCAGTCGCTCGTATTCTTCTGCTGGCACGTCCACAAGAAGAACTTCGGCAATAGCGACCGTGATCTTTATTGTTTCGCGACCGCAATCCCCTTGCACCCCTTGCAATCACAAGCAACTTCCGGCACTCTAGCCACAGGGCTCACCGCAATTCGAGCCTCCACACCACCCCCCACTACCCGCCCAAACCGGCAATTGGCCACCATGACGCAGCACTCTTGCGCGCGATCCCCCCACCGTTTTTCCTGTTTTCGGTCGTTGCTGACCGGCATTTTCGGCTTCCTCTTGGCAAGTGCGGTGATCGTGGGCTGCTCCGACACCGACATTCGCCACTTCAGTCAACCGGCGCTACCCGCTGCGCCAGCGGGAATGCCGTCAGTCTTTTGGGACACGATGACAAACCACGGAGCCATCGCCGGGCTCCACGACGGCTACCAGGCGTGCGTCGAACCGGAACTCGGCGTCGTCCCGTTCGATGTCGAAGTTCATGGAAGCCTCGTCAACCCAGCTTTCGATGCCGGCTACGTTCTCGGGGTGCAAGCCGTTGCCCGGCAATGCCCTCAGCTCATCGCCTTCCACACGCAACACGACCGAGCCGCCCGAGCCGACCAACGCCTTGCGGTAGTGGGCGTGGCTTTGCCAACCGCCGACGCACACCCCGACTACGGCAAAGGATTCGATGCGGGCCGGGAGACAATCGCAAGCGTCGACTGCGACCAAACGGCATTGCATGTTGAAGCTGCTCCGCCGAGCAACTGGACAATCGACTTCGAGTCGGAATTTCTGTCGGGCTATGTCGCGGCACTTGAGCTGGCAGCGAGTAGCTGCCCGATCTACTAACACCCGCCACATGTCAACCGGCTGACAACAACCCGACGCTCGATCTGGCATCATCGTCCTAGGCCTCTCCCCAGGGGCACACTCTCCCGGCGGATCAGAACAGAGTGCACGATGACATCACAATACGGCGGAAGTTACCCAGCAAGCTTTCCTCCACCCACGCCCCACGACGTATCATCTGAGCGTGGACGAACAGGAATGCAACTTGCGGTGAGCGTTTCTGGATTCATCGATTCACTCAACCCAGACGACCGGGCTCGCGTGCTCAAGACGATGCACACGACCCAGTATTCGAAGAATGAGGTCGTCTTCCACCAGGGCGAAGCCGGGCAAACACTTCACATCGTCAATCGAGGGCACTTCATCGTGCACTCGCTGAGTTCTGAAGGCCGGCGCACGGCTCTCGTTGTTTTGGGACCAGGAGATGTGTTCGGAGAAATGGCAGTGCTTGGCCGTGAGTCGACACGGTCGGCAACCGTGAGCGCTATCGACAAAGCGTCCACACTCGCACTTGACCGGAGTGCGGTCGACGAACTTCGTCGAACATCGGTCAACATCGATCGTCTGCTACTTGAGATTCTCACGTCAACGGTGTTACGACTCACGACCCGGCAGATGGAGTTGAGTGAACTCACCGCTCCAGAACGCGTGATTCGCCGGGTTGTCGAACTCCTCGAGGTGTATCCGGGCGGCAGACTACGGCTAACGCAAGGGGAGATCGCTGCTCTGTGTCACACCACTCGCGCAACGGTGAATGCAACGCTTAGCGGGCTGAAAGACGAGGGCATCGTGACGCAGGAGGGCCGGTCGATTGTGGTAATTGACCCGGTGGCGCTGCGACTCCGCTCGACCAAACTCTGACGCACACACCTGTGCAGGCGGCGAGCCCGGCAATCTCGTGTTGACGCAGAAGTCGCACAATTGTTTCGAAAAGTCTGCTCAAAGTGTCGGCTGGCCGACACTTTGAGGTGACGACGTGCGCCACACTGGAGTCACACAGCGAAAGCAACCTACAAATGCTTTGCTGAATCCTGGTGGCGGAAACCCAGGTAACGAAGATCGGTCCAGGCGGAATGGACCGGTCTTCGTTGCTTTTTTGCCGCAGCTATTTCGGAATGAGATGAAAGATCCGAAAGGACCGATCGGTGATCGTTCCGTACTGCTCCCATGCGGGCCAGTGCCGCAATGCCTCATCCCAAGCGTCAGCGCGCTCGGCGCCCTCGAGGAGATGCGCCGTAGCCTGCCGACGCTTTCCCTTGCGAAGAATCTCAACATCGGGGTGCGTCAACAGGTTGTACGTCCACGCCGGATGCGACTCTTGGGCGAAGTTGCTGCCGACGATGAGGTACGTGCCATCGCCGCGCGGAATCGTCTCCAATGGCGACTCACGCTCAACACCAGATTTGGCCCCCTTCGAGTACAGAACAAGGCCCGCCCCGGGCACAAACCGCCCCTTTGAGGCCTTCGCCATAAAGCGATGCATCGCGGGAAACACTTTCGGCCCAAGTGCACGAAACAGATCCGATGTCACGATCCTTGCTGCAAGATCGTCAGCGCCAGTGCGTGGCAATTTTTCACTCATGATCGCTCAGCCCCTCTGTTGATCACTTCGTCAACAGTAAGTGAGAGTACTGCGCAACCGTTGTTAGCCCGCACCTCCGCGCTGCAGTTACACCCCGGTTAGAAGATTTCGGTAGCTGCTGTAGTGGTGAACCGCGAAACCACCGAAGGCGGATGAACCGCTCAGCGCGGTTTCCACCGCCGCCAATTCGGCTTCCATGACCGCCACACCTTCCTCAGCGAACGTGACCTTGTCGGGCGCCACGTTGTCGGTCTCGACGCCGATGATAACCTCGACACCCAACTGGGCGCCGCGAGCAACCTCGTAGCTCGCAAGTTCGATGATCCCGTCGGGCCCAACAGCAGTATCGCGGTAGGCCATAACCGTGATTGCGTCGACTCGACCCATCACATTGTCGATAAGCGGAAGCCGCTTGCTCCCAAGCGACGGATCGTCGAACCAGAACGGAACCGCAGCGTTGACCGGCAAAGCGTTGCGATCTGAAACAGCCGAAAGAACCGAGAGGTACGACCGCACGATGCGCCGCTGTTTCTTTGCGTTGTTCCAGTCGGAAAGCCCCCACGGCTCGATATCGGGAGCCAAGCCATCGAAGCCGCCAAACGCTGCGACCTCGTCGGCCCACGCCACCACAGGTGCGCTGTTCAACGACCACGAAGGATCGCCGGCCAACGCCCACACACTCAGTCCAGCAGCATCCGCAGCAGCAATGAAGGAACCGAAGTCAGGGTTCGAACTGAACCCTGGCGGTGCGTTCAGATACAACGTGTCGATGCCTTGCTGAACAGCGAAATTGACTACGGGCTGATCAAGCCCTGCGCTGGGAGCGTCCCACACCCAAAGCGCCCGTGGGCTGTTGCCCTGCGCCTCGGCGCTAGTTGCCGAGCCGGCGATTGCCAGCGACGCTATGAGCAACGTCGCGGCAAAATAACGCAGACCCGAAGAAACGTACGACCGCGGTCGAACAAGCATAAAGAACCCCGCCTAAAGGATTGTGGTCGAGCCCCGCTGACCCGACTTCGTCAAACGGTACCGCGTCGAAGGACCCAGTAACACTGGGCCGTTCGACTCATTCTTATTGTTCGACTCAGCCAGCGCGGCTACCCGCCGATAACGCTGCCCGTTGGGATTGGGTAGTCGAACCAGCCCTTGCACGACAGACGCTGACGCTGCTTGTAGCCAATCTCACATCCAGAATCGCTTGTCTTTGCACCTTTCGAGCGCACGGTCGGAGATTCAGATTCGATGGTGACACCGTTGACTACAACGTGGTCGACGATGGCCGACCTGGCCTTACCATCAACTTCGCCACCGCTGACGAGCACTACCCGGACCCTACTGAGAGCCTTGGTTCGATTGGGTACGAACTCGTAGTTGGCGAACGTGTCGGTGAGGTTCCATCGGGCGACGGTCTTGTTGTTGACCTTGAGAATGATCCGTTCGGTACCAGTGATTCCCCGTGCGCGCACCGAGATACCAGGTTGGTCCGCATCCGATACCAAGGCCGGCGCGGCACGAAGAACTGTACCCTTCGGAACCGGGTACTTGAACCAACCGTTGCAAGGCAAACGTGAAGTCTCGCGGAAGCCCTTCGCGCACTTACCGTTTACAAAGGTTCCCTTTGATCGAACTGCTGGATCCTCGGTCTCATAGGTAACGCCGTTAACAATGATGTGGTCGACGTTCATGTTCCGAATGACCGTCTCGGTGGTCTCCCTATCATTGACAAATGCCACCAGCAGACCCCGTACAGTCAGATCCTTCGTTGGCGTAAAGGTGTAGTCGACATATTCGGTGGTGAGTTCGAACGAAGCCACTGTGCGGCGGTTGAGACGAAGTTGCATTCGCTCCTCACCCGAGTCTCCCTTTGCACGAATGACAACGGCATTGGTCTGCTCCGTCTCAACTGTCTGCGCCTCGACAGACGGCACACCACTCAGCAGAACTGCCAGTGCGGCGACCAACGAAACGAGTTTTCGCATTTGACGGTGTCCCATAGAAGACCACTTTCCTTACAAATCAATCGAGACGAACATGTTGAAATAACATTTAAAGACATGAAAGTACACGTTGCATCTTGAAACGTCTAGAGCAAATACATCGCGATCGCTTCGCGGCGTTGGGCAACCTCACGTTGTCGACCCGCCGGTCGAAAGAAAGATGTTCCGTCAATAGTCTCAGCACACAAACAGAACTCAAGTGCCCAAGTGAAGGGGAATCACAACATGGCTCGATTCCCACAGCACGCCCCCAAACCGAACACCAATCCAAGAAATCGGTGGCGTGCACAGCGGAAAAGGGCCCTGGGTGACTTCATCGTGGCCCTCTCAAAAGAGGCCGGGCGAGAAATCTCGGTGCTGGATGTCGGCGGGCGGGCTGCCTACTGGCACGACGTTGGCACCGCAAACATCTCCTCCCTGGCGATTCTCAACAGCGAAGACGAACTACTCGACCCGAAAGAGCAGTCACGACTGCAATGCGACGTCACCCACAAAGTCGGCGATGGGTGCGCTCTCGACTTCGACGACAACACCTTCGATCTTGTCCACTCAAACTCGGTGATTGAGCACGTCGGAGCCTGGGGTGAGATGGTGAAAATGGCAAATGAGTCCGTTCGCGTCGGCCGAAACGGCTGGGTGCAAACGCCAGCATGGGAATGCCCGGTCGAACCCCATTTTCAGCTCCCCTTCATACATTGGTTTTCTTCGCCCCTGCAACGAAGGTTGCTACGGTTCTCCCCGCGATATCACTCGGCCGATTTCAACTGGCGTCGCCGGCACGCCGACCGGATCAACCTCCTCAGCCGCAAGGAGGTCGACTGGTTGTTCCCGAATGCTGCAATCGAGACCGAACGGTTCGGGCCGCTTCCCAAAAGTTATGTCGTGACGTGGACGTCCAAGCAGCTCTAACCCTTCTGCTGGCTCCGCTGGCTCTGCTGACGCTGCTGCTCTGCTGCTCTGCTGCTCTGCTGCTCTGCTGACGCACAGTGTGTTCTTCGCTATTCCGTGTTCTTCGCGATTCCTGTGACGCCGGCTGGACGTTGACGAAACGTCCAATAGGCTTAGGGGTTATGCCGATCCGAATACCCGACGCTTTACCTGCTCGCGAAGTCCTCGAACGCGAGGGTGTTGTGGTGATGGACGAATCGACGGCCACTCGTCAAGATGTCCGACCGCTTCAAATCGGCCTTCTTAACCTGATGCCCGACAAGTTGACGACCGAAACACAACTCGCTCGCCTTCTCGGGTCGACGCCATTGCAGGTGGAACTCACACTTGTCAGAGTGGGCAGCCACACAGCGAAGAACACCGCCGAAGACCACCTCATTTCGTTCTACCGCACATGGGAAGAAGTGCGCGATCAGAAGTTCGACGGTTTCATCATCACCGGTGCCCCAATAGAGACGCTCGAGTTTGAGGATGTGAACTACTGGCCCGAACTCACGCAGATCCTCGACTGGACCGAAACGAACGTCCACTCGACCTTCACGATCTGTTGGGGAGCAATGGCAGCGATCTGGCATTTTCACGGGGTGCCAAAGTACACACTCGATCACAAGGCCTTCGGCGTTTACCGCCATCGCAACCTGCAGCCGACATCGCCGTACCTCTCAGGATTTTCCGATGACTTCTCCGTCTCAGTGTCGAGATGGACCGAAGTTCGCAGAGACGACATCGACGAAGACGGCGGACTCGAAATCCTGATGGAGGCTGACGAAACCGGCGTCTGCCTCATTGCCGAGCCCGAACGTAACCGGCTCTACATCTTCAACCACATCGAATACGACTCGACCTCGCTTGCCGATGAGTACTTCCGCGACGTAAACGCGGGCAAACCAATCCGCGTACCGCACGGGTATTTCCCCGACGACGATCCAACCAAAACGCCCACGAACCGGTGGCGCTCGCACGCTTTCTTGTTGTTCAGCAACTGGATTAACCAGGTGTACCAAACCAGCCCGTTCGACCGCGACGACATCGGAGAGTAGCCCCGCAGCAGTCGACCTCGGCGAAAGCAGTCCCACCAACATTGTGGTCTCAATCTGTCTGGTCGCTAGCTTTGTTGCGCTCTTTCTTGGATCGTTTGCCGCTGCAGCGAGCTCGTCGGCACAACAGATCAAGACCGTCGACTCGTATTCGGGCGGCAATTTGGGCGGCAGCGCCCGCCTGTCTCGTGGTCGCTGATTTTCAGTCGGAGGCTCACCAAGCACGGTAAGATTTCGACCATGCCCACTCTCGACATGGAACAAATGATCACCGTTCGTGAGCTTCCCGTTCGCTCGAAGGTGCGCCGAAAGTTTCTTGCTGCGCATGTGACAACCGATGTCGAAACCTCCCTGGAGATCGGGGCACTCAACGTGCCGACGTTGCTTCCCAACGAATGCGACGCCCGGTTTCTCGACTGGTTCTCCACCGACGACCTACGCGCTCGACACAAAGAGAACGCAACTGTTCCGCCGGAATCTATCGTTCCGATCGACTTTGTCGTATCGGACACGCAGTTCGCCGACGTAGTCGATCAGCGCTTCGATCTAGTGATCGCCAATCATGTCATCGAGCACATCCCCGACCTCATCTCCTGGTTCGATCAACTTAGCCGCATCGTTAACCCCGATGGCTATGTGTTTCTTTCGGTCCCCGATCGCCGCTACACCTTCGACTACTTCCGACCAGAAGATGATGCTGTCGATGTCGTGCGTGCCCATCTTGAGCGGTTGCAGAAACCGTCAAGGTTTCAAATCGCGAAACACCTCTACTACTTCACCCACCTCAACCAAGTAGACGCGTGGGAGGGCAAGCTTCCCGAATCTTTGCATCCGCGGATGTCGTTTGAAGAAGCACTCGTCAAATCCGAACAGCTCGCCGAGGGCTACGCCGACGTACATTGCTGGATTTTTACTCGCGAGACGTTTCAACGGACCTTCGACGCCTTGTCGGCGTCGGGCCAGATCGACTGGAAGATTCAGGCAATCGAGGACGTGAAACCGAACGAAAACGAGTTCCGTGTGCTGCTGAAGAGGGCATAAAGCACCAACCGCTTTGCTAGGTAGGCTTGTGCGGGTGACGTCTCGGCCAGAAATCCCTTCCTCGTTCGACAGGCTCGCAGCTGACGAGCACTTTCTCGATCGCCACACCGACTTCGAATCGCTCACCGATGATCAGTTCGTGCGGCGCTTCCTCGAACCTGCCATGTGGCGAGTTCTCGATTTCCCCGAGACAGCATGGTGGGGTCATCTCCAGTTCATGTTTGCGGCAATCGACCTGATCAGGCCGCGACGATTCGTCGAACTCGGCTCACATCACGGCACCAGCTTCTTCGCGGCGAACCAGGCAGCACAACGAGCTGGCATCACTATGGAAGCACTGGCCGTCGATTCGTGGGAAGGCGAACAACACACCGGCGAATACGACGACAGCGTGTACCACGGCTTCGTCGATGTCCTGCAGCATCGCAAGTACGACAACGCGCACCCGCTCAAGATGTACTTCGACGAGGCTGTCGAGATGTTCGCTCCGGCTTCGATCGACCTACTGCACATCGACGGACTACATACGCTCGAGGCGGTTCAGCACGACTACGACATGTGGATTGACAAGGTTGTTCCTGGCGGACTGATTCTTTTCCACGACATCAACGTTCACCAAAAAGATTTCGGCGTTTGGCGGCTTTGGAAGGACCTTGAAGCAGAGGCCGAAGCAGGCCGTTCGTTCGCGTTTAGCCACAGCCACGGACTGGGTGTTCTTCAAAAACCCGGCTCAGCATTCCCTCAGCTAACCCGACTGTTACGAATTCTCGACCAGGATGACGCTCTCGCATCGTTTACCCAGCTCGTCCTCGAGACGGTTTCAGAACTTGCACACCTGGCATCGAAGCTCCCTCTCACGCAGAAAGTTGCGACCGAACATCGAGACAAAAGGGTGGCAGCAGAAGCTGAGGTCCGTTCGCTACGCGAGTCGGTCAAGCGTTATGAACGACAGCTGGCGACGGCTCTGGCGGACAAAGACCAGATGCATGCCGATCGGGACCACTCGGTGACCCGCGAAGGGCTTCATCTAGCTCGGCTCACGGCGGTCGAGGATTCATTGAAGACCATGCGCTCCGACCTGCGCCAAAGTTTCGAGGCCGCCGAACGAGCGAACCACCGGGCGAATACCGAGGCGAGGCGGGCCGAGAAAGCCAGCAACGAAGCGGCAAGGAGCATCAAGGCCAACCACAACCTCCGCATCCGGAACGAGCAGGCGAAATCTGCAGCACGCCGAGCGAGCCTTGAAACCCGTCTGGCTAGGGCAGAGTCGAGTGCCGCAAAGTCTCGGCTTCAAGCAGAACTCGACCAGTCTCTTCAGCTTGTCAACGCGCAAATTGCACAGAAAACCGCAGCCCCGAATCTCGCCCGTCGCATTGTCCGCAAAGCAAAGGGCGTTCCGACCCGGCCGGACGCACTGATCGATCTGCAAACGGTTCGTGCTCGGGTTAGTGAAGACATCTTCGCGGCCGAGCTTGAGGACTCCGGCCTCTTTGACGACCAGCACTACACGCAGAACTATCCCGATGTCGCCGGATACGCCGATGGCCCATTGCGTCATTTCGTCCGGCACGGCCGGTTCGAAGGCCGCCAGCCAAACGAGTTCTTCGACCCCGAGGTCTACAAATCCCGCAATGTCGATGTAGCCGACAGCGGTATAGACCCGACCGAACATTACCTTCGTTACGGCGCGTTCGAGCTTCGCCAGATCGGCGACACGTTTGACAGCCCTGGTTACCTTCTTGCGTACCAAGATGTTGCCAACGCCGGAGGAAACCCGCTCGGGCACTATCTCCGCTACGGCCGAGATGGTGGACGGTCGCCTCAACCAAAGAGCCAGCAGGGTACGTCGAAGAAGAGTAAGCGGCGTCATAAAGCGGTAGACCGAGCTGTCGACCGCGAGACAACGAATCGACTGCTTACGTCCTATAACCAGCAACGTGCCGAAATCGACGACACGCTCGTTTCGATCGTGATGCCGACGTATAACCGTGCCGGCCTCCTCCCGCGGGCTGTTTCCTCGGTGCAGGCACAAACTCACCAAAAGTGGGAGCTGATCATCATCGACGATGGGAGCACCGACCATACCCCCGAGGTCATCGATCAATTCTCGCGCGACTCCCGCATCCGGGTGATCTGGAACGATCACGGCGGTGTGAGCGCAGCCCGAAACGCCGGCCTCGACGCGGCAGAAGGAAACCTCATCGCGTTTCTCGACACCGATAATGAGTGGACGCCCGAATACCTGCGACTGATGCTGACCCACTTCGCCGACACCGGCGTCAGCAGCGCCTATGCCGGCATGGTCGTGCGCGATGAGCACGGCAAAGTCTCGAGTTACCTCAGCTCAGAATTCGATTGGGACGCCTGCTATGAGGGCAATTATGTCGACATGAATGTGTTCATGCACCGACATGACCGAACCAAGGGCTCGCTTCGGTTCGAAACTCAACTACGACGGATGGTCGATTGGGACTACATCCTGCGGATGACAAAGGCCGAACCGGCGAGCCACGCACCCTTTGTTGGTTGCTACTACTACGACGCTCCCGCTGGCGACAGCCGCATCAGCAAGTCCGAGCCGATGATCTACCGCGAAATGGTTCGCAAGCGCAACGACCCCACGGTCGACCAACCGCCATCGTTTAGCGAACTTGCCAACGATCTAGTTCTCGAATTCGCTATCCGCATCAGCGCACCGTGGGCCAAGCGACACGTTTGGGGCGACACCCACTATGCGCTTGCGCTGCAGAAGGAGCTGGAAGCTCTCGGGCACCGGGCGCGAATCGTCTACCAGGACGATGGCGAGAAGCTGAGCCGCGGACCAATCGACGAAGTGAACCTTGTGCTTCGTGGTCTCACCCCACACGGTCCGGTGCCGAACGGCCTCAACATCCTCTGGGTCATTAGCCATCCGGAATCGGTGAGCACCTCAGAGATGGCCGAATACAACATTGTGTACCTGGCATCAGAGTCGCATGCAGCTCTTGTGCAGCACGACCCGCTGGTCGATCCGCAGATTCTGATGCAGGCCACCGCCTTTTCCCCGACTGGCCCAGACCGACCCACAGAAGGCGTGGTTTTCGTTGGGAATTCGCGCAAAGTCGAACGACCAATCGTGCAGTGGGCGGCAGAAGAAGAGCTAGATCTGCGACTCTACGGCGGCGACTGGGAAAACACGTCGGCTGCCCCGTTCTGCCTTGGCACCAGCTATCCCAATGAGCTCCTCGCCGAGCTCTACGGCTCGGCCGACATCGTCCTGAACGATCATTGGGAATCGATGCGAGATTTCGGCTACATCTCCAACCGGGTATTCGACGTCCTAGCGGCCAACGGCACAGTGGCAAGCGATCCGATGCCCGCCATCGACCGGTTCTTTGGCGAGGCGGTTCGTCAGGTCACGAACCCGACTGGCCTTCGCGATGCTGCGGCTACTCCTCTGACTGCGGCACAGCGCCAAGCGTCGGGCGAGGCGGTCAGATCCGACCACGGGTTTGCTATGCGTGCTCGTCAGATCGTCAACGATGTTTTTGAGTACTTGCGGCTCGACGTTCCCTTTGACCCGACCGAACGAAGCGCCACCCCTTGGCGAACCGGCGGCGAGACACGACCGCTGAAGCGACCCGTCGCATCGTTGACGAACTCGAGCGTTGATGACCAGCACGGACAGCTGAAAATTGGGGCGTTGTTCATGCCGACACGTCTTGGTTATCAGTCGTCTGCATTCATTCGTGTGCTGGCCCCTCTCACGACCGATGCAAACTTCTCGCAGGCTCGGGTTGTGGCAACTGCCGACCCACAGCGTCTCGCGGTGCACGAACTTGATGCTGTCGTCATCGGCCGCACTGCGCTGGCCGATCATGGCGCAGCAAAGCTGTTGTTGCAGCAGGCAAAGGAAAACGAGGTGCCTGTCGTTGTTGACATCGACGACAGCTTCGAATCGATCACGCCAGGCACCGATGCCTACGAGCTGTACCAACCTCGACTCGCTGCTCTTCGCCATGTCGTTTCAGAAGCGGACGCGGTGACCGTGTCGACCCTCGGCATAGCTGAGGCTTTCGGCATCGTCGATGACCCACGCACCCACATCGTCGCCAACACGCTGGATCCGCGTTTGTGGCGCCGGTACCCGCGGCCTGACCAGATTGTCCTTCGATCGCCTGATGCGCCTCTTCGCGTGCTCTACATGGGCACGGCCACCCACGACGACGACTTCGATGTTGTGGTCGATGCGCTCGACGAGTGGGCAGAAACAGAAGACTTCGAACTCACCATCATCGGCGCGGTGCGCAACCCGCCACAGCGCCCTTGGCTGCAAAGGATCGATGCGCCGCGAGGAGCCGGCCTCTACCCGAGGTTTGCTCACTGGTTGGTCGAGCAACCGTCGTTCGACATCGGCATCGCTCCCCTACAAGACACCGAATTTAACGCAGGCAAGTCGGACATCAAGTTTCTCGATTATTGCGCCATTGGGGCAATCCCAGTTCTCTCCGATGTCACCGCCTATTCGGGAGATTCCCACCAATCCGAACTTGCGTATCACGCAAAAAACGACACGACCTCGTGGGTCGAGGCGCTTGCCAGTGCCGCGACCGAAGTTCGGGGCGGAGCGGCCACAACCAAACGGCAGGAATGGCTATGGGAACATCGCAATGCGGACCAAGCCGGAGCCGAACTTCTCAAGATCATTGCGTCGGCCAGGGACACAATCGATCTTGCGGATAGCAAACCTAATCAACCGCCGGTAAGTGCAGTTTAGAGACCGTCGAGGTAGCGGCGCAGTTCTGCGATGTGCACCGGCATGATGCCGCAGCAGCCACCGATGATTGTTGCCCCGGCGTCCAACCACGATTGGACGAACGTCAGGTACCCGACGGGATCGAGGTCGGCTCGATGTCCGAGGATCACCGAGTTGGCCGAATATTCTTCCGGCTTCGGCTCGAAGGAGTTCGCGTAGCCGCCAATATCGAGGCCGCCGGCAAGTTCGACGGCAACCGGAATAGCGTTGGTCAGCACTTCAGGCTGACTGCAATTGAACAGCACCGCCTGGGCACCATTATGGACAGCTACCTCGAGCGCAGCACCAATCGATTCGCCTGAGCGAAGCATCGGTGCGTCGGGTTTTTCGTCGTCAAGGGTGTACGACACCCACGTCGGGAGACCAAAGGGGGCGACGGCCTGCATTGACGCTGCTGCCTCTTCGGTTGACGACTGGGTCTCACACAAAAAGAAGTCGATGTGAGGGGCAAGTGCCGCAGCGATTCGACCAAGGTGCTCAGGAGCTGTGGTGGGATTGAACTTCTCTGGTTCGTAGCTGCCGTAGAGGGGAGGTATCGAACCCGCCACCTGGGCCGCTTCTCCTGCTGCTTGTCGAGCAAGAGACCCCGAAAGCGCGGTGAGCGCAACCCCATCGCTATCAAAGCGCTCCTCGCCAAGATGAAAGGGCACGACCGCGTAGTTATTGGTGGTGATGACATCGGCTCCGGCATCGACAAACTGGCGGTGCGCCTCTCCCACCTGAGACGGATCTTCGATGAGCGCGGCCGCCGACCATTCGGGCTGGCGAAACGGCGCACCGTTCGCTTCGAGCGTCTTGCCCATTCCGCCATCGAGAAGAGTAATTCGGGATGTCACGCAGACAATCTAGATCGGCCGCCCGTCGATGTCGCCATAGGTCAAAGCCGAAAGAATCGGCGCAGTTAGCCGGTGCAAAGCAGTGGCGCCTCTGAAGGCGGGTCGCACACGTTCTCCGAACCAGTAGCAGTGCCCGCACTGATAGCGACGTCGATGTCATTTTCGGCAAACTTGTTGCCGACGATCTCGATCGAGCCGGCGGGTGACATCTCGAAGACCGCTTCCTCAGTGTCACCTACCCAAAGACCGTGAGCCGCCAGTGCGGCATGCGACTGCCCACTGACGGTGTTGCCGACAATCCTGACACGATCAGACCCGCCGACAGAAACGCCATTGACCATGCCAAAATTCCACTCACACTGCACCGTGTTGGCCTCAAACAAGTTCGACGAGATCAGCACGTCAAGAGCGTTGACCGCAGAAACACCGGCGCCGCACGCCCCTGCGACCGTATTTCCAGAGACTTCGATCTCCCGACTTTCCAACACGAATATGCCCGGGCCTTTGCGAGCATCGGCAATGCTGTTACCAGCAATCACGACCTCCACCGAATCACCGGCGACCCAAATACCACTTTCACGAGCGCTTGCGACGTTTGCCATTGCGTTGTTCTCGAACCGAACGCTGGACGAGTTGTGTGCGAACAAACCGAAGCCCGACGTGTCGCGAATCTCGTTGTCTCGAACCGTAATTTCAGACCCTCGCAGCACCGCGATGCCAGCTGCGCCGCCATCGATAGTGAATCCGGATACGGTCACTCCCGAAATTCGAGCGGTGGGCCAATCGTTGTATGTGCGAGCGCCAGGCTCCTCAGTGGTACACGGCTTGGAGATCGTGATTTGTTTTCCAAAGCCAGCACCTTGGAACGTACAGTCCCCTTCTGGAAAAGACGGCGCTTTCAGCACGGCGCCCCGACCTTCAAGGGTCAATCCGTCGGTCCGAATACGCAGTCGCTCCTCATACACTCCCGCTTCGACGACGACCGTATCGCCACTCTTTGCCCGGTCGAGCGCATCCTGAATCGACTCGCCTTCAACAACAGCGATCGTGTCTCCCTCGTCAACGGGAAGAGAAGTAGTGGTTACGTTCGGATCTGTTATGACAGGTGACCGGTCGTCCGTTTCACCGAAAATCAGCGCGCCCGCAACGAGAGCAGCCACCGCTATCAACGCGACCGCACCAACAAGTGACCTCAAGCGCCTTCGCCGCTCGGGTTCTGCCGCTACGTCGCCCTGAAGCGCGACGCTATCGGTGCCGCCGAAGGCCGCATCGCTCTCTTCCATGATCTCCAGAATCTTCAGCGCCAACCGTTCCTCAAAAGCGGCCGAAGGTCGAAGTGGTTCTGCGCTTCGATGAAGTAGCTCGTCGATCTCGTTAGACATGCTCGTCTCCGTGATTATCCCGAAAGTTCTTTCTGGCTCGCGCTAACAACGACTCGACGGCTTTCTCTGAGCGATCGATGACGGAAGCTATTTCGCGGAGCGAGAGTCCATCGACGTGCCGCAAGACCAACACCATGCGATGCTCGTCGGAAAGAGCGCCTAGCGTTTCAAGAACAGCCATACGATCTTCATGCGGCGCTCCATCGACTTGGCGCCGCCGCAATACTTCGACCCCGAGTGCGTCCACGCGCCGCTCAAGGCGCACCTCTCGCCGCACGTGGTCCACGAACCGACGACGGGCGACCGTTTTCAGCCATGCAAGGGACACCTCGGCCAAGCGGCCCTTCTTGGCATGCTGTGACGCCGCCAAGAAGGTGTCAGACGTGAGATCTTCAGCCAGTGCGACGTTTCCACCACAAAGAGCCAAAAGGTAGCCGTAGACGTGCGGTAGCAACGTTCGGTACACCGACTGGATGTCCGTCCCACCCGAGGATGTGTTGGTGCTACTCACTTTCATGTCCACGTATCGTCGCGGACGACCGGCACCCCTCGCGGAGCAAGCAGTATTTCTAGCCGTTCTTACCGTTCTTACCGTTCTACTGATCGAGAACGGCGTAGCTACTGGTGGCCGATGCTATGAGTCGACCCTCGGCATCGACTGTGCGGGCTTCTAGATGCACGATCCGTCGTCCGGCGTTGATCACGTTCGCTGTGGCCTCGAGACGGCCGGTGGTGGCCCCACGGAAGTAGCGGACCTGCATCTCGATGGTCGCGCACATCTTGCCGTCGTCGAGCTGGCTCATGGTGGCCCGGCCCATGGCGGTGTCCATCATGGCGAACACCACACCCCCGTGAGCCACCCCGTTTGGGTTCATATGCTTATCGCTCAGGTCGATGGTGCAGCGAGCAGTGCCCTCGTCCTTTTCGACCGTAAAGCCAACGAGACTCTGGAAACCAAACGTGTCGGCTAGTTCGCTCATCCACCGATCGTACGCTCCACGTCGGTCGCTCCAATAAACGCTCGGACCGATAGTCGGTCTAGCGAATCGGAGGAGTTTCTCTTGTTCGCCAATAAAGTCCAGTTGTGCACCCCCATGCCCCACGGGCCGTCACGCGAGCCCGATCGGTCATCGCGACGCTGGCCTTGACCCTCGTGCTTGCCTCATGCGGATCTAACTCGTTCTTCCAGCGTTCGAGTGAAGCATTCCGATCGGAGTCGGCATCACCCGGATCGATCGTTCCAACGTCGATAGCTCCCGCAGGCCACCAGACGGCCGTCGCCGAGTACGCCGCAGCGGTGCTGGAGCGAAAGGTCACCAAGGCCGCGGTGCCAGCTAGCGCAGCCGCCCTTTACCTCGACTATCTCGCACGAGGAGAAACCATTGGCGCAAACGTTGCCTTCGAAGAAGTCCGGCGGACGTCCGTTGGGTTCGAGTTGAAGATTGACGACGTGAGGTACGACTTCGGCGACATGTCGATCTCACCCGCCGGGGTCGAGGATCTAGCGCTCAACGGCGTCGCGCTGTCGCAACGGCTCGCCAGTGTTCGCGACCCGGTGATCCTCGACGGGTTGAGAATCACCTCGGGCGTCAGCTACCTCACTGCTGTTGGTCACCGCATCGTGATTCTCACGGCCGTCAACAAGTCGGGCATCGACCTGCGCCCGGTGCCGTCGCTCTCATCGTTCCTGCAGATCGATGGCACGACGTTGCCCGACCTCGGGTCCCTAGCGGCTCCGGCAGAGATCCCCGCTGGCGGGAAAGCCGACGTTGCCTTCATTTCGCTCAAGGGCGACCAGCAGCCCGACGGCGTGCTCACCTATGCCTTTCGCGGCGACGATGGCCGGGCCATCGACATTTCGGTGCCCCTAGGCAAGGCCAGGCAGTCCTTCTTTCAGGTCGATGAAGACGGCACAGTCACGGGTGCTCTGCACTCCGACATCGGGTTCCCCAACGGATCGGACGTCTTGTCGGCCGAGGCGCAGAACATTTTGTCGGCCGCAGCCCGCGAACTGGCAAACATCGCCGACGCCGACGCCCCGATCTGCGCGGTAGGCCACGCCGACTCGGTTGGCACTGAGGCCGACAATCTTGCGCTGTCGACCAAACGGGCCGAAGCCGTTCGAGACGAGTTGGTACGCGCCGGTGTGACTAGAGAGATCGGTGTCATCGGGCACGGAGAGCGCTTCGCACCGGGCGATGAACTCCCGGATCCCAACTCTCGGCGGGTCGACATTCGCCTCGAGCGGTGCCCAACGTAGCTCGCTCCAAATTGTTCGTCGTGACCAGTTGACTCGACGCCACCTGAGCCCGGCGCGAGACTCTTGCGCATGAGCCGCACCGAACTGCCGACCAACTTCGAGCCGGTCTGCCCTCGCAACGTCGAAGACGTCGACATCTTCGACCCGGCAGTGCAGGAGCACTGGTACCCGACGTATGAGTTCCTTCAGAACGAGGCCCCGGTGCTCCGCGTGGCCGGCGACCCAGACCTGTTCTTCGTGTCCAGCTACGAGCACGCCATGCACGTGCTGCGCCACCAGGACATCTACGCCAAGGGTGTGCCCCGCTTCCGTCACGAATCGGTGCGCCGGGTCTTCGAGGCCAAGGGATGGGTGCGATCTCCACCGCTATCGTCCAACCCACCTGAGCACCGCCACTACCGGGCCGTCATCGATCAGTTCTTCAATCACGAGGGCGCAGCCCGGTGGACCGACGAGATCACCGCCGTCGCCAACCGACTGATCGACGACTTCGTGGCCGACGGGAGCGTCGAGTACGTCGCCCAGTTCGCCCTGCCGCTACCAGTCACCATGATCACGACGATCCTAGGATTTCCCCTCAGCGATCTCGATCAGCTCAAGGCATGGTCCGAAGCATGGGTATTGCCCTTCTCGGGTCAGCTCAGCGAGGACGAAGAGATCTGGGTCGCCGAACAGACCTGCGACTTTCAGAACTACGTGCACGAACACGCGCAGCAGCGGCGAGCCAATCCCGGCGACGACGTCATCAGTCATCTCGTGACCACGACCGTGTTCGATCCCAAACTCGATGCCCACCGCCCGCTCGATGACCAGGAGATCATCTCGACTCTCGACCACCTCTATATCGGCGGCAACGAGACCACAACCTTTGCGTTGACCTCGGCGCTATGGATCCTTTTGCGTGAGCCCGGCCTGTACGACAAGGTCCGCAACGACCGTTCGCTGGTGCCAGCCTTCGTCGAGGAAGTCCTTCGTCTCGAATCTCCAACGCAAGGTCTGATTCGTACGGTCACCCGCGATACCGAACTGGCAGGGGTCGCCATTGCGGCCGGATCGAGCGTGCACATTCGCTACGCCGCAGCCAACCGTGACCCTGAGCTCTTTCCGGCGCCCGCATCGGTCGACCTCGATCGACCCAACCTGCGGCGCCACATGGCGTTCTCGCTCGGCGAGCACAGCTGTCCGGGCAGCGGCTTGTCGCGACTCGAACAAAACCTGGCTCTCAACCTGGTTCTCGACCGCTTACCCAACCTCCGTCTAGCCGACGACGGCAACGACTATCGCCACTTGCCTGGGTTCGTACTGCGCGCCCTCAAAGCCCTACACGTTGAGTTCGAGCCGACAGATAGCAGAGACGGTTAGCGAGCGCCGCTCTCTGCAAGTCGAATCGAGACCCTCGGGTTATGAGCCGTTCAGCTCCGAAGTTCTTCTGGTGGCGAGAACCGTGCCGGCCACGACATCACCGTGAAGCAACCGAAGCCACTCCGCAAAGACCTCAGCCTCAGACTTACCGGGACCACGGAATCGGATACCCGCAAGAGCAACCGCTCGCGCTTCCTCAGCCATTTGGACCGCCCGAGCGACACGCTCGGCACCCGACACCGCTGCAAAGGCAGACACATACGCGTTCGCTGCCCCTGGGTCAGTGTCAGTCCGCATCATGAAGCCATCATAGCCTTCGCTCCTGACAGCTCTCTGACCGACCTTGGCTTTGGCGCACCAACGTTCGAGCCCGAGAGGAGAATTGAACTCCTGACCTATTCATTACGAGTGAATTGCTCTACCGACTGAGCTACCCGGGCGACATGACAACGCTACCGATCGAACGGTGCTGAACCAACAGCCGGGAAGGGCTAATGCGCAGAATTGGGCGAAAGGCCTGGCAGCCCTACAAACAGCGCCTGGAGCAACAGCGTTTCGTTGGGGTTGCGCGACAACGCGTCGTTGGCCTTGGTGATGCGGTCGAGCCCATCGACGAGCAACGCGGGACGGGCGTGAGACGTCAGCTGATCGCGGTACAGAGCAGCAATAGTTGCAAGCCCAAACTTGAGCTCGTCGTCGCGGACTGCCCGGACCTCGCGCTTGTGGCGTGCTTCGAGACTCTTGCGGCCGGAACCACGCGTGCCGAGCTCTTCTTCGCGCTGATCGAGCGCCTCGCGTTCGAGATCGTGTTTGGCGACCAGCGGCGCTTGTGCTTCGTCGATCAACTCGGCAAGCTCATCGACCAAGATGGCAACAGCGGCACCTGTGCCATCAAGTCGAGACGGCACCGACAGCCACGCATCTCGCCGGGCAACGAAACGTTCGTCGTCGACCAACAACCGTGCCCGCTCGACCGAGCCAGCAGAAGCCGAAGCAACAACCGCTGCTCGTTGGGAGTCAATTCCCTCGCTTACCAGCAACATCTCGATGGCCTCGCTCGAAACCGGCCCGAAGTCGATCTGCACGCAACGCGAAGAGATAGTGATCTGCTCAGGCGGCACCTCTTCGGCCAACAAAATGAAGATTGCCGACGCCGGCGGCTCTTCGATGGTTTTCAGAAGTTTCGGAGCAACACGTGGTTCGGCCGTGTGGAACCGGTCGACCATCATCACCTTGCGCTGCCCCTCGACCGGCGCCCTCGACGCTTCGGTAATGAGCACTGCCGCTTCATCGACAAGAAGGGCGCGGCCCTGCGGTTCGAAGATGACGAGATCGGGATGGGCCTCAGCCACCGCTAGTCGGCGATGACGTTCAGCCCCTTCAGGATCGGCGGCAGCGAGGAGTTCACCCGCAAACGCCGCTGCGGCCTGGCGTTTACCCGACCCCCGAGGCCCAACAAAAAGGTATGCGTGAAGTGGCTGAGCGAGTGCGTTGCGAAGTTGGTCGACCGCGCGATCTTGGCCAACCACCGCGTCGAGGGCAGATGGTGACGTCTCAGCCGATGTAGCGCTCATGAAAAGTACCCGGCGAGCGCTTCGTCGATGCGAGCGCTTACCTGTTCGATCGACCCGCCGCCATCGAGGACAACCCACGACGCTGGTTGGGCGTCAGCCAGATCGAGGAAACCTTGTCGGACGCGACGGTGAAACTCATCGCCAGCGGCTTCGACCCGGTCGAGATCGTCGCCTAGACGGGCGCTGCTGACATCGGGATCAACGTCGAGAAGGATGACCAGGTCAGGCTGAAGTTCGGCGGTGGCAAAGGCGGAAAGCGCAGCGACTTGCTCGGTGCCTAGGTTTCGCCCCACCCCCTGATAGACGATCGACGACGCGATATAGCGATCGCAGATGACATCGATACCAGCATCGAGTTTGGGGCGAATGACCTCGGCGACGTGTTGCGCCCGGTCGGCCGCATACAGCAAAGCCTCGGAGCGATGGTCGAGGCCAACGTTCTGAGGGTCGAGCAAAATCGTTCGCACAGCCGTGCCAATAGAGCAGTCGCCCGGCTCAAACGTGAAATGGCCATCGAGGCGCGCTGCCAAGAGCCGAGCCTGGGTCGACTTACCAGTGGCTTCGCCACCTTCGAAAACGATGAAACGTCCTGTCATGCGTCTCAGACACTAGCGACCAGATAGGACAAGGATTTCACCCGAGGCCAAACGACCTACCCCCTGGTTCGTGTCGTAGGTCGCCGTACTCGTTTTTCAGAGCTATCGAGCCCTTTCGATTCATCGAGGCCCGATGCAGTCGAAGGTTATTCGACACGTCGATTTCTGGGAGCGGACATGAGCGACACTGCGAACACTGCAGCAACAAGAAACCGAACTTTAGCGAAGTCTCTAACTCTCACTGCCCTGGCAGTTCTCGTACTTGCGGCCGGGTTCGCCGTTAACCCAGCCCGCGCGGAAGCGGCAGGCGACATTGAGTTGTTTGACACGGCGTGGGATCTTCCCTACTTCGCGAACCTCAACGAAGTTGACGTGTACTTCGATCACCTTGCTGACTCTGGCTACACCGGTGTGTGGATCTCGCTACTCAACCACACCAGCGGCCTCTACGAAAACGGTGTCGCTCCAGCAACCCGTACCACCCAGATCACCATCGATAGCTCCGGGCAACTCGACCTTGTACCGGCCTACAAGAATCGTGTGACCGAGATCCTCGATCGGGCGGCCAGCCGTGGTCTCAAAGTAGGCCTCGTGCCGATCTGGGGAGTCGGTTATCTTCACGGCCGCTCCACGGTCAACATCTGCAGCGAACCAAACGCTGGCCCGCTGCAGGCGAACAATGCCTTCGACTGGGGTCAGGAAGTCGCGAGCGCGTATGGCGCACATCGGGCCCTGCACTACTGGGTGCTTGGGGGCGACAACTTCTGCCAGCCAAGCGAAGACGTCAACATCTGGCGCAACATGGCCGCGGGAATCCGCTCGACAGGAGCGAACCAGAAAATGACGTATCACACGGCCGGTTGGTCGGCTCGCCACCACCTCTTTGCCAACGAAGCATGGGTCGACTTCTTGTCGCCGCAAACCAGTCACTGCATCAAGGCTTCGACAACCCAGGCACAACTCGCTGAGCTGGTGAATACCTACGACAAACCCGTGATCGCATCGGAAATGCGCTACGAGACCATCGAACCCGGCTGGCAATGCACAGAACATGGTCCCGGCGATCCCGTGCTACCGCAAGACGTCGCTGATGACACCAACGCTGCACTTGCGGCAGGTGTCTCCGCCATCGTTTACGGTCACAACGACCGGTGGGCCTGGGGAAGAGGCGAAGGCAACGGCAGCCCGGCACTCGGTTGGACGTCGGTGCAAGCGAGCCTCAATGCTCCCGGCGAGCTGTTGATGCTCGATATTCTCGGTCTCCCAAACAGTGGACAGCCTCCGACCACTACTCCCCAAACGGTGCCCCCGACCCAGCCACCGACAACTCAGCCGCCAACCAGCACCAACACCCTCGGCGTCATCGCACGCGGCAGCACCGGCCAAGAAAACATCACCATCGAAATCAACGGCACCCCCGTCGCCAACCACACCCTCACCACCACAACCCGC
>CALLQB010000007.1 GCA_938015295.1 uncultured Acidimicrobiales bacterium
GCAGGAGACCGCCGAGGCGAAGTCGTTCGCGTGTGTTTCGACAAACTCCCCCACCAGAAACTGGTCACACCCATGTTTCGATCACTCGAAGCATGGCTCAGGTTCAACATCGAAGCCGTCCGCCAAGGCCACCTGAATATCAATGATGCCGGCCAATTCTTGAATCCTACTCGGGCCCTCTCACCTACTCTGGTCGAGCTCCTCGACCAACACGACCTCCCACATCACTGGTACTACTGAATGCAGCTCACCGACGCAAGGATCTAGTTTTCAGTCGCGACAGCCAAAGAGGTGAGTTGCCGATTGCTCATGCGGGAGTGCCCGGCGGACGACCGGGAGGATCACGAGGACGAGATCTATTTGACGCGCACCTCAACCGAGGCTCGAGTCCCCCAACCGCCGTCGCGAATCGACGAAAGGCTGTGGATTCGCAGCGGAATCAGCACGAGGATATGCAGGATTCCGTAGGCCGGGGCCAGCAGAAACGTGGCCACCTGTCGAACAAACGAGTCATTCTGCGAAGCGCCGATAAATCGCACCGATCGGGCGTATGCCATCAGGGCGAGAAAACCGAGGTAGTAGTGGTACAGCGCTATCCCAGTCGAGACCGGGCGCCACAGCAGTGCAAGAACCAACGTCACCGAAAAAACCATCCACAGCAGCAACTCGCCGCCCGATAGCCACCACGCCAAACGCCGTGGGCTGAAGTTGCGCAGCACCCACAACGATTCCCGGAAGAACGATTTGTTCCACCTGGTCTGTTGACGCACGAAATGATTGAACCTCTCGGGAACCACGGTGTAGGCCAGCGAGGTTTCTTGAAACCTGACACCGCCCCGCTGCAGTGCATAGTTGGTCAACCGTCGATCGTCTCCGTAGCCCACCGGCACACCCAGGAACATCTGGTTCACGTAGTCGACGATGTTGTCGAGGATCAGGTCGCGGCGCCACACACTCAGGCTGCCGCAACAACAAAGCACCGAGTCAAAGGTGCTGTACGCCGCCCGCTCGTACATGAAGGCGTTGGCATACCGCAGGTCGATAAGTCGAGTCAGCAGATTCGTGTGGGTGTTCAGCACCCGCACGTTTCCTGTCACTGCATGAACGCTCGGGTCCTCAAGCGCTCGGAGGGCCTCCTCGACCGCACGCGAGTCAAGCACCGTGTCGCTATCGATCGTCACAAAGAAGTCGGCGGTCGAACGCTCGAACGCCACAGTCTGGGCATAACGTTTGCCGCGGTTTTCTCGAAGAACAAAGACGTAGCCGGTCGGAATCTGCCGCAACATCGCCATCGCCCGCTCGGCGCCAGCGTCGTCATTCGAGCCGTCGTCAATGACCCAAATCTCATCAACTGGGCGGGTCTGGCGCAGGATGCTTCGAATACTACGTTCGACAATTTCAGGGTCTTCGTTGAACAGTGGCATCACCACCGCGACGCGTCCTACCGGAACTTGCCCGGTATAAGGACGGTAGGCGGTGGCCATGGCGATCTTGATACCGAGATACGAGATCGCGACCACGCCGTACCACCCCAGCAGCACCTCGCCGTTTTGCATCGCCAGCACAAGCACGCCGACGATGACAAAGACGAACGCAAAAAGCGCCTGCAGTTGCCGCCAGCGCAGGCGACGATCGATGCGCCGTTTTTGCGTTGGCGTGTAGGCACGGCGTTGCACCTGCTCGCTCGCCCATTGTTGGCGACGCTTGAGCTCCTCAACATCGAACTCGACGACTTCTTTTGCGTCCATCGTCATCGCCGTTGGAAACAGCAGTCGCCCGGGCTCGGCCACGAGTTCGCCGCGATGGTCGCGCAGATCTGGGTCGCCCGTAACTGTTGGATAGTCGGGCAACTCGATGGCCCATTCGTCCTGATCGAATGGTTTTCGAGGCCTAGCAGACGCGCCAGCTGTATCGGTTGCGCCCGCTCGCGATGTCGAAGTCAACTCGTTCTGTTTCACTGTTGTTCGGCCGGTCTCGCCCGAGGCAAAGACGCCACGGCACCCGGCATCTCAGTACACCTATCGGCCGCCGCAAGTCGCAGCTAAGTCATCGGGTGCGCTCAGGCGATGGCGGGGGTGCGTGACGGCGACCTCAGCTGAGGAAAACCGCCCGAATGCCGAGACCCATCAGAAACAGCCCTCCGCCGCCATAGAGCAGATACAACCACTCCTCGAGTTGCTGACGGTAGCTATAGATCAGGCCGACCGAGATCATTGCAACAAATCCGTAGAACATATGAAACTGCGAAACCTCAAGGTCCTCGACACTCAACAGCACCACACCCAGCGTGACCTGCGCAACGATGGCGATCTGGGCCACACCCGTCGCCCACCACAAAGTCGGGTGGCGAACAGCAGGCACCCGATGCGCAACAAGGGCCCAGAGCCCCGCAGCGCCGTTCGCAAAGATGACGAACCATCCGGTGGTTTCGTGCACCGTCCGAAGCATGGCGCTACTGGCCACCGCTCAGCGACTCGAACAAGTCGCTGCGAAAGTCGTCGTCGCCTCGACTCCACGTGGGATCGCGGAAAAATTCCGTGCCGAATGCTTGCGCGAAGATTTCAGTAGGCATTTTGAGAAAAAACGAGTCGTCGTCGATCTGGCTAGCGTGCGCCATCATCGACTGGCGCTTTCGTTCGACCACCGACGACACATCAATGGCGTGGGTGAGCTCGGATTCTGGAAGACCAAACGTTCCTTCTTCCAACATCTTGCGACGCTCGGCAAACTCCGCAGCATCGGCTTCGTCGGTCACAAAGTCTTCCATCGAGCCCACCATCTGCTCGAGGATCCGGGTGCGGTTCATCGTCGACTCGAACACGTTGACGCCCGTCCGTACGGCCGCCGCCATGCCGACCCGATGCACCTGAATGTGATCGGGATGGCCATAGCCACCGTTGCTGTCGTAGATCGTCAGCAGGTCGGCTGATTCGGCGCGGAGAATTTGGACAAGTCGCTCGGTCGCCTCATCGACATCGGCTTGCCAGAAGCAGTCGGGATTGGCGTTGGTTGGCTCGCCGATCATTCCGGAATCTTCATAGCCGAGAAACTCGACGCGGTCGGCGCCAATAATGTCGCCCGACGTAATCGTCTCGGCGGTCCGCCGGTCGCCTAAGGCTTCGCCTTCGGACAGCACTCCTTCGACAGGTTCGCCCTGCTCGCCGCGCGTCGCAAGAACCAGCACCACCCGGTGGCCGGCTTCCTTTGCGAGCATCATGGTTCCCGAGGTTGCTATCGCCTCGTCGTCGGGGTGTGCGTGAAAGAAGACTGCTGTTGCCACACGCTGACGCTAGCGCTCCGGGCGTCGTGTTCGGCGGTCAGGTCGCTAGGCAATCGCGCCCGACTCGCGCAGCGCCGCGATTCCGGCTTCGTCGATACCAAACGATGTCAGCACATCGTCGGTGTGCTGACCAGCATGCGCGGCCGGGGTGGGAACGTCGGCAGGGGTGCGACTAAAGCGCGGCGCAGGCGCCGGTTGTGTGACCCCACCGATCTCCAGGAACGCGTTACGAGCCTTCGCGTGCGGATGTTCGGGCGCTTCGATCAACGATAGGACCGGTGCGTAACACACATCGGAACCGGCGAAGACCTCGTCCCATTCATCGCGCGTGCGACCTTTGAAGATTTCTTGCACCCGCTCTTTGAGCGCCGGCCACTGGTTGCGATCGTTCTGGGCGAGAAACGCTTCGTCGTCGGAGAGTCCGAGCTTCTCGAGCAGCTCGGCATAGAACTGCGGCTCGATAGACCCGAGCGACACATACTTGCCGTCGGCCGTCTCGTAGACGTCGTAGTAATGCGCGCCGGTATCGAGCATATTCGTGCCGCGTTCGTCGGCCCAGATTCCCATGGCTCGGAACGAATGAAAGAAACCCATGAGCGCCGAGGCGCCATCGACCATTGCGGCGTCGACTACTTGACCCTTGCCAGATTGTTTTGCTTCGAGAAGCGCACAGGCAATGCCAAAGGCAAGGAACATGCCGCCGCCACCAAAGTCGCCCACAAGGTTGAGCGGCGGCACCGGTGCCTCGCCCCGGCGACCAATAGGTTCGAGGGCGCCGGCGAGAGCGATGTAGTTGATGTCGTGCCCCGAGGCGTGCGAGTAGGGCCCTTCCTGCCCCCAGCCGGTCATGCGGCCGTAGACAATCCGTTCATTACGAGCCAAGCAGTCGTCGGGACCAACGCCAAGCCGCTCGGCCACGCCAGGTCGGAAACCTTCGAAAATAACATCAGCGGACTCGACGAGCGTGAGAACAAGTTCTCGTCCTTGTTCGGACTTGAGGTCGACGCCAATCGATTTGCGGCCCCGGCCAAGCACGTCGGCGGGCGGCGCTGCAGGGTCGCCACCCCGCACCGAACCGGCACGATCGATCCGGATGACCTCGGCACCCATGTCGGCCAGCATCATCCCGCAGAACGGGCCGGGGCCAATGCCTGCCAACTCGAGTACTCGAACACCCTGCAACGGACCCATGCAACTTCTCCTGAGAATCTCGGAACCTTGAAAACTATTCTCCGGACCCTACAGTTCGCCCCCGACAGACCCAAAGAGCCCGACAGACCCAAAGAGGATGGGCCAGCAGGTGCGTTAGGCGTTTTCTGACGCGAGCACCGTTATCGCTGAAATGATCTGCTGCCAGGTCTGCACCGGAATGTCGTGCCCCATGCCCTCGATCTCGAGCAACTCGGCATGTGGCAGAATTTCGGCGGTACGCCGACCACCTGAGACGTCGATCAGGGTGTCTTTGTCGCCATGGATCACCAGCGCTGGCACCTGCACCTGCCGAAGCTTCTCGCCCCGACTTCCCGAGGCGAGCACTGCCGCGTACTGGCGGTCGGAACGGTTGTCGGTTGCGCGAGCCCAGGACTCTTCGAAGTACGCACGAACCAGTTCTTCGTCGTACCACTCGGGGCTGGCCCAGATCTTTCGGTGCACAACGTCCTGATCGATTGCGTCGTTGACATTTGTCGGCGGTGGCGTAAGCAGCGCCGTCATCGCCTCTTCGGTGGGTTTGCCGAACTCACGTTCGCCGGTGGTCGACATGATCGAGGTGAACGTTTCGATGCGCTCGGGGTGTTCGATAGCCATCGTCTGCACGATCATCCCGCCCATCGACATCCCTGCCACGTGGGCCCGTTCGATGCCGAGATCATCGAGAACTGCCAAGCCATCGGCGGCCATATCGGACAAGGTGTACTCGACCCCGTCGGGCGTGCGCGAACTCAGTCCGACGTCGCGGTTATCGAAGCGAATCACAAAGAACCCGCGGTCGACCAGCCCTTGACAGAACTCGAGCGGCCAGCCGTTGAGTTGGCTGCCGAGACCGTTGACCAGCAGCAGCGCTGGAGCGTCGTCGAACCCAAAGGTCTCGTAGTAGATCTCGAGGGGACCAGTCGAGCTGTTGTTCGCAGTAACCGTAGGCATCCCGCAACCGTAGAACCTTTGGCGGTGCAGTGTCTTGCCCAAGGGTCTTGCCCACGGTCTTTCTCGGCTCTTCTTCACCACTTCTCTGCTGTTTCTCTGCGGTTTCTCTGCTGCTTCTCCGCGGTTTCTCTGCTGCTTCTCTGCTGCTTCTCTGCTGTTGTTCGGTGTTCTACGATGTCGCCATGGCGTTTCCCAAAGACCTGCTCAGCCGTGACGAAGAGATCGTTCTCGATCTCCATCCGCACTGGTGGTTCCTCGTGCCAGCCGGTGCGGCGCTGCTCGCCGCGATGATCGTCGCGATCTTGCTCGTGGTGTTCCTTGGCGGCCCGGTGAGCTACATCGTGGCGGCGATCTTTGTGATTCCCGCGCTCATCAACTTTGTTACCGCGTACCTCAAATGGAACACCACCAACTTCGTGGTCACCAACGAACGCATCATTTCGCGATCGGGCGTTGCGGCGAAGAAGGGCATCGAGATTCCACTCGACCGGGTCAACACGGTGTTCTTCAACCAATCGGTGTTCGAGCGCCTGATCGGCGCTGGCGATCTTGCGATTGAATCTGCTGGCGAGGGCGGGCGTCAATCGTTCTCTGATGTTCGTCGTCCGAACCTGGTCCAGTCCGAGATCTACCGGGTCATCGAGGCTTTCGAAGACAACAAGCTCAGCCGTCTGGCCGACGCCGCGAGCGGCAGTACAGCCCAAGCTGGCCCTTCGATTCCCGACCAGATCGCACAGCTCGACGCGCTGCGCCAGCAGGGCGTGTTGACCAACGCTGAGTTCGAGGCGAAAAAGAGCGAACTCCTCGATCGGATGTAGCCCGCCAGAGCCAGTGTCGTACTCCCCCGCTACTGTTTCGACGTGGACTCCTTTGACTTCGGCGAACAGCCAGCAGCAGCCGACGGTCCGCCAATCGATTCGGCGCTCGTTCAGCGTTCTGCGCTTCTCCGCGACCTCAATCCCGAGCAGGTAGCTGCGGCGACCTCAGAGGCTTCGCGGCTCTGCATCATCGCTGGAGCTGGTTCGGGCAAGACCCGGGTTATTACCCGCCGGATCGCGTATCGCTCCGAAATCGGAGTCATCGATCCACGTCGAGTGCTGGCCTTGACGTTCACCCGCAAGGCTGCCTCCGAGCTCACCCGCCGGCTCCGTCAGTTGGGTCTCCGCGACGATGTTTCGGCCGGCACGTTTCACGGTGTCGCTTATGCACAGCTTCGAGCCCGCGCTGCAGAAACCGGTCGACGCGAACCACAACTCCTCGACCGCAAAGTTGGGTTTGTCGCCAAGCTCATTAGCCGAAGCGACGAGCGCACCAAACCCTTCGACGTAGTCAACGAGATCGAGTGGGCCAAGGCTCGCCTGGTGTCGCCCGACAACTACGCCGCCGCCGCGAAAGCTGCCGGACGCGACGCCAACGTCGACCCCAACCGTGTGGCGTCATTGTTCGCCGATTACGAAACAAAGAAACAAAAGATGGGCCTGGTCGACTTCGATGACCTGCTCGGCGTCACCGCGAGCGAACTGCGACGCGATCGTCGCTGGGGTGAAGCGCAACGGTGGCGGTTCCGGCACCTCTTTGTCGACGAGTTCCAAGACGTCAACCCGTTGCAGTTTGCGTTGCTACGAGCGTGGCTCAGCCCCGAAGCTGACCTTTGTGTGGTGGGCGACCCGCGCCAGGCAATCTACGGCTGGAATGGCGCCGACGCCGGCTACATCACCAACTTCAGTGATCACTTCGGCGAGGCGCAAACCCTCACGCTGCGCCGTAACCACCGATCGACGCCCGAAATTCTTGCAGCCGCCGAGGCCGTGCTCGACTCGTCGTTGGGCGCACTCGAACCATTGGTTCCCACCAGAAACCCGGGCCAGCCGCCGATCTTCGCTGCGTACGACACCGATGTCGACGAAGCCGCCGGTGTCGCTAGGGCCGTGCGCGACGCCCGCCGACCGGGCGACAACTGGAGCGATCAGGCAATCCTGACTCGCACCAACGGACAACTCGCACGCTTCGAGGTCGCGCTTCGGGCGGCCGGCATTCCCTTTCGAACACGCGCCGGTAGCGACTTTCTCGAGCAAAAGGAGGTCAAGACGATCTTTGAATCGTTGGCCACCGCACCGTCGTTACGGTCCGCCGTAAGCGACCTCGAACTCGAACTCAGCGAGGGGCCGCACGGTGCTGCACCCGCCGACGAGACCTTCGATCGTCTGTCGACCATCGCTGTGCTGGTCGATCTCGCCCGCGAATTCCTGGTGCTCGATCCTGATGGACCCGGCTCGCGGTTTGCCGGGTGGCTACACACCGCGGTTGGCAGCGATCGCAGCGGCAGCATCACCGACGCCGTTGAATTGGCCACCTTTCATGCTTCGAAGGGCCTCGAATGGCCGGTGGTGCACATCGCCGGACTCGAAAAGGGTTTCGCGCCGATTGCCTTTGCCCGCACACCCGATGCGTTGCTCGAAGAGCGAAACCTGGTGCATGTCGCGGCGACCCGCGCCGAACGGCTGCTGCATATCTCCTGGGCGAAACAACGCACGTTCGGCGCCTCGGCCGTCGAACGCGAACCGTCGCCGTTTCTCAGCGAGTTGTCATCGTCGAAGGTACTCGACCTTCGAACGCCCCTGAACGAGCCTCAGCACCAGATAAGCGAGGCCCGCACCCACTTGCGCAGCGACGCCAGCACCGAGACCTCCGAACGGCTACCCAACCACGACGCTGCAACCGCTGCCGCCGAGGGGCTTTTGGCATGGCGTAAGCAGCGTGCCGAATTTGCGGGCGTCAGCGAAACAGCGATCCTCAGCGATCGCGATATCGAAATCCTCGCGGCGACATCAGTGCGTTCGGTCGGCGATCTCGAGCAAGCCGGCCTCTCGCCCATCCGGGCCCGACGCTACGGTCACGAGATTCTGCGAGCGCTTGGCGAAACTCCCGCTCTGGCCGCGGCGCCGCCAGCCGAGTAGGTCAGCACCCGTCAACAGCGACTAGTGCCCGTCGTCGCTACGAAGCCGCGGCATCGTCACCACAACAACAGTCGCGTCGCAGCGCTCAAGAATGGTTTCGACCGTCTGGCCAAGAAACGGCCGACCGTCGACACTTCGTAGCGCTGCGCCGACAACGACGAGGTCGGCCTCAAGACGGTTCGCGGTGAGAACGATTCCCTGTGCGGTATTGGGGCTTGCGACAATCGAGGTCTGCACCGTGGCACCAATGCCTTCGGCTGCGGCCTTCGCCTCGCTCACGAGTCGCTCGGCTACCTCGGTCGACGGGTCGGCAGCCTCACCGCGGGAGAAGAGGTTCTTCAGCGGCAACCCAGGCTGGGCCGGCAACACGTGGTTGAGCAGCAGCTCGGTACCAAGGTCTTGGCTGATGCTGAACGCAATTTCTTGCGCGGCTTTCGACGATGCGGTTCCGGTGACCGGCACGAGCGCTCGAGTGAACGCACCTGGAAGTGGTCGGTCGAGGTTTCGGGCGCGGCGCACGATGATGACGGGCACAGTGGTGGTTTGTAGGAGCTGATCGACCATCGGCGACAACAAGCCACCTTCGTGGTCGACGGCCACACCAACCACGATGGCTCCGTAGCCGAGCTTGGCTTCTCGAGCGATCTCTGCGGCGACATCGGTGCCGGCCAGTATGCGATGTTCGACCGTGCGTTCGTACAGCACATTCTCGAGCACCTTGATGTCGTCGGGTGCAGGAGCAGCACCAGTGACCGACACGATGCTGACCGGGGCCTCAGGAGGCCAGGAGAATTGCAGAACCTGGGCTGCAGCGATTGAGGCGGGCCCCGACATCGAGGGCAACAAGATCCGCTCGGCTTTCACGATGAGGTTGCGGCTTAGCGTCTCCTCGCGCTGGAGACGTTCCTGTTCGTCTTCGGAGCCAAGCCAGTCGCGCACCACATAGCGCAGCGACACCGACGCGACAACGGTGGTCACCATCGGCACCAAAACGATCACCGTGTACGCGGTGTCGTTGAACACGCCAAGACCAAGTGCGACAGTCGCGATAACAATTTCAAGTGCGCCACGGGCGTTGAGTCCGGCGCCAAGTGCGGTTCCGGCACGCTTCGACTGACCAGCGGCAAGCGCACCGGTGTAAGCGCCAACAAACTTGGCGATCAGCGCAACGGCAAGGACAACAGCTGCCCAAAGGACCGCTTCGCTGTTGTTGAGCAGACCAAGATCGACCCGAAGGCCTGCGGTAGCGAAGAAGACCGGCGCAAAGAACGCACCGGTAAGCGACTCGAGGTGATGCAGCACCTCAGGGTTCTGGAACCGGGAGCGATTGAGAACAACACCAGCGACAAAAGCGCCGAGAACAGCTTCGACTCCCAGATACTGCGTGACGACACCGAACACCAGCATCGTGAGCACAGCGACGGTAAGCGCTCCGCTGACATCAGAACCCGACTTGAGGAAATTTCGGAGGCTGTTATCGATGAGGCGTTGCCCAACCGTGAACGCGAGCAGCGTGAACAGCGCAAGGCCACCGAGCGTCTTGCCAAGTTCGACGACGTCGAAGCCACCCGACGACGCAAGACCGGCAAAAATCGCCAACAGCACCCAACCAACGACATCGTTCGCCATGCCAGCCGCCACCGTGATCTGTCCAAAGTCGCGTCGCATCAGACCCAGCTCGGACAAAATCTTTGCAATGACGGCGAGCGACGACACGCTAAGAGCGACTGCGACAAAGAGGGCGAACGTTGTGCGGTCACCGCCCGCTCCCTCGAGTCCGAGACCCAAGAACGCTTCGGGGAGGAGATAACCCACCGCAAGCCCGCCGAGGAACGGAACGATAAGGCTGAACGCCGTAACAAGAATTGCGGCACGTCCGAGCTTCTGGATAAGCGCAAGGTCGGTCTCGAAGCCGGTGACGACCAGCAGCAGTGCGACACCCACCCAGCTAATGGCGAGCAGCGCAGCTGAACCGGCCTCGTCGCCGGGCAAAAACTCTTCGAAACCGTGTGGCCAGATACGACCGAATATCGACGGGCCCAAGATGAGGCCGGCACCAAGCTCGCCGATGACCGAGGGCAAACCAATACGGCGCATCAGTGCGCCGAGAGCCCGGGCGAGGGCAACCAACACGAGTAGTTGGACCCAAAAAATGAGGAGGGCGTGTTCTTCTATTGGAATGAGCATGATGGTGACGGCGAAGGCTAGCCCGCAGCTCAGCTTGCGCTGAGGTCGAGCAAAACAGGAGCGTGGTCGCTTGGGTCCTTACCCTTGCGGGCATTGCGATCGCACAACACGCGCTCGCTGCGCGCCGTCAATGATGCGCTGGTGAGAATGAGGTCAATACGCATTCCCAGCCGTTTGTGGAAGTTGCCGCCCCGGTAGTCCCACCAGGTGTACAGGCCCGCTTCTTCGTGGTGGTCGCGGAACACATCGTCGAGACCCCAGTCGAGAAGCGCAGCCAACCGGTCGCGTTCGGCCTGACTACCATGCGTTGCGCCAACCAGCACTTTTGGGTCGTACACGTCGCGATCGTCGGGAGCGATGTTGAAGTCGCCGACCACACAAAGGTCATCTGCTGGGGTGGCGTTGGTGTCGAGGTCGGCGTGCAATCGGTCGAGCCAGGCCAACTTGTACTGGTAGTGGTCGTCGTCAAGCGTTCGCCCATTCGGCACGTAGCAACTTGCGACTCGTATACCGCCACAGGTCGCCCAGACGATCCGGGCATCGGGGTCGGGGGCGCCCCCATCGGCGAACCCGGGACGAGTATCGCTTAGGCCAACTCGGCTGACGATGGCCACACCGTTCCACCGACCTTCACCGTTGTGCACCGATTCGTACCCGAGCGCGGCAAACGCTTCATGGGGAAACGCATCGTCGGCGAGCTTGGTTTCTTGCAGGCACAACACATCGGGCTGCAGCAGGCCAACCCATTCGATTGCCCGTTCGAGGCGGGCGTTAAGTGAATTGACATTCCAAGTAGCTATGCGCACGAATTTGCACCGTAGTTCACTTCGCGTGACCGATGGCCGACAGAAATATGAAGCTGGTCACGAAGCCAGCTCACAGACCGCAATAGGGTTTGCACCGTGACAGACGTACAGCGTCCTTCAGTAGATGGCCAGAACGCATGGTTGGTCGACGAGATGTATCACCAATATCTCGCCGATCCCGGCTCAGTCAGCCCATCGTGGCAAGACTTCTTTGCTGACTACGGCAACCAAACCCAAGGTGGATTGGGGGCATCGAATACCGCGGCAACCGCCGCCGTGGCCGCACCGGTACCCGCAGCATCGCCGACCGCGCCGGCGCAGGTGCCGACGCCGACGCCGGCACCACCGGTGCCAACCGCCGCCGCACCTGCGCTTCCCACCGACGCCCCACTAGGCGAACCGATCCGCGGCGCAGCTGCGCGCATCGCCAGCAATATGGAAGCCAGCCTGTCGGTTCCCACCGCCACCAGTTTCCGAGAGGTTCCGGCCCGCCTGCTCGAGGTCAACCGCAAGATCATGAACGGGTACCTCACTCGTACCCGCGGCGGCAAGGTCAGCTTCACTCACATCATCGGTTATGCCGTCGTGCGGGCGATCTCCGACGCGGTTCCGGCAATGAACGCCAGCTATTTCGAGGACGCCGACGGCAAACCACGCATCATCAAACACGATCACGTCGGTCTCGGCATCGCGGTCGACGTACCGAAATCCGACGGCTCGCGCACGCTCATGGTCGTCAATGTTCGCGACGCCGACACGCTCGATTTCCGGGCCTTTGTCGATCGCTACGAAGAAGCGATTCGCAAAGTACGCGACAACAAACTTACGCCCGACGACTTCGCCGGAATAACCGTCAGCCTTACCAACCCGGGCACCATCGGCACGGTGCAATCGGTTCCGCGTCTCATGCCCGGCCAGGGTCTTATCGTCGGTATGGGCACCATCGCCTACCCCACCGAATTTCAGGCCGCCGATCCCGGCACACTCGCCGATCTCGGTATCTCCAAGATCACCACGGTCAGCTCGACCTATGACCATCGCATCATTCAAGGCGCCGAGTCGGGCTTGTTCCTGAAGAAGGTACACGAGCTCCTGCTTGGCGAAGACGACTTCTACGTCGATCTGCTTCGGTCGCTTGGCGTGCCCTATGAGGCCGTGAAGTGGCGCAAGGACACCAACTTTGCCGACCGCGATGCGGCAATGATCGAAAAGCAGAGTCAGGTCGACTCCTTGGTAAACGCATACCGGTCGCGAGGGCACCTCATCGCCGACCTTGACCCGCTGGCCGCCAAAGAGCCCGACATGCACTCCGAGCTCGACCCGGCCAGCTACGGCCTCACCATCTGGGACCTCGAACGCGAGTTCCTCACCCATGGCCTTATGGGCGTCGATGTTGGCGAGAAAGGCCAAAAACATAAGCTGGCCGACCTCCTTGGTTTGCTGCGCGACGCGTATTGCCGCACGACCGGCATCGAGTACATGCACATCACCAGCTACGAGGAAAAGGCCTGGATTCAAGATCACCTCGAAAGCGGCACCGAAGGACTCGAAGCGAGCGAACAGCTTCACATCCTTGGCCGGCTCAACGCTGCTGAAGCACTCGAACGTTTCCTCGCCACCAAATATGTCGGGCAAAAGCGCTTTGGTATCGAAGGCGCCGAAAGTACGGTGCCGCTTCTTGATGCGCTCCTGAGCGCGGCGGCCGAAGACAACATGTCCGAAGCCGTCATTGGCATGGCTCATCGCGGCCGGCTAAATGTTCTCGTCAACATTGTTGGCAAGGACTACGAAGATCTGTTCGAAGAATTCGAAGACACCGTGTCGGAGACGGCGGTGCAGGGCTCCGGCGACGTGAAATACCATCTCGGCCAGACCGGCACATTCACCTCTCGCACGGGCGCGTCGATCGGTGTCGAGCTCGCAGCAAACCCGAGCCATCTCGAAGCCGTCGACCCAGTTGTGCTCGGCATGACTCGGGCCAAGATGGACATGATCCAGCCTCCTGGCGATTACCCCGTGCTGCCGGTGCTGATTCACGGCGATGCGGCCTTCGCTGGCCAGGGCGTGGTTGCCGAAACCCTCAACCTTTCGCAGGTGAAGGGCTACAAGGTCGGTGGCGCAGTGCACGTCATCATCAACAACCAGCTCGGCTTTACCACCGCTCCCCATGCGGCGCGGTCAAGCGAATACCCAACCGATGTGGCCAAAATGGTCCAGGCCCCGATCTTCCATGTGAACGGCGACGACCCTGAAGCGTGCGTCCGGGTTGCCCGGCTCGCCTTCGAGTACCGCCAGAAATTCAACAAAGACGTCGTGATCGATATGGTCTGCTACCGACGCCATGGCCACAACGAAGGCGACGACCCCAGCTACACCCAGCCGCTGATGTACAAAGCCATCGAAGCTCGCCGGTCGGTCCGAAAGCTTTATGTCGAGTCGCTCGTCAAACGTGGCGACTTCACGATCGAGCAAGCCGAAGAGGGACTCGACGATTTCCAGTCGCAGCTACAAGAGGCACTGACCGAGACCCGCGATTCGGCACCAGAGGTCACACGCGTCGCCTCTGAGCCTCCCCGCCCCGTCGGTGTGCTGCCACACGTCGACACCGGCACGGCTCGCGAGACGCTCGATAAGGTCTACGCCGCGCTCAATACGGTTCCCGACGGTTTTACCGTGCACCCCAAGCTTGCCCGGCAGTTCGAAACCCGTGCCGAAATGTACGAAGGCGGCGAAGTCGATTGGGCGCTGGCTGAATCGATGGCCTTCGGCTCACTGCTTCATGAAGGCACGTCGGTACGAGTATCGGGCCAGGATTCTCGGCGCGGCACCTTTTCACACCGTCATTCGACCTTGGTCGATTACGAGACCGCCGATGAGCACATCCTGCTCGACGCGATGCGAAACGATTCAGAGTTCTGGATCTACGACTCGTTGCTGTCGGAATACGCAGCGCTTGGTTTCGAGTACGGCTATTCGCTCACCAACAAAGACGTTCTCACCGTCTGGGAAGCCCAGTTCGGCGACTTCGTCAACGGCGCACAGATCATCATCGATCAGTTCATCGTGGCCGCCGAAGACAAGTGGAACGAGACCACGGGTCTCGTCATGTTGCTTCCCCATGGGCTCGAGGGCCAGGGCCCCGAGCATTCATCGGGCCGCATGGAGCGTTTCCTGCTGCTCGCAGCCGAAGACAACATCCAGGTGGCCAACGCTACGACTGCCGCGCAGCTCTTTCATCTGCTTCGTCGTCAGATGGTTCGCGACGTACGCAAACCGCTCATCGTGTTCACACCAAAGTCTCTGCTTCGGTCAAAGGAAGTTCGTTCGAGCATCGACGAGCTCACGTCGGGATCGTTCCAAGAATTGTTGGACGATCCGGGGGTGACCGACCCGTCGTCGATCGAACGGCTCGTATACTGCTCGGGCAAGGTCGCCTACGACGCCATGGCGCACCGCGACGACATCGGAGCAAAGGCTGCGGTGATCCGTATCGAGCAGATCTATCCGTGGCCCACCGAGCAAAGTCACCAGATTCTCGCTCGTTACCCCAACGCCAAAGAGATCGTTTGGTTACAGGAGGAGCCCGAGAACATGGGCGCGTGGAACTTCGCCAAGGGACGCCTGTACGAAGAGCACAAAGAACACAAAATTCGCCGCATCAGCCGCTTTGAGTCCGGCAGTCCGGCGACGGGCTCGTCGACGATTCACAAACAAGAGCAGGCGCAGCTTCTCAAGAAGGCCTTCGCACCCCTCGATTAGGCTAGGGCCTCGCGTAGCTCCGCGATGGCGTCATCGGCAGCAACCACCTTGATGGTGGTCATGCCCATAGTTCTTGCCGGCCGCAGGTTGATACCGAGGTCGTCGAGAAACACACACTCTGCGGGTGCGACGCCCACCTGTTCGCAGGCGAGCTCGTAGAACCTGAGCTCGGGTTTACGAACGCCGACCTTCGACGACTCAACAATGTGATCGAACAGCGCCATCACCTGCGCCATCTCGCCGATCTCGTCGGATCCTTGGCCTGCTTCTCCCGACGAGATGTTGTTGGTGAGGCACGCCACCTTGAAACCTCGCTCTTTGCACTCTTTGATCATGTCGACCATCTCGGGGCGAATGTCGCCCTTCAACAGGTCGAGCACTGCGCCACCATCGATGTGGTGTCCGAGCGCCGAGGCTTCGGCACCAAACAGCGCAACGAACTGGTCGCGGTCGACCTGGTTTCGTTCGAAACGTGCCCACGCATTGCTATCGGGGTTGGTGGAGTTGATGGTGCGGATAATGTCGGCCGGCAAACCGTTGGCCTTCTCAAAGGCAGCGAACGCCTCGAACGGGCTGGTGGTGACTACGCCCCCGAAATCGAACAGTACGGCCTTGATCGTGGTGGCCGGCGCAGCGTCAGGTTGACGGGTATCGGCCGGAGCAGCATCGCGGCCATCCTGCGCAAGATCGGCTTTGGCGTCAGCCAGCGCTGACTTCCCGTCTATCTTCGACCGCACCTCGGCGAGCGGATCGGTGGCGTCGAGCTCGGCCAGCGTGGCGTCGAGCTTTTCGGTGGGCGACGCGGCCATCTGGCGTTCGCGCTTGTCGAGGTCGCTGCCCAGACGTTCCTTGGTATCGGCCAAAATGTCGGAGGCGTCAGCGCCTTCCTTCTTAAGCCAACCGCTGATCTTGTTGAAGAGTCCCATTCGTCGCATCGTAGTTCGGCCCAGCGAGCCAGTAGTCTCGGGCGCCATGAGTGCCCAGTACATCTTCACCATGCACAAGCTCGGTCGGTTCTATCCGCCCGATCGCCAAGTGCTCGACAACATCAATCTCTCGTTCCTTCCCGGGGCCAAAATCGGCGTCATCGGCTCGAACGGTTCGGGTAAGTCTTCGCTGCTTAAAATCATGGCGGGCCTCGACACCGACTACACGGGCGAGGCTCGTCTCAGCGACGGTTACACCGTTGGTTTGCTTGAGCAGGAGCCCCATCTCGACCCGGAGAAAGACGTTCTTGGCAACGTCATGGATGGCGTCGGCGAGATCTCGGGCCTGTTGCTCGAATACGACGAGGTGCTGGCAGGCTGGGCCGACCCAGATGCCGATTACGAGAAGTTGGGCGAGCGTCAGGCTGCACTCGAAAAGCGCATCGAGGCGGCCAACGCCTGGGATCTGCAGCGAACAATCGAGATCGCCATGGATGCGCTTCGCCTTCCTCCTGGCGACACCGCAATCGAAGGCCTGTCGGGTGGCGAGCGACGCCGTGTCGCGCTCTGCCGTCTGCTGCTAAACAGCCCCGACCTCTTGCTGCTCGATGAGCCCACGAACCATCTCGACGCCGAATCCGTTGCCTGGCTAGAGCGGTTCCTCAAGGACTACGCCGGCACCATTGTCGCCATTACCCACGATCGCTACTTTCTCGACAACGTCGCCGAATGGATCCTCGAGCTCGAGCGTGGCAAGGGCCATCCGTTCGAGGGCAACTACAGCAATTGGCTCGAACAAAAGCGCGAACGTCTCGCCGCCGAAGACAAACATGACAGCGCACGCGATCGCACGCTCAAGAGCGAACTCGAATGGGTTCGTATGTCGCCGAAGGCCCGCCAGTCGAAGGGCAAGGCCCGTCTCGCTGCCTACGACAAATTGGTCGCCGAGCAGAAGCAAGCCTCGGGTCGTCTCGACAAAATGGCGATCACGATCCCGGCCAACAAGCGGCTAGGCAATCAGGTCATCGAGTTCAAGAACGTGTCGAAAGGGTTTGGCGAAAAGTTCCTGATCGATGATCTGTCATTCTCGCTTCCTCCTGCTGGCATTGTGGGTGTCATCGGCGGCAACGGTGCGGGTAAAACCACGCTGTTCCGCATGATCATCGACGCGGCCGAGAATTCGACTGATCCGGCCAAAGCGCCGGACACCGGTGACATCACCATCGGCACCACCGTCGAACTCGGGTATGTCGATCAGAGCCGCGAGACCCTCGACCCCGATGCCACGGTTTTCGACGAGATCAGCGGCGGTGATGAGATCGTGCAGCTCGGTACTCGCGAAATGAATGCTCGTGCGTACGTTGGTTCGTTCAACTTCAAGGGTCCCGATCAGCAAAAGCTGGTAGGTCAACTTTCTGGCGGCGAGCGAAACCGTGTGCATCTGGCCAAGGTTGTACGGCGAGGAGCAAACGTTTTGATGCTTGATGAGCCCACCAACGACCTCGATGTCGACACGCTACGTTCGCTCGAAGATGGCCTCAACTCCTACGCTGGTTGTGCAGTGATTATCAGCCATGATCGTTGGTTCCTCGACCGCGTTGCCACCCACATGCTCGCGTTCGAAGGCCAGTCGCAGGTTCGCTGGTTCGAGGGCAACTTCAGCGAGTACTCCGAGTTCCGCCGCAAGGAATTCGGGATGGATGCTATGCGGCCAGAACGGCTCACCTACAAGCCGTTGGTGCGGTAGCTCACTGTTCCGACAACGCTGCAGCGGCGCGGCCACCAATGCATCTTGGGTTGGTACCCTTGAAGCCTTATGAACACGAGAAATCGACTTCTTTCGCTTCTGGTCATCCTTGCTGCTCTGGTGGCCGCCTGCGGCGGTAGCACCGCGACCGAAACCCCCGCCGACGCGGCAGCCGACGACTCGTCTGAGACGGAGACAACCGGCGGAAGCGACGCTGCCGATGAAGGCACAGCTGCTGCGACGACACCCTCAAATCCGCTGATTGGTGCCGCTCTTCCCCAGCTTGTCGACCCGGCCGCCGACGCTGCCATCGGTCTCGAAGCCCCGGGCTTGGTTGCGGCATCGCTCACCGGTTCGACCATCGACATCGAACAGGCCGATGGCCGCGGCAAGGTCTACGGGTTCTTCGCCCATTGGTGCCCCCATTGCCAGCGCGAACTCCCCCGTCTTGTCTCCTACATCGAGGCCAACGGATTGCCGGCAAGTGTCGACTTCTACGCCGTTTCTACCGCGGTGGACCCAAGTGGCGATAACTATCCGCCGCTCGACTGGTTCGAGGCCGAGCAATGGCCGTACGAGGTTCTCGATGACTCTGCTGCGGGTGCCATCGCTGCCGGGTTCGGGCTACCCGGCTTCCCGTATTTCGTGGTTGTCGGCGGCGACGGCACTGTCGTGCAGCGGGCGTCGGGCGAGCTGCCCGACGATGCGGCAATCGCTGCGCTGATGGCTATTGCCGAGGGCAGCGCGAGCTAACCGTCGCTTCGGCACAAATCAACGTTTCTGGGCCGAAAGACCCAACAAATTGCTCAGGATGTAGGCGCACCTGCCGATGGTGTTACCTATGGCAAGCACCACGACGAAGAAGACGGCTGCAGCAAAAAAGGCTGCAACCCGTAAGCCCGCGAAAAAGACCACGGCAAAGGCCGCTTCAACGAAGAAACCGGCGAAGACCACCGCCAAGGCCGCACCGGCCAAGAAGGCAGCTGCCAAAAAGACCGCAGCAAAGAAGGCGCCCGCAAAACGCAAATCCAAATGGGAAAGTCGCGCCGTGCTACGCATGGTCGAACCGGGTAGCCAGGTCGAGTGCATTCTCTGTGGCGAACGGGTCAAGTTTCAGGCGAAGATGCGCCATCAGCAGGCCATCTGCAACATCTATGAAAAGAACGCCTGGGTTCGCGTCGATCACTACCACTACCCCTGCTACAAAGAGGCCAAAGAGCCTTACGGTCCGGCAGAGAACTAAGGGGTCCGAAACCCCGCTACTTCGGGTGGTTTGGCAGACAACCGGGCGGACAACAGGGCGGACCGGCGCACTCACTAATGTGCAACGATGCCGCGAACTGCTCACACTGAGCCAGAGAACAACCACGCCGAAACCGCAGCGCGCGCAGCCACCGCTCTCTTTTTTCTGAACGGCATCGTTGTTGGGTCGTGGGTGCCACGGGTAGCTGAGCTGCGCGACAAGCTCGATATATCCGAAGCCGTACTCGGTCGTTCGCTCATGGGTATGGGCCTTGGCGGCTTGTTCGGCAGCCTCGCCGCCGGCGTAGTGATCAACCGCTTCGGCACTCGAACAATGACCGCCGCCGCCGGCCTTCTGCTGATGCTGTTGCTGCCGACGATTTCTGTAGTTGATACCGCATGGCTGCTCTTTCTTTCATTCTTTCTTATCGGCAGCGTCGACGCCTCGGTCGATATCGGCATGAACGCCCAGGCCGTGCACACCCAAGAACTACTCGGCCGATCGAGCATCAACCGGGTGCATGCAATGTGGAGTATTGGTTCGCTGACCGGCGGCGTTATCGGTACTGCTTCTGCTGCGCTGGGCGTGTCGCTGCTTTCCCAACTGGTGACCGTGGCCATCGCCGGCGCCATCGTGTTGTCGCTTACCGCTCGCGACCTGTTGCCCTACGACGCACCAACGCCGCCGACCGCCAAAGCCGGCCGCATCGGGCCGGCTGCCCTCTTCATTGGCGTGGCGGCGCTCGCTGCGGCCGTGCTGGAAGGTTCGGCAGCCGAATGGAGTTCGCTCATGCTCTCCGATGAACGAGACGCGACCAAAGGCCAGGCCGGACTCGGCTTTGTGGCGTTCTCCGGAGCGATGCTGGTTGCGCGTCTGGTTGCCGACCGCGTCGTCGACGCGGTGGGTACCAAAGCCACCCGCCTGGCGAGCGTCACCTTGATCTCAGCTGGGTTAGCAGTGGTGGTGTTTGCGTCGAGCATTGCCCTTACCCTCGCCGGCTACGTGCTGATGGGCATCGGTCTGGCACCGGTGTTCCCGCTGCTCTACCAAGATGCGGCTACGCGCTCTGGCTCGTCGGCGGGCACAGGCCTTGCGGTCATGTCGTCGGGCATGCGCGTCGGCTTTCTTGGTGCTCCACCGGTGATCGGTGCCCTCGCCGCAGCGTGGAGCCTTCAGGCAGCGTTTGGGGCGATTTTGGGCATCGCCGTAGCGATTACTCTTGCGCAGACACTGCAGGCCAGCGCAACACCGAACACCGCACCAGAGAAACCTACTGGTTGATGAAATCGATGACCTGTTGCGCGAGGTCGACCGGGGTACCCGTGGTGGTGTCGAGCACCAGTTCGGGGTTAAGCGGTGGCTCGTACGGGTCGTCGATACCTGTCATGCCCGTGAGTTCGCCTGCTCGAGCCTTTTTGTAGAGGCCCTTGGGATCGCGGCTTTCGCATACTGCCAATGGTGTCGAGATGAAACACTCAACAAACGGCAGGTCGGCCGCTTGATGAATTTCTCGGGCCCGGTCGCGAGCTGCCCGGTACGGGCTCACCAACGGCACAAGGCTGACGACGCCGGCATCGGCGAAAAGCCGCGCCACCTCCGACACCCGTCTGACGTTCTCGTCGCGATCCTCAGCCGAAAAGCCGAGATCGCCGTTGAGACCCATGCGTAGGTTGTCGCCGTCGAGAAGGTAGGTGGGTTTGCCGGACTCGAGCAAGAGACGTTCGACCTGAACGGCCACCGTCGACTTGCCCGAGCCCGAAAAGCCCGTAAACCAAATAGTGACGCCCCGGGCGCCGATCTTGGTCCAGCGTTCCTCGCGATCGAACTCGCTCGGATGCCAGACAACGTTCGGACTAGTTGAAGCCATGGGGAAATGTGTCGCTACCTGTAGATGTCTATGAAGTGAACTCGATTACCAACGGTGACGGTCAGTCACCGGTGCCGAGGATCATGCCAGCGCCAACAGTGCTGTTGGTGTGCTCATCGATGAGGATAAACGAACCAGTGGTGCGGTTACGTCGGTACTCGTCGACAAAGAGCGGCTGGGTGCAACGAAGCGTGACTCGGCCAATCTCGTTAAGTTCGAGCACTTCGCTCGACTCATCGCGATGCAGCGAGTTGATGTCGAGTCGGTACTGAACATCTTTGACCATGACTCGAGCGTTTCGGGTGGTGTGCTTGATAGCAAGCTTCATCCGTGGCTCAAACTTGGCTTCAGAGGTCATCCAACAGATCATCGCATCGAGATCCTGGGTGACGTCGGGAGAGTTGTTTGGTCGGCACAACATGTCGCCCCGACTGATATCAATCTCGTCCTCGAGGGTCACCGTGACCGCCATCGGGGCATACGCCTCGTCGACGAGTCCGTCCATGGTCTCGATGGTGTTGATCCGCGTGGTGAATCCTGACGGCAGCACCATAACTTCGTCGCCTGGCTTCATAACGCCACCGGCAACCGTTCCGGCGAAACCACGGAAGTCGTGGTAGTCGTCGGACTGGGGGCGCAACACGTACTGCACGGGGAACCGTACATCGATCATGTTGCGGTCAGAGGCGATGTGCACCTGTTCGAGGTGGGTGAGCAACGTTGGACCGTCGTACCAGTCCATGTGTTCGCTGCGATCGACGACGTTGTCGCCCATAAGCGCTGACACGGGGATGAACGTGAGGTCGGCGATGTCCAGACGGGTTGCAAACTCGCGGAACTCGTCGGCAACCTTGTTGAACTGCTCCTCGGAGAAGTCGACAAGGTCCATCTTGTTCACGGCCAGCACAAGGTGCGGAATGCGAAGAAGTGACGCCAAGAAGGCGTGACGCTTCGACTGTTCGACGACCCCTTTACGGGCATCGAGCAGCACGATCGCAAGATCGGCGGTTGATGCACCGGTAACCATGTTGCGGGTGTACTGAATATGACCAGGCGTATCGGCGATGATGAACTTGCGCTTCGGCGTCGAGAAGTAGCGGTAGGCCACATCGATAGTGATGCCCTGTTCACGTTCGGCACGAAGGCCGTCGGTGAGAAGTGCAAGGTTCGGACCCTCGGTGCCGAGGTTCTCCGATGCCTTTTCGACCGCATCCATTTGATCTTGGAAGATGGTCTTTGTGTCATAGAGAAGACGACCAATAAGGGTCGACTTTCCGTCGTCGACCGAACCGGCCGTTGCAAATCTGAGAATCTCGGCCATTAGAAGTAGCCCTCTTTCTTACGATCTTCCATTGCCGCTTCCGACACACGGTCATCGGCTCGTGTTGCGCCTCGCTCGGTAACGCGGGTGCCCGCAACCTCGGCGATGACCTTTTCGATAGTGTCAGCGTCGGATTCGACGGCACCGGTAACGGTCATGCAACCAATGGTGCGGTAGCGAACCGTTTCGGTGAAAGCAGATTCGTTCTCACCAAGGGTGTTGAACGGGCCGGTAGCGATGAGCATGCCGTCGCGCTCGACGACCTCACGCTGGTGCGAGTAGTAGATCTGGGGGATCTCGACCTCTTCGGCCTCGATGTACTGCCAAATGTCGAGCTCGGTCCAGTTCGAGATGGGGAACACACGGATGTGCTCGCCCTTACGGGTGCGACCGTTGTACAGGCTCCACAATTCGGGGCGCTGGTTCTTGGGATCCCACTGACCGAAGTCATCACGGAAGGAGTACACGCGCTCTTTGGCGCGAGCCTTTTCTTCGTCGCGGCGGGCTCCACCGAACAGCGCATCAAACTCGTTCTCTTCGATTGACTCGAGAAGAACAGGGGTCTGCAGCTGGTTTCGAGACGGGTTGAGACCCGGCTCTTCTTTCAGCTGGCCGCTGTCGATTCGTTCCTGAACTGAGCCGACAATCAAACGAGCGCCGACTTCGGCAAGACGCCGATCGCGAAACTCGATGACCTCGGGGAAGTTATGCCCCGTGTCGACATGCAGAACCGGGAACGGGATCTTGCAGGGGTGGAAAGCCTTTTCCGCTAAGCGGAGCATGACAATGGAGTCTTTACCTCCACTGAACATAAGGGCAGGACGCTCGAATTCAGCGGCCACTTCACGGAAAATGTGAATTGACTCTGCTTCGAGTTCTCGGAGATGTGAAAGTTCATAAGCCATAAAGCATCAATGGTTTGGATCGGCAGTCGATACTAGAACCTGAGCACTTACCCAGGAGCAATTCATGACCATTCTTCCCCAAGACCACACAGAAGCCACGCGAATCGCGACATTGGCTGGCGAACTTTTGATGAAAGTCCGCGAAGACCTTGTCGCCAAGGGCGTCGAAGGCAAAGAGATGAAGGACGAAGGAGACCGTCAGGCGCACGAACTCATCATGCGTGAACTGACCGCCAGTATGCCGAACGACGCCATCCTTTCTGAAGAGGGCAAGGACGATCATGCCCGCCTCACTGCAGAACGTACTTGGATTGTCGACCCACTTGATGGCACCCGCGAATTTAGCGAGCCGCCACGCGACGACTGGGCTGTGCACGTCGCTCTTGTCATCGCCGGAAAGGCCGTGGCCGGCGCGGTTGCTTTGCCCGGAGCGAACCTCACCCTCAACACTGGTGAGCCGCTTCCCGAGCTCGGCCCGATGCCCGACGTTCCTCGCATGCTTGTGAGCCGTACTCGCCCGCCAGCGGCCGCTACGCACGTTGCTGATGCAATCGGCGCAGAGCTGGTACCAATGGGTTCTGCGGGCGCAAAGGCGATGGCAGTTGTTCGGGGCCTCGCCGATATCTACGCCCATTCAGGTGGTCAGTACGAGTGGGATTCGTGTGCGCCGGTAGCTGTTGCCGAGAAGGCCGGGCTGCACGTATCGCGCATCGATGGCAGCCCTATGGTGTACAACAACGCGGATCCGTACATGCCCGACCTTTTGATCTGTCGCAAAGAACTTGCCGAAGCTGCTCTCGAGTCGCTCGCAAGTTTCGAGGGTTAGCCAAACGTCGTACTGCGGTTGGCGTGTGGGGAAACGCCAACCGCGTTCTTCTTGTCTGTTGGAAGGTTCGAACTGGTGACCAAGCAACGCCGCGCCACGCTGGCTGGCGCAGCCGTGGTGAGCTGCCTACTGATGATCGTGCTGCTGTTTGTGCGCGGCAACAGTGCTCCGGTTGCCGCGCCCGAAGTCGTGCCTACCGCTGCGGAGGTCACCGTGTCGTCGGTGCCAGCGGCCACCCCGGCGACGCCGACCACAAACCCTCAAACTGGGGTACCGGCCACAACCGACGCTCCCGATTTTCAAGAAACTCCCGATTCGTCGCCGCCGACCTCGAACGCCCCGTTTGTTCTTGTGCTGCCCGACGGCGTTGGCGCGCCAAGCTCCACCGCGAGCACCACCACTCGGCCAGAACTTGAAACCAGCGCCACCACCACGAGCACCGTCGCTCCCCCCACGGTGGACGAGAGTTTTGCGAAGTCGGTGCTTTTGCAGGAGGGCTGGGCGGTGTTTGGCACCGATGCATCGGCTCCGGTACTTGCCGCCATTGGCACACCTGCCGACGATGCCGTTGCCGCAGCAATCGCCTCGCTTGGCGAACCGACCGAAGACACCGGGCTTGTGGCCGATGATGACTGCGCTGGGCTCCGGACTCGCCGTCTGCGCTTTGGCGGCCTCGAACTTGTGCTTGCTGAACAGGTCGAAGGGATGGTCACGTTCGAGCAGTGGTATATCGACGGGCCGCTCAACGAGCGCAACAGTAGCGTCGATTTGGTCGTTGAAGATGGCCTTCAGCCTGGGTTGACCGTTGAGGAACTTTTGGCGTCCAATGCGCTCTTGGTGGTCTTCCAGGAAGACGATGGCTCCGGTTCGTTTCGTATGCCTGGCGACGACAGCAACTCACCGGTTTGGGGTCGAACCAGCGGCGGCTCAGCTGAAGACACCGTTACCGCCATCTGGTCGGGCAACGAATGCCGCCGCATTTAGGGTAGTTGCAAACAGCTCATTCATCGTTTATCGTCGATTAACGATGAATGATATGCCGAGCCTCTCAAGCGAGCGAGCCAACGACTATGCCCAATGGTTCCGATGCCTCGCCGACGGCACGCGCCTTCGGGTACTTCACGTCGTCGCCACCTCCGATCAGCCCCTTACCGTTGGCGAGATTGTTGCCGCCGTCGGCAAAAGCCAATCAACCGTATCTCGCCACCTGGCCATCCTCGCCGACGACCGATTCGTCTTTTTGGAAAGCAACGGCATCAGGACGCTCGTCACCGCCAACCCTGCCTGTATGACGGCACTCCCCGAGGCGGTCGCGGAGATCATGAACGCCAAGCAGGATCCAACATGATCGCCTCGACCGCGTTCTTGCTTGTCGAACTGGTCATCTTGTTCTTCGGCGTGGCCTTTGTGGTGCAACTCGTCCAACGCCGACTCGGCACCGAGCGGGTTCGGTCGTGGATGGGCGGCCCGCCAGTTCTTTCGGCACTGAAAGGCGTCGCACTCGGCTTCGTGACGCCGTTTTGCACCTATTCGGCGATTCCGATGTTGATCGGCTTGCGGCAAGCGGGCGTTCCACCGGCCGGGTACGTTGCCTTCCTCAGCGCAGCTCCGGTACTCGACCCGGTCTTGTTCGGTGCCCTCCTTCTCATCGTCGGGTTGAAAGCCGCACTCATCTATACCGTCATCGCCTTCATCGCTGCGATGAGTTTGGCGCTCACCGCCCAACGGGTGGGAATCGAACGCCACCTCAAACCTCTGCCCGCCGAGCTCACCACCGTCGCAGCGGCAAATCCGACGCCGGTGCCCTCCGGCGCGCTGTCGGCGCCCCGGTCGGCCGACCTTCCCGCCTGCGAGTCGACCAGCGACATGAGCAACGTTGCCTGGCAGGGCGCAGCGACCGAGAGCCGTTCGGCGTTTCGTGCCGCCACTGCGCTTCTACGATCGGTAGGCCCCCTCCTCCTCGCTGGTGTCACTATTGGGCTCGCCATCGAAGCGCTCGTCTCGCCTGAGGCGGTCGCCACAATCACCGGCAACAACGCCGGCTGGTCAATACCGCTGGCAGCAATGCTCGGCACTCCCCTGTATTTCCAAACCAGCCTCTTTGTGCCGATTGCCAGCTCACTTACCACCGCTGGTGTCGGCATCGGCGCAATCGTCGCACTCACCATCTCTGGGGCAGGTGCAAACGTTCCGGAGTTCATCATCCTCACCAAGCTCGCCAACCGCCGACTCATCACCATCTTCTTTGCCTACGTCTTTTCGGTCGCGCTGATGGGCGGCCTCGTTGCCCAGGCACTACTCGGCTGACAACCACGGCGCACTGGCACCGCTAGTGTCCGACAAATGAGCAACAGCTTCCGGCCTGTCGTCGGCACCCTCGCCTACGTCTGGCATCGCGAAACCGACCAGGTGCTGATGATCCGCCGCAACGCTCGGCCCGACGACGACCATTTTGGCAAGGTCAACGGGCTCGGCGGCAAGGTTGAGCGCGATGAAGACATCGTGACCAGCCTTCGCCGAGAGATGCGCGAGGAAGCAGCGATTGAGCTCGAGTCCTTCTCGCTGCGCGGCACCGTTACCTGGAGCAACTTCGGTCCCAAAAATGAAGACTGGCTCGGCTTCCTCTTCGTCATCGACGCCTGGAGCGGACACATCCCCGAACACAACGAAGAAGGCGCTCTCGAATGGGTCGCCCGGTCCGACCTCCTCGCCGCATGCAATGGCGACACCGATATGCAGAAGCGGCTACCGATGTGGGCCGGCGATCGATACTTTGTGCCTCTCGTGTTCGACGACAACCCCAAAACATTCCACGGCACGATGCCCTACGACGGCGACCAACCCGTGAGCTGGACTTTCGAACGCCTGTAGACGTGACCCTTGTCGTTTAGCTGAGCATTTATAGCTCTTCGGCGTCACACTATACGAGTGACTCTCGCGCCCCCCGAAACCCCCTCCGAGCAGCCATCTGATCTGGCCTTTGGTTCGTTCTCTGAAGACCCGCCATGGATTGTGGACCCCGACAACCTTCGTTGGAAGAAGGGTCTCGACACGGTTCGATCTGTGGTTCGTCGACAAGTTCCCGAGCTCATCGCACCCCGTCGAGTCCCCAACGGCACCCGAGTGTTCAAAGTGGTGTGGGAGTTGGGTTCTGCCCTTGGTCTGTGGGCGCTGACCGGTCGCCGCAAGCGCGCAACCGATCAGAGCGCATCGCGCGCCGATCTTTCACTCCGCCTTCGCAAGGCCGCCGAAGAACTCGGCCCGACCTACATCAAACTTGGGCAAATTATCTCGAGCGGACAGGGCATCTTTCCCGACGAACTCGTCACCGAGTTCACCAAGTGCCGCGACCAAGTGCCCGCCGAATCGTTCGACGTTGTGCGGACCGTTGTCGAAGAGGAGCTCGGCCAAACACTCGAGGAGGCGTTTGCGTCGTTCGACCGCGCTCCCCTCGCTGCAGCCTCAATCGCCCAGGTCCATGTGGCCACGCTTCACACCGGCGAAGAAGTTGTGGTGAAGGTACAGCGGCCAACCGTGGCCCAGTTCGTACATCAGGACCTCAGCGTCATGGCGTGGCTTGCCCCGTTCCTCATCGGCCGCATTCCCGTCGCAGCGTTAGCCAACCCGCCTGCGCTGGTCGAGGTATTCGCTCACACCATCAGCGAAGAGCTCGACTTCCGCCTCGAAGCCGAGAACATGATCGACGTGGCGCACTCGTTTGCGCAGCTCGATCAGAAAGGCTTTGTGGTTCCACGACCCCACCCGACACTCGTTACGCGCCGGGTACTAGTGATGGAACGGTTGCGGGGTTATCAGTTCGACGACATCGAAGGCATCGCCGAGGCCGGCATCGATACCCACGAGATCATCCGCACCGGCATGGTTGGCTTCATGGAAGGTGCCATGATCAACGGCATCTTCCACGGTGACCTGCACGGCGGCAACCTCTTTGTGCTCGAAGATGGCCGCACTGCACTGTTCGACTTCGGCATCACGGCCCGCATGAGCGACTTTCACCGCAAGGCGTTCCTCAAACTGTTGATGGCCGCCACCACCGGCAATCCGGTCGGGCAACTGGCCGCATTGCGCGATCTCGGCGCACTGCCCCTCGACACCGACCTCGAGGCAGTTGTCGCCGACCTAGGCCTCGACGGCGTGCCGGTCGACCCCACCACAATGAGTGCAGAAGAATTGGTGAGCGAGCTGCAACGGGTGGTCAAGCTACTCCTTGGCTATGGCGCACGCATGCCAAAAGAACTCATGTTGTTCGTCAAGAACCTCGTCTTTCTCGACGGCGCCATTGCGACACTTGCGCCCGATATCGACCTCTTCGCAGAAATCGCCAACATCGCTATGCACTTCGCCCGCACGCACGGCGACCGCATCGCTGACGACATCGACTTCGAAGGTGACAGTTTCGAAGTCGACATGGATGGTATCAAGGACGCGTTCGGCGTCGATCGCAACGTCGACGCGCTGACCTACAACGACCTCCAAGCGCGTCGCGAGCTCATTAAGAAACGCCTCCGGCGCTAGCCGCACCGGCGTTCTCGGGTCGAAACCAAGCGCCCGACTGCAATCTTTCTCCCGCCTTTCCTACACTTGCGTCGGTGCGACTAGTCATTGCGAAATGCACCGTCGATTACGACGGACGCCTTACTGCCCATCTTCCCAGCGCGACGCGAGTGATCATGGTCAAAGCCGATGGCTGCGTTGCCATTCACGCCGATGGCGGCGCCTACAAGCCGCTCAACTGGATGAATGCGCCGAACCGGTTGATTATCGACGACGACGTATGGACGGTCACCAGCCCCAAAGGCGAGAAGTTGACCATCACGATGCACGAAGTGTTCGACGACGTAAGCCACGAACTCGGTGTCGACCCTGGTCTGCAAAAAGATGGTGTCGAGGCGCACCTGCAAGAACTTCTTGCGGCAAACCCCGAGGTCCTCGGCGAGGGTTACCGGCTGGTGCGACGCGAATATCCCACCGACATCGGCCCGGTCGACCTGCTCATCCGCACACCCGATGGCATCGCGATCGCCGTCGAAATCAAGCGGCGCGGCGAGATCGACGGAGTCGAACAACTCACTCGGTACCTCGACTTCCTCAACCGCGATCCGCAACTACGTCCGGTTAAGGGCATGTTTGTGGCGCAAGAAATCAAACCGCAGGCCAAGGTACTGGCCACCGACCGCGATATTTCCTGGCAGGTCGTCAACTACGACGAGTTACGCGGCATCGAGTCCAACGAGTTGAAACTCTTCTGATGAGCCAGCTCGTGGCGGGTGTGCCGATTCGTGGTTCCTAATGGCTAGTCGGCGGCGCGAGGAGTGGATACCACGCAGCGCGAAGTGGTCGTTTGGCGCGGTTGGACTTGCGCTGGTGCTCTGGCTCGGCGGATGGCTCATCGACGGCGTACTACTCAACGGCGATGGCGTTCCGCGAGGCACCCAACTCGTCGTGCCCGACGATCTCGATATCGATGGTTCGATGAGTGGCTTGTCGAACGATGCGGTTGCCGAGCGGGTCGATTCACTCGCGGAGGCATACGAATCGCTCAACGTCGATGTCGTCTCTACCGACGGCGCGGCAAAGGTGCGGTTCGTCGACCTAGGGCTGAGCCTTGACCGCGACGCCACTGCCGGTGCTGTTCTTGCTGTTTCGCGTAGCGGACCAATCGGCTGGACCCAGGGGTTGTTCTCTACCGAGACCGTCCGCCCTCGGTTCAACTTCGACGAGGACAAAGCCGCCGAGGCACTCATCGCAAATGCGCCGGTTGGCGAACCACCAACCGAGCCGTTCATGGGGTATGTCGACGACACCTTCGTGCTCGAACCCGGCGTGCCTGGCACCGCGTTTGATGTCGACGGGGCCGTCGCAACGCTCGCCGACAACCTCGGTGGTACCGACCTTTCGGTAGAGATCACCCCGGTAGACATCTCGCCCACCCGCAGCGACGATGAAATTCTCGAGTTCGTACAAATCGCCAACGCGATCACCGCCTCACCGATCACCGCAACGATCGAGGACGAAACGTTCGTGATCTCGCCTGCGCTGCTTCGTAGCTGGATCGATCTCGAAACGCGGGTGGGTCGCCCAAGTTTTGTCATCAACGAGACCGATGTTTTGTCGAGGCTGCGACGGGCGTTCCCGGCCGTTGGCGGCGGAGGCACCGACGCCACCATTACGGTCATCGACGATGTGCCCACTGTGGTCTCCGGCATTCCCGGAACCGCGTGCTGCTCGGAGAACAGTCCTCAGCTTCTTCTCGATGCGATGATCGCTGGCGAATCCAGTGTCGAACTCGAATTGGGCGAAGCTGGAGTCGACAGAGACGACGACTACATCGAGAGCCTCGGCATCGTCGAACTGGTGGGCGAGTTCACCACCAAGTACACCGCCGGCCAGTCGCGGGTCGTCAACATCCAACGAATCGCCGAACTCACCCAAGGTGTCATCATCGAACCCGGCGAAACGTTCTCGGTGAACGACTTCGTCGGCCGGCGCACCCTTGACAAAGGTTTTGTGTCGGCCGGAGTCATCCAAGATGGCGTCTTCCAAGACGACATCGGCGGAGGCATTTCGCAGTACGCCACGACGCTGTTTAATGCGGCATTCTTTGCTGGGCTCGACTTTGCCGAGTACCGGGCGCACTCGATCTACATCAGCCGGTATCCGTACGGGCGCGAGGCAACGCTTGCGTACGGCGCCATCGACCTCGCGATTACCAACAACACGCCGTACGGCGTGTTGTTGTGGCCGACCACCGACGATGCTGGCATCACGGTGCAACTGTTCAGCACAAAGTTTGTCGAGGGCGAGCAGACAGCGCAGTGGACAGGAGGTGTCGAGGTGGCCTGCACCCGCGTCAATACCGAACGCACACGCACCTATCTCGACGGCCGTGAGCCGGTCGTCGATGTTGTGTTTGCCGTGTACCGACCGGAGGGCATTAAGTGCAACGGTCAACCATCGTCGCCCGACGCGGCACCTCCGGCCACGGTGCCTCCGACCACCGTCGCCCCCGGGACCTCGGTTCCGGCGACGACACCACCTGGCACCGAACCTCCCACGACGAGGCCTCCGACTACCAAACCTCCCGCTACCCAGCCGCCGGCCACCCAACCCCCCGCCACCCAACCACCGGCCACCAAACCCCCCGCACCCAGCCCCCGGTCACCCAACCTGCTGCGGCCGAATAGGCCTTCGATTTACTTCTCGGCGACAACCGACGATCATGGCGTATGGAGCAAGACACCGACATCGACCTTGAACGCATGTCCGACGTCGACAATCTGATGTGGATTGTCGAACGCAACCCGCTGCTCCGCAGCACGATGACGGCGGTGACCATGCTCGACGAGGCGCCAAATCGTCAGGTGTTCGAAGAAAAGTTCACGCAGGTCACGATGGCGATCCCGCGGCTTCGGCAGCGGGTTGTGGCGAATCCGGTGTCGATTGCACCACCTCGCTGGGAGGTCGACCCCGACTTCGAACAGGACAACCACGTTCGTTGGGTCGACCTCGAAGCGCCACACAACTCGATCGATCATGTGATTGCGCTGGCTGAGGATATCGCAGGCACGCCGTTCGACCGGACGAGACCGCTTTGGGAGTTCGCTCTCGTAGCTGGCCTTGAAACTGGTCAAGCAGCGTTCATCTCCAAGCTGCATCACTCGATCGCCGACGGCATGGGTTCGATTCAGTTGATGCTTGAAATTTTCGATCTCGAACGAGCACCCGGCCCCAAAGCGGCGCCACCCGAGATTACGGCCAACCCCAAGTCTCAAGTCGAGCGGGTAAAGAACGCCATCCTGCACGAACGCGATCGACAAGCAGACGCAATGCGCCAAACGCTTGAGGTTGTGCGCTCGCTTCCCGAATCCCCGACCGATCGGGTCCGTCTCGTTGCCGACACAGCGGCATCGCTGTCACGTGCCATCGCTCCGTCTACCAGTCCTCTCAGTCCACTGATGGCGAATCGGTCAAGCGATTCAGATTTTCGCACCCTCGAAATTCCGCTCGATGAACTCAAGGCTGCTGGCAAGGCTGCCGGATGCAAACTCAACGCAGCGTTTGTTGCCGGCATCATCGGCGCTCTTCGTTCGTACCACGACCTTCACGCGACTCCGGTCGAAACCCTGCGCATGGGTATGCCGATCTCCACCCGCACCGACGACGACTCCGCAACAAGCAATAGTTTCGCCGCCACTCGCATCGAAGTACCGATGACCATCGACGACCCGCTCGAGCTGATGGTGAGGATCGATGAACTTGTTGTCGAAGCCCGCCACGACCCGGCCATTGCGCTCACCAGTGCGGCGGCCGGAGTCATGAGTCGGCTGCCCAAGCGCGCACTCACCGGACTGTTCGAAAAGGCAATGAAGGGCATCGACTTCTCGGCTAGCAACGTGCCCGGCGTGCCGATTCCGGTCTTCCTTACCGGCGTGCCGGTTACCGGCCAGTTTCCTTTTGGCCCCCTCAGTGGATCTGCGGTCAACATCACCCTGCTCAGTTATCTCGACACGGCGTACATCGGCGTCAACATCGACCAGGCAGCCATACCCGACGGTGACGTATTCCACAGCGAGTTGAGCACCAGCTTTGGGGCGATTCTCGATCTAGCCTGACGGCAACGATGAGTTCTTCCTCCGACGACACGCCCGCTTCTTCCCCTTCTTCCGCTTCTTCTCGTGCGCCTGCCGGCAACGACGAAACGCACCAACTCCTCGACGCGCTCGTCGTTGGTGCCGGCCCGGCCGGCATCGCTGCAGCGCTCACCCTGCAGCGCGCAGGACGCCGCGTTGTCGTCGTCGACAAGGCCACGTTTCCGCGCGACAAGTTCTGCGGCGACGGCCTCACAACACTGGCCCTTCGCCTTCTGGACGATCTCGGACTCGACCCCGACCTCGTCGATTCATGGGCTCCGGTTCACGATGTGTTGGTCACGTCGCCCAATGGCAACCGGGTCACCTTTCCGCTCCCGAGCGGCCAAGGGGCATTCGGGGCCGTAGCAAAACGAATCGACCTCGATATGAGCCTCGTCGACCTCGCTCGGACCTCGGGAGTAGTGGTTCACGACGGACACAGCTGCACAGCGATCGAGACTGCGGGCGACCACCTCGAAGTGGCCGTCGAAGGTCTCGGCGTCCTATCGACACGGTTTGTTGTTGCCGCCGACGGCATGTGGTCGCCGACCCGAAAAATGCTTGGCGTGGCGACGCCCGGGTACCTGGGCGAGTGGCACGCCTTTCGTCAATACTTCACCAACGTCGGACCTGCGGCCGCCGACAACCTGCATGTGTGGTTCGAACCCGACCTGCTTCCGGGCTATGCCTGGTCATTTCCGCTCAGCGGTGGACGAGCGAACGTCGGTTTCGGCATCCTTCGCGGAGGCCAGGTGGCCACCCGCGAAATGAAAGCACTCTGGCCTGAGCTGTTGTCTCGGCCTCACATCGCAGCGGTGCTCGGCGACGCGGCCCAACCCGAGTCACCGCATCGGGCGTGGCCAATCCCGGCGCGGATCGACAAAATCCAACTCGTGACGGGCCGGACGCTCTTTGTTGGCGATGCCGCAGCCGCAACCGATCCGATGACCGGCGAGGGAATTGGCCAGGCGTTACTCACCGGAATACGCGCTGGCGAGGCCATCGCCGCTGGCGGATCCCCGGCGAGCGTCGGTAGCCGCTACGCAGGCGAGGTCCGAGCTGAGCTCGTGGCCGATCATCACCTCGCGACCGCGCTATCGAGCGTACTTCAGGGCACGAAGCGCACAGACGCTGCGGTTCGGATCGCTGGCGCAACACCGTGGACCCGACGCAATTTCGCCCGTTGGTTGTTCGAGGACTATCCACGAGCAATCCTCGTCACCCCACGCCGGTGGCGACGCAAGGTGTTCACCTCGCGTGGAGCGTTTGAGCGTCACTAATCTTGGTGCCTTTCGACATCACCGAACGGTTGCGCTCAAGTAGAGCCAGACCCGCGTCGAAAACGATTTCATGGCGAAATCCGTAACCGCCGCTCATATCGATGAGCGCCTTAATGAACTTCCCGAATTGTCCTTTGTGGCAATTCGAGATGATGCGCGTCTCGCCGTATCCCCTGCTGGCATCTTTGTCGTCCTCGGCGACGTGGGCGGCGTATCTGGGGCAGCTGAGGGCGCCTTCGAACTAGCGCGTGCAACCCGGGCCAGCCTCTCGGACATGGTCATGCCAACGCCGATTGTCGAATCGGTCGTTGTCAGCCGCAAAAGCCACAACCAAACGCTCGAAAGCCTGGTGGTCTTCGTCTACCACCTCGACAAACTCATCGGCGCCGGCCAACAGCTCGACGAGAATACGGTTGAACGGGTTTACGACGCAGTCTCGTCGGGACTTCTCGCACCGGGTTGGTCGCTCCGCGACAACACGCTGCTCGCGGCCGCCTGAGCCCTGTCGCCACTAGCGGGTAGCTAGACTCACGTAGTGCCGAGCCTTGCTGAAGCTGATGAAGCTGTCGAGTCAGTAGCCAACCAACTACGCGGTCTTCCGGGTGCCGACCCGTTGTTTTACGCCGCTTCTGAGTGGGGCGACTGGAGCAAAATCTGGCACGTGTTGGGATTGCTGCAAACCGCAGCGCAACGCGACCCGGAAATCGCTGTGCGGCTTAGTATCGCACTCGGGCTCGAATCGGCATTCGTCAACGGTTTCCTAAAATCGCTCTTCAAACGCGAACGACCGACCTTTGACGGCGAACGACCTCTTCATCTGCGCCAGCCCAAGACCAGTAGCTTTCCGAGCGGTCACGCTTCATCAGCCTTCATGGCGGCTGCGGTATTGAGCGAGAGCCAGCCCGCTGCACGTCCGTTGTACTACGCCGCTGCAGCCATCGTGGCCTACAGCCGCATCCACGTAAAGATCCACCACGCAACCGACGTGGCCGGTGGCGTGGTGGTGGGTATTGCGTTGGGACGTTTGGTGCCAAAGCTTTGGCCTCTAGGGAAGCCGCCGTTCTTCAGCTAGCGAGCCCTAGTCGACGCAAAGCGGGCTTCAGCTGGTTACTGCTGCCTCTAGTCCCGACACGTCGGCGGGTACATCCTGGGAAGCAGCCGCAAGAATCATGCGGACGTCAAGCAGAAGATCTGCCATCTCATCGGTGGTTACCAGGCGACGATGCTGCAGGTCACCCAGACCCTGATCGATGAGGGCGAGGGCTTCGGCGACCGTTTCGAATTCGATAGTTCCAGTCATTTCTTCACCTCGCTGTTCAGGCACAAGCTGAATGCTTGCGTTCCGGTTCAGCCTTTACAGTACTTCACCGAGCCACCATTGCGGGAGCGGATCGCATGAAAATGGCCGAATAGCCCATCAACGCAGGTCAGATGCACCAGCTTTCCACCGATCCAACGTTTACGCGGTGACACCAGCCACGTCCTAAGGTGCGGCGATGCAGGTAAACGACAAAGTTGTAGTGGTCACCGGTGGCGCCTCGGGCATTGGCTACGAGCTCGCCAAACGATTTTCGGCCGAAGGAGCCGCTCACGTTGCGGTGGCTGACATGAGCCCAAATGTTGAAGCGGTAGGTGCTGAGCTCGGCGGCATCGGCGCCATTGTTGATGTCAGTGACGTTGCGGCTCTCACGGCCTTCATCGATCGAGTCGAGGCAGAAGCCGGACCGATTGATCTGTTCTGTTCGAACGCCGGCATCGGCACTGGCATGGGCATCGACGCCGACGACGATGCCTGGGCGGCGATCTGGGGCGTCAACGTGATGGCCCATGTGTATGCGGCCCGAATTCTGATTCCTCGCATGAAGCAGCGTGGCGGCGGTTATCTGCTCAACACCGCGTCGGCCGCTGGTCTGCTCACCAATCTGGGCGATGCCCCCTACTCGGTCACCAAGTCAGCAGCTCTCGCCCTGGCCGAATGGCTGTCGATCACCCATGGCGCCGACGGCATCAAGGTGTCGTGTCTTTGCCCGATGGCCGTGCGAACTCCAATGACCGACTCCGACGACCCGGCGGTCGCCAACGTCGTGTCACACGGCATGATCGAACCCGAAGACGTTGCCGAAGCCGTTATTGCCGGGCTCGCTGCCGAAGAACTGCTGATCCTTCCGCACCCGGAGGTCGCACATTTCATGCAGACCAAGGCATCGGCTCACGAGAAGTGGCTGCATGGCATGCGCAAGCTACAAACGAGCTTCTTCGACGACAAATAAGCCCTGCCACGAGACGGCAAGAGACCCCACCAGTGACTCCTCGACCGGTGAGTCCTCGACCGTTGGCAAACAGCGTCGGGCCGAACATGCGGCTACTGATTTGTGGTCTGAATCCAAGCCCTGCCTCGGCCGACGCTGGGGTTGCGTTCGCCCGACCAGGCAACCGGTTCTGGCCCGCCGCGCTGGCGGCCGGAGTCGTGTCGGTCGATCGCGACCCGGTGCACGCTCTCGAACATCATGGCGTGGGCTTTACCGACCTGGTGAGTCGAGTAACGCGTCGCGCCGACGAACTGACCTCCGACGAATACCGCGACGGCTTGGTCGCACTCGAGGCCTTGGTCGCCGATCTACAGCCCGAGGTTGTGTGTTTTGTTGGACTGGCCGGATGGCGAGCTACCGGACACCGAAAGGCGGTCGCTGGCTGGCAGGACGAAACCGTAGGCGGCCGGCCCGTGTATTTGATGCCGTCGACCAGCGGCCTCAACGCGCACGCGCAACTAGACGACTTGACCGAACACCTGCGTCGGGCCACGAGCGGCCAAACTCCAAAAAAGAAAGAACGCGGGGTCTGAACCCAGCGTTCTTACTTCGTTGAAGGCGGCGTCTACAAACGGGCCGGCACTGGTTCGATTTCGCTAGTTTGCGGTGTGGCTCAGCCCGCCGATGGCGAGAGTTCCTGCACCGCTTTGCGTACATCGATGCCAGGCACGGGCATGATCGCAATCGCTGGCGTGGTGACGCCGTTAGCGATGTAGCGCTCGATGTGTGCCTTACATTCGGGCCCGGTGCCGCTGACGATCAGCTCGTCGACCACCGAGTCAGGAATCTTCTCGAGAGCGCCCTTGCGGTCGCCGGCCGCCCACTGTTCCCAATGTTCGCCCAAGGCGTCGGTGCGTCCCATCCATTCGTGAAACGCCCGGTAGACGGGAACGTTGAGGTAGGCGGCCATCGCGTATTTGCCGATGCCCAGAACCATTTCGCGGTCGTCGCTTGGGATAACGAAGATCCGGGCGACGATCTCGCGGGCCTCGCCGCCTGCTGCCTCGTTGACGACGCCGGCAACCGTTGCGACGTTCTCGGCCGAAAGCCAGTTGATGATGGCGCCGTCGCTCTCGCGACCAGCCATCTTCAGCATGCCTTCCCGAAGGGCAGCGACCAGGATCGGCACCGGTTGCTCGAGTTTCTCCATCAAACGGAAACCCTTGATCGAGAAGGTGTCGTAGTCCTCGGTAATCTTCTCGCCAGTTAGCGCGGCACGGAGGAAACGAACCGCGTCGCGGGTCTTCTTGTAGGGCTCGGTGAACTCGATGCCGTTCCAGTTCTCGACGATGACGTTCGACGACGACCCAATGCCGGCGACAAAACGCCCGGGAGCCGCGGATGCGAGCCCGGCGACCGACTGCGCGAGTAGCGCCGGACCGCGGGTGTAGGCGGGCAAAATTGCCGTGCCCAGACGCATCGTGGGTGTCCAGGTCGAGGCAAGCGCCAACGGCGTCAAGCCGTCGACCCCATTTGACTCTGCCGACCACAGGTCGGTGTAGCCAAGCGCCTCAAGCTCTTCGAACTGTTCGCGTTGCGTGTGAAGTGGCCCATCAAAGGGGACGGTCATACCGTATCGCTGCATGCAGGAGAACCTAGACAACCCGCAGCGCCCAAGAACAATCTCAAAGGGGTCAGGCACCCAAAGTGCCAGTGTCGACCGGAGCCCAAGCCAGTGTCGACCGGAGCCCCATCGTCGACAGCGTGCTGGTGCTCTTTGTTGGTCAGGTCACCGACCCGACGCCGTCGTGAGATATTCGTAATGACCCGGGTCGGGCACCAGCCACTCGCCTCCCCAGCCGAAGCCGTACTCCATCATCACCGCCGAAAGCCTGGGATCCTTCGACGAAAAGTTTCCGCGGGGATTCGAGCCAATGTTGAGGTCGACGGCAATCCCCCAGGCGTGCCGAGAGAGAGGCAATCCGGCACCAATACGGCGCGGAGCATGACACCCAGCGAATTGCGACGGTTCGATCAAATGTGTCAGTAGATCAGCCTCGAGCCGGGCCATCACCTCACCGATCAGGGGCGCCACCAAGCGGTGACAACGAATCGGCCCGAGAATCGGCACCTCCATCTCGACAATGTTCTCGGCGCTCCACTCCTCGTCAATCTCGATATCTCGACCTGAGAGTGGCCGGTAGCTGAACTCGCCGAAGAGCCGCTTCACTTGGGCCTGGGTTAACACGGCATCACCGTGGCGAAGGTACGGGCTTTCGCCAGCGACACGGACCCGAAGAGGCGCAGGAACTCGTTGCGCCATTTCGAGCGCTTCGCGGAGGGCTTGGTCGATTACCGTTCGATCGACCACCGCCTTCCCGAGCAGAAACCGGTCGACGGTAAGGCCGAGCGATTCACTCCCGCCTCGGCTAACCACAAGCTCGCTCCCCGCCCCACTTAGGTCGGTGACAATGCCGTCAATCGTTATCGTCGAGCCGTCGACGGTTGTCAGTTGGCCGCCTTTGCTGAGACCCCGAATCTCGGCCGCAGTTGCCGTAAGAATCCCCGAACCGGGGCCCAAGTCACGAATCAGCTCGCGATCGGCAGGGTCGACGAACAACCCGTAGGTGCTGGGGTCGACCGCAATCGTGTCGAGAGAAATTCGCCAGCCCTGGTCTAGGTCGAGAACGGTTGTACCGTCACTCGACCGAGCGTGCACGATTTCGAGGTCTGCGCCCGCAACCACCGAGATGTCTGCTAACGATCCGTTCTTGGCAACCTCCCGAGCGAAGCCCGCAGGAAGGCCGCCCGCTGTCCAGGCAAGCACCGTCACCGGACCATCCGGTACGGCGCTCGGTGCTGCCGTTGTGGTGCTGGGCACCGGTACCGGCGGCTGCGAGGTAGATGGCACAGCACTACTGGCCGACGGCGACTCTGCGGTTTCTGGCTGTGTGCGAATTTCTCCGTCGCCGACCAGCGGGGAAACCGCGGCGTCCTCATCCGAGAGCATTGCGCTGACCGCCGACGTCGCGACAAATCCGACGACCAGCCCGGCTGCAGCGCCGACGAGAAGCAGCAATGGGAACCAAACCCGACGACCGCTCATTTGAGCCGTTCCGCTATGTCCCGAAGCTGTTCGAGCGGAAGACCCTCGCCCGCAAGTTCGACAACAACGCCGTTCTCGACCCACTCGATTGCGTTGCGAGTAGGCGAGAACCTTCCGGTTACCCCACGCACGACGAGTGCCTCGACATCGGGCGAACGAGGCGGCGCGAGCACGGTGCCCGGCCGCTGCACGATGCGGTAGCCAGCGGCACCCGAGCTAGCCACGATGATCGTCGAGGTGAGCCCATCGACCCGTGCAGCGGTATACGAAGCTGGCCGCAACGCCGACGCGGGCAACGTGTCGAGCGTCGCCGCCTGCAGCCAACTGCCGGGTAATCCGACACTCGGCACCCCTAGCGACGCTGCAATATCAACCAACGCATCGACACCTACAGAGCCGGTGACCTCGATGTCGCGGTCGGCCCCATGGAGAGCCACCCGTGTTCCCAGCGGATCGACAAAAACCGTGCCGACATCGGTTTCGATAGGCGCGACCAGCGAGCCAAACGCGCCGAACAACCTGCTCGCTCGCCACTGGGTGGTCGACCTGATCACGACCCATGCCCGACCGTCGCTCCACGAATCGACAGCAACGTCTCCCACGCCGCCCTTGGTCGGCGAGTTAAGCGCCTGTGAGCCCGAGAGGTGCCTACGCATACCTTCAGGCAACCATGCAGGCGAAGGCTGCTCGGCGGCGCCGACGACAAACGCACCTACCCTGGTGACCTCGACTGGTGGCGAAGGATGCGCATCGACAGGCAACTCGGCCCGCGCTATCTCGACCGTCAACAGCAGAGCCCCGGGTGCGTCGCGATAGCCGCTCTGCGCAGCCCACCGCGAACGGGCAGGATCATCGCTGGCGCGAACCTCGATACCCCGAAGCTCAAAACTGTCGGCATCGAGGTGCAACGTGGCGATGTCGCTGGGCGCATACTCTCGCCAGTCGCCGATGGTGAACAACGCGTCGAACACCGCCGTAAACCGGGCGACGGTTGCAACCACATCGATGATCTCGCCAGACCGTTTCACAGCGACACCCTCGGAAAGGTTGTCGAGCCCCGACACTGAGCCAACCGGCACGACAAGATCGAGCGCTCGGAGCTGTTCGTCAAATGGCGCCCGCCCGACGGTTCGATGTGAGATCCGTTGTTCGCTTAGGCATCCTGGCCGGAGGTCGACCGGGCACCGAAGTCGTCCGTCGCTCCAACTTTCGGTGCGATCGATGCCGAACGACACATCGTTGGGGATCCAAAGCGCAGCGCCTGTATCAGCTGCCGTGGAGGGGTACCTCGTGGTGTCCTCAAAGCTCAGACGCAACGTTTCGGGCGACCGGAACGAGAGCCAACCCGTGAAACTTCTCGCTGGTACCTCTCGGTGCCACCCGTATTCGGCCACCGTCACCCTGGCATCGAGCGAGTCGATCTGGCCTTGCGATGCACGCACCTCGTCGGCAAGTTCGGCCAACGCTGTGTGCTGCTCGCCCAGCGGCCATCCGGCCAACGCAGAACCAAGTAGTGCGAAGGCGGCGAAGACAGGAACAACGAGTCGCCAAACGGGCCTCCGCAACGGCGACCGAACAGGTGGTTGGTTCACTGCAGGTGCGCCGCTCGACTGCAGCCGGCGAGCTACTGCGCCGCTCACGTCTGGTGTTGCAGTTCTGCGGTCGAGTTCGACCAACTCCTCTAGACGCTCCATGCCAGCGACGAACACCTGCGCTTCGTCGACAAACTGCGTTGGCACCTCAGGAGATGTCAGCTCGCCGTCGCGGGCGGCCGAGAGCTCCTCGAGTACTGCGTCGAGCCTCGAGCTTGTGTTCACCGAAGCCCCCCTCTTCTTGGGATTTCGCGGGGCGACAGTTTCCCGGTGCCATCAGTGCTCCCGTCGAACCACGCCATAAGCTCACGACGGGCACGAAACATCCGCCCCTTCACCGTGCCTTCGGGAATCTCAAGGATTTCCGCAACATCGCGGTACTTGTACTGCAGCACCTCGACCAGAACGAAAACTTCGCGTAGCCCGTCGGGTAACTGCGCAAGCGCCTCGGCTAGCTCAAGCTGAGACTGCCCAATCGAATCGGCCGACTCCTCTGCCTGCGCAAGCCGCGTCGACTCGGACTGCAACCGCAGTGTCAGGCGTCGACGTCGACGCAACCGACGCTGGGCGTCGATGCCTTGGTTGCGGGCAATGCGAAGAATCCAACCACTGAATGCCCCGTCGCCGCGAAACGATTCGAACCGTTGATGCGCCCGAATGAACGTCTCCTGCGTGAGGTCGGCTGCCAGCTCTGGATCTCGAACCTGATGCTTCAGCATGCGATAGACGTCGGCCTGGCAGTGCCGAACAAGGGCGTCAAAGGCTTGCGTGTCACCACGTTGCGCTTGTCGCACGAGTTCGGGATTCGGCTCGTCCACTCGGGGGTCGACCTGCCCTTCAACTCGCTACCCCTTGCCCACCGATAGTGACACGGCACTTCCGCTGGCGCCGACAAATCGTACGCCTTGGTCGGGGGATCCGGCCTCAGGCACTGCCATCCGTGAGACTACGCGATCGAGGTCGGTGTCGAAGATGACGATTTCTTCGGCCACGGCCACGCGGATTTCAGACCCGGTGACGCTCGCATCGATGTCGGTAATCGCACCGCCGTCAACCCACCAGACCTTGCTCGGGGCGGTGAGCGACGGACCGAACGCCAGCAGATCGAAGGCCGATGCGGTGTAGAGAAGTCCATCCGGGCCGACAGCCGATACCGCCTTGTTTCGCCCCTCGTTTTCGTCGTCGGTGGGAAACAACCGGGGCGACGCCACGGTGTCACGCACCGAGAACGTGTCGGTATCGACCACCACGATGGTCGAAGTTGCACGATCGACCACAAAGATTGTGCGGCCGTCGGGACTCACCGCCATGCTCAGTTCGAGCGTGTCTGTCTGGTCGAGGCCGATTGGCAATGGTAAAAAGATGCAGAAGGACCAGTCTTCGCGCAGGCTCAGCACATGGATAAATGCCCGACGCTCGGGGTTGTCGGCGTCGGCTGGGTCGCGGAGCGGCTCGTCGCCAGCATCGAGCGTGTACAAGGTGTAGAGGAAGTCGAACTCTGGGCTAAAGGTTTGTGTCCGGGCCTTGCCCCTCATCTCGGGCGCCAGTTCGACATTGGGGCTGTAAACCGTTGCGATTTCCCCCGTCGCAAGATCGAGCTGCCGGACAAAATAGTGGTCGGGGTTTTCAGCAGGCACGAACTCGAGCAGATACAACACGTCAGCCTCGACCGAAAAGGTTTCGGGCTCGAAATTTCCCTCCAAGTCGAACGATTTCGCCGGCTCGCCGTTCGCGAACAACACATCGATGGCGGTTCGCTCTCGAGGCTCGACCTGAAAGAGGGTGCCGTCGCCATACTCTGACGGTTGTGAAGCGACGGGAAGCAGCGCTACTGCGTCGCCGAACGGTGACACGGTACGGATTTCGCGGGGAAAGGGAAGCTCAACGGTCGATGTCGGCTCGCCAGACCGAATGTCGACGGTGCTGACTTCCGTGCCGCCATTGTCGTGCAGGCGAGACTGAAAGATCGTTGATCCGTCGGCCGAGACCACAGCGCCATCGAGGGTGTAGCTCACTGCCGAATCTGCGGAGTCGATCGCGGACAACGCGCCGGTTCCGTCAACCACGAGGTGTGGCTGGTCTTTCGAGCCTCCCATCGCGAACGCAAGAATCAGGCCCACAAGCACGATCGGAGTAGCGAACAGCAACACCAGCACTGCTAGATCGCCGCGCCGCCGACTCGTTCTTCGCGGCGACGGCTCCTCGCTATGAGGCCCATCCGGCGAAGCATCGTGTTTGCTGGTTTGTGGACTGAGAAGAGCTGTCATCTGGACCCCCGGAGTAGTGCCGATACTGCACCTGACGCCAGCACGCGCCAGATAGTTCGCTACTTCGAAGATTTCTTTCCGCTACTGGTTGTGACGACCGGGCTTCACCGACCCGAGCCAAACACTTAGCCGAGATGCGGGGTGATGATTTCTACCAGCAGTGCTTGTTGGGCAGCGGTCATCGGGCCGGCGGAATCATGGTGGATGTGATCGCCGGTGAGGTACGCCGCAAACCCTTCAGCAAAGTCGCCTTGGCCAGCCTCAAAATCTGAGACACCGTTGCCAACCCACCATTGGGTGTCGATGCCTCGGGAATCCATCCATTCGAGCCGCTCGCTGTCGTCGAGGTAGGTCAGGTCGAACGCGTGGCCAAGCTCGTGGGCGACAATGCCAGCAAGTTCGCTCGGAGTGTCGTTGGCTTGCACATACACCTCAATGCGTTGCTCATCGGCAAACGTCAGGCCCCGGTAGCCGTCGATCGCGCTGTAAAACTCGACCGACCAACCAGGAAACACCGTCTCGAGGTCGAGACCCACCAGATCGAGCGCCTGCTGCCCAAGCACCTGTTCGGCCGAGATCGTTGTGAAGTCTGCAACCGCAGCGGCCTCCGCCGTCGCAATAGTCGAAGCGAGCAGGAGCGGGGCCGAGGCCTGCACGTCAACGTTGTCGACAACAAGAGTCGCAGGAGCTGCGGCGCCCGCACCACCACCGGCGGCCCGATCATCGTCGGGTTCGGGGTCGGCTTGCGAGGCAAACACCAACGCACCAACGGTGACCGCACCTACCAGAATGCCCGCCCCCGGGATCCACAGCTTCTTCTTGAGCTTCGCGAGCAGCGAGGAGAGCTCGGGGTCGTTCGCAGCCATGGCCGCGAGCAGTTGCTCTTCGATCAGCTCGGAGCGCTCCAGCAGCGACGCTTCAAGAATCGCGAGATCGTGGCTACGGAGCGGGATTTCGGTGCCGGGTTCGACGTTGCGCAACATGTAAACAAGCGACAAATAGCGGTCGAGAACATGGTGATAGTCGACTCTTGACAGGTTCTCCTTGGTTTCGCCGACCCGCAAATACTTCGAGCTGATGTCGAGACAAAGCTTGGCTCGATGCGGCACAACCTGGCGACAATCGACACCGTACAGCTGGCTAATCAGTGGCAACAGATCGTCGCGAACTGCATCTCGACCGGTCTCAAAGGCCGACAGTTCGCCTTCGGTGAAATGTCCGGCCGATCGGTGGGCCAACACTGCGAGGTCGAGTCCCCGTGATGCCCGGGCTTCGGCAAGAAGTGGGCCAAAGCGATGGGCAGGGATGAGGTCGGAGACCGCCGATGTCATAGAGGAAGAATCGGCTGCTCAGCCGGGCCGCTGTAGCGATTTTGATGCACGTTCTAACCCGGTTGGATGCGGTCTTCGAGAAGGCGCATCAGTACCTCGTGCTGCCCTACGGTGACCGGCCCGTGCGACCCCGGGTGCATGTCATCGCCGGCAACAACCAGGGCAAACGCTTCAGCAAAATCGCCTTGGCCTGCAGCGAAATCAGAAAGGCTCTCACCGACCCACCACGAGTCGAGGCCTCTCGCCTCCATCCACAACCATCGGTCGGCATCCTCAAGGTACGTGAGGTCATAGGCGTGGCCCAGCTCGTGCGCCACAACGCTGGCCAGCAGCGCCGGGGTGTCGCCGGGCCGCACAAAGATCTCGATCACCTTGCGTTCGGTGAACGCGAGGCCCCGAAATCCTTCACGTGGGCCTTTGAACTCGATCGTCCACTCCGGAAGCGTTGCCCCGACATCGAGCTTGATTCGCTGCATTGTCTCGGCGACCAGCGCAGCATCGGCGGGGTTCTCGACAATCGGAACGAAGGTCGGCGACTCGTCGCGTACCTCGGTTGCCCGAGCAACTTCGGTCCGCTGGTCGGCGGGCAAAACCGTCTCCGGCAACGTAAAACCGGTTGTCGAAGCAACGCTGCTTACCACGGTGCTGTCGGGGAAGGCAGGCGATGCGCCGGCTCGTTCAATCGTGACGTTCGACGGCAAGACGAATCCTGGCGCTTGCTCGACAACGAGCGACGTTGGTGTGCCGTCGGCACCAAGCGAGGAACGGCGGTCGGTGTCTGGGTCATCAGACGAAGAAGCAAACACAAGCGCACCGAGCCCGACCGCCCCAACAAACAGGCCGGCTCCAGGAACCCACAACTTTTTCTTGAGCCGCTCGAGAAGCGACACAAGCTCGGGGTCGTTGGCCGCCATCGCCGCAAGGAGTTGCTCTTCGATCAGCTCTGATCGTTCAAGCAACGATGCTTCGAGAATTGCTAAATCGTCGCCGCGAAGCGGAATCTGGGCGCTACCAGGCTCAATGCCGCGGACGAGATACAGCAGCGACAGATACCGGTCGAGGATCGCCTGATGTTGCACGCTCTCAAGCTGTGTTTCGTGCCCCGCGACACGCAAATAACGAGCGCCAACGTCGAGGCAGAGTTTTGCCCGATGGGGCACCACTTCGGCGCACGGCACTCGATACAACTTGCTGAGCAGTGGCAACACATCTTCGCGGACCACCGTGTTGCCGGTCTCGATCATCGCTAGTTCGGCTGCGGTGAAGATCCCGCCCGACTGCACGGCGATGGCATCGAGATCCATCCCGTGTGCCAGACGCGTTTCAGCGAGCAATGCACCAAAGCGATGCGCTGGGATGAGATCGGCCACAGGTGCGGTCACCCTTGAAAGATCGGCAACCGCCGGTGGCGTCTGGAGAAGAAAGCCCCAAACGGGGCATTTGGCTTAGCGAGCCCGCATTTGGCTGGTTTGACTGGCCGTCGCCAGCAGGGTGCCGTCCTCGGCCCAGAGGTGCACGATTCCTTGGCAAAAGCCGTTGGTGATCGAAAAGATCTGTACGTCGGCCAGCACCCAGGTAGTCGGCACAAGCTCGACCACTCGGATCGTGTTGTCGAGGCTGGTAAATGAGGTCCTGGTTGGTTGCGGCCCGATGGCCATATGGGCCCCGAACGGCACGTAGTCGCCCAAAATGCCCAGCACGCCGGCGTCGACGTCGAGTTCGTCGGGAATTTTGAACCACAACGCAGAGCGTCCGTCGGGCACAGCCGGATCGTTGTCGCGATCGAGGTTTCCTCTGGCAAGGCGCCGTTCGAACCTCGACGAGATCGTCGGACGGTCGGACAGAAACGTACTGACCGGGCAATCGTCGGGAGCGGGAACCTCGAGTCGCTCGACCCAGGAGTTATGTAAGGCCGAGTCGCGGTTGCCAAGTGCGGCCATGACTTCGATCACAGGACGCCCGTCGACATGAGCCAAACAAAACGCCTGCGTGGTGCCCTTGCCTGCCGCCCGAATCGTGACATCCACAGTGATTTCTTCGGGTGGTTTCGAATAACTGATGAACTGGCCCGTGGCCCAAACCAGGGGCCGCTCGGCTGCCATTTCGAGGGCGCTAATGGCCGCCCCAAGGGCCGCCCCGCCAAATATCGAGCCTGCGCCAGAGCAGATCTCGTCCACGACGGGGAGGGTCCAGCTGAGATCAGCCTTGCCGGATGAAAGACCGAGAAATTCGCCTGAGTGCACGCAAATCAGGATAGGTGGATCGAGCCTGTCACACCCCCTCTGCATACTTGAAACATGAGCACGCAGCGCACCACCGCAACACCATCAGCACTTCCCTTCGACCTTTCGGCACCGGTAACCAAACCTCGCCCAAAGAAGTCCACCAAGACCACGGCGACGACGCCAAAGGCCGGGGTCCACACCACTCGTAATCTCGAGCAGGTACGCAAGGCGAAGACCGCAAAGCGTTCCTCGCGCCAATCCGCGTCTGCCGCACACAACCAGTGGCGCCTCGACGAACGCACTCGCCAAACCGGGAAAGCCGGCATTGCCTCAGCGCGGCAGGTTCTGGCCAGTGCACGCCAGCAACGGTTCGCGGAAATGGGCGATATCTCCGCATCGCCCACCGCGGCCTAGGCTCACTACTGCGCCACTCCCCTTCCCCCTCATTCCTGCTTGCTGCTCCGGGGTTTTGTGGCTTCTTCACGCTTTGTTTCGTCTTTCGCGCCGACATCTTTCTGGCTTGTGCTTGTACTCGTACTTGTCTCCTGCACCCCAGAATCAGCGCAAACATCGCCCGATTTCGCTAGTGCGGGGTTCCGGCCCGGCTTCGCGCCCAACGCCGAGGTGATTGCGACGGTCGATGGCGACACCGTTCGGCTGCGTTTTGCGTCGGGCGACGAGGTTGTACGGCTTCTCGGCGTCGACACACCCGAAACCGTCGACCCGAACCGGGCGGCCCAGTGTTACGGAGCAGAGGCGTCTGCTTTTGTCGCCGAGCTGCTCCCGCCCGGCACCCAGGTGCTCGTCACTCGCGACCTGCAGGCTCGCGACAAGTTTGGGCGCCTCTTGGGTTACATCTACCGGGCCGCCGACGGCACGTTCGTCAACATCGAACTGTTGCGCCAGGGGTACGCCGATACGTTGTCGATCGAACCGAACACAACCTTTCGTAGTCAGTTCGCTCAAGCAAAACGGCAGGCCGCTGCAACGCGGAGCGGACTGTGGGGAATCTGTGACGGCCCCGACCAACCACTCGACCGCTGACACTGGGTACCTTTGCAGTGTGAGCGAACTTTCCGAACGCCTCGGATTCTCGGCGAATACACGTCTTGTTCTGTTAAGCGCTGATCTGCTTGGTAGCAGCCATGCGTCGACCGAGGGCGCCTATGCCGCCGTTCGCTCTGGGCTCGCCACCGGCGCCACCTTGTCGATTCCTGGCCCATGGTCGCGTTATGCCGCCTCGCAATACCGCGGCGAAGACGTTGGAGTTCTCCTCACCCTCAATGCCGAACTCGATACGTTGCGATGGGGCCCCATCACCCATGCCCCATCCCTGCTCGACGGCGAGGGCGGGTTCCCGCGAACCCTTGAAGACCTTTGGGATCACGCCGACCTCGAGGAGGTTCGCCGAGAATGTCGAGCGCAGGTCGAGCGAGCAATCCTGTGGGGATTTCGTCTGACCCACCTGGCGACGCTTCGCAGCGCTTTGCAACAGCGGCCCGAGTTCTTCGACATTCTTCTCGATCTCGGATGTGAGTATCGCCTGCCGATCAGGCTGCACGGCGTCGAACGAGAAGCCGAGGTCGGTTTTCCGTTTCGTCAGCTCGCTGTCGAAGAAGGCGTCGTGATTCCCGACCGGGTCATCCACGCTTCAGGGGTAGCTCGCACCGATTTCGAAAAGCTTCTTAGCGGCCTCGAACCCGGCATCACCGAGATCATCTTCGAACCAGCGACCGACTCGGCCGAGCTGCGAGCAGCCGATCCACGCTGGTCTTCGAGAGTGAGCGATCTCGATCTTCTGGTGGGCGACTCTGGCATCGCTGCCACCATCGAGCGGGCGCTCATCGAGCCGGTGTCCTACAAATCCCTCTGCATGCTTCAGCGCAGAAGCTAACGCCTTCGTTAGGTTTCGGTAAAGGCGGTGTCGGCGTACACGGCGGCCTGAAAGGCTCGATATTCGTCGCTTCGTAGCACGTCGCCCCACTCGTAGAGCCACGTTGGGTAGTCGCCTTCGACCTTGATGCGACCTTGCATAAACGCCGCTTCGGCACTCAGCTCACCCGACAGCATCTTGACGTCGTAGGGGTATTTCCAGGTGACAGTGAGGGTGGCCTCTTTGTGTTTCCCTAGCGACGCTTCGGCGACCCGACCATCGACGACCACGTCGTACCAACGGACGTTACCGTTGGGTGTTTTCTCGACCACATACTGTGTGATGAGGTTGAGCCCGTCGCGGGCTGGGAGTTCTGCACCGGCCTCAACGTACCGGGCCATCCACTCGTCGGTGAGGTACTCGACGCTCACTAGAGAGAAACTGTCTGGGCAAGATGTTCACGGACGCCGGCAAAGAGATCATCCTCTGGCGTGTCGACTGGCACCAACGATCGGCCCAGGATGTAGTCGTCGAAGGGATATGCGGCGCGAGCGGCGTCGTCGGGAAGACCGAACCAGAACGGCGAGGCAGGGTCAACCTGGGTGCCGTGGGCAAGTAGTGCTTTGCTCCGCACGTCAAAATGGGCGCCGATGTCGACCTTGGTGGTGATGCGATCGTCCTGACTTGGCCGTTTGAACCACTCCTCGGTGTACGGCGATTCAAGCTCGAGTTCCTGATACTTCGCGTGCATCGCCTCAAGACGCGCACGCGACCAGGTGGTGTAGTACATCTTGAGCACGGTCCAGGGCTCGCCGAGGTGCGGTTTATACGACGAGTCGGCGCTCAACTCGAAGGCCGGAATACTGATGTCGTGCACCCGCAGATGATCGGGGTGACGATAGCCCTGCTGATCGTCGCTATAGGTGACCAGCACGTGCGGGCGGTGCAGACGAATGAGCCGAACAAACCGGTCGACGGCATCGTCAACCGGCGCCTGCCAGAAACACTCGGGATGCTGGTTGGCCTCGGAATCTTCCATCCCCGAGTCGCGGTATCCGAGCATTTCGACGGTGTCATACCCAATGATCTCGGCCGCATTGGCCAACTCTTGGCGCCGCACAGCCTGCATGTTGTTGCGCACGTCGTCGGTGTCGAGCGCCGGATTAAGAATGTCGCCTTCTTCGCCGCCGGTTGCACACACCAGCACCGTGCCAGCACCGCCTGCTTTGTACAGCGCTATCGAACCGGCGCCCTTGCTCGACTCGTCGTCGGGATGTGCGTGGATACTGAGAATTCGAAGCCCGGCGTATGCGCCGTCAGATGAAGAAGCCATGAGACAAACGAATGTAGATCAGCGGGAGCCTGTTGGGACGAGTTCGCGCTCGCCGGTTTCTTCATCGTCGATAAGTTCCCAACCACATCGGCGGGCAAGAAGGACCCGTCCTTCGTCGGGCCCGACGGTGATGAGCTCATCTGTGGGGCGCAGAATTACCTGGCCGCCCGGCCGGTACAAGAACCCTCCGCCCCGACGGATTGCCAAAACGTCGAAGCCCGGCTCGATATCGAGTTGCAATTCGGCCAACGATCGGCCGTCGCACGAACTGTCAGCGGCCACCGGAACCTTCATCACCACTTCATCGGATTCGCCAAGCGCTAAGCCAAGAATCGGATGCATCTCGGATTGGTCCTCGATAAGCGCCACCATCTGGCGGGCTTGATCGCCTATGTCTTCGGCAGCTTCAGCAAGATGAAGCAACCCACGCAGCGGTCCAGGATCGACGTTGTCGGCCGCGGCACGGAGCACCCACAACTCGAGACGGTCCTTCATTTCATCGAGACGGTCTTCGAGGTGTTTCACCTCAGCGACAAGACCGATATCGGAAAGCACGATTGCTGAGTACGCCAGACCAACAGCAACTTCGGACAGGTTCTTCATTTCAACAAGAACGTCAACTGCACGATCGAGGTCGGTGACCACGGTTTCTTCTTCGTGTTTGGGCGGTTCCCAGACTGGGGCCGCCGCCAACTGACGAAGCCGACCGATGCCGGCCGGTGATCCGCGAAGGAACAACACATCGCCCGGAACAGTCACATGGTCGCCAGACAGGGCGGTGATCCAGTGCCGGTCGCGACGCACCGCCATCACACGCATGCCGGCAGCCACCGGCAGTTCGAGTGCTGCAAGCGGCCGGTGGGCCATATGTGAACCATCGCTGACCAGCACGCGGTGCGAAACTTCTTCGGCTGCGGCTAGATCGGCAAGGAGTTGGATCGGAATGCCAAGTTTGTGGGTGACAACCCGTCCGATGTTGACGGCGTCGTTGCCGATCCGCTCGATTGCAGAAATCACCTGAAGCACCGACGACATCGCCGTAGCTTCTTTCGGGCTCCGCCCAGCCAGTACGCACATCGTGCGCATGTCAGAAACGAGATCGGTCATCTTCGCTTCGAGTTCGATGACCTCTTCGGCCATGTCGGGATCGCTGAAGTAGACCGCAGCGTAGGCAAGATCGACCATGAGTTCTGAGGTGTCTTTCGCCTCAGCCAACATGGTCCGGAGATTTCGAGGTTTATCGTCCATAGCTCTTTCGCTCTATTTTCACGACTGTAGTCACACGCCAACCAACACGATGGCGAGAATAAGGGTGAACGCACCGACAAAGTCGAGCGTCGAGGTCACGATGGGCATGCCGTAGGTGTCGGGATCGAAACCCATTCGCACTGCTGCCAGCGTCCCGTAGTAGGCCACCGCAACCAAAAACAACGTTGCGAACGTGCCGCCCATTACCGCGATACTGATCATCGCGAGGAAGCCGGGGCTCGAGAAGCCAAAGATGTCGGCGGCCCCCTGGGCGAGTATCGCGGTGAAGGCAAAAACCGGAATCGAGAGCAGAAAGATGGTGCGAATATCGCCGCGCGCGGCCTTTGCCGGGACCCGGGTGGGGTTGATCACGCCAAGGTGAAACTTGGTAGCTAGTCGGCTCGACAAAATACCACCCAACGAGCCGGCGGCTCCGAAGTAGCTGGGTAGCAAAATCAGCAGGCTTTCGTGTTCGGCGAATTGATCGAGTCGTTTCTCGACGGTGATCCCGGCGATCAGATCGAGCAGCACCGCCACGCTGAGCACGGGGAACGATTCGATGGCGATCCGCCGCAGTAACGGCAGCGCGGTGCGGAACATTGCGACGGCCGCTGCGAGACCGGCAAGACTCATCACAACAGCCAATGCCGAAGTCAGTTGCCCGCGTCGCGCCAACCATGCAGCAACAAGCAGCGCCGGCAGCGTGGCGACATCGCCAACCCCGGTAACGAGCGGCGCGGTCACATTGTCGAGGTTCCATCCAAATCGCACCGATCCGGCGGTGAGCACCAAAGTGATAGCAAGCACCACAAAGCTCGCGAGCATGCCGCCAGCTACCGAGACAACAATGAAGTCGTCGATACCCATCGTCGGCGAAACGCTAAACACCACGGCGACAAATTTGGCTAGCACTGCCGAGACCACCGACAGGCCCAGCGAAAGACCAATTGCGCCCACAATGTTCTGCCCCACCAGGGTGTCGAGGCGGCGGCTCAACGTAAACGTACCCATGGTGATCGCGGTGCCGAGGCGACTACCAAGGGCGCCGAACACGTTGCCTCGCAGAGCGATTGCCGCGGGCACCATCAGGAGCAGTCCGGGGAGATCCTCGAGCGTGTCAGTTGCTGATGCGAGAAAAAGGCCGCCCAAACTCATCGCCACCGTCGACAACACAAGCGCGACCAAGCTCTGACGGACACCCGTTGAGTCGGGGCCGAGAAGCGCGCGCAGACGCGCCATCGCTTTGTTGAGCAACGACATACCGTGCCAAGTATTGCCGCACTCGGGCCAAGTCCCCCCTAACCTTTACCCACGATGTTTCCCGCTTCCCGAAAACTGTTGTGGCCAGTCCTACTAACGCTCATTGTTGTGGTGTCCGCATGCTCCGCGACCACCACAGGACGCGAGCTTGGCGAGGCGCCTATTCAAAGCGCGACGCCCACTCAGACCGACGCGGAGGTGCAACAACTCATTCCGCTCGCCGAAGAGGGCGAGAACGGCTTCTCACTCAGCAGCCCAGTTTTCGCGCCGGGTGCTGAACTGCCCGAAGCCTTCACCTCGGTTGGTGGCGACATTTCTCCTCCGCTCGTCATTTCCGGGACACCGCCCGGCACCGTCGAAATCGCGCTCTTAGTCACCGACGTCGACAACGGCGACTTTGTGCATTGGCTTGTAGCCGGAATATCGCCCGACACACTCATGATCGATCAGGGATCGCTACCCCCGGGAGCTATCGCCCACCAGAACGGAGCGGGCGGCTTCGGATGGTTTGCGCCATCGAAATCGCTCGGCGCCGTGCATCGGTACCGGTTCCAGCTGTTCGCTCTCGCGAATCCACTCGGACTTGATCCAGGTCACGACCTGTTGGCAACAATCGACACCATCGAACGCAACACCCTCACACGATCGTCGCTTCTAGCCACCATCATCGGATGACCTGGAACCCTCGTCTCGCTCGAAACCGATTCTCTTGACGCGCCGGCCGCGCAGAACTTCCCGGCATGGGTTCCACGAGTCATCGCTCCCGAGACGGATCTCCCGCAGCCGGCCGGAGGCTGTTGCTCTCATGAAGATACGGTCGACTGAGTGCGTTCCGGACTTCTCGCCCTCTGCTCCTATGCTAGCGATCTGTCGATTTGCACCGATATAGAAATATTCGTCATCTAGATGCGAACTATCACCGAGTGCAGCAATGAGAACCCCATCCTTCGGGAACCATTGAAATCGGCGAAGATGAGCTCTTCGGGTCATGCCAAGCCCGAACAGCACAACAAGCCCGACAAGAACGGCAAACACCCAAACACCTGGGTCGCCTTGAGTCCGAAACTGCAACTGAAAGAAAGCTAGCGACCCAAGCGAAACCACCATTGCAAGGCGTGCACCTCTAGGGCGCCTTAGGTGCCATATCAACCTCATCGATTCGAAGAGAGAAACCGTCTCGACAGTTCCATACCTCTCCAAACCAGCATGCTGATCATTCACGATGAAACCCTAGCGCCTGCGCGATAAGACGGAAGTCGGTCGCCCGACCGACAATGCTAAGGTACCCAGCAGATGCCGCCCCGCAGTCTTGAGTGTCGGGTCGAGTCCCACTGGTTTGGGGGGGTAATCGTATGGGCGCGCAAGCTCCACTGATAATTCGTCCGACGAAGTTGTGGCGTTCGATGCAGTCGGGCCTTTATCTTCTGGCGATGGCCGCTTCCCTTGGTCTCATGAACCAGGGGTCCCCTCGCTTCCTTCTTTGGTGGGTCATGGGCCTGGTGGTGGCGTTTTCTGGCTGGTGTCTACTTCGGGTTTGGCGAGTAAAGCTGATTCTCGGAACTGGTGGAATGACGATCGAAGACATGTTCAAGTCCATCTACGTACCACGGGCCGACGTAGCGAGAATCTCCAGTGTTGCAACCCTTTTCGGTCACCGCCACGAGTACTTCGTGGAATATCGGGACGGGACACTTCGCCGTGTTTCTTGGATGTTTTCGTTCTTCTCGCCCAGCTTTGAAAAACAGATGAGCTTGAACGAAATAAACTCGTGGGCAGGGCGGGCGTCAGCGTTCGATATAGCGGTCGAGTAATTCTTCGACTCGTAATTCGGCCGGAATATTCTGTTTGCCGATCATCCGGTCGATCTCTTCGTGCAGATTCCAGATGCGCCGTTCCTGATAGTTGATCGGGATACCGGTGAGGGCTGGCGACTCCATCGACTCCTGCATCGGCGCCATGTTTGCTTTGTCCTCATCCATGATCGTGTTGTACTGGTTGCGTCGCATCTGCCAGTGATCGGGGAGCTCGTCGCCTTCCCAGTCCTTGGGGGCGTAGTAGATCCAGTCGAGCCGCGTGGTTCGTTTGTCGATTGGCCAAAACAGGTTGATCGGGAATCCGATCTTGCCCAAGGGGATGATGACGTTAGGAAACAGGCTCACGGCGCTGCTCGTGCAGTCGATCATTGCCGGCACGGTGTCGATAATGCCGAAGTCGCCGTTGTCGATGTCGCGCCAGTCGTCCCACGATTTCATGCCAAGCCGTTCGATGTTTTGCCGGGAGTAGGGGGTGATCATGCGGCTGTGGCCGTTGGGGTAGAGCCCCATAGCGGCGCCAAGATTGTCGAGCACCGAAACGCCGTTGTGCGAGTGGATGTGGCGGAAGTGATACACCTCGAGAAAGGCTTCGGCGGTGACCTTCCAATTGCACGGAACGATGATGCTTTCGCGATAGACCTCGCGCAGCGACTCGGCTTGGAAGGGTGCGAACATCTCCGCAGCGGGTCCGATCCAGTCGAGAAGCGGCTTCGCGTCGAGGTCGCGGTTGACAAAGATGAACCCGGCGAACTCATCGGCCAGGGCCCGCGGGAGGCACCGCTCTTCCCAGTTGAAGTCGACAAAGTCACGCTCGTCGGGCAGCGACACCAAAGTGCCGCCGTCGATTTCGTAGGTCCACGAGTGGTACTGGCAGCGCAGCCGCCGCGACGATCCGCGGTCGTCGCGCACCACCGGAGCACCTCGGTGTTGGCAAGTGTTGTAGTAGCAACGCACATCGCCGTCGTTGCCACGAACGATAAGAAGCGGCACGCCAAGGTCTTTGAAGACGAAGTAGTCGCCGGGGTTTGGAATGTCTTCGGCCCGCCCCGCCATCGCCCAAGTTTTGGGCCAAAGGTGCTCTTGTTCAAGCGCATAAAACTCGTCGCTGATATGGCGACCGACAGGAATGTCATGGAATGCCGGAAATCCTTCCGGCGGCGCCGTGCGAGCAAACTCGTACGCCATATCGGACTTGATGCGATCGATGAGATCTTGATCCATAATCTCGCTGCTCCTGCGACTAGTAGCCCTTGTGACGTATAGTTCTTGCCGTCCCTGACACGCCCAAGCAACCCTAACTACACCACCCCCCAACCCCGAAATTTTCACCGACAACAACACTCACGGTCACCCTGAAACAACAGAACCGCCCCACCCCCCGAAATTTTGTTGTGAAGTGACCCTGAGCGGTCATCTTCGGTGAAAATTTCGGGGGTTCTGGTGGCAGACTGGAGTGTGTCCGACACCTCCGCAGCCGTACTTTCGCCCAATGCCATCAAAGTCGCTGCGACTGCGATCGCTCCACATGTCCGCCAGACGCCAACTCTTGAAGTTCCCGGAAGCGAAATCGGACTCGATGCCACGCTCGTGGTCAAACTTGAATTTCTGCAACATAGCGGCACCTTCAAAGGCCGTGGGGCCTGCCACTTTGTAGCTACACAATCCATCACCGACGCCGGCATCGTGGCCGCTTCGGGAGGCAACCATGGCGCCGCAGCTGCCTGGGCAGCACAACATTTCGGACACGCCGCGCACATCTTTGTGCCCACAATCTCGTCTCCGGCAAAGGTCGAGCGCCTTCGCGCGTACGGCGCCGTGGTGCACCAGCACGGCGAGGTCTTTGCCGATGCCTTTGCGGCGAGTCAAGAATTCCTGGCCGCCAACCCCGCCAGCTTCATCCACCCTTTCGACGACCCGATCGTCATTGCGGGCGCGGGCACCTGTGCCATGGAACTCGAACAACAGGCGGGCGCACTTGATGCAGTACTCCTGGCCTGTGGAGGTGGAGGCCTCTCGGCTGGCGCCGCGTCGTGGTTTGGCGATCGGACCGAAATCGTTGCCGTCGAAACACCAGGTACGGCATCGTATGCTGCCGCGGTCGAGCATGGATATCCGGTCAATGTGGAGATCAGCGGCCTAGCCGCCGATGCCCTAGGAGCAACCCAGCTCGGCAAACACCCCTGGGCTGCTCTCTCCGCCGTTGGAGCCACGAGCGTACTGGTAAGCGATGACGCCTTGAGGCAAGCCCAAGAAAAGCTCTGGGACTGGCTACGAGTCGTCGTCGAGCCATCAGCCGCAGCACCCCTCGCGGCACTTCTATCTGGCCAGTACGTTCCCGCTGCGGGCGCTCGACTGGGCATCGTGCTGTGCGGCGCGAACACCAGCCGCTAGCTGGCTAACGAAAGTCCCGCGATGCCAGTGGGGTGCGAACAGGTAACGCTTCGAGTCGTTCGGCGATGATATTGATCACCCCTTCGTGTTTCTCGAGCCGACCCCGAACCAACAAAGCAGGGGCCGACTTTGCAACGATGGCGTGACGTGTCCAGCAACCCTTCGAACAGATCACATTGATGAGTCCGGTTTCATCTTCAAGGTTGATGAACGTAGTGCCGCCCGCTGTAGCCGGCCGTTGCCGGTGGGTCACCACTCCCCCAACGATGACCTTTGAATCCGTTGGCGCATCGCGCAAACCGCTAGCGGTAAGTACCCCTCGCTCATCAAGCTGGTCACGAACGAACTTCGTGGGGTGGCCATCGGGAGCCACACCTGTCGCCCAGAGGTCGGCCAGCGCGATCTCATGATTAGACATCCCCGGCAACATCGGAGCGTCGACACCGGTCACCATGCCCGCAAGCCGGTCGGGCTTGCTCTGCGCTACCGCACCTGCAGCCCACAGCGCCGAACGACGAGCCTCCCTACCTGGTCTCGTACCAGATGAATCGAGCACCGAGTCGAACACCCCACCGGTTGCCATCGACTCCAGAACGGGAAGCGGAAGATTGTGCTGCCGAGCGACTTCTTCCATCGAGCTATAGGGGCGACCAGCGGCGATCGCCTCGGCCAGGTCGTCGCCCACATGACGCACCGACGACAACCCCAGACGCACGGCCTTCTCTGTTGGCTCAGCCCCAGCAACGTGCTCGCCAACCGGTTCAAGCGATGCCCCAGCCTCGGAAGCATTGATGTCGGGGGTTCGCACCACCACGCCGTGGCGGCGTGCATCCTGCACCAGAGAATGTGGCGAGTAGAACCCCATAGGTTGCGCATTGAGCAGTCCGGCGCAAAAGGCGGCCGGGTAGTGATATTTGATCCACGAACTTGAATACACCAAGTACGCAAACGACACCGAGTGGCTCTCGGGAAAGCCGTAGTTGGCGAAGGCCGCCAACTTCTCCCACAAGGTGTCGGCCGTGTCGCCGGTGATGCCGCGCTCGGCCATGCCTTCATACAACCTGGCCCGCAACCTAACCATACGTTCGCGGCTGCGCTTTGAGCCCATGGCCTGTCGTAATTCATCGGCCTCGCCAGCGGTAAACCCACCAACGTCGATGGCCATCTGCATCAGCTGCTCCTGGAACAGCGGGATGCCCAGAGTCTTCGCCAGCGACTTCTCGAGCAGCGGGTGCAGATAGGTGATGGGTTCTTCGCCGTTTCGACGCCGGATATAGGGATGCACCGATCCGCCTTGAATGGGGCCGGGGCGAATCAGGGCGATTTCGACCACCAGGTCATAGAAACAACGGGGTCGAAGACGAGGGAGGGTGGCCATCTGTGCTCGACTCTCGATCTGGAACACTCCGACGGTGTCGGCAGCACAGATCATGTCGTACACCTCGGCCTGCTGCGGCAGGGTGGCAAGGTCGAGTTTGAGGGGTGTGCCGTCGGGCTCGCAGTAGTTTTCGGCGATGATGTCGACCGAATAGTGCAGGGCGCTGAGCATGCCTAGCCCGAGGAGATCGAACTTCACCAGACCAGTTCGGGCGCAGTCTTCTTTGTCCCATTGCAGCACGCTGCGGTTCTCCATCCTCCCCCATTCGACCGGACAAACTTCGACGATCGGCCGATCGCAAATAACCATGCCCCCCGAATGAATCCCCAGGTGACGGGGGGCATGTTCGAGTTCGGCCGCCAATTCATATACCTGGTCGGGCAGGTTGTGGTCTTGGGCGCCGATCGAGCTCCATTTCTCGAGGCTTTTGCTGAATGCGTCCTGCTGGCCGGTGCTGTAGCCGAGCGCTTTGGCGACGTCGCGCACCGCCGACTTGCTGCGATAGGTGATGACATTGGCAACCTGTGCGGTGTATTGCCTGCCGTATCGTTCGTACACATACTGGATGACTTCTTCGCGGCGCCCGCTTTCGAAGTCGATGTCGATATCGGGTGGCCCATCGCGTTCGGGCGACAGAAACCGTTCGAACAACAGCCCGAGTGAAACGGCGTCGGCGTTGGTGATGCCCAGTGCGTAACAAACCGCAGAGTTGGCAGCCGAACCTCTGCCTTGGCAATAGATGTCGTTGACTCGTGCGAACTCGACGATGTCGTACACGATGAGGAAGTAGCCGGGGAACCCAAGCTGATCAATAAGCGCCAACTCATGATCGATCTGCTCGTAGGCCCCCGGCACCCGTTCGGCACCTCGTGTGCCGTAACGCTTGGCCGCGCCCTGTTCGGTCAGCGCCCGCAACCACGACATTTCGTCGTGGCCGTCAGGACAGGGGTAAGGCGGCAATTCTGGAGCGACCAATTGCAGGTCGAACGCACAGTCGAGAGCGAGTTCGGCTGCCCGTTCGACTACACCCGGATACCGGGCAAACCGGCGTGCCTGCTCGTCGCCCGACCGGAGGTGGGCTGACGCAGCCGCTGGCAGCCAGGCATCGATGTCGTCGAGCGATCGACGAGCCCGCACCGCAGCCATCGCCGTGGCTAAACGACGACGTTGAGGAGCGTGATAGTGCACGTTGTTGGTAGCGACGACATCGACACCGGCTTCGATACCCAATCGGGCGAGGGCATCGTTGCGGGCCGAATCGAGCGGCTGACCGTGATCCCACAATTCGACAACCACGTTGCTCTGGCCGAATCCGTCGATGAGCATGTCGAGTGCTCGTCTTGCCGCTGCTGGGCCTTCGCGTTCGAGGGCTGCCGGCACGGCTGCTTTGCGACAGCCGGTCAGAACCAACCAATCGTTGCCCTCCCCCAACTCGACCAGCCGCGGATACTCGATGCGCGGTGCACCTTTTTCGCCTGCCATTTGGGCTTCGCTGATTGCCCGGCCGAGTTTTGCGTACCCTTGTGGGTTACGGGCCAGAACGAGCAGGTGCTCGCCAGCCGGATCGGCAACGCCCATTTGTGGCTCGCGCATGCCCAACGAAAGTTCGGCCCCGAATACGGTGGGAAGACTGTGAGCTCTTGCTGCCTCGGCGAACCGCACTACGCCGTAGAACCCGTTGTGGTCAGTAATAGCCAACGCCTCGAGTCCTAGAGCCACGGCTTCTTCGACCAGCTCATCGGGATCGGATGCTCCGTCGAGGAAACTGAAGTTCGAGTGGCAGTGCAATTCGGCATATTTGGTGGTGCTGGATAGCCGTTTGACCAGCGGGGCCTCGTAGGTTGCGCGTTTGCGCGACCAAGCAGGACTATCGCCCCCGTCACCAGGAAACTGTTCGTCTTTTCGGCCCTTGCTGCTTCGACCGGACAACTTGCGTTCGATCTCAGACCACGGAACCGGCGGATTACCAAAGCCCATCGGACGAGCGACGATAATCGAACATTTGTTCGATCGCAAAGTTTCGGCCAATCTCCGGGACCTCCCCGAGCCTCCCCACCCCGCAACCCGAAATTTTCACCCCAGACGACCGCCACGGTCACTTCACAACAAAATTTCGGGTTGCGGTCGGTTCTGATGTTGTAGAGCGACACGTCAGGTCACCCTCGGTCAAAATTTCGGGTTGGGTTGGGTTGGGGTCGGGGTGGGTGTTGGCCCGAACACTTGGGGTGTGGGTTGGTCGGCTACGATAGAACGGTTCACGCAGACGAAGTCCGGTGAGATTCCGGCACTGTCCCGCAACGGTAAAGCCGCCATACGCAGATCTTCGATCATCAGCCACCCTGGCTGCGTCTCGACGAGAAGCCCTTGGCGGTTAGTCCGGTCGATTTGTGTGAACGCGAACCACAAAACCCTCGAGGCAGGGGTTGGTTCGAACGGCTTCCCTGCCGGTCGAGCGACCAGAAACCCTCGAACGACAGGAGACACCCCATGAAACTCATTCGTTTGATTGCGCTGCTTGTTTCAGCCGCCCTATTTGCCGCTGCCTGCAGCAGCGGCGACGACGGCAGCGCCGGCACAAGCGTGTCTGGTGAACCAGCCAGCGACGAAGAAGTCGCCGAGGTCGAAGAGGAAGCCGACACCGCCGAAGAAGAGGCAATGGAGGCCGAGGACTCGGCCATGGAAGAAGAAGCCGCCGAACTCGACGAGGCCGCGGAAGAAGAGGCCGCATCCAGTGCGGTCATGCCGAGCCGAATCATCTCGCTGTCGGCATCGGCAACAGAAAGCCTGTTCGCCATCGGCGCAGGCAGCCAGGTCATCGCCGTCGACTCCTTCTCCTACTACCCCGCCGAAGCCCCGGTAACCGACCTGTCAGCATTCGAACCGAACACCGAAGCCATCTTGGGCTACGAACCCGACCTGGTGATCACCTCAGGAAGCTCCGAAGAGTTTGTCGCCGCCATGGATGCCGCTGGTGTTCCGGTGCTGCAACAGTTTGCCGCTGCGACGATCAGCGATGTCTACGCACAAATCGAACAGCTTGGCGCCGCAACCGGCCATGTTGGCGAGGCCGCCGAACTGGTTGGCCAGATGCAGACCGACATCGATGCGCTCGTTGCCGAGTCATCGGGTACCGGCACCTACTTCCACGAACTCGACGACACGCTGTACTCGGTCACCACCTCCACCTTTATCGGCGAGATCTACTCGATGGCAGGCCTCACCAACGTCGCCGACGAGGCCGATCCCGACGGCGAATTCTTCGGCTACCCGCAGCTTTCCGCCGAGTTTCTGGTTGACGCGGATCCCGACCTCATCTTTCTCGCCGACACCAAATGCTGCGGCCAGAACGCCGAGACGGTAGCCGCTCGCCCAGGCTGGGATGCCCTTACCGCCGTCCAAGAAGGCCGCATCTTCGAACTCGATGACGATATCGCCAGCCGCTGGGGTCCTCGAGTTGTCGACTTCCTTCGAACCATCGTCGAAGCAACAGCAACCATTTCGTCCTAATGGCAGGCCGGGGTAGCGTTGGTTGGCTAAGCGCCGGCGCTGCCGCGGTCGTGTTCTCGGCAATCCTCTCGGTCTCGATCGGCCCCGTTTCGATCAACCCTTTCGACGTCTTTGTCGAACTGGCCGACCGGATGCCACTCATCAGTTGGGAGTCTGGTCTTAGCCGCGGCGGCAAAGCCATCGTGTGGGATGTCCGAGCCCCACGAGTCGTCCTCAGCCTTTTGGTCGGAGCAATGCTTTCGGGGTCCGGAGCCGCATATCAGGGAGTGTTCCGCAACCCGCTCGCCGACCCGTACCTGCTGGGCGTGGCTGCGGGCGCCGGCCTGGGCGTGACCCTGATGATCGTGTCAGGAGCCAGCGACGGCATCGGCCCGTTCGACCCGGTTCCAGCGGCCGCCTTTGTTGGCGCACTCGTGGCCGTGACGGCCGCCGGAGTACTCGGGACAAAGGTGGGCGCCGCCGGGTCAACAGCGACCCTCATCCTTGCCGGTGTCGCCGTCGCCAGCTTCTTCACCGCTGCGCAGACCTACGTGCAGCAACGCAATGCCGACACGCTTCGCCAGGTCTATGTATGGATACTCGGGCGCCTCGAAGGCGACTGGGATTCGGTGCTTCTCGTGCTCCCCTATGCCGTTGTGTGCCTCGGGGTTTTGTGGTGGATGGCCGGCGCCCTCGACGTGCTTGCCGTGGGCGACGATGAAGCAGCAACGCTTGGCCTCGACCCGAAACGCACCCGGCGCATCGTATTGGTGTTTGCCTCGCTCGCCGCCGCTGCCGCAGTTTCGGTTAGCGGACTGATTGGCTTCGTAGGCCTCGTCGTTCCCCACGCGGTGCGCCAACTCGCCGGGGTTACGAACCGACGGGTTCTCCCACTTTCCATTCTTTTTGGCGCCGCGTTTCTTGCGCTCGCTGACCTCGTTGCTCGCAACATTCAAAGTCCGGCTGAGCTCCCGATTGGTGTCGTCACCGCCTTTGTCGGAGCGCCGTTCTTTCTTCTCATTCTCCGGTCACAATCGAGCAACATCTCATGAACGCTTCGAACGCGCCAGACCTTACGATTGCCAACGTCGGTTACACCGTGGGCAAAACCAGCCTTCTCACCGACATCAGCTTGACCATCGACGGCGGTTCGTGGCTATCGATCATCGGCCCCAACGGCGCAGGCAAAACCACGCTGCTCCGGTGCCTGGCCGGACTCACCAAACACACCGGCACAATCTCGATTGGCGAAACAGCCAACCACTCGTTGTCGCCCAGCGACCGGGCCAAGCTTGTGGCGCTCGTGCCGCAAACTCCTGTGGTGCCGCCGGGTGTTGTCGTTTGCGACTACGTCCTGCTGGGCCGGACCCCGCATCAAGGGTTGCGGTATTCGGCGTCAGTTCGCGACAGTGAAGCTGTCGACGAGACACTCGACCGCCTCGATCTTCATTGTCTGCGCTCGCGTAGAGTCGACACGCTTTCTGGTGGCGAACGTCAACGGGTAGTGATCGCCCGGGCACTCGTGCAAGAGGCTCCGGTACTCGTCCTTGACGAACCGACCACGGGCCTCGATATTGGCCATCAGTTCGATGTGCTCGAACTCATTAGCGAGCTTCGTGCTGAGCGACGCCTCACCGTGCTCAGCACGTTGCATGATTTGCCGCTGGCCGGCCAATTCTCCGACCGTATCGCTCTGCTGGCAGCCGGACAGCTCGTCGCAACCGGCTCCCCGGCCGAGGTACTCACGACCGAACATCTCGCCGAACACTACGGTGTCGACGCCGACATCACCCACGACCAAGATGGCCGCCTGCACCTTGCGGTTAAACGAAAGCAACGATCATGAGCATGACCTCGGACGACCACAACGAGCCACGCACCGAAGACCCTCGCCCCACAGAGTTACGCAGCGCACCCTCGCTTGTGCTGGTCAACACCGGCGACGGCAAGGGGAAATCGAGCGCCGCGTTCGGCGTGCTACTGCGAGCGGTTGCCCGTGAGTGGCCAGTAGCCGTTGTGCAGTTCTTGAAATCGGGCAACTGGCACACCGGCGAAGAGAAGGTGGCCAAACAACTTGGCGTCGACTGGTGGACAATCGGCGAAGGTTTCAGCTGGGATAGCGACGACCTCACCGAAGACGAGGCGGTCGCCCAAGCGGCGTGGGCAAAGTCGAAAGAGCTCCTCGCGGACGGCTCGTACAAGCTGATCGTCCTCGACGAGATTTCTTATCCAATGAACTGGGGCTGGATCGACACTGACGATGTGGTTGCATGCGTCTCCAGCCGCAACGCCAACACCAACGTGGTTCTCACCGGACGAGACATGCCCCAGCCTCTCATCGATGCCGCCGATACCGCCACCGAAATGGTCAACATCAAACACGCGTACGACCAAGGCATCCGCGCCAAACGCGGTATCGATTTCTAGGACACCCGGTGACCTCAGCGCACATGTTGACCCCGGCGAATGTCTCAAGTCACGGCACCGCCGACCACAGGCGGGCTCTCCTAGTCTGGCGATTTTCGGCGCCGATGCATTGTTTGTCGTCCGCTCCGGTCGGCGGCGGACAAAGAGCAGTCGAGTGGGCGATAAACGCGACAGTGGTGAGCGACTTTGCTGAGACCGACCTTGATGCCTTTGTGCAAGGCATTTCAGCAAGTGAAGAACTTTCGGGAGCAGGGGTCGGGTTCCTCACGGCCGCCGATGTCGCTCAGTTCGCCACAGCGGTCAACGAAGGGGTTCTGGTCGAAGCCTCAGTAGGCGTCACCCGGCCCACCTGGGCCGCCGACGGGAACGACACCTACGACACCTGGCGCCCCGGCACCCCATCCCCTCGGCGCCCTGGCACCATTAACATCGTGGCCCAACTGCCTGTACCGCTCTCCCCTGCCGCCGCCGTCAACGCGATCATCACCATCACCGAAGCCAAGTCTCAAGCACTTTTCGAAGCCGAAGTCCCCGGCACCGGAACCGCCAGCGACGCGGTCGCCGTACTCTGGCCCAACACCGACGAAACTCCCGAAGCTTTCGGCGGCCCACGATCCACCTGGGGAGCACGTCTTGCCCGCGCAACGCACCAAGCTGTCGCCCAGGGTCTAGCGTCGCACCCGTGATCACCTTGGTTCTCGGGGGAACCCGATCGGGCAAGTCTGCGGTAGCCGAACGTTACGCGGCCACGCTCGGCGACGACATCACCTACATCGCGACCGCCGAGACACCCGATGCCGACACCGATTTCGCGAGCCGCATCGCGACCCACCGCCTTCGTCGGCCGTCTTCCTGGGCCACCGTCGAATGCGGCACCGACCTCGCCGCGGCGCTGCTCAGCAATCCTGGTCCGGTCCTTGTCGACTCGATAGGCACATGGGTGGCCGGACACCGAGACTTTGCTGTCGCAATCGAACCGCTGATCGAGGCCCTTACCGAACGCTTGCAACCCACGATTTTCGTGAGCGAAGAGGTCGGACTCGGCGTGCACGCAACAACCGAACTTGGCCGAGCTTTCGCTGATCGCCTTGGCGAGGTCAACCAAGCCATCGCCCAAGTCGCCGACCGCGTTGTCCTCGTCGTAGCAGGTCGAGTTCTCGACCTCCCAGCAATCACCGAGATCAGTTGATGCTCGCCGCGCTGAGCTTCCTCACCATCTTTGGAAAACCACGGCTGCCCGATGAACGAACCATGGCTTGGTTTCCACTCGTCGGCGCCGGCATCGGCGGCCTTCTTGCGTTGGTCTCGTGGGCGATCAGCTTCGGCATCGACTCCCGGCTGCTGTCGGCGGGCATCATCATCTTGGCCGACCTCACCATTACCGGCATGTTGCACTTCGACGGCCTTGCCGACTCGATCGACGGCCTACTCCCCCACCTCAACCGCTCGCGACGTCTCGAGGTCATGCGTAGCCCCGACGTCGGGGCCTTTGCCCTTTCACTGGTACCGGTGATCATTGGACTGCGGTGGTTCGCCATCATCAGCAACGCGGATGAGTGGTTGATGTTCGTCGGCCTTTGGATGCTCAGTCGAACCCTCATGGCGACCGCCCCCGCCTGGCTTCCCTACGCACACGAGCAAGGTTTGGCATCACCGTTCATCGGTGGCGCTCGCAAATGGTTCATCGTCTGGTTCATTCCCGCAGCGCTCGCGTTGGCTTCGGTCGATGTGCAACGAGGTCCCCTGGCAACCGGCCTGGCAGTGCTTGCCGGCACCGCCGTACTCGCACTGGCGTACAAACGTGTCGGCGGGTTCACCGGCGATGTGTTGGGTGCGGCCGCAGTGGTTGCCGAGACCGTCGGCCTCATCGTTTTGGCCCGGTAACAGCACTCGATGGGTACGCTCACCCGCCGCGCCGGAGCCGTCGCCGCCGGACTCCTCGTCGACCGGTTGTTCGGCGAACCCCCAACGAAGATCCATCCGGTTGCGGCCTTTGGCAACGCGATGACGGCTCTCGAACAGCGTCTCTGGAGCGACGATCGCGTACACGGCGCCGCGTACGCGACCATCGGGATCTCTTGTGGGGTCGCCGTCGGGAAACTCCTACCTTCCACCACTCTGGCCACCGCGTTGGTGGTCGCTGGCCGCCAACTTCGGTCGATTGCCTCAGAGGTCGGCGAACTGGCCGAGCTTGAAGATCTCCGACCTGCTCGGCACGAGATCAGGTCGTTAGTCGGGCGCGATCCGAGCGAACTCGACAGCTCGGGCATCGCCGCCGCAGCTATCGAATCGGTGGCGGAAAACACCGTCGACTCCACGTTCAGCGCCGCATTCTGGGCGGTTGTCGCGGGAGCGCCCGGAGCGTACGGCTTCCGTGCCATCAATACCATGGACGCCATGGTCGGACACCGCAGCGACCGGTTCGAAAACTTCGGTTGGGCGGCAGCCAAAGTCGATGATGCTGCCAACTGGCTGCCCGCCCGGCTCTTCGCCAGCGCCGTGCTGCTGCGATCGACCGGAAACCAACAATCGATCAGACGGGCGCTTCGAGACGACGCTCCCAAACATCCGTCACCCAATGCTGGCATCGCCGAGGCTGCCATGGCCGGAGCCATCAATCGGCAACTCGGCGGTCCGCTGCAGTACGGCGATCGGTTCGAAAACCGCCCCACTTTGGGCGACGGGCCCCGACCGCAACCGGGCGATGTGCAGCGATCGGTCGACCTCGTCGACGAGATCGAAAAAGGCCTCGTTGGTTTGCTTGTACTTGTGTGGCTATTTGGCGAACAGCGGTCCTACCGGTTGCGACGGCGGTTGTTCTGACGTTTCTCTTCTTTGCGCTCGCGCTGCTTTTGTTTTTCGGCCTGCTCGACGAGTTCTGCCGCCATGATGGCAAACCGGTCGAGGCGCCGAACGTCGACCTCGCCCGACTCGACCGCTTCGCGCACCGCACAACCGGGCTCGACGCCGTGCGAGCAGTCGTTGAACCGACAGTTGTCGCCGAGCTCGAGGATGTCGCCGAACACGCGGCCCAGTGCATCCTCGGCGTCCCACAAGCCGACGGCACGGATTCCTGGGGTGTCGACCAGCAACGCTCCCGAGTCGAGCAACAACAAGTCGCGTGTGATCGTGGTGTGGCGGCCCTTGGCATCGCTCGACCGGACCTCGCCTGTCTCCTGCACTTCGTCGTTCAAGAGGGCGTTTACCAGCGTCGACTTTCCTGACCCCGATTCGCCAAGCAGTGCAGTGGTTGTTCCCGGCTGCAGCCAAGTGTCGAGCGCCGAAAGTCCTTCGCGCGACACCGCGCTGGTCAAACACACCGGCACGTCGGGTGCGACGGCCCCGATCACCTCCTGCAGCTCAACGGCCCCCGAGCCGTCGGTTTCGTCAAGGTCGGCCTTGGTGAGCACCACGACGGGAGTGGCGCCGCTGTCCCAAGCAAGCACAAGAAAGCGCTCGAGCCGCCCCGCACGAAGCGGCCGGTCGAGGCCGTGCACCAAAAAGGCATGGTCGATATTCGCGGCAAGGACCTGCTCGATGACCTGTTCTGAGGGGTCGCGACGAGCCAACGTCGACGTGCGTGCAACGATCGCGGCAATCACCGAACCTGTATCGGTTTCACCCACCACCACCCAGTCGCCGGTTACCGGTGCGAGGTCGTCCTGCGATCGAAGCGAATCGGACGCAACACGCTCTCGGCCTTCGGTGGTGACCACGTCGCATTCACCCCGCTCGACCCGGACAATGCGGCCGGTTCGTAACGGCGGGTTTGCTACCTCGAGTGCTGCGGGGTGTGCTGCCTCGGCGGCTTCCCGCCACTCATCGGTCAGGCCAAAGTGTTCTGCGAATTCGCTCATGGGTACTGCTCATCATTGCATCCTTCCGCAGGCGGCGCCGGACCAAAATAATCGGGAACCTCACAGCAATTCGGTACGTTAAACACGGTATGGACACGGCCAGCAGTGCGAAAAGGGCGATCGAGCCCGACAAGATCGGAACTTCGACACCTCCGCGCCTGTACGCGGCACTGGCAGGCACCCTCGGCGCTGCTGTCGCGCTAGCCATCGGCGAATTCATCGACGGGGCGAGCACGGCAATCCCTTCGCTCGTTACCTCTGCCGGTGACTGGGTCATCGACAGTGCGCCCGGTGCCGTCGAGCGCCAAGCGATCGAGACTCTCGGTACCAACGACAAACCCGCGCTTGTTATCGGCACCATCATCATCAGCCTGCTCATCGGCGCGGCCGCCGGTCGGGGTGGCCGACGCGACCACCGCATCCCGGCGCTTGTGTTCGCCGTATTTGGCCTCTTCGGCTGGTGGTTTCTGGCCCGCAATCCCCTCACCACATCGGGCGCGTCGTGGCTGGTTGCGCTCGTGGCTGCCGCCGGAGGCTTCGCCACCTACCGACTGCTCTATGCAGTTGCGCAATTTAATGAGGACCGGGTCACCGAAGCCCGGGTCACCGACACACCGATCAATCCGGCGGCCACCCGCCGTTCGTTCTTTGGTTGGGGCGGCGGCGCCTTGGCCACGGCAGCTGCGCTCGCCGGCATTGGCCGAAGCCTGCGCGGCAGGGCGCGTGTCGACCAGGCCCGCGAAGAGATCGTCATCGACACCAGCACCGACGTCGTCACGGTCAGCAGTGGCATCGACAATCTCGATGACATTGAAGGCATTTCGAGTTACATAACCGACTCGACTGGCAACAACTTCTACCGCATCGACTCGGCGCTCTCCATCCCCCAGGTCGATCCCGACACGTGGACCCTACGCATCACCGGACTCGTCGATAACCCGGTCGAATTTACCCTCGCCGACATCCAGGCCATGGACCTCGAAGATCATGTCGTCACCATCTCGTGTGTCAGTAACGACATCGGCGCTGGGCTTGTCGGCAACGCGCTGTGGACCGGTGTGCCCCTCACCAAACTTCTCGAAATAGCGGGTGTACAGAACGAGGCCACGCAGCTCGTCGGCCGCTCGGTCGACGGATGGACAGCCGGATTTCCACCCGAGATCCTTGGCGATGGCCGAACTGCGCTGCTGGCCATCGGCATGAACGGCGAGCCGCTGCCGGTTCGTCACGGCTTCCCGGCTCGCCTCGTAGTCGCTGGCATTTACGGCTACGTGTCGGCAACAAAATGGATAAGCGAGATCAACCTCACCCGCTGGGAGGACTTCGACGGCTACTGGATTCCGCGTGGCTGGTCAAAGAAAGGCCCCATCAAAACATCGTCTCGAATCGACGTGCCCCGCCGCGGCACCGAACTCGTTGCCGGGCCTCAGGCCATCGCTGGCGTCGCCTGGGCTCCCACCCGCGGCATCGCGAAGGTCGAAGTTCGCATCGATGAAGGCGACTGGCAAGAGGCCCGCCTCGGCGAAGTTGTCAGCGACGAAACCTGGGCGCAATGGATGCTCGAATGGGATGCCACGCCTGGCGATCACGTGCTGCAGGTGCGAGCCACCGACGGCAACGGCGAACTCCAGGCACTAGGCCCGAAGTCGGTTGCCCCCGATGGTGCCGAAGGCTGGCATGCGGTACCGGTGCGGGTCGCCTAGGCCAACGGCCTGTTAGCGGGGCTTGGCGCCGCCGCCTACACGAAGGATCTCGCCGGTGACCCAACTGGCCGCATCGGACGCCAGGTACAAACACGCTGCGCCAATATCTTGCGGCCTTCCCAAGCGTCCCAACGGAATGTTCCACTTGGCGAGCACTTCGTCGAGCTCTGATTCATCGTGGCCGATCGCCTTGAGCATCACCTCGGTCGGGATAGCCCCGGGAGCGACGGCGTTCACCCGGATGTCGGGCGCCAACTCTGCCGACAGCGTCCAGGTGATCGAGTTGGTTCCGGCCTTTGATGCGCCGTAATGCACGCTGCCCGGGACCGGACCTGAACCGGCGCCTGAGGTGATGTTGATGATCGACCCGGTGGTCATATGCCGTGCTGCGGTGAGGCACCCCACATAGACCGCGGTGAGGTTAAGGGCAAGCGTGCGGTCCCATTCGTCGCGGGGAAGTTCTTTGGCAGGCACCTTCAACGGCGAGCCGCCAGCGTTGTTCACCCAATCGGTAAGGCTGCCAAACTCCTCGACGGCAGCTTTCGCCAACGCTTCGACAGCGTCATCGTCAGTGACATCGGTGGTGACTGCGAGGGCCTTGCCGCCCGATGCTCGTATCGATGCTGCCACCGCTTCGATCTCGTCGGTTCGTCGCGCGGCCACAACCACAGCTGCTCCGGCCTCAGAAAACGCCTTGGCGATGCCTTCGCCAATCCCCCGACCCCCGCCGGTAATGACGGCAACGTGCCCGGTCATGTCGAAAAGTTGTGGTGTGGTCGGCATCGCTGATGTGCTCCTGAGAAATCGAATGTTGTGCTCGTGGGAGGCTTGTCCTGACACCTCGCGTCGCACCCTAGCTAGTATCGAGATCGTTGGCGATTGCTACCAATCACTGGGGGAAACACTGTGGGCGCACTTGACCGGTACCGGGTACTCGATGTTGGGCTGTTGGTGCAAGGGCCCCAAGCCGCGCAGACCATGGCCGACATGGGAGCCGACGTCATCAAAGTCGAGTTGCCGGGAATGGGCGAACAAGCCAGATGGATACCGCTGTCGCTCGACGACCTTCGCGCGCCGTACTTTCACGCGTGCAACCGGGGAAAGAAGAGCATCACGCTCGACCTTCGACTTCCCGCCGGCGCCGAAGCGTTCCTGAAGCTGGTCGAAACGTCCGACGTAGTCATCAGCAACTTCAAGCCCGGCACGCTCGAAGAGTGGGGGCTCGGCTACGAAGATGCTGCGGCACGCAATCCTCGCATCGTCTACGGCATGGGCAGCCTCTTCGGACCGGAGGGGCCGTCGGCCACGAGGGAAGGCGCCGACCTCGCGGCACAGGCCGCGGGCGGTCTCATCAGCACGACGGGTGTCGATGGACAGCCTCCTACCCCGGTCGGAGCGACGGTGGCTGACCACATCGCCAGCCAGAACCTCACCGCGGGAGTGCTCGCCGCGCTGTTGGCGAGAGAGAAGAGCGGCAAAGGACAAAAGGTTGAGGTATCGCTGTACGGCAGTCAGCTGTACGCCCAGGCATCTGAATACACCGCCTTCTTTCTCACCGACGAAATTCCCGGACGGGCAAACTACGGCCACCCGCTGCTGCACGCCGCCTATGGCATTCTGGAATCGAGCGACGGCTATGTGGCCATCGTCGGTGTTCCGCCGGCGCAACGCGACGCCTTTTACACCGCCGTCGAGTTGCCCGAGCTCGCCGACGACGAAAGGTTTCAGCCGTTGCTCTACACGGCGCAGAGCAAGAAAGAGCTGTTCGAATTGTTGGCGCCGGTATTCAAGCGACGCACTACCGCCGAGTGGTGCGAGCGTCTCGATGCAGCCGGTTGCCGGTTCGCCCCGGTCAACGACTACCGAGCGGCCGCCGCCGATCCGCACGCCTGGGTCAACGGCTATCTGCAAATGGTCGACCACCCCGAATACGGCGAGATGCGCACGATGGGATCGCCGATCGCGATGTCGGGCACACCGGTCAACGCCGGCAAGATCGCGCCCGAGTTGGGACAAAATACCGAAGAGCTGCTGCTCGAGATCGGCTACGACTGGGAGGCGATTGGCGACATGCGCGAAAACGGCGTGCTCTGAAAGTTCGAACGTCGAAAGGAATCGCTTGCAGTAGCTGGTAGACCGAAGAGTGCGCGCTCTCGTTTTCACCCGCCCTTCCACGCTCGAGCTGCAAGACATCGACGATCCCGTCGCCGACGCCGAGCACAGCGTGCTTACTGTTGAGGCAACCGGAATCGGTGGCGGCGAGGTGTACCAGCTCCACCATCCGGGCCAACGCGAGTTTCCCAGCATCATGGGCCACGGCATCGCAGGAACGCTCGCAAACGGCCGCCGCGTTGCTGTCGATCCGGTCACCTCGTGCGAAACCTGCGCCGCTTGCACCTCGGGTCGAAGGCAGCACTGCGCGAGTCGCCGGATCATCGGCATCCATTCCAACGGCGGGTTCGCCGAGCAGTGCCTCGTGCCAACCGTGAACTGTTACGACCTTTCGCCAGAGTTGTCGTGGGAACAGTCGGCCTTCGTTGAACCCTTTGCGAACGCTGTGCACGCTTGGAACGTCAGCGAGGCGGCGCCCGATCTCCGCATCGGCATCATCGGCGCGGGTGCGATCGGCCTGGGTGTCGTCGCGCAAGCAGCGTTGCTCGGCACCCCGGTCATCGATGTCGCCGAGACGACCACAACTCGATGCGATGTTGCCCACGAATTGGGAGCCACGAGCACCAAAAAACAGCTCGACGGCACCTACGACATTGTGTTCGATGCGGTCGGCACACCGAAGGCTCGCGCTCATGCCGTCGAGCGCACTGCAAACGGGGGAACTGTCGTCCTTCTCGGTCTCGAGAGCGACAGTCCGGGTTTCGACGCCAACGAAGTTGTGCGGCGCGAGCTACGGCTACAAGCCTCGTATGTGTATCTACCCGACGAGTTTGCCGCCGCCATCCCACTTGCGGCTAGAACGTCGGCCGACTGGATTCGCAACTACCGGTTTGAAGATGTCCAAGACATCGTCGACGACTTCTCGATCGGCGACTACACCGTCGTTCGAGCGGCACTTCGGCCAGCCGGGATCTAACCCGACCAGCCAAAGCGCTGCCCATCTCGTTCTACTGAACCGTGACGATGGCTTGTTCGTAGGTGAGGAGGACCTTACCGACGTTGTCGACCGAGCGAGCACGGACAATCCATTCGCCAGCTGGCAGCGGGATCGACGTGTAGCTCCAGTCGGTGAACGTGCCGCCTGGGTTCGTCGCGAACGCCGTAACCCACTGCGGAGTGCCAAGAGTGCCATCGTTGCGTGGGCCGACGTTCTCTGTCCGCTTGCGGACCCAAACCTCGACCCGCTGGATGCTGACATCGTCAAACGCCCGTCCGCCAGCGCTGATCGTGCCGGTGAACACGTCGCCGGCGACCGGCGAATTCATTTCGATGGTCGGGTCGGCGTCGCCGGGGTAGATCACCGAGGTCGAATAGGCACCCGACACCGACGGGTCGTACTGGCCCGAGGCGTCAACCGCATAGGCATAGAGACGGTAGGTGCTGCTCGGGAGGCTGACATCGAGCGAGAAGCCGGTGTTTGGCGCACCCGGGTCATCGAGTAGCGACTCGATGAGCTCGAACGAACCGAACAAGCCATCGCTGTGCAACCACTGACGGGCGATCACGTCGTACACCGCCACGTCGACGCGGGCGACACCGTTGTCATCGGACGCAGTGCCGCTAATCGTGAAGTCGTTCGACGAGAAGTCCTGCTTGTAACCACCCGGGAACACCATGTCGGTGTCCGGGCGTGCGTCGCCAGCGATACCGAGATCGATGTTGACCCGTGGACGGTCTGACCCTGCGGTGACTTGGTCGTTCAGGTCCTGCGCATATGCGTGGACCCGGTAGTTGCCGACTGGCAAGTCATCGACGGTGTATGACCACGTAGTGCTGGTCGCACCCTGGTTGTCGACCGGCACCCAAATCCACGAACCGTTTCCGAAGAAACCATTCTGGGTAGGGCCCTGTCGAGTCACAATGTTGGTGACCAACAGTCGAACACGCTTGACGCCTAGGTCGTCGGTGGCGGTTCCGGTGACGGTCAGCGACCCCGGTGCGCCAACAAAGCCGGTTGCCGGCGAGGTAATTGTCGCTCCTGGCAGTTCGTTGTTGGGGAACACCGAAACGGTGATCCGTGCGGTGCTCGGATCCTCGACCCCGTCGACATCAGACGATTTGGCAATGACGCGCCAGTTGCCATCGGGCACGGTCATCGTGTGGGTCCAGGTCGTTTCGAGCGCATTTGGCGCAGCGAGCGTGGCTGGCGTCGACCAGAACTGGTCGTTGATCGCGCCATTGGATTGCAGCCACTTTTTCTGGTCGAGGTCGTAGTAACTCATCGAGACTCGTGCGACGCCGCTGTCATCGGAAGCAACGCCGTTGACGGTGATGGTGTTGCCGACGATCTCGGCTGCACCCACAAAGCCGGTTTCGGGCGGTACTGCCGAAGCCTCCTTCACTTCGAACTTGATGGTGGCAGAAGAGCCGTCGCGGACGCCGTTCTCGTCGACTGCCTTTGCCCGCATGCGGTAGTTGCCAGCGGGAAGAGTAACGGTCTGCACCCAGTCGGTGGTTTGTGCACCAGGGTTCGACAACGAAACAGGCACCTTGGCAAACTTCGCCTGCAGTACACCGTTCGCGTTGAGCCACTGCTTTGTCGACAGGTCTTGCACGGTCACAATGACGTCTGCGACATTGTCGCCAGCGGTTGCCACGCCTGCGAGTGAGATCGATGCGGCGGTGTCGAGAACTTCGGCGTCACGGGGCGACGTGAGGAAGGTCTCTGGTTCGCCAGCGACGGTAAGCGCCGTGTCGAGGTCGAAGAAGCCGTGGCGGCCAATGTCGGCACCACCGATCAGCGAGCCATCATGGCCAATGAGTAGTCCTCGGTCGACCACCCGAACGGCGGTGACGCCGTGGAAACCGTTGGCGCCGGGACTCCAGTTTTGCGACTTTCCGGTGCCGGGGTCGAGCGCTCCGACCTGCTCGCGTCGAACAACCTCGTTGCCCAGAACCGCCGGGCCGAGACCTTGGCCAAAGCCGTAGTTGACATCGGGGTCGCCAGGGAAAGGATCGGTCGAACCCGGTGCTTCCTGATACTGGAAGTGGCCGCCGACGTACACGGCGACGTCGCTGATGTCGACCGAGTAGATGCTGTCGAAATGACGAGACACCCAGTCGGCTGTTACGCCTGCTCCACCTGCGGTGGCGAACTTTACTGCCGAGTCGTTGGTCGGCGGCCGGTCGCCGCCAGAGGAGACAACGACGAAGTACGAGCCATCGGGAGAGAACGCTGCGTCGCTGATGCGAAGTTGTCCACCGATGTTGAGCAACGCGTCCTCGTAATGGTTGGTGCTCCAACTGCGAAGCTGCGCGGTTGTGGAGGAGACATCAAACAACGCCACGGCGGTGCGTGGTTGACCCCCGATAAAGCGCGCACTGTGCAACACCAGCAGGTTGTTGCCGTCCTCGGTCACGTCGAGCGTCTTGACGCCCATGAAACCGCCGGCGCCAACCGGGCCCGAAAGCGGGTGGTCGAAGTCGGGATCCACCTTGCCGGTTGCGGCATCTACCGCGGCGATTCGGGTGCGTTCCTTGCCGGCCACGCTGGCGAAGTTTCCACCGACATACAGCGTATTGTCGTCGGCGTCGAGCGCCAGCGCGGTTACCTCTGCCGAAGCATTGGCCTTAAAGCCGGTCATGACATTTCCGCCAAGGTCGAGTCGGGCGAGCTTCTTGCGGGCTACACCGTCGACGCTGCTGAAGAGGCCGCCGATATAGAACGACTGGCCATCGGCCGCTGGTTCGATGATGTTTACCGGCCGGTCAATCACGACGCGGAAGTCGTCGTCGAAGAGTCCGGTGTTGACGTCGTAGGCCATGAGAAAGCTCTGCACCAGCGGCAGCTGTCCGGTCGGCTGGACGGTGGTGAAGTCGCCGGCGACGATCACCTTGTCGCCAACCTGAGCAACGTCGAGCACGGCACCATCGAGCACCCGTGGGACGTCGGTGCGCGGCGTGACCGGCACCAACGTGCCGTGCGCTCCTACAGCAGATGCGGTGTCGCGCGAGGGGATAGTTATAAGCGCGAGGCCGGCGAGTAGCGCCAGCACGACGACGATTCCGGGCAGTTTTCTGGAAGTCATAGTCGTTGTAACGATCAAATCAGGGATTTGCCTTAGGAATCAGCCTCCTTTGGGTCGGTGATTTGGGTCATAGTGCCCAGCATTTGGTGCAACAGCCGTCACAATGGGTGCGATGCCTCGTCTCATTGCTATCGCCCTTCCAACCGGTCCTCGCTTTGTCCACGAACTCGAACTCGCTTGGGAGGACGGCGACTGCGTTTTCCCCATCGACGTGCGACTCTCCGATGCGGCGCAACTTGCGATGATGAAGGCTATGCGTCCGTCGATCTTGGTGAATCAGGAGGGTCGCCATAACCGGCCAGACGGCGCTGCGGTGGCCGACGGCGATGCCCTGATTGTTGCCACGTCGGGCACAACCGGCACCCCCAAGGGCGCAATCCTCACCACGGAGGCGGTCGAAGCGTCGGCTCACGCCACCTCAGCAGCCCTCAACGTCAACCCGGCGAAGGACTTTTGGCTCGCTTGCCTGCCGGTCGCTCACGTTGGCGGCCTTTCGGTCATCGCCCGGGCGATGATTACCGGCACCCGCGTCGAAGCGGTGGCCAGCCCCGATCCCGAACTCATGCAGGAGGCAATCGACGACGGCGCAAACCTTGTGTCACTTGTGCCTGCCGCGCTCACTCGTGTCGATCCGAAGAACTTTCGCAAAATCCTGCTTGGTGGTTCGGCGATTCCGAAGGAGCGGCCACGCAACAGTGTCGCGACCTATGGCATGACCGAGACGGGTAGTGGTGTGGTGTACGACGGCAAGCCACTCGCCGGCGTTGAAATCGACATCGTCGATGGCCAGATTCACTTGCGTTGCCCCATGCTTCTTCGCGGTTATCGCGACGGCACCTCGCCGCTCACCGAGGACGGCTGGTTCCCAACTGGCGACGTCGGCACGTTCGACGACGGCGTCTTGCAGGTCTTCGGCAGAGCTGACGATGTCATTATCTCGGGCGGCGAAAAGATCCATCCGGTAGTGGTCGAGCAGCTCATCGAATGTCACGAGGCCGTCGCAAGCGCCGCAGTGGTGGGACGTCCGGATCCAAAGTGGGGTGAGGCCGTTACTGCGTTGATCGAGCTTTCGGGCACCGCCGCGCCGAGCCTCGACGAACTCCGCGACCTGGTGAAGACCCAGCTACCTGCCTACGCAGCCCCGCACGCGGTCGAGATCGTCGAAAGTTTTCCGCGTACAGCCCTCGGAAAAATCCAAAGATCAAAGATCGCCTAAAGTCCACCCAACCGCCTACAGCCAAACCCAAACGCCTACAGCAACCCAACCATCTACAGCCAAACGAGTCCCCGAGAATCCCCGAAATTTTCACCACCGACGACTTGAAATGGTCGTTTTGCAGCAACAGAACGGGGTTTGGTTAGATTTTTGGGCTGAGGCCGAGTCCTGGTGTTTGGGGGACGATGATCGATCCGTTGGCGAGCAGCGGCGAAGCAGCGACGTCGGTGGCGAATCGGCTCGACGTGGCGAGGCCCGCAGCAAGGCGCTCGCCCGCCATAGCCGCTGCCAGGTGCAGTGCCATCGTGACGCCGACCGCCGAATCGATAAACGATGTCACCACCACTCGTTTGTGTTCGGCAAGGCTTCGGAGTTGTCGCAGGTTCCCAAGAGCTGAAGGCTTGAGCACCAGCGTTCCGACCGGTACATCGACCAACGCCTCGGCCGGTATTTCGGCCAGCGATTCGTCCGCAGCGATGGCAATTGACACCTCGCTCTGCAGCTGTTGCAGAGCGGGAATCCCACCTGCGACTGGCTCTTCGATGAACTCGATGCCTAGGTGTCCGACCGCTTCGCAGAAATGTACAGCAGTCTCATGGTCCCATCCTCGGTTTGCGTCGAGCCGTAGCGCCACCAGAGGCGCTGCCGATCGAACCGCCTCAACGCGCGCCACATCGTCGGCCCCCGCCGCCACTTTCAGCTTGATGGTCCGGTAACCGGCGGCCAGCGCCGCCTCGGTCTCGGCAGCCAACACCGTCGGTTCCACAGCGTCGAGCAAAAGATTCACCGGCACCGCGCTACGGCTCTCGGGGTTCAGAAAAGCTGCCAGCGATATGCCGGCCTGTTGGGCTGCACAGTCAAGCTCGGCGGTTTCGATGGCGGCAAGCGCAGGTCCACCAGCGGGCCGAGCCTTGTCACTTACCCAAGCGTCGAGCTGCTGAGCGACCTCGGCAAGCCCTGGTCCCGGCCAACCCGGCAACGGCGACGCTTCGCCCCACCCGACGATGCCGTCGATATCGACAATCTTTACGAGGAAACCAGCTCGACGCTCGAGTAACCCGGTGCTGGTGCGCAGCGGCGACGAAAGCAGCAACTCGAAGGGGTGACGCGATCGTGAAGCCGCAGTCATGACGACCGGAGGAACGCGGTGATTGCGCCAGCAACCGAGGCTGGCGACTCGACATGAGCAGCGTGACCAGCGTTCACGATGGTCACCAACTGCGCATCGGGAAACGCCGAGACCATCTGGGCTCCGATCTTTGCGTACTTTGCATCCAACGAGCCAGCGATAACCAGCGTTGGGAGGTCGAGGTCTCGAAGGTTCTGGTGAAGCGGCGGCATCGAACCGGTGCCCGTGCCACGCAGACTATTGGCAAGTCCAGCCGGATCGTTCTGGAGTCGCCGGCGGCGATCTTCAGCCTGCCATGCACCTCCCAAGTTCTGCAGCGAGGCAAACATCGGCAAGGCAAGCCAGGCGTCGACAAACGACTCCAGGCCATCGGTAACCAGGCGTTGAGCGAGTACGTCATCGCGCTCGCGCCGCAACCGGCGTTCATCGTCATCGGCGATACCGGGCGACGCTCCGATCAGCACAAGGCGCCCAACAAGATCAGGCCGAGCGACGGCCAGGCTGAGCGCTACCCGCCCACCCATCGAGTACCCGACAAGCGTCACCGGCTGACCGTTTGCGGCATCGCCGATCTTTGCCGCAAGCGTTGCTACCACCGCAGACATCTCATAGGCCTCGACATTCGCCGGCACCTCGGCTTCGCCATGGCCGGTGATGTCGAGCGGCAACACCTCAAAGTGGGTTGCCAGCCGATTGGTCAGCGGCTCCATCGAACGCGTCGATCCCATAAAACCGTGAAGCACCACGACCTTGCTGGCGGGCGCAACTATCGAGCTCACCCTGTTCATTGCAGCGCCATCGCAATCTCGGCGTCGATCTGTTGGCGTACGGCGAGGTTGCATTGGTGATCGACGACCGCCTCCAGTAGGTCGAGACCACGGGTTCCGAGAGCAGTCGTACAAGCTGCTGCCACCTCGGCCGGAGTCGATGGTCGGGCGAAACGCACGTTCTCAGTCGCGGCGAGCGACGCAAAGTCGGTGCCGTGCGGGGTGTGAAAGAGGGCGTTGAAGTCGACCTGTGCACCGTGGGTTGCGATGGGAAGCATCGAAAAGATTCCTCCGCCGTCGTCGTTGATGAGCACAATCGTCAGGTCGAGCTGCAGGCGGCCCGCCGCATACAGGCTTCCAATGTCGTGCAACAGCGCAATGTCGCCGATGAGTAACGCGACCGGTCCCACGTCGGCTGCAGCTAGGCCCGACGCGGTGGCGATAAGGCCGTCGATGCCGCTTGCGCCTCGGCTCACGTGCACTCGCACGCCGTTTCGCGTGCCGCTGTAGCGGTCGAGGTCTCGCACCGTCATGCTGTTGGCGACCATCAGGTGCGATCCGTTGGGCAAGGATTCGACCACCGAGCGCACGACCGACGGGCCACAGAGCACAGGGTCGACTGCGCGCGAAATCGCGTCAGCGGCGATGGCATCGAGTTCGTGCCAGTGGTCGAGCCACGCGGTGTGCGAGCCAGCAAGTACCGTTGCCGCAGCAGCAACGCTTGCTGGCGATGCGGCGAGCGTCGTGGCGTCGATGGGGCCAGCGTCGTCCCAAGGCGACGCTGGGTCGATTAGCAGGACCCGGTCGGCGTCGGCGTCGGCCGCCCATTGCATGGCTGTAGTCCCCGTGGGTGTGCCGCCGACAAACAGCACGACGTCGGCCACCATCTCGTTGCGCACCGCCGCGTTCGAGAGCAGGCGGTCGGCGGTAGCGATGACATTCGACGACGGGCTGTCTAGCCGTAGTTGCGACGTCGCCTCGGCAAGAATCGGCCAATCGGCGGCATGGGCGAAGGCGGCAACAGAAGCAGCCATCTCGGTGCTATCGATCGGGCCAGCGATGACTACACCACGCTTGGCCCCTAGACGCCGGAGCTCAGCGACGGTGTTCGCGTCGGGCTCCCTGGTTCTTTCGCCAACGACAGTCTCGGTCACAGCCGGCGCCGGTACAGATCCGAGCGGTTCGAGAGGTTTACGAAATGCCCAGTTGGCGTGAACAGGCCCGACATGTTTCGACGTTGCTGCTTCGATCATGTTGCGAGCTTGTTGGCGGGTCGACTCTTCGCTCGACGTACCGCCAACCGGCATATTCACAAAGGCCCTCGGGTAGCTGCCAAAGAGGTTCTGCTGATCGATGGTCTGGTTCGATCCCCAACCGCCATGGGCTTCCGGTGGTCGGTCGGCGCTGATGACCACCAGCGGCACGCCGGTTCGACTCGCCTCGATGACAGCCGGGTAGTAGTTGGCCGCAGCGGTACCCGATGTGCAAACCAAACCCACGGGTGCGCCCGTCGCCTTTGCAAGGCCTAAGGCAAAGAACCCTGCGGTGCGCTCATCGAGCTGCATCCAGTGGGTCAGCGCAGGTTGGGCAGCCGCAGCGATCGTCAGTGGCGTCGACCTGCTCCCCGGAGACAGCACGACATGTTGCATGCCGCCGCCCACCAGCTCGGCGAGAAACGCAGCGACTTCGTCGTAGACGGGGTCAGCCACCGAAACCGAGTGCGTTGAGCATCGGCCGCAACTTGGTCACCGTTTCGTCGAGTTCGGTTTGAGGCTCGGATCCCTCGACGATGCCGCAACCGGCAAAGAGATGCACCGACGAGGAGTCGACAAGGCCCGAACGTAGCGCCACCCGAAACTCGGCGTTGCCCGACAGGTCGACCCAACCGACCGGTCCGGCGTACCAGCCACGGTCGATGCCTTCGTTTTCGTCAATCCATGACACGGCGGTCTTGTTCGAGCCAGCAACTGCAGGAGTTGGGTGCAGGCTGCCAACGATCTCAACCGCATCGAGGTCGTGGCCTGGGTCGACAACAGAGATGGGGGTGTACAGGTGCTGAATGCTTCGGAGTTGCAACACTTCGGGTTGTGACGGCACAGCAACTTCGAGGCCGAGCGACCCCAGCCCGCTGGTAATGGCATCGACAACGTAGGCGTGTTCGGCGCGTTCTTTCGGGCTACGGAACAGATCGATTGCCAGCTGCACGTCGGCATCATGATCGACACCACGCGGTTTGGATCCGGCAAGCGCAGCTGTGGTGACGCCGTCAGCCGATACCCGAAGTAGCTGTTCGGGTGAAGCGCCGACAAAGACCTCGTCGCCCGATGCGATGCCGAAGGTGGCACAGTCGGGGAAATTTTCGCGGAGGCGAGCGAGTACGAGCCCGATATCAACCTTCGCTTCGAACGAAAGGACTCTGGCGCTTACGACTTTGTCAAAGAGCCCTGCGGTGATCGCCGCAAGGCTTCGATCGACCAGATCAAGGTACGCCGGGCATTCGGCGATGGGGAGCTCGCCAGGAAGTTGGTGGGTTGCGGCCGCTCGGGGCGTTGTATCGATTCGTGCTGTGAGGTCGACCTCGCCCACCGTGATCGCACGAACTCCATGCCGGTCAGCGATGACCAAAATTTCAGGAAGGATGAGCCGGCCGGCGCCGAAGGCATCCCATGGCGGACTGTGCGGCGAGGTCTGTTCGGTAAACGCGAATCCGCCGACCAGACGAGGCATGTCGTAAGTCGCTAGGTGCGAGCTGTCGATTTCGGCAAAGAGTTCGCGTCGCACTTTGGCGAGTGCAGAGAAACGGTCTCCGCCTTCGGCCTCGATGATTCTCGCGGCACCAATGGCTGCGAAACACAGCCCCTCGTCAGGCTGAGCCCAGAACATGCGGTGCTCATCAGTGGAGTTTGCGAACACATCGAGTGGGTCGACGTCGAGCGGCAGTTGGTGCACCGAGATCATGACTGCTCGAGCTCGGTTTGTTGTGTTGCCCGCTCGACAGCCTTGCTCACGAGAGTGTTGCGGAAGTGCTGAGCGACAAGCGACGAGACGGCGGGAACGAGTTCGCTCACCTCGTCGGCTAGTTGGTCGCTATCGGTATCGGCACCCGAAATGAACAACTCGATGGCGTCGTCGACAAGGGCCTCAACGTGCTGCGCGTGGCGAATCGCGAGCTTGGCGAGTTCGCCGAACGGCACGCCGGCGTCAATAAGCGATGACGCCGCTTGCAACATGGTGATGCTGCTGGCGTCGAACTCGGTTGCGTCGGGCGAACCGAGAAGGCCAGCGGCAATGGCGAGGTCGACCGGCCCGGCGGGAAGCCCGGTCTCTCGGATGAGGTCGTCGCGGCTGACCCTGCGAGCGCTTCGTTGGCTTTCAAGTTCGGCGAGAAGGACTTCGGCTGACCCTGCGTGTAGATCGGCAATCTGCGAAAGCGTGAACCCGTCGTCAGCCAATCGCTTTATCTCGGCGAGTCGTTCGACGTGCGCCTGGCCGTACCACCCAATGCGACCTTCCTTGACCGGGTGATCGAGAAGGCCCTGTTTCTGGTAGTACCGGATGGTGTCGACCGATACCCCGGTTGCAGACGCGAGCTCATCGACTCGGAATCGTTGCGAGATCGACGCAGTTGGGGCCACGTCTTCATTGTAAGAGTTTCTACTCCAAGAGTAAAGACTCTTACGGTATGACGCGTGTCACGAGGTCCGCCAGCGCACTGGGTCGGGAAGCATTCGATCGAAAGCCAGCTCAGCAGCGCCGAGCAACGCAGCATCCGCACCCAAACTCGATGGCACAACCAGCACCTTACGAAGAGGTTCGAGAACCCGCGTGGCCAGGCGATCGACAACGACATCGCCGACAAACTCGAAGGCCTCTCGATACATGCCGCCGAGAACCACCATCTGCGGGTTCATCACGTTGACGAGTCCCGCCAGGCCAAAACCTATCCAACCCGCTGTTTCGCGAAAGACCTCACTGGCTGTCGCATCACCTTCCCGAGCGAGCTCGATCAAGCGACCAACTTCGACACGTCCGCCATCACTGTCCATTCCGGCGCGACGCAACAACGCCCGCTCGCCCACCTCGGTCTCCCAACAACCAATGGCACCGCATGCGCAGGTTCTGCCTGCGGGGTTCACCGGAATGTGGCCAACTTCGCCCGCAAATCCCCCATGGCCGACCACGGGGCCACCCGCACTCACCACGGCGCCACCAATGCCAACCTCAGCCGAAATGTAGATGAGGTCACCGAAGCCCTTGGCGACTCCACGTCGCGCCTCAGCCAATGCCGCCAATTGGGCCTCGTTGCCGACGTCGATGGAGCGCAGGTCCGCAAACTCCGCTGCGAGCAGCTCCGCAAGAGCGACATCGACCCAACCGAGGTTTGGCGCTACTGCGACTTCGCCACCGCGCCTCACGAGACCAGCGACAGCAACGCCTGCGCCAATAATCTCCGGCGACCCGGCCTCGACCACACAGCGCTGGGCCATGCCGGCTAGGTCGCGAACAGTATCGACGGCAGAAACCTGTTCGCGCGACCGCGCGATTCGATGTTCGCTCAGCACCTGACAACCAAGGCCAACCACGGCCACAGCCATCGAGTCGACAAGAATTTCAAATGCCAAAACTGCCGGACCGCTGGCACCATCATGAAAGTCGACCACGGGCGACGGCCGCCCCCGACTTCCGTTGGGTTCAGAAGGCAATTCGCGAACCAGCCCGACCGCTTCGAGTTCGCCGACCAACGCTCCAACGGCGCTTCGAGTCAGCCCGGTGACCTCGCCAAGCGCCGAGCGTGTGGTGGCTCCCTCAAGGTGTAGGTGGGTGAGAATTTGCGAAAGGTTTCGCGTGCGAACGGTGGCGCTGCGGAGCCCGTTGCCGACTTGTTGCACCACGAAAGCATTCCTCCCTGTTCTCCTGAATTTCGACCACCGATGCATGTACATCTGCGGTATTTGTTCTAGTCTAGAACAAATACCGCGAAATCAAGGGGAACATGCCATGTCCGGCGAATTTTTTGTTGACGTACCTGCCATCGGCTACGAAGGCCCTGAGTCCGACAACCCGCTGGCGTTTCGCTGGTACGACAAAGACCGCGTCGTTCTGGGCAAACGCATGGAAGACCACCTTCGCTTCGGCGTCTGCTACTGGCACTCGTTCAATTGGAATGGCAGCGACATCTTCGGCGCGGGTACGTTCGACCGGCCCTGGCTCGCTGCCGACGGCGACCCAATGGCCCACGCCGCCACCAAGATGGAAGCGGCCTTCGAGTTCTTCGAAAAGCTCGGCGCACCCTTCTTTTCGTTTCACGACCGCGACATCGCGCCCGAAGGCGACACCTTCGCCGAGAGTTGCGCAAACCTCGACGCCATGGTCGAGCAAGCCGAAACGCATATGGCCCGCACCGGGATGAAACTTCTCTGGGGAACTGCCCAGGCGTTCTTTCAACCACGGTATGCAGCAGGCGCAGCGACCAACCCCAACCCCGATGTTTTCGCCCACGCCGCCGCGCAAGTCAAACACTGCATGGATGCCACCCACCGACTCGGCGGAGCCAACTACGTCCTTTGGGGCGGCCGCGAAGGCTACGAGACTCTTCTCAACACCGATATGGCCCACGAACTCGATCAGCTCGGCCGGTTCCTCACTATGGTCGTGCAGTACAAACACGACATCGGGTTCGACGGCACCATCCTCATCGAACCAAAGCCACAAGAGCCGACCAAACATCAGTACGACTACGACAGCGCAACGGTCTACGGCTTCCTGCAGCGCTACGGTCTCGAAAATGACATCAAGGTAAACATCGAGGTCAACCACGCAACGCTCGGCGGCCATGACTTCAACCACGAACTCGCCACGGCGGTCGGCAGCGGTATCTTTGGCAGTGTCGACGCCAACCGCGGCGACGATCGTCTTGGATGGGACACCGACCAGTTCCCCAACAGCGTCGAACAGATGAGTCTGGCGATCTACGAGATTCTCAAAGGCGGCGGCTTTACCACCGGTGGGTTCATGTTCGACACCAAGCTCCGGCGCCAAAGCCTCAGCCGCGACGACCTGTTTCACGGCCACGTCGGCGCAATGGACGTCATGGCCAAGTCACTCTTGGTCGCGGCGAAACTTCTTGAGGATGGCGAACTCGACGCGCTCGTCGAAGACCGGTACGCCGGCTGGAACACCGACCGGGGTCAGAAGATTCTCGCTGGCGAAATCAGCCTTGCCGATCTTCATGCCGACGTGCTCGCCAACAACATCGACCCGGCGCCGGTTAGCGGTCGCCAGGAGATGATCGAGAACCTCATCAACCGCACGATTGAGCGGGCGGTCTAGCCCAATGGCGATCGTGCTCGGTGTCGACTCGTCAACCGGTTCAACCAAAGTTGAAGCCCGCGACCTCGTCTCTGGGCAGGTCGTCGGGCAGGCAACCGCGCCCCATCCGCCCACTACCCCACCGGTAAGCGAGCAAGATCCAACAGCATGGTGGGATGCACTCGTGCTGGCCTGCGGTCAACTTGACGAGCAGGTTCGCTCCGACGTGGTTGCGATGAGCGTGGCCGGCCAGCAACACGGCCTAGTACTTCTCGACGCCGACAACAAGGCGGTGCGGCCAGCAAAGCTCTGGAACGACACCGAGTCAGCGCCCCAAGCGCAGCAATTGGTCGATGCGGTCGGCGCGGCGAGTTGGGCCAATGCGGTTGGTTCTGTTCCGGTCGCTGCGTTTACCATCTCGAAACTCCGGTGGGTTGCCGAACACGAGCCTGCCGCTCTCGAGCGGGCTACCCGCGTGATGTTGCCGCACGACTATCTCACCTGGCGCCTTACCGGAAACCACGTCACCGACCGTGGCGATGCCTCGGGCACCGGCTGGTTCGACGCCACCACCAACTCCTGCAACGCCGATCTGTTGCGTTTGGCAGGTGTCGATACCGATTCGTGGATCGATCGCCTACCGACCGTTCTTGGCCCAACCGACACGGCCGGGCAGCTCACCACCAGCGCGGCGACATCGCTCGGACTACCCGCAACCGTGAAGGTCGGACCAGGCACGGGCGACAACATGGGAGCGGCCCTCGGGTTGGGACTTCAGGCCGGCGACCTCGTCGTCTCTCTCGGCACGTCAGGAGTCGCCTACGCGGTATCGGCCACCCCGACGCACGACGCATCGGGTTCGGTTGCCGGCTTTGCCGATGCCACTGGCGCCTACCTGCCGCTGGTCTGCACGCTCAACGCCACCAAGGTCACCGACACCGTCGCCCGGTGGCTCGGCACCGACGCACCGGGCCTTTCCGAGCTAGCACTCGCCGCCGAAACCGTCGGGCCCACGCTTGTCCCCTACTTCGACGGCGAACGAACACCGAACCTTCCAAACGCCACCGGTACCTTTGTCGGCCTCCGCAACGACACAACCCGAGAGCAATTGGCGCTCGCCGCCCACGACGGTGTGTTGTGCGGGCTACTCGACGGCGTGCAAGCCCTCGCCGACGCAGGGGTGAGCACCTCCGGAACGCTGCACCTCATCGGCGGCGGCTCGCGATCGGGCGCATACCGACAACGGTGCGCCGACCTGTGGGGCAAACCCATCGCGATCCCCCACACCGACGAAACCGTCGCCACCGGTGCCGCGGTGCAGGCAGCTGCAGTGCACGCCGCGCTCACCGAAAACGGGCCATCGATCGTCGACATCGGCCACGCCTGGAACCTCGGCGCCAGCGACCACATCGAACCGGCCCCCAACGTCGACGCAGCAGCCATCCGCCAGCGCTACACCCAAGCCGCCAACCGCTAAACAAAGGGGTCAGGCACTTAAAGTGCCTGACCCCTAATTTTGCGCGTTTTTTGGGGTTGGGCCCCGAAGCGCTTTAGACGCTGTAGCGGGCGATTTCTGCCCGGCCTACGACCATGTGATGGACCTCGTCGGGACCATCGGCAAAGCGGAGGGTGCGCTGGTTGGCGTACATGCCAGCCAATGGTGTCCACTGCGAAATTCCGGTTGCGCCGTGCATCTGCATTGCCTGGTCGATGATGATGCAGACCTTCTCGGGCACCATGGCCTTCACGGCGCTTACCCACACGCGAGCATCAGACATAGGCATGACGTCCATTGCCTTTGCTGCCTTGAGCACCATCATTCGCATCGCTTCGATCTCGATACGGGCCCGGCTGATGATCTCGGTGTTCCCACCAAGCTTGACGAGCGGACGACCAAAGGCCTCGCGGGTAAGGCCGCGCGTGACCATAAGTTCGAGCGCCTTCTCGGCAGCACCGATGGAGCGCATGCAGTGATGGATACGACCCGGGCCAAGACGAAGCTGCGAAATCTCGAAGCCTCGACCCTCGCCAAGAAGCATGTTCTCTTTCGGCACCCGAACGTCGTTGAACTTCAGGTGCATATGACCGTGCGGCGCATCGTCGTGACCAAACACGTGCATCGGGCCAACAATCTCGACGCCAGGAGTATCCATCGGCACAAGAATTTGTGACTGCTGAAGATGTGGCGCAGCATCGGGGTTGGTGCGAACCATGACAATCATGATCTTGCATCGTGGGTCGCCGGCACCCGAGATGTAGTACTTCTGCCCGTTGAGAAGGTACTCCTCGCCGTCGAGGGTCGCGGTCATGCGAACGTTCTTCGCATCTGAAGACGCAACATCGGGTTCGGTCATCGCGAACGCCGAGCGGATCTCACCAGCAAGAAGCGGCTTGAGCCACTGCTCTTTTTGTTCTGGAGTTCCGACGCGTTCGAGAACCTCCATGTTGCCGGTGTCGGGTGCGCTGCAGTTGAGCGATTCGGAAGCAAGCGGGTACTTACCCAACTCGGCTGCAATGTAGGCGTAGTCGAGGTTCTTGAGACCTTCGCCAGATTCGGCATCGGGAAGGAAAAAGTTCCACAACCCTTGCTCTTTTGCCTTGTTCTTTGCTCCGTCGAGAAGTTCGAGCTGGCCGGGTGCATATGACCACCGGTCGGCGCGGCCCTCACCAAGTTGGAAGAACTCCTCCTGGATTGGTTCGACTTCCTCGGCGATGAACTTCTTCACCTTGTCGAGGAGCGGTTGGGCTTCTTTAGACATCGCGAGGTTGTACATCTCGCCACCCAAGTCGTCTGTATTCAATGGGTTAGCAGCCATTTCGCTCTCCTCAGCTGTTCAGTTGTTGTCTGTGAAGCTACCTTCGCGGGACGCCACGTACTGAATCGGTGTGGCAGGTATCTGCAAACTCTTGGGGGACAAGATGGTCGATACGTACTTTCGCGAGGCATGGAGCAATCTCACCCGCTCGGGAGCGCCCTATGAGTGGTCGGTCGTCGACATCGGCGGCAACCCCACAAGGGCCTACAACAATGCACCGGCAACGCTGCGCGACGTGTGGCGTGGAGCAGTTGCGGCTTTCGGCGACCGCGAGTATCTCGTCTACGGAGATGAGCGCCGCACCTACGCCGAGGTGCAAGACGATGTGCAGGCATTGATGAACTATCTGCACGGTGCAGGCGTTGGCCACGGCCACCGGGTGGCCATAGCAATGCGCAACTATCCCGAATGGATCATCGCCTACTGGGCAACGGTGTCGCTGGGCGCTGTGGTTGTGGGCATGAACGCCTGGTGGACAGCGCACGAACTGAAGTACGGGCTCGAAGACTCGTCGCCCAAGATACTCATCGTCGATACCGAACGGCTCGAACGGGTACGCCCGTTTCTCGACGAGGTCAAGGCGGCTGGTCTGCAGCGAGTTGTTGCTGTGCGCCATGAGGGCGAGACCGCGCCCGATGGCATCGGTTGGTCCGAAGCCATCGCCGAAGGTGCGAGTTCGCCCGCGTGCCCTGAGGCCAACATCGCTACCGACGATGATCTCTGCATTTTTTACACGTCGGGCACCACGGGCTTCCCCAAGGGTGCGGTGATGACCCACCGGGGCGCATCGACCAACCTGTTGAATTTGGCGTTCTGGCCTGCGATGGCCGGCGAGGCTCGCAAACTCGAGGTGATCGCCGCTGGCGAGTCGCCGAGGCCAGCCGCACCGCCCGCACCGATGGTCACGCTGCTGGCCGTGCCGCTCTTTCACGTCACCGGCTGCAACTGCTCGATGCTTCCCACCACCGCCGCTGGCGGCACCTTTATCTTGATGTACAAGTGGAATCCCGGCGAGGCGCTTCGGTGCATCGAAGCTGAGGGCGTCACAAACTTCACTGGGGTGCCGGTGATGTCGCGAGAACTCATCGAGTCGCCGGCGTTCACCGATCACGACGTTTCGACGCTCACCGGCCTCGGAGGCGGCGGTGCTCCGGTGCAGCCCGACCTGGTCACAAAGATAGAAAAGGGTCTGTCGAAGAGTGCGCCAAGCACCGGGTATGGGCTCACCGAGACCAACGGCGTCATCACCGTCAACAGCGGCCGGTTCTTCGTCGCGAAACCGACCACCGTTGGCCCTGCTCTACCGGTGATGGAGGCACGCATCGTTGATGAGACGGGCACCGACCTCCCTCCTGGCGAACTGGGCGAACTGTGGGTGCGGGGCGCGAATAACGTCCGCGGGTACTACAACCGACCCGAAGCTACGGCCGAAGCATTCACCGACGGCTGGTTCCATACCGGCGACATCGCATTCATCGACGAAGACGAATTCATCACCATCGCCGACCGGGCGAAGGACATGGTGCTGCGCGGCGGCGAGAACATTTATTGTGCCGAGGTCGAAGCGGCGATCTTCAGCCACGACGGCGTGCGCGAATGTGCAGTTTTTGCGGTGCCTGACGACCGCCTCGGCGAGGTGCCGGGTGTAGCCATTGTCCTTAAAGACGGCGTCGACCTGACGTCTGATCAGATACAGACCTACACCGCGGAACGCATAGCGAAGTTCAAAGTTCCTGAGCGGGTCTGGTTCCTCGACGAACAACTGCCTCGCAACGCCAATGGCAAGTTCCTTAAACGAGAACTCAGAGAACAACTCCTGGGCTCCTAGCGCACCTTCCCTCCAGCGCTTGGTGACCGGGCAGGCCTCGATCGGGGCGTTACCGTGAACCTGTGGATCTCAACGCGCTCACTGAACAAGAGTGGGAAGAACTCTTCGGCGAACCCGATGATCACGACGGTGAGGCGGCACGACGCAAGGCTCCTCTGTGGGGAAAGCTGGTTGTCGCTATTGTCGCTGCCGCTATGGTGCTGAGTGCTGTTCCCGGCCTGGTCACCTGGGTGCGCGATATCGGCGCAATCCGTGACCCCATCGATATTGTGGCGCACGCCGAGGGGTACGTCGCTTCGTCAGAGTTCGGTTGGCTGGTCTCCGAGGTGCAGATCGCTGCGCTTGGCGAACCAAACATTGCCGCGTTTGTCATGCGCAACCCGGCCGATGGGGTGATCATTCTCGATGATCGGCCCTGGCAGCGAGGCGATCTCGACGAAACCATGGCGCACGAGATCGGCCACCTGCTCGACTTCGCCGTATATCCGGGAGGTCAGGGGAATCTTCGTGGCGGGATCGGTTCAGAGGCGTGGGCCGAGTGCGCTGCGGTGAGCGCTGGCGAGCGCCGTCTTGACGGCGAGGGCGACGACGACGAGTACCGCTGCCGACCAAGCGAGTTGGCGGTCTTCGAGGCAGAGATGGCGGCAGCCACCACGATCTGTCGGCCATGGGGCACGCCAGAATGCCGAGAGCGCTAGAAAGCTACAGATCTCCTGCATCGAGCAGATTGAGGACCTCAGCGGCGCGGGCCCTTGTCTCGGTAAGGTCCTTGAGTTTTCGCATACTTCCCAGCTGATTGCCGAGTCGGTGATTGGGACGGAGCGTCGCCTCGTTTCTCGCCAGGAAATCCCAATACAGCGTGGTGTACGGACACGCGTCTTCACCGGTTCGTTTCGTCGGGTTGTAACGACACTCTTTGCAGAAGTTGCTCATCTTGTTGATGTAGCGCCCTCCCCCGGCGTAGGGCTTGGTGGCCATACGTCCGCCGTCGGCGTACAACGCCATGCCGACCACGTTTGGCACCATGACCCATTCGGCTCCGTCGACAAAGCGCTCCCACATCCACCCGGTCATCGCTTGCGGAGATATCTCGGCAAGGAGTGCCAGGTTGCCGAGGATCATCAATCGTTCGATGTGGTGCACGTAGGCATGCGAGTCGATGCGCGAAACAACGTCGGCGACACATCGCATGTGGGTCTTGCCGTCCGCCAGCGCTGGCGGCAACGCCCGTTCAGCACCAAGTGAGTTGAGGGTGCGGTACTCGGGCATCCACAACCAGTACAGCCCCCACACATATTCTCGCCAGCCAATGATTTGGCGAAGCATTCCTTCGGCCGAAGCCAGTGGAGCGCGCCCCTGCCGGTATGCCTCTTCGATCGCCTCACACACCTCGCCAGGATGGATCAGTCCAATGTTGAGCGAGCTGGATATCGCTGAGTGGGCGAGCTTCCATTCACCGTGGAGCATGGCGTCTTCATAGGGCCCGAACGCGTCGATTGCCTGCGAAATGAAATCGTCGAGACGCATTAGGGCTTCCGCTCGGCTCGTTGGCCAGTGACCCGACGGCGGTTCACCTACGAGGTCGCCCCATTGTTCGACGTCGGCCATGACGGCAGCGTCGAGATCATCAAGCGCAATGGTGGGCGGTCGATGCCATTCGCGCCCGTCCTTTGGTGGTGGTTCACGATTGTCGTGGTCGAAGTTCCAGCGCCCGCCAGCAGGGTTCTCGCCGTCCATCAGAAAGTCGAGCCGTCTGCGCTGCCAACGATAGAAATCCTCCATCTTGAACGCCTTGCGTCCTTCAACCCATTCGGCGAACTCGTCGTAGTGGCAGAGAAACTGGTTCGACCGCACCAACGTCACATCGAGCGACCGGAGCATCTCGAGTCCGGCGAAACTCATTGGCTCCATGGCGAACATTTCGGTCGGCGAGTGTTCGAGTCGATGGTCGGCTACACCTTGGCGAAGCGATGACGCGACCCGGTAGTCGACGAGGTGTCCAGCAGTGCGTAAGTCAGCGGCGAATCGCCGCATCGCTGCGAGAACGAGATGCACCCGTTGACGGTGCCAGCGGCGGCCACCGACCTTTGCTCGACTTTCGACAAACAGCACACGGAACGTACCAGGCTCGCGACCTTTGAGGCTGGCGATTTGCTCGTTGAGCTGGTCACCCAGTACCCACACCGTTTCCACTGTTGCGCCCGTTTCTCTTGTTTCATCGTTCACTATGGCCAAGCGTCAGTGCGGCCGCACGATGCAACAGCGCTTTTCCCCAAGCCGTAGTGACACCGCGCTAGGGCGAGAAGCGGTAGTCAACAACGTTGCCGGAAGGGTCGAGCACGAGAGCCGTGTCGCCGGAGTTGGACCAGACGGGGCTCGCTGAACACCAGAATCGGGTCTGCCCGTCGTCGTCACCGCAGGTCGAATAGAGCCGAATCGTCTGGCCCGGCTCAAGTGCCCCACCCGCGAACACGTAGAGGTTACTGAACGACTCGTCGCGCACGACCCAATTAGCCAGCGGCAGCACGCTGACGGTGTCGTTTCGCAGTTCGAGGTACTCCCCCGCTCCGGGTTGGTTGTCATTGCCAGCAGGGTTGGGCACGAACGTGTCGATGACGAGTCCGCCGGTGGCGGGTTCGCATCGACTGGGGTTCCACACACCCTTGCCAGCGCGCGTGGCCTCGAGAGTGTCTTCGAACAGCGGCGACGAAGACCCGCCCAAGGGAAACACCGCACCTGCTCGGGCAAGCGAGGCAGCCACCGGTGCGCCGTCGACCGAGAGTGTGCCAAGTAGTCGCCCGAATCGGTCGCGCTCATCATCGGGGTCGACGGTGAGTTCGACTGCTCCGCTCTGCAGAAGCTCGGCCAGTGCCGTCTTCGCATCGACCCCGCCACATTGGTCAAGCTCGGGAGCGTTGAACCCCGTAAGGCGCAGTTCCTCGGTACTTCCCTGCACGGTAACTTCGAGCGAATCGCCGTCGATGACCCGGTGGATCTCTACGGGTTGGCTTACCGAGACGGTGGATTGCTCTGAAGAAACTGAAGGTTCAGAGCTTCCACATCCAATCAAAGCGAGACTGAGAAGCACGCCAACAGTGACCCATGCAGGGCGGGCCGCAGCCGGGGGTCGAGCTACTGAGCGCCGTGGCCTTTTTGTCACCCCGCCAGTTTGCCGGGTTAGGGGGCGGTTGCTGCACAGACCGCTGTTGAGCCCTCTCCTTGCACCGCTGCCTCGCTCAGGATGCCAGAGGCGCCTTCGATGCTGCAGGTGGCCGAGCCGTTGCCCTGGACTTTGGCTCGAAGTTCGAGTTGGTAACCCTGTGGCACCGACATGATGCGGTGAAACGGGGTGATTGCTTCGAAGACTTCAGAGCCGTTGAGTTCGTTAGTCAACGTTATTTCGACCACCGCCGCCGTACCTGTGACGAGATAGGAAACTCTGTTGGCACGCTCGCCGAGCACTTCGACCTTGCTCGGCGCTACGGGATCGGTGCCGGTGGCTTTGGCGAACGACAGTCCAACGATCAACATGGCCACAGCTGCGACGCCGCCCACGAGGGCTCGGTGCGATCGCAGATCGATCGTTGCGGTCTCGGCCAACTCATCAAGGCCCCGCTCTTCGCGATGGCTTGGGCCGAGGAATGCTTCGGGCCACAGGGTGGTCGACGACGAAATCGCTCCTTCGAACCTGGTACCCAGCGTCGTGGCGTTGCGGAGGTCGGCGCCCCGAAGGTCGGCCCCGCTGAAGTCGGCGTTGCGAAGATCGGCGCCGGAAAGATCCGCGTTGCGGAGGTCGGCGAAGATAAAGCTCGCTGAATCGAGGTTTGCCTGAGCGAAAGTGGCGTACGCAAACTCGCCATGGCTTGCTTCGACGCTTTCCATCTCCGAGCCGCTGAAGTCGGCGTATCCCGCCATGGCACCAGCGAAGTTCGAGTACGACAGCGATGCCACAGAAAGGTCGACACTCATCAACTTTGCGTTTCGAAAAGATGCAGCTTCGGCACGCGTGCCAGCAAGGGGTGTGCCAGTGAGATCGATGCGTTCGAACGACCGCTCGGTCATTGGTTCGCCAAGAGCGAGACGCAGCAACGTGTCGCGGTCGGCCTGCTGGCGGTCGAACACCATCAGCGACCACAGCGCCAAGCCGCCGAGAAGTCCGGCGAGCAGCAGCGCCGGGCCCAGCAGTTGCACTGTGCCTGTCTTGGCCAGAGCGAAGAACAAACCAAGTTCAATAAAGATCGAAATGACAACACACGGCGCCAGGAACCGGCTGGTCAGGGCGCGAATTATCGCTGGTCGGGTGAAAGTCCGCAACCGGCTGAACTCGCGTTCAAGCAGCCAACGCGTGTGGGCCTGCTTGTCATTCAATACGTCCACGGTGTCCCAATCGGCACCAATTCGCGGGCTATGAGAGCCGCCCACTTCGTTTCGGTGGTCACAAGTTGGTAACAATGGGACCGGCGAGTGCTACGAAGCACGAGCAATCGGGGGACGGAAATATGCGCCAAGCAGAAATTCTGGTTGAGGGACTCCTACATCCCAACGAGGTTGCGCAATTCACCGCGCTCTGCACCAACACCCCCGCCGATGACTTTAAGGGCGAGTGGCTGCGGGTTCGAACACACGTCGCGCGCGTCGCTGAGGCCGGCCGTAGCAATCCGGCCGTCGATGTCCGCAGCGCGAAACAGATCGCCAAGGTGCTCGACGAACTGATGCGCGACGTGTATTCCTACGACGACGAGCAACGAGCCTTGCTTCGTGGCGCTATCGAATACTTCATTCTCGTAAGCGACGAGGAGAACGACCTCGGCTCGATGGGGTTCGACGACGATGCGATGGTGACCAACCTGGTCGCCAAGGCCCTTGGCCGCAGCGACATCCAGGTTCACCTCGACTGACCCGAGAATCTCAGGATTCCAGGACCCACAGGACGAGATGCCTTCTTCCCCAGACGAACACCACACGATGCCTACTGACGACCAGGAGTCCATCGTCGAAGCGAACCAGCGTTTCTACGACGCGCACGAGGCCCGTGACGCCGAGGCGATGTTTGCGATCTGGGCTCACGACGACCAGGTGCATTGCACACATCCCGGCTGGGCGACGTTGCTCGGCGACAGCGACGTGCAGGCGTCGTGGCGATCGATCCTCGACGGTCCTGGTCGCAACCAGTTCATCTTGACCAACGTCGTGGCGCGTGTCGACGGCGATGCCGGATGGGTTTCGTGCGACGAAAACATCGTCGCGCCGGGCGGGACCACCACGGTTGCGGCACTGAACGTCTTTGCAAAGACCGCTGATGGCTGGCTACTGACCGCCCACCATGGTTCGCCGGTGTTCAGCCAGCATCCTAAAGACGTCTGAGCTTCAGTTCGGGTACAGCTCGTCCAACAGCCGATCGAGCGATGACGCTGGCGACGCACCGCCGCTGGCCATAGCGGTGATGATCGACTGACCTTCCGCTGAGTTGAGCGCGTCTTTGAGACGGTTGGCCAAGGCGTCGCCCGCACGAACCCGCAACTCGTGTTGCGCACGTCGGCGACGACGAGCCTCAAGCTGACCGGCGTCGGCAAGGTGTTGTCGATGACGAGCGAGCTCGGTGATGAGATCGTCGACGCCGTCGCCTTCGGTGCCAACCGTCAGCACAATGTCGGGACGCCACTCGCTCGTATCGGAAAGGTCGAGCATGAGCTCGAGGTCGCGCCGCGAGTCAGATGCGCCAGGGCGGTCGGCTTTGTTGACGACGAAAACATCGGCCAGCTCAAGAAGTCCGGCCTTGTTGGCTTGCACGGCGTCGCCCCAACCTGGGGTGACCACAATGGCGGTGGTATCGGCGGTACCTGCGATGTCGATCTCAATTTGGCCTACGCCCACTGTTTCGACGATGACGATTTCGAAACCAACTGCGTCGAGGATGCGGATAGCGGCGGGCACTGCGACGGCGAGTCCGCCGCCCTGGCCCCGGGTGGCCATCGACCGGATGAACGTGCCGGTGCCGTAGTTGTGTTCGTCCATGCGTATGCGGTCGCCCAAAATGGCACCGCCGGTAACAGGCGACGAGGGATCGATAGCAAGCACTGCGACCCGGCGACCCGAAGCCGCCAAGGTTGCGGCAAGGCGCCCGGTGAGGGTCGACTTTCCGGCGCCTGGAGCACCCGTAATACCCACAACGTGGGCATTGCCAGTGAGTTTGTGGGCGAGTTCGCCCAACTCGATCGAGTCGGTTCCGCCGCGCTCGGCAATCGAAAGGACTCGGCCTATCGCACGCCGGTCGCCGTCGCACGCTCGGGTGAATATGTCGGAAACCGGTAGGCCGCGAAGCCCGGATGTTGGTTGGTTCACGCGAGGGCTGCGACCGCAGCGCGCACCGAGGCAACACAGTCTTCAGAGGACGAGCCGGGGCCCAGAATTGCGGCGACGCCCATCTCATTGAGTTTCTCGACGTCAGCCTCGGGAACAATGCCGCCAACGATGAGGGGCACGCCGGCCTCGGCCTCGTTGATCGCGTTAATCATCTTCTGCGACAGGGCAAGGTGGCCGCCGTTGAGCATCGAGATACCAATGGCGTCGGCGTCTTCCTGCTCGACTGCCGCAATGACCTGGTCGGTGGTTTGGCGCAGACCGAGGTAAATAACCTCAAGACCGCCGTCGCGGAGCATACGAGCGACGACTTTCAAACCCCGGTCGTGCCCATCGAGGCCGAGTTTGGCCAACACGATGCGGAGTGGTTTTTCGTTTGTTGTGTCACTCATTAGATGATTGCCTTCTCAACGTAGGTTCCGTAGACGCCCTCGAGGGCGTCGACGATTTCGCCTTCGGTGGCGTAGGCCTTCACGGCATCGATAAACGCCGGCATGGTGTTCTGGTCGGGCGTGGATGCAACGGCAACGAGGTTGTTGAGTGCGGACTGGACCGCTTCGGCGTCGCGCTTTTGTTTGACGTCGCCCAGCCGCTTTAGCTGGTACTCCTCGACCTCAGCGCCGATGTACAGCGTGTCGTTGTCGCTGTCGTCGCCTTCGGTGAAGTCGTTTACGCCGACCACGATGCGGCGGCCTGCGTTGATCTCGCGTTCGAACCGGTAGGCGGCGTCGGCGATCTCGCCGACGTAGTAGCCGTTGTCGATGCCGGCGTAGGCACCTTCGAGCATCGAGCCGTCGCCAAGGTTGTCGATGTGGGCAAAGATTGCCTCGGCTTGACGTTCCATTTCGTCGGTCATCCACTCGACGTAGTCGGAGCCGCCAAGCGGATCGGCGACGTTCGCAGCGCCAGTTTCGTGGGCGATGATCTGCTGGGTACGCAACGCAATGCGGGCCGCTTTTTCGGTGGGCAGCGCGAGCGCTTCGTCGAAGCTGTCGGTGTGCAGGCTCTGTGTGCCGCCGAGGACGCCAGCGAGTGCCTGGATGGCCACTCGGGCGATGTTGATCTCGGGCTGCTGCGCGGTGAGCGAAACACCCGCTGTTTGGGTATGAAACCGCATCAGCAGCGCCTTTTCGGTCTTTGCTCCGTAGCGCTCCTTCAGCCAGCGGGCCCAGATACGGCGAGCAGCGCGGAATTTGCCGATCTCTTCGAAGAAGTCGAGGTGCGAGTTGAAGAAGAACGACAGTCGCGGCGCAAAGTCGTCGACGTCGAGACCGGCCTCGATGGCCGCTTCGATGTAGGCGAATCCGTTGCCAAGCGTGAAGGCAAGTTCTTGGGCAGCAGTAGAGCCCGCCTCACGGATGTGGTAGCCCGAAATCGAGATGGGGTGCCAGCGGGGCATCTCGGCCGAGGTGAACTTCATCATGTCGGTGATGAGCCGCATCGATGGGCGTGGCGGGAAGATGTATTCCTTCTGAGCCTGGTATTCCTTGAGAATGTCGGCCTGGATGGTGCCGCCGAGTTTGCTGCGCTCGACGCCGCTGTTCTCAGCGACGGCAACATACATCGCCATAAGAATCGGTGATGGACCGTTGATGGTCATCGAGGTTGAGACGCCACTGAGGTCGATGTCGGCGAACAGGTCTTCCATATCGGCGAGCGTGTCGATGGCTACGCCGGCTTTACCGACCTCGCCAAGTGCCCAGTCGTGGTCAGAGTCGCGACCCATGAGTGTTGGCATGTCGAAGGCGGTCGAGAGGCCGGTGCCGCCGGAGCGAAGCAATTCTTTGAAGCGACCGTTGGTGTCTTCGGCGGTTCCGAAGCCGGCGAACATGCGCATGGTCCACAGGCGCGAGCGGTACATCGATGGGTAGACGCCGCGGGTGTAGGGGTACTGGCCCGGGTAGGGCGCGTCGCCGTACACCGGGTCGACGGGCACGCCCGACATTGTTTGAAAGTCGACGTCGCGCATCTTTGAGGCGTCGAAGGCCTCTTGCCATTCTTCGCGAGCTTGGGTGTTATCGCCGGGTGCATCTGCCATAGGACTACTTTAGCTGGATTTCCGATACTTGGAAGTCCAAGTACCTGTTCTTTGGATCTATGCTGAAGGCAATGGGACTTTCGTTTGACCCGATTGCCGAGGCTCGGCGCCAGTGGGAATCGCACGATCTGGGCGCCGTCGACGCCATGGCCGCCGCCACGTCGATCACCCGCGCCCATCAACTCGTGCTGAGCCGCATCAACGAGGCGCTTAAACCCTTTGGCCTCACCTTTTCTCGTTTTGAAGCATTGGCTTTGTTGTCGTTCGCTTCCGACAACGCTTTGCCGCTGGGCAAGATGGGCGAACGGCTGATGGTGCACCCCACCAGCGTCACCAACACCATCGATCGCCTTGAAGACGATGGCCTCGTGCGACGGGTGCCTCACCCCGACGATCGCCGCGCCACGCTCGCCGAACTTACCGACGTGGGGGCGAAGGTTGTGCGCGAAGCGAGCGATGCATTGCGCGACATCGCCTTTGGCCTCGCCGAACTCGATACCGCACAGCTGCGGTCGATCGAGAGCAACATCGGGTCGCTTCGTGAGCGCTCGGGAGACTTCGGGTAGCTGGGTTCTAGCAGTGCAACGACAGGCTGCTCGCGTAGCCGTCGCCCTTGAAGTCGAGCAACGCTTTTGTGGAACCGCACGAAAACGCTTCGACCGATGTGTACTTCGCGCCGCCGTAGGACACCTTCGCTACGCCGCTGCCGCGAACGCCGGTAAAGATGTCGGCGACGCCATCGTTGCCGAAGTCGGCGGCGCGCAGCTTGGAGAGTTTGGGACGACCAACCGTCTTCTGCACAGGCTGCCAATCGGTGGTGCCGCTGTAGGAAACAAACAGGCGCCGCTTGTTTTTGTGTCGGTAAAGCACGTCGGTCAATCCGTCGCCGTTCAGGTCGGCGAAGCGAAGTTTGGGCGCTTTCTTCTGTTTGTTGCTGAGCAGAAAGGTTGATCCGTCGAGGTTCTGGGCCGTCCACTTGCCGTCGACAGCCCACAACAGTTCGTCGGCGGGGTCGGTGTCGAAGTTGCCGATGCGAACCGACTTGAGATCGCCTGGTCCGGCGAGCTGCTGGCGGGTGCCGTCAGGGCGGACATAGAAGATGCCGTTGTCGCGGATGATGTCGGGTTTGCCATCGCCATCGAAGTCGGCGGTGGGCACGGCATCGGGACCGATGTCGATTCGGGGGCCGAGGTGGTTGTTGATCCAGCCGGCAACGTCGCCACGCTCGCCGCTGGGGCCGATGCCGCCTTCGAACCAGAGTGCCACGTACCGGCCGCCGTTGTGGAACGACTCAAGGCCTTGAAAGATGCCGACAACGTGTCGTTTGCCTGCAGCGTCGTACCAGTAGGCCGGACCACCCGAGTCGCCACTGCGCACGCCGGTGCCGTCGGCGCCTTTGAGACACATGCGGTGAATGTCGCCCATGACCCAGCCGTCTTGTTGGTACGGACACGGGAAGCTGGCGCCGTTCGAGCGACCTTCTTGCTGGATATTCGAGAAGTTACTGGTGGCGCTGGTCTTGCCGTAACCGAAGACTTCGAAGGTCTGCTCAGCGAGGAACGGCGTGAGCTTGTTGTTGTTCATCCCCCACTCGGTGATGACATCGACCGGCGAGGCAACGTTCGATGGCACGTCCTGGGGAAGCCGAAGCATCATGATGTCGACATCGCCGGGTAGCGAGTACTCGTAGGTGACAACCTTGAGCATCGGATTGTTGGAGTCCTGGCCAAACAGCACGTTGATGCCAGCCGGAAGCGTGTGGCTCACGTTGTAGAAGCGGTCGGGCAGCTCCCAGTCGATGTAGCCCTCACGCGGGGCGTGTGGCGCAGGATCGGGAATGTTGTGGCGGACGCAGTGCCGTGCGGTCAGCACCAGGTTCTTGGCGATGAGCACGCCGCTACAGGTTGATCCGTTGGTGGTTACCCGAACGGTCGAGCGGTTGAACTTGGTATCGGCGGCGGTCGAACCGCCTTCAACGGCTCCGGCCGGAGCCGCCGGTAGAGCGAGTAGCGCTGCGACCAACAGCAGCGCAACAAGTGCGGCGACCAACGGGGCGTGGCACGAAACGCGACGAAGAGCAGGGGGGAAAGTCACTCCCCCACAGATACCAGCATCCGAGCACCAAAACAAGGTCGGGGTACGGCCGAGAGAGGTCGGGTTAAGGTGTCGCAGACCTGCCTGACCATCAAGGGGACCAGCAATGGACAGCGTGTACAACGTCATTGAGCTCATCGGCACCAGTGACGAGTCCTGGGAGAAGGCCGCCACCGCCGCCATCGAAGAGGCGGCCAAAACATTGCGAGACTTGCGGGTGGCTCAGGTCATGGAACAGGACCTTGTCATCGAAGACGGCGCAGTAACGCTCTTTCGCACGAAGATCCGGCTTTCCTTTAAGCACGAGTCGGGCAATGTCTAGGCCCACGCCGACCCGCCGGGACACCGACGATGACTAAACCGCACGCCGATAGCGCCCGTGTCGACAAGGTCACCTGCATCGTCGCCAGCTCGCCTGTGTCGTGGGCCGACGCCGCACGCAACGCTGTCGCCGAGGCATCAAAGACGATTCACGGGCTTGCCACGGCTCGGCTCATCGATACCGATGTTCTCGTGCGCGACAACACCACCGTTTTCCGGGTGAAGCTAGAGATCCAGTTCCAACTCGACCGAAACCGTACCGACACCGCTGGCGAGCAGGTACAGGTGCGCCGTTACCTCATCGTCGCCAATCAGACGCTGGCCGCCGAAGGCCTCGAACAGCTTGTCCGTGAGAAACTCGCCCTGTCCGCTGCGGAGTTCCATGTACTCGTCCCCCAGGCGGCGTCGACCGCAACCGTCGATCGCAGTGGTCTTATCTCTCCCAACATGCAAGACCGGATTATCGATCGCCACAACCTTGCGGTCTCCGAGGCCGAGCAGCGGCTGAAGTCATTCAGAGTCACGTTCGCAGACCTGGGATCCAGTCTTACCGCCGAGATTGCGACCGGTGACCCCGTAGCAGCGATTCGTCGGATCATGGAGCGGGCCAGTTTCGACGAAATCATCCTGTCGACGCTGCCGGAGGGCAAGTCTCGATGGCGAAAACTCGACCTCCCCACGAAGATCGAACGAGCCTTCGATCTTCCGCTCACCACGCTCGTGCAGGGCGAACCGCAGAACGGCTAGGCGACCGACTCGTCGAGGATCCTGCGGTCCATGACTTCGATGACGAAGTCGAGGAACACTTCCGGCAGATCGATCCAAAGCTCCCGATCAGACCACTGCCCCAACGTTGTACC
>CALLQB010000008.1 GCA_938015295.1 uncultured Acidimicrobiales bacterium
TGTGAGATATTTGTGAGATTGCACCAAAACCAGAAGAGGCCTCGCCGGAGCGAGACCTCTTCGTAACCCTGCTATTTCAAGGATTTTGCTTGGTGGCGGGGGCAGGATTTGAACCTGCGACCTTCGGGTTATGAGCCCGACGAGCTACCAGACTGCTCCACCCCGCAGAAGCAAGGATAGTGACACATAGGCGGTTATCCAACTCAGGGCACCGAACGCCCTAGGTCTTTGGACACATCTTCCCTCTGGCATCGCAAAATGTGTCAATCGTCCAACTTTTACGGCCGACTGTTTTTCCAAACGTGCGCATTAGTCACAGATGCAACCGCCAGGAAACCTCATGATCAAGCAGCGTGAAAGATCTGCCAAATATGTCGTCGGCCTCGGGTTATGCATCGCCGCCGCAAGATGGCTCCTAGCCCAGGACATCAGCCCACAGGCACGCACGGTTCTCGTCATCGGCACGATCGCTCTAGTCGCCGATCTGATCATGCTGCAATGCCGTCTCCTTTGTCAGCTGACAAATGTCCCGACACTCAGTCGCATCATCCTGCTTGGATCGCTTGTGGTGAGCACTGCGGTCATATCACTTCTCACTCTTCCGCACGCGTTGGCAAGTGATGACTGGCTAACCGACTGCGCAACCCCCCTGCGAGTCGACGTGCGGTTTGGCAACTACGGCCCCGACTACGTCGTAACCCACCGGATTCCGTTCGACGTCGCGCCCTCAACCGTCAACGCCGAGATCCATGTATTCGACGGCTACGACGGCAGGGCCGATTCGTATGTGCCCGAACAATTGGACGAAAGTCTCCGGATCGAGTTCTACCTCGACGGGCATTTGCAGGGATCAACAGCGGCAAGCCCCGACCTCCCCGATGAGGTGAACTTTGCCGACTGGTTGGGTGTGCTTGGCGCAGTCGAATTGCCCGATGGAGCAGACGAAGTCGTCATCGCCCACCCTGGCTGGTTCGCGGGATTGCCGCAGGCCAACTCGGTGCGAACCGACGGCGTGTGCCTAGCGATTACGCCGTATCCGATCCCCACGCCGCCCACCACAGCTTCGCCAGTGCCGCCGCCAACGACTACCCAACCAGCTCCACCATCGACGACAACTCCTAGAACAACTCCCCCGACTGCAACGACAACTTCGATTTCTGAACCCCTCGAGCCAACCCCGCCGGCAAGCAGCACCAGCACAACTTGGACCACGACATCGACTTCGACTTCGACCACGAGCACGTCCGCCCCAACAACGATGCCACCGACGACTCTCCCCTCCACCCCTCTACCGGCAACTGCAACGACGACAAGCACGACAGCCACAACGACCAGTAGCGAGCCGCCAAAGGTACCTCGCCCAGCTCGAGCCACCACCTCCACCACGACTACACCGGCTACACCGAATACACCGAACGTTCCACCTAGGGGACCCAGGGCAGATGTCTCGTCAACAACTTTCGCTCCGACAACGTCTCAGCCACCGTCGACCAGCAGCACGACCACCGCACCGCCGCTCGCTTTGTACTCGCCGCCGCCGCCAAACCTCACCCAACCACCACCAGCTGACCGAATCGGTAAGCCACCTAGCCAACTCGCCTACACCGGAGCAACGGTCACCGACATTCTCACCGCCGGTTGGCTCTGCTTTGTAGCCGGATTGAGCCTCTTCATCGGCCTCGACGGCCGCCGGGAGTAACAGCAGCGGTCGTCTACTGCAGGTACACCTCGCCGGCTTCGCCAAAGAAGGCCGCCCAGGCGAACCAGAACTCGTTGCGGTGCGTGACGTTGCCAAGGGCTTCGCCCGCCAACGGTCCCTCCACTGCAACACCAAGACCATTCCATGTTGACCTGGTCTGCTCGTCGACGAACACGCCGTTCGCTCCGCTGAACGTCAGCTGCTCACCGTTGACGACCGGACTGCGGGCCACCCCAGTCCCGATCGCCCGACTTGCAGCGATGCTGCCGTTGTCGAGAGCGTCAACCGCGCCGTCAGTCCAAAACAACACGACCGGCTCGGTACCAACCAGGTCGTTAATCACGCCAGATTCGGCAATCGCATCAAAGGGGTACGCCTTCTCGATCCCGTTTGCCTGAACCCCAACAACCCGCGAGAGCGCCGGAAACCGATCGTCGAGTTCCTCACGAAAGAACGCTCCACTCGGACCATCGGCAGAGCTGTAGCCGACGTAGGGGTTCGCGCCGTACTCGATGCCGTAGCCGGTGTCCTCCGACAGCGACTCGCCGTCGGGGAAGGTGTCACGGAACTGCGCAAACGAGACGATTGAGGTGCTCACCGGCGCGAGCTTCGTCCCAGCAAAGTCACCCACGATTGCCTCGCCAGTAATCTGCTGCCACAACGACCCAGTTTCGCGGTCCCACATCACCATGTCGCTCAGACGCAGCAAGCCCGAGACGCCCAGACGAAGCGTCCGCCCCTCGACCCGACGGTCGAACGCCAACGCCGTGTTACACAACGGGCAGTAGGTGACTGATACCGGCGTATCACCAAAGTCGGTGTTGACAATTTCGTGGCGGGTCATGATCGCAAGCGGGAAGAATCTCGCTACGCCGTCAACCTCAACAAGAGCACCGGGATCGCCATTGGTCAGCCACAGAGCGGCATTCGAGACCGACTCGTACTGAGGGTTGTCTATCGGAGGGATCGTGTCGCGTGGATCCATCGTCCGGATTCCAGCTGCGAGATCAGCCAAGTCGATCGTCGACTTCGACCAATCGGTTTGCCACATGAAAGTACGGCTGGCCACCTCTTCGTTCAACCCGTACTCGCCACCGTCGACGGTCGGAGCGACACGAGCTACTTGCTGGTCGGTCTCATCGACCTGGGCATCTCCATCGGCGGCAATCACGCTCGAGCAGGCCGTCGCGAGAAGAACCAACAGCGACACCAACCACAAAGGGTTTCGTTTCATGACCCGAGAACCCGTGATCGCGACGGTTCCTTCCCTGTTTGTCGACCGTTGTTGCAGAGAGCCGGTCAGGAGTCGCTAGCTGGACTGGAAAGCAGAAGTACCGCACCTGCTGCACCCTGAGGCCCAACATCGCCAATTTCACCAATCGGGCTGGTAACAACTACCTGGGAGGGGCGAACACCAAACCGTGCGAGTCCGTCCGCCACGACTTGCGCCCGAAGCTCCCCCACAGCGGCATTGAGCGGACCCGCAAGGTTCGCATCGCCAGAACCAACAAGAACAACGATGTCGCTCAAGTCAACCTCGGTAGCAAACGCTTCGAGCAAATCCACTGCACTCGCCGACATCTCCATCGATCCAGCCTCAAACTCGATCGCAACCGCCCGGTTGCGCTCGGCGGGTTCAGCCACAGGCGCTTCAGGAGGCACGGCGGGCTGGATTGTCGGCGGGACGCTAGATGCTACCGGTTGCTCGACCGCGACAGCTTTTTCAGTCGCGGGCCGGGCCACGAGGACCCCGGCGGTGAAACCAACCAAAGTCAGCGCAGCGACCAGCACACACGTGACCAGGAGCGAGCGGTTGCCGGTGGTTTCATCCGTGGCCTGCTCACTGACTTCGGTGTCGAAGTGTGTTGGGTCGGCAAGCGGAACCGACAACTCTTTGGGCTCAGGCGCCGCCTCGGCGATGTCTTCGAGCCACGATCGCCGCGAGACTTCCGCCGCCCCTGAAACAGGGCCATTGAATGCCCGAGCGAGCAACGAATTCTCGCTATCGCTCACGCCACCCTCTTCGGGGTGACTTTCGGATTCAGCAGATCCCGCCAAGGTCATTCCATTCCATCGACGACTGTCATGAAATTGGTAGTGAACGGCGTTCATCACCATCCGCTATTCTGCAAACGATCAGAACCAGCGCCCAGGCGGGCACTCGGTGGAAGCCGCCGGCCCTGACTCTTGGCGACGCCGGTAGAATTTCTCGCTATGAGCGACGGCAAAGAACTCGAAGACCTCACCGAACCGCCAGGCACGGTCCTGGTCGTTGTCGCTCACCCCGACGACATCGACTTTGGCATCGCCGGCACCGCTGCAGCCCTCTCAGCCGCAGGATCTCGGGTCGTTTACCGCATTGCGACTTCGGGCGAGGCTGGCGGCCCCGACGATATGGACCGGGCCGAACTGAAGGCGACGCGCGAAGCAGAACAACGAACGGCTGGCGAGCATGTCGGGGTCACCGACATCGAGTTTCTTGGCTTGCCGGACGGACATCTCGAAAGCAACGTCGCACTCCGCAAGGAAATCACCAAGACCATCCGGTCGGTCAAACCCGACGTGCTCATCACGCAGAATCCCGAGCGTCGTTGGGATCGCATCTTTGCCAGCCATCCCGACCATCTCGCCGTTGGAGAGGCCGCGGTGTCCGCCGCCTACCCAGACTCTCGCAATCCGCACTTCTGTCCCGAACTGCTCGACGAGGGATACGAACCACACACCGTTCCCGAGTTGTGGATTGGTTCGCTCGACCCTGTCGATGTGTTTATCAACATCACTGACGTCTTCGACGCCAAGGTCAAAGCCTTGAGTTCACACACAAGCCAAGTCGCGTGGATCGAAGATGTCGATGCTCTGCTTCGCGAATGGGCCTCGACAGTCGGGTCGGCTCACGGGTTTACTGACGGTACTCTGATAGAAGCCTTTCGGCGGATACGCACAATCTGAGTGGTTGCTCTGCTCATTTTGTACAAAGAGTGGCGAAATAGCAGCACATCAACCACATAAACAACAACAGCACCATCCACCCCTAGTGGAGGGTCGGTCAGTAGAACGTAGTGACAGACCCGGGCGGGTCCATCCCCCTTGGACATCCAATGAACGTTCTACGAGTAACACACGGACTGGTCGAAATCGACCGGACCCACGACGGCGACCTCGAGGTCACCGGCGGCGTGGCCATTCTGCGCGGGCGCGTTACCGGTGATGTGATCGTCCTCGGCGGTCAGATCATGGTGTCGGGAATCATCGACGGCAACCTCGACAACCAGGGTGGTGGCGCAAGAATCACCGGCACTGTCCTTGGCAGCATTACCGGCTCGCCCGCCTACACGATTGTCGATGTCACCGAAAAACACACCGGCAATCCGTTCGGTGCATGGGATCCACAGGCTGCCGAACAGCCTGCCCTGCGACGCGAACGCAAAGCCTCGGCAAAACACGCAGCCAGGACCAACCCGGTAACCAGCGGACGCATTTGGACCACACTCACCGCCGCAGCAGTCGCGGTCGCGACCATGGCGGCCGCCTTCGTCGTAGGCGACAACACCTCGGTCGCCGATAGCACCAGCGGCGCAGCCATCATCGAAATCGTCGAGAAGGCATTCAGCCCAAACAACTGACTCGGCGACCGCCCGGCCAAGACCGACCTAGATATCGCCGAAATCGCCGCCTCTTCCTTTGCCTGAGGCGAAGCGCTCTGCGCCCTCGCGAGTGGCTCCAGAATCGATCGTAACGCCACCAAGGATCGCCTCGTTGTGGAGTGCTTGGCCAAGGCTCATCGACCACTGATCGAGCGAAGAGGTCCGGTCGCCGCGCATACACCCCTGCGGAAACGCGCTTAGCTGCCCTGCGAGTTCAAGCGCCGACGACAACGCCATTGCGGGTTCGACCAACCGGTTCGCTAACCCAATAGCCAATGCCTCGGCACCCAACACCGGTCGACCAGTCAGGATCAGATCATTGGCCACGCTCTGCCCAATGAGTCTCGGCAGACGGATGGTGCCTCCATCGATAAGCGGCACGCCCCACCGACGGCAATACACACCAAAGGTCGCGTCGTTCGCCGCCACCCGCAGGTCGCACCACACCGCCAGCTCAAGCCCTCCCGCAACCGCGAATCCTTCGACCGCGGCGATCACCGGCTTCGACAACTGCAGTCTGGTCGGCCCCATTGGACCCACCGAGCCAACGATTTCATCGGCCGACTCCCGCCCAATCCGGTTACCCCGGCCGCCCGAGATCGCCTTGAGATCTGCGCCAGCACAAAAGTTGCCGTCTGCACCAGTGAGAACCGCTACGTCAAACTCGTCATCAGCGTCAAAAGCGACAAACGCATCGAAGAGAAGTTGGGCTGTCGGCCCGTCGACCGCGTTGCGAACGTCGGGCCGTTCGATCGTCACCACCAACGTGCGATCGTACTGTTTGGTCGAGATTGTCATCAGCCCATCATGGCCGATGACGCACTACCTCGTGCGAAGCACAAACGGCAGAACTGGACCAGAGCCGGCTTTGCGCAAAAGGTCGGCGGCAACCGTAATCGTCCACCGGCTATCAGCGGTGTCGTCAAAGAGCAGAACTGGGCCGTCAAATACGGGCCGGTCGGGAAGCTGCGATTCGTCGACCTCGATCAAACCCCATACGTTGGCCAGCTGATGAGCGCTGTTGGCCTGCTCATGCTGCCAACCGGCCGACGAATTTCTCGACAGCGGACGGTACACCGGCAGCTTGCCGAGCCGGCCGATCTCGTTCGCCAAAGCGTCGATAACCTTGCCGTTTCGTCTCGACGGCATCGCACAGATCCATGTTGGGCGCTGCTTCCAATCCCACCGTTTGAGAATGCCGATGATGCCCTGCACCAACTCAGGCGGGATCTCGGTTGCCCGACCCTCGAGAAGATCGGCCACAACAGGATCCCAACCGCCATCACCAAGCCGTGCCAATGCCCGGCCAAGGTTCGCCTGAAACTCGGGCTTGATCTTGCCCTTTGGTTCGTCGAGGCTCGGTGCCCACTGCCGACGAGGATCAACAGCGATGTCGACGCCGCGCAGATGTCCACGCGCCTCGGCCATCGCGATCGCCGACGGTTCTACGTTGAACCGAGACGCACCGCCAGCAGCCGCGACACACCGGTCGCATCGACCACAATCCTCAGCGTCAGCATCATCAAGAAGCTCACGCATGTAACGAAGTCGGCAACCCTCATGCGCCGGATAGTTGCGCATCTGATCGGCTTCATCGGCCCGCAACGAGCGGAGTCGCTGCGCCAACTCGGCGTCGTACTCCCACCCCTCATTCGAGAGCAGATACCCGCCCTTCACCCGACGCACAGCGCCCTGCACATCGAGGATGTTCAGCAGCGTGCTAAGCCGCGAACGGCCCATATTCACCGCAGCTTCAAGACGAGGAATCGACGTGCTCGACTTCGGGTCGAGGTGGCTCAAGACGCGGTGACAAACCTCGGCCGAAGGCAAACTCACCGACTCGAACCATGCCCACACACGTTCGTCTTCCACCGGGCGCGGCATCGCAATGACCTCAGCATGGTCGATGCCACGGCCGGCACGACCAATCTGCTGGTAATACGCCACCGGAGTCGGCGGCATACCAAGATGCACACAGAACGCCAGGTCGGACTTGTCGTAACCCATTCCCAACGCGGATGTAGCGACCAGCGCTTTCATCTCGTTGTTCCGAAGCCGACGTTCGAGGTCTTCGCGCTCGTCAGGTGTCGATTGACCCGAGTAGGCGGCCACGTCGTGCCCCCGTTCGCGTAGCCAAGCTGCGGTGGTCAGGGCCTGATCCACCGTCAACGCATAGATAATGCCCGAGCCTTCAAGATCGCCCAGGTTCTCGGCCAGCCACGCCAACCGCTCAGAATCGTCGGCCAACTCGATCACCGAACAGTGCAGCGACTCTCGATCGAGGGTGGTTCGCAGCACCACCGTGTCGTCGCCAAGCTGCGTAGCGATGTCGTCGGTAACCCGTTGGTTCGCGGTTGCTGTCGTGGCAAGCACCGGTGCCCACCCAGGCAGCTCGTCGATCACCCTGCGGAGGCGGAGGTAGTCGGGACGGAAATCGTGCCCCCAGTCCGAAATGCAGTGCGCCTCATCGCACACCAAGGCAAACGGTCGGCTGAGCATCAGGCTAAACACCCGCTCGCGAAACCCTGGGTTGGCGAGCCGCTCGGGGGCGATGAGCAGAAGGTCGATATCGTCGTTCGCGATCTGGTCCTCAATCTCGTCCCACGAATCGATGTTGGCCGAGTTGATCGTTGCCGCCTTGATGCCAAGCGCACTCGCCGCCGAAACCTGATCGCGCATCAACGCGAGGAGCGGCGAGATAACAATCGTCGGCCCCCACCCACGATCGCGCAACATTCGTGTTGCCGAGAAATACACCGCCGACTTGCCGAAACCCGTACGGGCCACAAGAAGCGTGCGTTTGCGGTCGGCGACCAATGCAGTCACCGCAGCAAGCTGCTCGGGCCGCGGCCTAGCGTCGGGGCCCGCAAGCGCCTGTACGTGAGCGGTCAGCTCCTCCTCGACCTCAGCGACGGAAGGACGGGGCGGTTCGGCCTGGTTACCCAAAGGGTTGACAGAAGTCTCAGAAGTCGGCGACATACCTCGGGCCTAACGGATCTCAATAAGATCAAGAATCGGCTTCGTCATCTCGGGTCGACAGATCAGTAGACCCGGAGCGAACAAGTTCTTGTTGTTGTAACTCGGCGCACTTCCATCGAGCCGCAATGCATGAAGACCCGCAGCCAATGCGACAGCAACCGGTGCACAACTATCCCACTCGTACAAACCACCATCAGTGAAATACGCATCGGCCGACCCGCGGATCACCGCCATGGCTTTCGCTCCGGCCGAGCCGAACGCATACACCTCGGCATCAAGAGCATTCGCAAGCGTTTGCCCGTGCCATCGCATTGTCTGGCGACTCACAACAATCGTCGGCCGGTCGCGGTCGTTCTCGGGAACAACAGCCGGTTGACCGGTCGATGCGACATCACCAACCGACGGCATCGAAACTGCGCCGCATTCGGGCTGCCCATCGACCGCAAGCGCAATGTGCACCGCCCAATCATCGGCACCTCTGGATGAATAGCTGTTCGAGCCGTCGAGCGGATCGACAATCCAAACACGACTACGCCCAAGCCGGAGGCGATCGTCATGACCTTCTTCGCTCAAGACCGCATCGTCGGGCCGCTCTTCGGCGAGGCGGTTAACGATAAATCGGTGGGCCTCCATATCGGCATCGTCCTGCAACATCCACGGCGACATTCCCTGCGCAAATCCTTTGCGGCGAAACTCGACGAGCATCTCGCCCGCCTCGGTTGCCAGGTTCTCCGCCAAGACATGGTCGTCAGAGGTCACGGCTGCCTCGACATGGGGGTCACTCATCACCCGTCAACCTACCGGCATACACCGACAGCCCCCGAACGCAGCGTCTGCAAGGGCATCGCAGTGGATCACAAGAGCGCGTCGTCACCCACTAACGTCACCTCAATGATTCGGATACTGGGCCTTCTCATCGCTATCGCCGTGGCCATTGCCGTCGTTCTCAGCCTGGTGACATCACTTCACGGCATCGTGGTCACGATTGTCGCCATCGTTGCGTTCATCGTCATGCTCGCGGTCTATGACCTCAATCAGACCCGCCACGCAATTCTTCGTAACTTTCCCGTTGTCGGTCACCTTCGCTACGCGCTCGAAAGCATCGGCCCCGAGCTCCGCCAATACATCGTCACCGACAACGACGAGGAACGTCCCTTCAGTCGCGACCAGCGACGCTGGGTGTACTCAACGGCCAAGAAAGAGAACCCGTACTTCGGATTCGGCACCGACAATCGTCTCGAGATTCCCGACTACCTGATCATTCGCCAAGCGGCCTTTCCCGTCGGCGGACATGCCAAACCCGAAGACCCACTCCCCTCGCTTAAAGTCATGGGCGAATGGCGAAACCGTCCGAAGGCCTTTCGCCCCGAATCGGTGGTCAACATTTCGGCGATGAGCTACGGATCGCTTAGCGGCCCGGCTGTCGAGGCCATCAACCGGGGCTGCGCCATCTCTGGAGCGCTTCACAACACCGGCGAAGGTGGCATCGCCGACCATCACCGCCACGGCGGCGACCTCACGTTTCAGTTCGGCACTGGCTACTTCGGCTGTCGCGACACCGACGGCAACTTCTCGCTCGACAAACTCGTCGAAACGGTCAATTCAGCATCAGTAAAGTGCATCGAGGTCAAGCTCAGCCAGGGTGCAAAGCCCGGCTTGGGTGGCGTGCTACCGGGCGCCAAGGTAACCCCCGAGATCGCAAAGGTTCGCGGCGTCAAGGTTGGCGAAACCGTCATCAGCCCATCGAGCCATACGGCGTTCTCGTCGGTCGACGCAATGATCGACTTCGTCGAATCCATCGCCGATGCCACCGGCCTCCCCGTCGGCATCAAGTCAGCAGTAGGCGAGCGAGAGTTCTGGGCCGAACTGGCCGACGCGATGAAGTCGTCCCAACGCGGCCCCGACTTCATCGCAATCGACGGCGGCGAGGGCGGCACCGGCGCTGCACCGCTCGTCTTTTCTGATCACGTTTCGCTCCCGTTCCGACTCGGCTTCGCCGAGGTGTACAAGACCTTCGCCGAACGGGGCATGCACGAACAGGTCACCTGGATCGGTGCGGGAAAGCTCGGCTTTGCACAGGAAGCACTGCTGGCCATGAATCTCGGCGCCGACATGGTGGCCGTCGGCCGCGAAGCCATGCTTGCTATCGGCTGTATTCAGGCCCAGGAGTGCCACACCGGCCACTGCCCAACCGGCGTCGCTACACAAAAGAAGTGGCTGGCTCACGGCCTCGACCCCACCAACAAGGGCGACCGGTTGGCCAACTACGTCATCGCTCTACGCCACGAACTACGCCGCCTCTCCAACGCCGTCGGCGTCATCCACCCGGGCCTGGTACCGCCGGGGACCATCGATCTACTCGAATCGCCAGACACCACGACCAGTCTGCTCGACCGCTACAACTACGACCCAGCGTGGCGGGCGATCAGCGAAAAAGCCAAGGAAACCGCCGTCACTATCAGCTGACCGCAACCTCCTGCGGACGTTCCTGTACACCATGACCGCTTGTTCTGACGAAAGGTGTTGAACACCCTCGTCTACATTCACTTCATGGCTTGGCAAGACTTCGCAGATCAGTTCATCGAGGCTCCGATAGTTTCGAGCTTCACCAGCATTGGTTATGCCGCTCGTAAACGCATCGACGAGTGGACCGACCTCGACCAGTACGACCTCCATGGCAAGGTGATCGTCATCACTGGCGGAACGTCGGGCCTAGGAAAGTCGGCGGCAAAGACCTTCCATCGCCTGGGCGCAACCGTTGTCATTTGGGGGCGAAACCCCGAAAAGACCGAAAGGGTGGCGCGCGAGCTCGGCCCAAACGTCGACCACGTAGTCGGCGACATGGGCGAACTCGACGACATCGAGGCTGCAGCACAGATTTTGCTCGACCGATACGAACACATCGATGTGCTTATCCACAACGCTGGAGCGCTGCTCGTCGATCGACGCGAGAACTCAGCGGGCGTCGAAGTGACCTTTGCAAGCCAAGTACTCGGCCCGTTTCATCTCACCAACCTGCTGGTCGACCGACTGAAGTCCTCGGCGCCGTCGCGCATCATCACCATGAGCTCGGGCGGCATGTACACCGAGAACCTCAAAGTAAAGAGTCTCGAAATGTTGCCCAAGAAATACAAGGGCTCGGTGGCGTACGCTCGGTCGAAACGGGCGCAAGTGACACTTAATGAGATGTGGGGCGAACGTCTCGAAGGCACCGGCGTGGTCAGCCTGGCAATGCATCCCGGGTGGGCCGATACCCCTGGCGTCGAAGAATCATTGCCGGTGTTTCGCAAGATTGTTGGACCGCTGCTGCGCACGCCCGAGCAAGGCGCCGACACACTGGTCTGGTTGGCAGCCGACGACGAGCCACTCGACCACAACGGCTCGTTCTGGCTCGATCGTCGCCAGCGCAGCATTCACAAGAAGGCAACAACACGCAGCTCGGACACCGCAGACGAACGGGCATTGCTGTGGGCCCGCTGCGAGGAACAAACCGCACGCCCCTAAGGGTGCCGCGATCTGTGCCGGTTCACTTTGGTCTGGCGGACCAACCGTTCTAACTTCGATGGTATGAGTGCAACTGACAACTACACGATCATCTCCGCTGACACGCACGCTGGCGCCAACCACGAGACGTACCGTGACTACCTTGACCCAGCGTTTCGCGATGAGTTCGATGCGTGGCGAGGCAAGTACAAGAACCCGTGGAAAGATCTGCGCGACACCGACCTTCGCGTCCGCAACTGGGATGACGACCGCCGCGACGCCGACCTCTACAGCGACGGTTGTGTGGCCGAAGTTGTCTTTCCCAACACCGTGCCGCCGTTCTACCCAGCATTTGTGCTCTTCGCCGGCCCACCCAAAGAAGACGACTACCACCGTCGCCGGGCCGGTCTGCAAGCGCACAACCGGTGGCTCAAAGACTTCTGCGACGCCCGTCCCGGGCAACGCGCCGGTGTTGGTCAGATCTTCCTCAACAACATCGACGACGCAATCGAAGATGCCACATGGATCAAGGAAAACGGTCTTAATGGCGGTGTCCTTCTTCCCAATATCGCCCCCGACGTCAAGTGGGTAAAGCCGCTCTACGACCCCGAATACGACCGCCTCTGGGCTGCGCTGGTCGACCTTGATGTTCCGGTCACGCTGCATGGCGGCACCGGCTCGCCTAGCTACGGACGATATGCCTCGGTGCCGCTCATCATGATCAACGAGGTGCCGTTCTACAGCGTGCGCCCCTTTGTACACATGCTGCTTTCAGGCGTGTTCGAACGGTTCCCAAAGATGAAGTTCGTGATGACCGAAAACTCCGCCGGTGCGCTGCCAGAGATTGTGGCGAACATGGACAAGATGATCGCCAAGGTCAACCAGGGGGCAATTGGCGAACTCAAGTACGCGGACGAGAACAAGCTGCCGAAGCTTGCGTCAGAGTACTTCGCCCAGAACTGCTATCTCGGTGCCAGCATGCCCGGCCCCGTCGACTGCGCAACCCGCCACATGTTGCCCGACGACCGGTTCATGTGGGGCAACGACTACCCGCACGACGAGGGAAGCGGACCGTACTCACGCGAGCTCATCCGCCTTTCTCTGCCCGGTGTCGACGAAGCCGAGATGCGTCGAATCCTCAGCGAGAACGCAGCAAAGCTCTATGGGTTCGACCTCGACAAACTTGCGCCGCTCGCCGCGCAGCACGGCCCGACCAAACACGAGCTGGCCCAGCCGCTAACGCAGCTGCCCGACAACCCAAACGATGCGCTCGTCAAGGCAGCCGAACAAGCCGGCATGGCAGTCGTGTAAGACCTTGTTCTACTCAGCCTTTGCGCTGAGGTTGGCCACAATGCGGCGATAGAAATCGATGTCTTGCGCGCCGGTAAACGGGTACTCGTCGTTGACGACTACCGCGGGCACACCACTGATACCGCTGTTGACCGCCGTGTTGTGGTCGTCGATGACAACGGCCGCGAACTCTTGGGCCCGTTCGCCCATCGTGGTGCGGAATGCTTCGCCATCGATACCCACCTGCGTTGCGACATCGACCAACACGCCTGGGTCGCTAATAGTGCGGTTCTCGACGAAGTAAGCCTCGAGCAACTTCCAGTGAAACGCGTGAAACAACTCGGGGCCGAAGGTCTCGGCGACCTTGCCGGCGATAGCCGACGGCACACTGTGACTCGGCGGTTCGTGTTCGCCTGACCATTCGTTAAACGTGGCACCCGGCTCGGCTTCGGCCGGGCGTGCCCAACTCTTGGTGTAGCGGGTGAATTTTTCCATCGTGCGTTCTTCGACATTGGGCCGGAGAAGGAACGCCTTCCAACTGATATCTACCGCGTCGCCAAACTCCTCAGCAATCTTGTCGAGGCGCACGGCCCCGACATAACACCATGGTCAGAGGTAGTCGGAGTACACCGTGAATCGAACTGGGCTCATGTTTGCGATCTTAGCGGCCACTCGGCCCTATCATCTCCCTTCGTGACCACACCTTCTGCCGACTCAGCCGCCTCAGCCGATACGTCCGGGACGCTCCTGTGGACCCCGAGCGACGACCGAAAGGCGTCATCGGTGCTCACGTCATTCATCAGCGCCGCCGCCGACACCGGGGCGAACGTCAACGACTTCCCCACGCTGCATGCGTGGTCAATCGCCGAACCAGCGGCGTTTTGGAAGACCTTCTGGGAGTTCGCCAACGTGCAAGGCGACCCAGGCGTCAGAGTTATCGAGCAGGGCGACCACTTTGCCGACACCCGCTTCTTCCCCGATGCAACGCTCAACTTCGCCGAGAACCTGCTGCATGGTCAACACCGCGACGGTGCCAGTGACCTCGCGCTGCTGTTCCGCGGCGAGGGCGGCCATCGGCGCGACGTCACGTGGTCCGAGCTTCGCTCCTCGGTCGCAGCAATCGCTTCGGCGCTCACCGCAGCGGGGGTCGAACCGGGCGACCGGGTGGCAGCGTGGCTACCAAACGTGCCCGAGAGCTACGCAATCATGCTGGCCGCATCGGCGATCGGCGCGACCTTCACCTCGACGTCTCCCGACTTCGGCACAACCGGCGTGGTCGACCGGTTCAGCCAGACCACACCAAAGGTACTCTTCGCCACCGACGGCTACTTCTACGGCGGCAAACAACACGACACACTCGCACGACTCGACGACATCGTCGGCCAGCTGCCTTCAATCGAAACCGTGGTCGTGGTTCCCTATGCCAGCGAACATCCAACGCTGACGGGTAACGCCGTTCTGCTCGCAGACTGGACTGCAGCGCATCTCGAAGCCGAGCTCTCCTTCGCGCAGTTACCGTTCGACCATCCCCTCTATGTGCTGTACAGCTCGGGCACCACCGGCAAGCCGAAGTGCATCGTGCACCGGGCCGGTGGCGTGTTGCTCAAACACCTGGCCGAACTCATGCTCCAGACCGACATCAAACCCGGCGACCGCACCTTCTACTTCACCACCATGGGTTGGATGATGTGGAACTGGTTGGCCAGCGGCCTTGCTACCGGCTCAACGCTAGTGCTGTACGACGGTAACCCTGCCTATCCCGACGCCAACCGATTGTTCGATCTCGCCGACGAGGCGGGCATCACCATGTTCGGCACCTCGGCGAGTTTTCTCGACTCGCTGAATAAGGCAGGCATGCGACCAGCCGAGACCCACAGCCTCGCCACCGTTCGCAGCATGTGCTCGACCGGTTCACCCTTGACTCCAGAAGGTTTCGCCTACGTCTACAGCCATATCAAAACCGATCTGCATTTGTCGTCGATGTCGGGGGGCACCGATCTTTGCGGCTGTCTGGTGGCCGGTAATCCAAACGGACCGGTGCATTCCGGCGACATTCAGGCACCCAGCCTTGGCCTCGACATCGATGTGCTTGACGACGACGGCAACCCCGCCGGCCTTGCCCAAGGCGAGCTTGTTTGCCGCACGCCATTTCCCTCGATTCCTCTCGGCTTCTGGAACGATCCGGGCAACGAACGTTTTTACGGCGCGTACTTCGAACGGTTCGAAGGCATGTGGCACCAGGGTGACTTTGCGTCGTGGACTCCAACCGGCGGCATGGTCATTCACGGACGGTCCGACGCAACCCTCAATCCCGGCGGCGTTCGTATCGGCACCGCCGAGCTCTATCGCCAAGTCGACAAGATCGACGAAGTACTCGACAGTCTTGTCATTGGCCAGCAGTGGCCACCGGACACCCGCATCGTGTTGTTTGTGGTGTTGCGCGAAGGCGTCGACCTCGACGACGAACTCGAGGCACGTATCCGCAGCGAGGTGCGGTCGGGAGCATCGCCTCGCCACGTGCCAGCCCGCATTGTTGCGGTGCCCGAACTTCCCCGCACCAGGTCGGGAAAACTTGTCGAGTTGGCGGTTCGTGAGATCGTGCACGGCCGAGCCATCAAGAACATCGAAGCCATCGCCAACCCCGAAACCTTGACCCACTTCGAAAACCTCGACCAGCTCAAGACCTAGCAGGGCCAAACCGTCGCTCAGTTTCGACGAGAATCCGCCAAAACAGCGCGTCGAGTAGGTAGCGTCCCCCGTTGTGCCTTGGGGAAGACCAACACCAACAGCCGGCGCCGAAGATGGGCAGCCCAAGGCTCCCTTGTCGGGCGCCGACCGCGATGCGATGTTACTTGCGTTGGTTGCTCAGACCGAACAACTCAACGAACGTCTCACCAGACTTGAGAACCGCTTCGATGCCCGGTTGAACGCCCAGGACCCCGAGCCAACCGACCTCTACGAGCTACGCCAAAGCTCCGCGCGGCTGGCCGCCGAACTTCACCGGGTGACCCTTGAGCTGCGGAGCAATCTCTCCCCAGCGACGTTCGCCGATGATCCAACAAAGGCCAATGAGCCTGAAACCGGCGACCTCGATCTCACCGAGCCAAACCGACGAACACCAGGTACCGAGTCGCCCGGTTGGTATCCGCTTAACGATTGAGCCCGATTACGCAGGCTCGGCCTCGGTGGTGGGCGGCGCAGTGTCAGTGGTTGGGGGAAGTGTCGTGGTGGTGGTCGGCGGAAGGAACTCTTCAGGCACGTCCTCGCCCAAGAGCTCATACTGTTCAGCGATTTGTTCGGCGATCCGTTCGCTTCGCTCCGACGCTGCGTCCGCGCGGTCCTGCTCGACCGCCCACAACTCTTCGAGAAGTGCAAGCAACGTGTTGCGGTCGGGATCGGGTTCGTCAAGGGGCTCTTCGATAACGACGTCGTTGCCCGGTTCGCCACGACCGCCCTGCGCTTCGACCACAAACGAACCAACTGTGGTGCCGAACAACTTGTCGAGCGCCTCGCCAAAGGTTGGCGCAAACGCCACCTCGCCACCCATTGCCACAACAACATGCCGCAGTTCGGGTACCGCGCTGTCGCCATCGGCTTTCACGTAGAGCGGCCGAACGTACAGGATCGATTCACCAATCGGGACCAGTTGGAAGTCGCCGTACTCAACCGTTGAACCGTTGTCGTTGAGCAGCGTATTCTCGCGCGAGATTTCGGAGTCGCTCGCAATGTCAGAAGCGATAATCGCCGGACCCGGAACGTTGAGACTGCTCATGCGGTACTCGATGAGACGACCATAGGACTCGGGGTTCGAATCGGCGACAAGAATCGCGGTGAGCTCACGACGCTCGGGACGTCCGGGCTGCGGCAGCGGCACGAACGTGCGCACCATACCGAACACCTCTTCTTCCTCACCAGGGAGGTTCAGCACGGTGTAGTAGGGCAACACCCGTCGAGTCGAAATGACGTCACCGGCAAGCGTCGGGGTGATCTCGCGACTATCGACAGTGGGCGAAGAACCTGGATCCTGGGCGACAGTCCAACCGGCAGAGGACGACAGGAACGCATCGGGCTGATCGCTGGCCAGTTGGTACCGGCCCCACATGTTGGTCTGAATCGTGAACAGATCCTGCGGGTACCGCATATGGTTGGCGAGTTCTTCGGGCATCTCGTCGGCCGACTGGAACAAGCCAGGAAATGCCTGTGAGTAGGCCTCGATAATCGGATCGTCGACATTTGGTGTGAGGTAGAAGCTGACGTCGCCGTCGTAGCTATCGACCACAGCCTTCACCGAGTTGCGAATGTAGTTGTTGCGCCCCCCAAGGCCGCTTCGGCGCGACACTTCGTTGGTGGCGGCCCGCTGCGCATACGGGTAGCGGTCGCTCGTGGTGTACGCATCGACGACGTACTGCACCTGGCCATCGATAACAATCGGATAGGGGTCAGAGTCGAACTCGAGGAAGGGCGCCAGGTTCTTCGCGCGGTCGGTGACGTTGCGGTTGAACAACACCTTGGAGTCTTCGGTGATGAACTCGGAGATAAGCGGGTCGATCTGCCCGAAGCGCATCGAGAACGCAAGCTTGCGAACAAAGGAGTTGAGCGACACGCCACCGGTGCCCTCGTAGCGGATCAGGACCTCTCGGTCGGCACTATCGGTGTAGTCGATTTCGTCACGGGTCGCGCCGACCACCGAGTAACCGCTGAGGTTTTCGGAGTAATACAGCTGCGGCTGGTCGATCGAGATATCGATGTTGTCGTTGATCTTGAGCGGGACCTCACCGACAAGAAAGTTGGGGCGGCCGTTGGCCTCAACCGTGTCTGCCTGCGCAACGGCCAAGCCATAGCCGTGGGTGAAGGCCACATGTTCGACTTCCCACTGGTTCTGATCGGTGAGATCGAGTTCGCGGGCGCCGACCACAACCGGCGTCATATCGCCGTCGACTACGTAGCGGTCGGTATCGAGCGAGTCGGGGAATTGGTAGAAGCCGCGGTCGCCTTCGAGGTTCTGAAAGGTGTCGCCAACGATTCGTGGATCGATGAGCCGAACGTCGTTGAGCACATCGGCGTTCTCGCGCAGGATGCTGTCGGTGACCTTGTTCTCAAAGTCTTCGTCGTAGGCGAACCCGCGCCGCTCGACTGCCGACAGTCCGAGAGCGTCGCGGGTGGCAAGGATATTGCGAGTGGTGAATTCGGCTTCACGGGTCGACTGGTTGGGGTCGACCTGGAACCGCTGCACAACCGTTGGGTAGATGCCACCCATGACAATGGCGACGAACGCCCACAGTCCAACGGCAAGCGCTGGCAACACCCAGCCGCGCCAGAAGATGTTGGCGACGAGCAACACGACCGCAAACCCGGAGATGAGCATCAACAGCTTGATAGCAGGTAGTTGTGCGTTGACGTCGGTGTAGGTGGCGCCGTCGACAACACCGCGGGTCGACACCGTCAGCTCAAATCGTTGCAGGTAGTAGTCGACAGCCTTGATGGCGGCAAGAAAAGCGAGCAGCACCGAAAGGTGAGCCTTGACCTGAGGGGTGGCGCGGTCGCCGGCGGTCTGCAACCGGATGCCGCCGTTGACGTAGTGCGCCATGACCGTCAAGAACAAGATGAAGACGAAGGCGGCGAAGAGCCAGTTGACCACGAAGGTCAAGAACGGCAATTGGAAGATATAGAACCCGATGTCGGTGTTGAACTGTGGATCCTTGACCCCGAAATCGACCCGGTTGGTGAAGAGCAACCACTCATTCCACTGGTCCGATACGCCGGAGCCGGCGATAAGTGAGAAGACCGCGGCGATACCGGCGCGCACTAGTCGTTGGCGGCCGTCGGTAAATTCGTGGAAGCGTTCGAGCAGTTCTTCTTCGGGGCCGAGCGGCCGGGTTAGGGGTGCGATGCGGTCGGCGATGGTGAGGTTGAACAGCAAGAGCAGGAAGAACAATCCGGTGAAGATGCCGAACAGCGCCAATTCTGCGCTGAGCACTCCCCACCAAACGTTGGTGTGATCGAGCGAGTCAAACCAGAGGTAATCGGTGTAGAAGTTCGAGATTCCTCGAAGCGACAGCACCACTACGAAAGCAACCGCAGCAAAGGCAAAAAGGAGGAATCGGCCGCGGTTCGCGGACCGTCCTGCTCGACGAGGAGGCATTGCGGAGACCGGACGCATTAGGGCAACAATACTGGCACGAAACAGACAACTTGCATCAGGTCAGTGGAGATTGATTGTGGGTCAACCGCTCGTCTACTGCTCGACTACCAGAAGGCAACGACACGATGCGCTCGCGGGCGGGTGAAGATGCCCGCTGGGAAACGGCGTGCCCGCGGTGCGGACTCCCGCAACCAGGTTCTCGCTGCATGCGCTGCCACAATCGCTATCGGGTGCCAGCTCCCAGCGGATGACCCGCTCAGCGGCGAGCCCGGCGTGCACTCCAGCGTTGTAGGCGGTAACCACCAGACCAGCGGCCAAGGTATTCAACCGCTGCCCTTTGATTTCGCGGTAGAGCGAACGCAGATGGTCGATGGCATCGTCGGCATCGTCGGCGCCAGCGATTGCTCGGTCGACAAGGAGGCGCATAGACGAAAGCAGCTCATCGCGCACCTGCGCTGTGGCAAGGCTGATGTCAAGGTTGGCTGCTTCTGCGCCGACCGAAGTCGCCCCAGCGGTGGCTGCCCGGTGAAGGTCGGCGGTCACGGCATCGACATAGCTCTTGCTGTGCGTTGCAATGTCGCCGACGACCAATTCGATGGTTGGCGCATCTCCGTCACGCCGAACAAGGTCGAGTAGTTCGTTCTGTTCTTCGGCGAGCTGCCGCTTGAGCTTGCGGCCAACCGTTCGTTCGAGCTCGGCAAGTGCTTCACTTCGTACCACCAAGGCTTCTTCAGCCTGCTGCAGCCGTTCGGATGCATGTCCTTCAGCATCGCTTTCGGCGGCGATCTCCAGCGTCTCTGGAGTTTCCACGGTCTCTGCGATTTCCAGCGTCTCTGTGGTTTCGAGGGTCTCGTTGCGAATCAAGGTGTCGGTGCCAGTCGCCGACGCTGAATCATCAAGTATCGCGGCCGGCTCGACGACCAACTCTTCGACAACTGGTTCGCGCACGTCATCGACGGTGGCGAGAAGCGCCGAAGCCTCCGCAACACGCAGTTCGCGGTCGGCCCTGAGGCGGTCGAACAGGTCGTCGACGCTCGAGTCATCCTCGAACGTGTCATCGACAACGACTTCATCGACAACGTCTTCATCGACCGCGGCTTCTTCAACCGCTGCTTCCTCAACCGCGACTTCATCGACCGCGGCTTCTTCAACAACGTCTTCATCGACCGCGGCTTGCTCAACCGCGGCTTCTTCGACAACGTCGTCAGACGCCTCGACCAGTGGCTCGCCAGCAGCCGTAGAATCGGTTTCCGTTTTCGTCTCGGGTGCGGCCTCGACCTCGACCTCAGGCTCAGGCTCGACCTCGACCTCGACCTCGACCTTGGCCAGCGGCTCAACTTCGACTGCGGGTTCAGGCGCAACCTCGGGTTCTCGCTCAGGCTCTACGCCGGCGGCGACGACTGGCGCAAGTTCGATCGTTGGGTCGAGGGCTCGAACCTGTTCAAAGTCTTCGGGTTTTTCGACTGTTGGGACTTCGTCACGCGGAAGCTGGCCAGCTACGGCGGGCAGCTGCTTCTTTCGTCTGAAAAGCGTGTTGCGGTCGTCGCCCAGCTCGGACAAAACAAGCCCTGGGCTATCAAAGTCATCGGGCTGCTCAGCATCGCCAAACATCGCGCCGTCATCAAGCTCGGCCTCAACGTCGTACACCGCAGCACGGGTGGCGTCGGCGGTGTACGGGGTTGAGGTGCGGAAATATTCCTGAGTAGCCGAGGCCGGCTCAGACGATTGCTGCTCGACCGCTCCCTCTTCGTCGACGCCTGCGGCGTCTTCGTCGAGGTTCTCGACAGCGACATCGACAGAGACCACGTCGTTGTCGGTCACAGTATCGGTTGCCGACTCGAGCGACGCTGTTGCCAACTCGACCTCTTCTGACGTCGCAAACGGATGACCGACCAACCGGGCCGACTCGATCTCCGATTCGATCTCTGCCACCGACGCTGGGGCAGGAACCGTCAGACCAGCGGTTTCGGCCGCCTGACGCGCCTCTGGCAACGAGTTCTCAAGTTCCCGATTTACGTCGGCGACCGCAGTCGAGGCAAATTCGATGGCTTCGATCAGCCGCTGGCGTCCGGCACGAAGTTGTTCGAGTTGCACCTTTGCGTTGGTGCGGCGACGTGACAGATCAGACAGGATTCGCTCGCGCACAAGATGCGCTTCGGCCACCATTGCGCGGCCCTCATCGCGCGCCTCGGCGAGAACTTGATCGCCAGCGCTGCGAGCGGCCGAAACCACATCTTCTGCGTCGCGATCGGCCTGAGCTAACGCTTCTTGACGATGCTGGTCGCGAAGCCGTTGTTCGTTTTCGATCGCATCATCGAGCTCACGCTCGCGTTCGGCAAGCGATTCGCTCATCGACGATGCAGCATCTTCTGCTGCCTGTCGAATCGCCGCTGCGTCTGCGTCTGCGCGAGCGCGCAAGTCGGCAGCTTCGGCCTCTGCGCTCGCGAGCCTCTCGGCCGCGGTATCTCGCGCGGTTTGTAAAATCCGTGCCGCATCCTCGCCCAGGCGCGATGTCAGCAAGTTTTCATCAATGTCCTTGGCCGCCTCAAGCTCGCGCTCGGCCGCCGCAACCTTGGCCTCCGCCTCAGCACGCAGCTCATCGATACCACCGAGCTGGCGCGCCAGCGTTTGCAAGAACGCGCGAACCTCTAGTTGATCAAAGCCGCGAAACGACGTCGAAAACGATGCCTCACGGATCGTCTTCGGATCACCGATGTCGGGCATGCTCGAAGATGCCATCGAACCTAGGCTAGAGCCATAAACGCCAAGAGCGGTCGAGAAACCACCGAGCGACGCCAACATTGGCTGTAGTCATACCAGTTGTTATCCACACAGCTACCCCTCGGTCGCTCGATCGATTGGACCATTTGGCCCGACAAGCTCGCGGCCATTGCCGCCACGTTCGGCAAGCACCGCAATAGCTTCGTCGACCGTTGCAACCGGAATCACCACAAGATCGTCGCCGGCTTCGAGAAACGCCCGGTCAAGCTCAGACTCACGAAGACTCGCTGGAATCAACATCAGTTCGGCTCCAGAGCGAATAGCGGCAGCGACCTTCTGGCGCACGCCGCCAATGGGCCCCACCGCGCCGCTGAGACTCATCGTCCCCGTAACCGCAACATCGAGCCCACCGGTCAATTCACCCTCAGTAAGCAGATCGATATACGAAAGCGTGAATGCGAGACCAGCAGACGGCCCGCCAACACCGTCAACATTCAACGACAGATCGATCGGCAAATCGTTTTCAGACAAACGAGTACCAATCGACACACCGATTCTTGGTTCGCCGTTTGCTGCGGCACCAAGTTCAACCTGCAGGTCGAGTTCTTCCCCGTCACGCTCGACGGTGACCTCCAGAACATCGCCAGGACTCTTTGCCAGCACCGCATCGCGAAGCTGATTCGTCGTGAGCGTCTCTGCGCCGCCGGCTCGAATGATGACGTCACCACACTGAATCAATTCGTCGGCAGCCGACTCGTCAGCAACCCCATCAACGGTCACCCCGGTCGGATTAAAAACCTCGTAACCAAGATAGGTAAGGGCAACAATGTTGGCCGTCGACTGCGACGACACCATCATCTGTGCGTTGCATTGACGCGATTCTTCTCGAGTTTGTGTGCCAAAAACATCCTCGGTCTTACGAATATCAACTGCCGGTCCCAAGCGAACGAGCACCCATTCGAGGGCCGACAAGCGATTGAGGCGCACCGTGGTAAAGAAGACTTCGCCTTCCGACGGGAACACCTCAGCCCCTTCGATCTCAACGATGTCTTCGATCGGATTCACCGTTCCCAACTCGAAGGCCGTGTACGGAACCGAAATCAGACTCGCCACGCCAGCGACAAGAGCCAGAACCCCGACCAAGCTCAGCAACACCGTCAACCAGCGACGATTCTTGCGAGCAGGACCATCGAATTGCGGGGCTGGCTCCACGTTCAGGCCATCGGACGGTATCGTCTGGGGCATCGTGTTGTTCTCGTCGGCCACTCTACTTCTCGTTCTTCTCGCACTCGTCGGATGCGCGCTGGCCTCTCAGCCTGCCATCTCCGAAGCGCTACTCCTACGCGTCTTGCGCGTAAACCTTCTGACAATCAGCGCAAGAAACCGTTCAATCGACGGCCTTGTACTCATGGCAGCGGCGCCGTCGAACCACAACCGACACGCGCCACACTCGCCGCGAGGCGACTCACCGATGATGCCCAAGGCGTGGTGGAGTTACCTCGGACTCGGCTACCGCCAACCCGAACAACCGGTGCTCGGAAAAAACGCGAAGGTTCGATGGTGGCAACGACTGCGAGCGGTGGTTCTACTCGCAGTAATCGTCGTGATTCTTGGCTTTGCTGTCGCTGGCCTGGTCGGCGCAATGGTGTTCCTTGCCGGCTATCTGCTGGAGACAGCGGTCAGCTAGCTCTGGCCGCTACTAACGTCCAAACAGTCCGCGTCGCGGTGGCTCTTCGCTAGCGACCTCGGCAACTGTTTCGGCAACCGATGGAGCAATCGCAGGGCTCGGCGGTGGCGGAGGAGGCGGAGGAAGCTGCTCAGTACTCGACTCAAACATGTCGGTGACCGTGCCAGCGGCGCTGTCGTCGGCCTGATTCGTATCGAAGCCAAAGCCCGACGACTCGCCGAGCTCAAAGCCCAGACCCTCGGTAGGTGCAACAGCGCCGGTAGCTACCGCTGCCGCCTCGGACGCCGCCAACTGGTCGGCAAAGACGTCCGAAGCTGGTGGGGCGGGCGGAACATCGAACGGCGTGGCGTCAGCTGGCGCGGCCTCGTACGGGGCTGGTTCAAACGGCGCCGGCGCGGGAACAAATGGCGCATCGGCAACTGCTGCCGGCGGCGAGATTGTCGAAGATAGGTCGGTAGCAGGAAGCGGTGGGAGCGGCGGCACCGCTGCCGAAGGATCGGGTGGCGTCACGTTGGCAAGCGCTGCCTCGAGCGACATTGGCGTGTCGAGCGACTCCGAGTCGAGACTTGTCTCCGGCATGACCGGCACAGAAGGGGCCGAAGGGAACGCGTCGACCACAGGAGCCAGATGGGTTTCAGCCCCTGGCTGTGCCGAGTGATCGCCGATTGCCACGTGGTAGTACGGCCGAAATTCGAACGAGATTGGGTTCATCTCGAACAGTTCGCAGGATTCGACGCCGTCTTCGTTCCGAAGACGTTCAATTGCAGCAACCGCCGAATCGAGGTCGTTGCAGGGGTGAAACGACATGTCGTCAGCGCTATGAACAATTACCAGGTGTGGCACAGGAAAACTCCTTGAGGTATCACAGGTACTTTCGGAGCCAGTCACACCTTTGTTAGTAGTTTGATAGTGATTTCGCAACCATCAGAAAGCCCGGAAGCCCCATGCAAGACTCCGACACCGCAGCGCAACGCCGAGAGGCAGCGCTCGCTGGGCACCGTGGCGACCCCGGAACTGCCAGACTTCACCTTCAATCCAACGATCCGCAGGTGCGAGCGACGGCATTGGGTGCGCTCGACCGTTTGCAGGTACTCACCGACGCCGAGCTCACTGCTGGGCTTTGCGACACCGCACCACTCGTCAGATCCCGTTCGGCCGCTATCGCCGCCTCGTATCCCAACGTATCGGTGGTCGAACTGCTCGACGACACCGAAAACACGGTCGCCGAAGTCGCCGCCTGGTCGTGCGGCGAACGGGCCGCAACACCCGGCGTCGTCGACGCACTAGTTGCGATGGCCGACAATCACGCCGACCCGCTCTGCCGCGAAGCGGCCATTGCCTCACTCGGTGCGCTTGGCGACGAGCGCGCAGTTCAAACCATCCTTCGAGCCATGTCAGATGTTCCACAGATCCGCCGCCGAGCTGCCCTCGCACTGGCGCCATTCGACGGCCCTGAGGTTGTCCAGGCGCTCGAGAAAGCCTCAGAAGACCGCGACTGGCAGGTGCGTCAGGCGGCCGAGGATGTGCTCGGCCGTTAGCGCTTCGAGTCCATAAACATCGCCTGCACCGCTTCGTAAGATTCGATGCAACGACCAGCGCCGAGCACCACACACTCGAGCGGCGTTTGCACAAGGTGCACCGGTACCTCGGTCTCGCCCGAAATACGCGTATCGAGCCCCCGCAACATGCCCCCACCACCAACCAGATGAATCCCTTGCTCAATAAGGTCCTGGGCCAGTTCTGGTGGCGCTTGCGCAAGACAAGAAAGCACCGCATCAACCATCGCCGACACCGTTTCGTCGGTGGCAGTTCGGATCTCTGCGGGAGAAAGAACAACGGTTTTCGGCAAACCGCTCATCAGCTCTCGGCCCCGAACCTCGGCCATAACTTCGTCTTCGGTTTTGGCCGCCGAGCCAATCGTGAGTTTTATCTCTTCAGCCGTTCGTTCGCCGATGGCGATGCCATACTGCCGGCGAACATATGACTGGATAGCCGCATCGATGTCAAACGAACCGACGCGGACGGCCTCAAGCGCAACCACGCCACCAAGGGAAATCAGCGCTGCTTCAGAAGTGCCTCCGCCAATATCTACCACCATGTTGCCGATCGGCTCATTGATCGGCAGGTTGGCGCCTATCGCCGCAGCCATAGGTTGTTCGATGAGCTGGGCGTCGGCTGCGCCTGCCCGACGGGCCGCTTCGGTCACCGCCCGGCGCTCAACGGCGGTAATCGCTGATGGCACACAAATGATGACCCGAGGTTTATTGAACCGACTCACACCAACCCGCTCCAGCAGCAAGCGGATCATGCGCTGCGTGACTTCGAAGTCGGTGATGGCACCGTGGCGAAGGGGCCGGACGGCGACAATATATGACGGAGTTCGCCCGATCATTTGCCACGCCTCAGTGCCCATTGCGAGCACCTCTTTTGTCTGGCTATTGAGAGCAATAACCGATGGCTCGTTCAGCACGATGCCCTCGCCGCGCGCATACACAAGAGTGTTCGCGGTACCAAGGTCGATTGCGAGATCGCGTGCCATCTATTCCTACAACCCGAAGTAATCCGCGTCGCTTTGTTCGTCAGAGCCTTCGGGTCGCAATGCCCGAAGATTCTTATCGAACTCGTCAATACTGTGGTCGAACTTTTTCGGTCGTGCGGTCCAGAGCCACATCACCAGCGACCCGACGACACTCAACCCAACTGCGATCAACAAAAACCCGATCGCGCTCATGAAGCGTTCTCTGGCGACTGGCCTGCAAGCTGCTCAGCAGCCTGGGTGTCGGCTGCTTCGATAAGATGCTGCGGCTCAAGACCCCAACTTTCCCCGTCGCGCCACTTCTCACGCTTCCAGATCGGCACCGACGACTTGAGCGCGTCGATAGCGAACTTGCCCGCATGGAATGCGGCTTCACGATGAGGTGACGACACCGCCACGACAACCGCCGACTCACCGACCGGCACCGGACCAATGCGGTGGATCATGGCAACACGTCGAACATCGGGCCAGCGCTCGCGGAGCTCGTCAGCGACACCGCCCAACCGGGGAACAACATGTTCTTCATAGGCTTCGTATTCGAGGAGTGACACGTCTTCACGGCCTTCGGAGTGGTCGCGTGCCGTTCCGCTGAAGAGAACGACCGCACCACAATCGGGCCGCACTGCCCACTCGTAGGCAGCCGCGACCGGTAGCGAGGCAGAAGCAAGGCCAAGCCACGTATCACCCTCTGTTGGCGGTTCCTGAACGTCGAGAGATTCGCTCATCAAGACTCGATGTTACGCCCCATCGCCACAGCGAGTGCCACCAGCCAGGACGAAAACAAAATGCCGTGCCCGCGGTAAACCCTCGGGATTGAGTCGGTACTCTCCTTTACGTGGCAATGGAGGACCGGGAAAACCCCGAAAAAGACGCGCACGAGGAGCGCTCCGACCCCTCATTTGGGTTCGATGACTCTGGCGAGCGCGTCTGGCGTCATCCTTCAGAAATCGGTGCAGTGATGGCAGCCGCCAACGGTGTTTCACCTGTGCCGGTGCCAAGAAACCGGCACACGGTCGGGCTCATCAGCCTCGGAGCCTCGCTCGCCCTTTTGGCGGTAACCATCGTCTCGTTCGCTTCGCCCGGCCCTGACTCGTCGGTCGCCGACCAGTTGGCCCGCGTCAACCAGTCGGCAACCATCGAAACGGTGTTGTACGAATCCGAGGTTGCGACAACTCCAAACGACACAACACCCCTTCGCAGTCACGAGGGCGTGATGCGTGTGGAACGTTGGGGCGGTGGCCGAAAAGGCCAAGGCAACGGTGTCATGATCTTCGACGATGGCTACATCGCCACATCGCGAGCTCTGGTTGCGGGCGCAACGCAGGTTCTCGTACACGACCCCGTTGGCAACAGCTACAAGGCGAAAATCGTCGGCGGTGATTTCATTCTCGATATCGCTGTCCTGAAGATCGATGCGCCAGACCTTGCCAAGGCCGATATGGCCAACGACGACCCCGAGCGCGGCGACATGGTGCATGTCGCCGACACCTGGACAAACGAAGTCGTAAGCACCCGTGTGCTGGGCGTCGACGAAGTGGTGGCTGACCGCAACGGCTTCCATCGCCAAGAACTTGTCGAATACGCAGCGGCAGTGGGGCCCTTCGCCGAGGGTGCGCCCGTTATGAACGATGACGATCAAGTAGTCGCCATGGTCGTACCGATCGATCACGACTCGGCGTTTAACTATGCGCTCGACATCAACGCGGTCCGCCTCGCAGCACATCAGATAATCGAGACCGGATTCGTCAACCACGTTGCGTGGATCGGCATCAAAGGAAAAAATCTCGATCCGGGCAAAGGTGTTCGAGTCGAAACCGTCGTCGGCGGTTCACCCGCCGATGCCGCCGGACTTCAGGTCGACGATGTCATCATCACCATTGCTCGGCATCCTGTCTCGTCGCTAGCTGATCTGCACGACACGCTTGGCGATCTGGCAGCGCGCCAAGTCGCCCAGATTGAAGTTGTGCGCGATGGCAAGACCATCAAAACCGACATAACCCTCGGCCTGCGAGCCAAGATCAAATAGTCGGCAAAGCGCAGTTAGCAACGGCGGCTAGCGAGGCAATCGTGCTCGCCGGACAAGTATGCCAATGCCAATGGCCGCGCCAAGTGCGACCAGCGCAGTCGCTCCGAGCGCAAGCATCTGTCGACGTTTGGCATTGAGGTTGCCGAGCGGACCGGCATCGTGACCGGCTACGTACGCTTCTTCGTTGGAATGCGACGGCTCCCAACCAAGGGCCCGCATACGGTCGTTAGCTATCACCCAAGGATGGGTGATGTAGGGCATGATCCCCGGTGGCGTGCGGGTAAACCCAAGCTTGAACCTCACCACCGACAACAGGCGGGCGGCGGGATCGGGCAAATGCAGCCGAGGTTTCGGTCCAGCGAGCGCTGCCAACAGATCGGGGGTAATCCACGCATCAGGAGCGACGTTGATAGGGCCGGTGACGTGATGGGCCACCGCAAGTGTCACCGCAGACGCCAAGTCATCAACGTGCAGATATTGGCCTGGGGCTTCGCCTGACTCTGAGCGAATGACCGCAGCCGACGCTAGGAGATCGCTCAGTCCACCACGACGCTGCTCGCTCACCACCACCGCAGGTCTCACGATCGTGAGCATGCGCTCTGCGTCGCCGGCGGCCCAATCGTTGGCTACCTGTTCGACCATCGCCATGTGTGCGGCGAAGGCGAACTCTCTGTTGGGTCGCACGGGAGCGTCTTCGGTGATGGGCATCGGATTGTCCGGCCACGCGCCGTAAACCATTGCACTCGAAAGCACCACAAAGTGTTTGACGCCCACAGCTGTTGCTGCGTCGAGAACGCGTCGGATGATTGCGAGATCTAAACGCCCGTCTTCGGGCGTGACCGCATCGGCCCGCACGTTGAACGAACAGTGAACCACCGTGTCGGCGCCAGCTAGCAAGGCCGCCGGATCGTCGGTTGCGAGATCTGCAAGGTGGAACTCGGCCAGCGAACTTGAGCCACCGAAACGGTCGATGCCAACCACACGGGCCCCGGCAAGTGACGTCGCAAGCGCATTTGCGACCCGACCACCAACAATCCCGGCAGCACCGGTGACAACGATCTGAGGACTGTGCAACGGTTCCAGTTGGGACACTTTTTGTCTGACCTCGCCAGTCACCGAGCCGCTCATAGGATCTACCATGCCAATGAAGGGACCCCAGTTCCACTCCTGCGACTGAAAGTTCTCATGACCGACGATTTGCCAGAACAGCCCAGCGACGACGAAAACCCCGATTCTTCGTCGTCCTCCCCCGCCGATCCATTCGCCCAGTTCTCACAGATTCCGCTCTTCGGCGACCTCTTTAAGGTCATGCAGGGCCAGGGTTCGCCCGACTGGGGAGGAGCGCGACAATTCGCTGTCATGATCGCGTCGGGCGGCGAAAGTCAGCCCAACGTCGACCCGCTCGAACGCATGGCGTACGAGAGCCTTCTCCGCATCGCTGAACTGCATATCGCCAACGCAACGGGCCTTACGATCTCCGCCGGCGGTGTCCCGCTGACCATCGACGTCGTGACGCGCACCGACTGGGCGACGTCCACCATCGATACCTACCGACCCATCTTTGAGCGACTCACCAGCTCGCTCACCGCCGAACCACCTCCGCTCGATACCGCCGACCCGAGCGCCGCCTTCCTTGGCCCCCTCATGGCGATGATGGGCCCGATGATGCTCAACATGACCGCCGGTTCGATGGTCGGACATCTCGCACGAAAATCGCTCGGTACCTACGATCTGCCGATTCCCCGAGAAGGCGGCGACCGATTGATGGTCGTCGGGGCCAACGTCGAGGAGTTCCGCGATTTGTGGAGCATCGACGCCGACGACATGCGGCTATGGGTCTGCCTCAACGAAGTCGCCCATCACGCAGTGTTTCGGGTTCCGCACGTGCGCGAGCGGCTGCTCGAACTTCTCGGCGACCATGCCTCTGGCTTCAGTCCCAATCCGAATGCGCTCGAAGACAAACTCGGCAACTTCGATCCAATGAGTGGCGATATGAGCGGGTTGCAGGAAATGTTTGGCGATCCCGAGGTTGTTCTGGGCGCCGTGCGGTCCGACATCCAACGCGCAATTCTTCCCCAGATAGCGGCGCTCGTCGCGGCCATCGAAGGGTATGTCGACCACATCATGGACAAGGTCGGCACGGGCCTCATCGGCTCGTACGCCATGTTGTCTGAGGCTCTTCGTCGGCGCCGCGTCGAGGCCGATCAATCTGACCGCTTCGTCGGACAGCTTCTAGGGCTTGAACTGACCCAGACACAGTTCGACGAAGGCGCTGCGTTCATCGCAGGCATCATCGAGCGCAGCGGCGAAGACGTGTTGTCCAGATTGTGGGAGTCGCACGACTCGTTACCAACCCCAGCCGAGATTTCGGCACCCGGCCTCTGGCTAGCTCGGGTCCTCGGCGAAACTGGCGAACTCACCACTCCCGATTTCGAAGTTCCCGACGATCTCAGCGGCCTAGACGACTAACCCAACCCGGAATCTCGTGACACCAGACGACAAAAAGTGTCGCTGTGGGTCACGAGATTTTGGGTTTACTTCCAGTCGACTGCGTCAGGGTCGGGTTCGGCTGAACCTGTTGGGCCGGTTACCTCGAGTTCCTGGGTTGGCTCGAACTGGGGAACGGTGCGGTTCAAGGCCGAGTCTTTGGTGCCGTACTTCGCCATGATTTCCGACATCCCTGCCGGAGGTCTCGGACGACTTGGACGCAGATCGTCATCGCTCAACGTGATGGTCTCGGTTGGGGCCTTGCGACGGGTCGGCACCGACGCACCACGCGAGCCAAAGAAGTACGACAGCCCGGCGATTGCCAGCCCAATACCTACGACGAGATAGCCAATGCTTGCGCGCCCAGCTAGCGGCGCAACGGCGGGCACGAACGCACCGAAAGCCCAGCTCAGCTGAAACCGGGCCTCAAAGCGAGCAAACGACCGGCCCCAGTTCGCTGCCGGAGCGTCGCGCTGAACAATCGCGTCGAAGACAAGCTTGCCCGTCGCCGCCGCCATCCCAATTGCGCCAGCGATCAACACCGCACCGAAGAGGTCGCCCGCCCACCCGGCAACCAAGGCTGACATCATCGCGAGAAGTAACACGCCGAGCAGAATGTTCTCCTCAGGAAACTGGGCGCGCAGACGTGGGGCGTACTTAGCGCCCGCAAGCGCGCTCGCACCTGCTGCAGCGGCAACGAGTCCGAAATGCCAAACAGGAGCGCCGGGGACGCCGGTGATATCGACAATGTCAAGACCATTGAACAGCCCGGTTGCCGCGCCGCTCGAGGATCCGAAACCGCTCATCGAGATGCCGTCCTCACCACCCCGCAGCTCGAACGCCAGCAAGAACGTGACAAACCCAACCGCAGCGCGCAGGGCGCCCATCGCACCCGCAGCCAAGGTGATGCCACGGCTTCGAAGGTCTTCCTTTTCTTCGGCTTCGATCGGTTGTTCTGCGACGACCACTTTCGGCAACCGCAACGCATTGATCACACCAAAGGCGAAGATTGCGCACGCAACCCCCGCTGCCCAACCCGGACCGCCGAACAACGAAAAGAAGCCACCAAGCGCAGCGCCGACTGCGCCGGACAAACCGCTGATCAGCGCCAGCTTCGAATTCGCCTCGACAAGTTCCTCAGTATCGTCAACCAAACGCGGCACAAGCGCACTCTTTGCAATGCCATAGGCCTTTTGCAGAATCAAGACGCCAAACGCTTCGGGAAACAACCAAAGCGTGTCGGTGTGGCCGATCATCAAAAACGCGAGCACCGAACGCAACCCGAGCGCACCGATAATCATCGCTCGTCGCCCGCCCTTTACCCGGTCGAGCGCCGGACCAATGAGCGGAGTGACCACAGCAAAGGGTGCAACCGTGCACACGAGATACAGCGCAACCCGCCAACGTGCGTCGCTCGGGTCGATCGAAAAGAAGATCGATCCGGCGAGCGCCAACGCCAAAGCACCATCGCCAGCGCCGTTGAACGCGTGGGTGCGAGCGAGCCGACCAAACGGCGAACGCCGAAGTGTTTCGGGAAGCTTGCGCGGTGTCGAGGCAGAGCCTGCACGAGCGCGACGCTTCGGTGCGTTGAGCTCTCTCCAACCGTCGGGCTGATTCACAGCTCCAATCCTACGACGTCAACCCGATGAGCACGGCCCCGCCCTGCCCATTGCCCCAACTTTTCCTCGTCGAGTCGAACGTTCGGTGTTTGCTGCCCTACGCGGCCTTGGATGATTCCAACAAGGGCAGCGTCGCGAGAAGTTTCCTGTCTCGTTTGTGGGTGAGCTTGTCGGCGGCTCGCGAAACAGTAAGCCACTTCACCCGGTCGACCTCGTCATTGACCTCGAATGCGCCATCGCGAATCGACATCTCCCAGTAGTGCACCCGCTTCGGGCGGCCTCGCCGGTCGACATAACGGACCGTTTCAAGTTTCGCGCCGAGCCTGCACCGAAAGCCCGTCTCTTCGCGCACCTCTCGCAAGGCCGCTTGTTTGTATGTCTCGTCGGCGGATTCACACTTGCCTTTGGGGAAGCTCCAGTCGTCGTAACGCGGCCGATGGACAAGGAGAACTTCGGTGTCGCCGTCACCATTCAGACGCGTGACAAGACCACCGGCGGCTCGTACAACACACGGGTCTGACTTCTGTCCCATACCGAGGGATTCGGCCAGATTTTCGTTTCACTTGAGAACTTGAGAACTTGAGAAACGGTCTTCGGGGGCCGTGTCGGCCGTCAGCGGCCTTCGAACGCCTCAGCCAAAGCCAGATGTTGAAAAAGCTCGTGAGCATTGCTGCCGACACCCTCGGACTGCCGCCGCCATGAGCCGTCGGCGTGCAATATCCACGCCAGCTGGTCGTCGTCAAGCAGTACATCGAGCACCACATCGATCTTTGACTGCAACGCTGGTTCGTCGACATGCGTGAGCACTTCAATTCGCCGGTTCAAGTTGCGAGGCATCAGATCGGCCGAACCAATGAAGTAGGCCGGCTCGCCCGTTCCTTTGCCGTTAGCGAAAAAATACACGCGGGAGTGTTCGAGGAATCGGCCAACGATCGACCGGACCCGAATGTTGTCCTGGCCGCTGTACCCAGGTCGTAGCCCGCAGATTCCGCGGACAATCAAATCGATCTGCACCCCGACTTCGGCTGCTTCGTACAGCTGGCTGATCAGTTCGGGGTCGACAAGGCTATTCATCTTCATGATGATGCGGCCGTCGGCACCATGTGCGGCTTCTTCGCGGATCAAGTCTCGCAACGCCGGACGGAGCTGATCGGGGGCAACAAGAATCCGTTGATAGTCGACGTCGCGTCCGTAGCCGGTGAGCTGATTGAAAAGATTCGCAAGGTCATCGCCGATCTGCTGATCGGCGGTAAGAAGGCCAAAGTCTTCGTAGAGTCGGGCGGTGCGATGGTTGTAGTTTCCGGTTCCGATGTGGCAATAACGCCGTATCTTTTTGCCCTCGTCCCGCACGATCATGATGGTCTTGCTGTGGATCTTGAGACCGATCAGGCCGTACGCAACATGCACCCCCGCCTGCTCGAGTCGTCTTGCCCAGCCAATGTTGGCCTGTTCGTCGAAACGCGCTTTGAGCTCGATGAGAACCGCTACTTGCTTGCCTGACTCAGCAGCACGAACCAGCGCGTCGATCAGGGGACTATCGCCAGATGTGCGATAGAGGGTCATCTTGATTGCAAGAACATGTGCGTCAACCGACGCCTGGTGAATCAGCTCTCCCACCGACACCGTGAACGACTCGTACGGGTGATGCACCAAGATGTCGCCCTCAGAGAGTCGGGCAAACATGTTGACTCTTTCGTCGGCCTTTGGTTGCAATGCAGGCGGAGTTACCGCTGTCCATGCCGGGTACCGCAGGTCGGGACGGTCAATGTCGACGATCTCGGCCAAGCCGGTCATGTCGAGCAGCGTTTCTTCGACGAACACGTCTTCGGGTGCGAGATCGAGTTCGTCGAGCAACAGACCCTGGATCTGTTCATCGACTTCGCCCGAGACCTCGAGGCGGATCGCCCGGCCAAATCGGCGGCGGCGAAGTTCCATCTCCACTGCAAAGAGCAGATCCTCGGCCTCTTCCTCTTCGTAGGTGAGGTCGGCGTTGCGGGTTACCCGGAAGAACTGCTGGCTTTCAATCTCCATCCCAAGGAACAGCGCATCAAGATGATGGCTAATCACGTCCTCTAGCAGCACGAAATGCGGCTCTTCGACCGAGGGAAGTGCCAACAGCCGGGGGAACGAGTTCGGGATCTTCACCCGGGCAAAGAGTTGCCGACCGGTGTTTGAGTCGCGTAGGACGACAGCGAGGTTGAGCGACAGGTCGCTGATATAGGGAAACGGATGGCCGGGATCGATAGCCAGCGGGGTCAGAACCGGGAAGATCCGTTCGCGAAACAGCTCGTCGAGGTAGTCGACATCGGCCTGGTCAAGTTGGCTGACCTTGCGAACGACGATGCCGTTCGCGACGAGCCCGGGACGCACCAGCTCCTTAAAGATCTGTTGCTTGTCGAAGGTCAATCTTCGGACGGCGTCGGTGACCGCTCGGAGTTGTTCGACCGGGGTGCGCCCATCAGGGCCACGAAGTGCCACCTCACCCGCGACCTGGTCCTTCAGGCCGGCAACGCGTACCTGGAAGAACTCGTCGAGGTTCGATGAATAGATCGACAGAAAACGGACCCGTTCGAGCAGCGGAACATTCGGGTCCTTTGCCAAGGCAAGAACACGAGCGTTGAACGCGAGCCAGGACAGCTCGCGGTTGAGGTACGGCGAGTCGTTGTCATCAAACGAGGGGATGACGAAGGAGCTCTCGAAGCCACCGAGAAGGCGGTCGGCTGCGGCGTCGTTCGCCGAGTCTGGATCTGGTACCACGGCTTCCCAGTCGGCCGAATTTCCCACAAGTTCATCAAAGCACGATAAAGGGCGACGCGCTGGCGACTTTACCTAACGTTCATCGAACAAGGCTCGGGCGGACAGCGCGGCGCCAATGGCCGCGGCATTGTCGCCGATTCCGCTTCCGGTGATCGTGGCTGGCGCACCAATCGTCATCTGCGACGCGTGGATTTCGGCGACCATCCGGCGCCACGGGGAACCAAGGCGTGAAGCGAATCCGCCACCGATGACCACGGCGTCGAGATCGATCAGCGTCGTAGCAGCTGTTATTGCGGTTGCTGTCGCTCGGGCCGCTTGCTGCAACAACTCGGTGGCGACGGCGTCGCCATTGGCCCATGCTTCAACCCAGATCGTCGATGTCATGCGAGACGATGCGGCGAGCTCGACAAGCTGGGTTGGACGACCGGACGAGTGTTCGGCTCTCGCGAGCCGTTCGAGCGCTGCGCGACCGGCATACGCTTCGAGGTGGCCACGGCCTCCACACGAACAGGCGGCGACGGTGACCGCCGCTGCGCCGAGATGCGGCCTGTTGCCACCGCCAACCACAGCTACGTGGCCGATCTCTCCAGCGAGGCCACGGGTCGACCGTCGGAGGTTCCCGTCGAGAACAAGCGCTCCACCTACACCGGTTCCGACCCACACCCCCAGAACATTGGATACCTCCTGGGCTGAGCCGAGGACCGTCTCGGCGTAGAGCGCCATGTTGACGTCGTTGTCGATCACCACCGGCCGCTGCAGCGTTTCCTGGAGGCGTTCAGCGACCTGAACTGGCCGGTCCCAGCCAGCAAGATTCACGGCGAGATCGACAGTTCCCTCGGAAATGGTGCCGGGTGCGCCGATGCCAACCCTGTCGGCCGTAGTGTCGGGGTCGAGTTTTTCGACCAGTCGCTCTATCTGACCGAGGACTGCCTCAGGGCCATCTTTGCTGGTCTTTGCCAGCGAACGACCGGTAACCTTGCCAGCTTGATCGACTCGGACACCCAAAATTTTGGTGCCACCGAGGTCGATACCGAGTAGCTGCAGGGGTGATTACCCTTCGTCCTCGGGGTAGCCGAGGTCCCATTCGATGACGAGGTTTTCGCGTTCGGCGTCGCGGTTGACGCGTTCGCGGTTGCGACGAAACTGCGGATCGTGGGGCGGAAGCAAGAGCAACCGCGCCGCAAGGCGTTCGCGAAATCCGTCGATCAGGGCCTTGTCGCCGTAGTCGGAACGAACGTCCCAATGGGGCACGGTTGGACCGAGATACACAATTTTCACACTACCGACTGGTGCCTGACGTTCGACGCCGATATCGCTCATGCGGGTACTCCTCTTGAACTGCTGCTCAGCGCAGCGGTTACCTACAGCTGCTCAGACCAAGAACCATACCGGTTCGCCAGCCGGAAACGCTTGCCCGCCGCAGCTCAGAACGGGTTAGCCAGGCCGATCAGCCGACCTCGACGGTACCGGTGGCGTCAACTGCATCGACATCGGCCACCGGGGCGCCAGCCTTTGCAGCGACCCGGGCTGCCTTCGAAGCTGCCTTTGCGGCAACGACGTTGCGCTTGCGGATCAGACGGCGACGGGCGCGCTCGGATTCGCCACCCCAGACGCCATGGTCGATCTTGTTGGTGAGCGCGTACTCAAGGCAGTGCTCTTGTTTGGGGCATTGCCGGCAGATTCGCTGCGCTTTGATGACGCCTACGCCATCATTGGGAAAAAAGACTGCAGGGTCTTCGTGTGCACACAATCCGTGTGCCATCCAGTTGGTGTCCATAAGGGACCTCCCTCTAACGAGTTCCTGTACCTATGACGTTCATAGTCACCAGAAAGTTCCCGTAAAGCTGTACTAACCAAACCCTAGGCGGGTTCATTGCAGTGGTGCGGCCATTTCTCGGGTCCTCAACACGACTGGCATCGGTTGGTAACAAATCTGGCTGAAATTGGCCGATTTCGTCATCTCTTCGTGACATATTCGTGACATCTGCAACATGGTCGTGACGCCCGTTTCAGCGCAATCCGATCGTTTCGAGCAGCCCACGCGACGTGTTTCTTACGCGGTCAAGCCAACCGGATTCGGTTTCGGGCAGGTCGCTGGCCAGCGATTCCATCGCAGGTCCCGACGAAAGTGACCCCATGAGGGTGTAGGTGATGCCGTCGCGATCGACAACAAGTGTGTCGAAGTCGCCCTGTTGAAGGTGCCAGGCTTCGTCGCCCGCCATCTCCATGGTTTCGGCTTCAGGCATATCGTCAGATTTCACGAAACCGTCCTGACGGAACACCGAGATCATGCCGCCGTCACCATCGGCGTAGATCAGTTGGAGGACCTTGTCGTCGTTTTCGTAGGCACCCATCATGTCCATGGTCGCGGGTCCGAGGTCTTTCACCTCATCCATTGGCATCGGGTGAAATTCGTCGGTTGAGGCACCATCTGGTTCGCCGGCGGCCATGGCTTCAAGCGCTTCTGCGTGGCGGTTGGCAAAGGCATCAAGTGCGGGAACCCGCTCGATAGCGCTGAATCCTGACCCGAAGCCGAGGACAAGCAGAAAAACTGCGGCAACGGCGACTGCTCGAGAAAGGTGTGATCCAAGGGAACGACGGCTGCCTTTGGCGACTCGGGCGCCTGACAGCGACGCCACATTTGGCGGCAAAACCGCAGCCGGGTCGGCGGTGCCCCGCTCGAGCATCGCTTCGAAGAATCCATCCGGCGGGTCAACCATCGGCAAATCGCGGAGCTGGGCTCGAACAACGGCGCGCTCGGCTAACTCAGCAGCCAGCGACGGCGAGTCTGCCAGCGCCGCATCAACACGCGCTTGCTCGCTGGCATCGAGTTCGCCGTCGAGGTAGGCGTCGAGTAGTTCTTGGGGGTGCAGTTGGTCGCTCACTGATCGTGCTCCGCAGCAAGGAGCGGCTTCAGTCGGGACCGGCCGCGGTGAATTCGGCTTCGAACAGTGCCGACGGGTACGCCGAGTTGCTCGGAGATCTCGTCGTAGGTGAGCCCAACAACGTCACACATGACGACAGCGGCCCGGTAGTCATCCGGCAGTGTCAGCAGTGCGTCTTGGACATGCTGGGGCAACATCGTCATGTCGAGCGACTCGTCGGCGCCGGGAGCGCCTATCAGTACCCGGTCGGGCTCGTCGGGTAGGGCTTCTTCGGGCCGACGTTTCTTCTTCCTGACGTTGTCGAGGAACGCGTTGGTCGTGATGCGACTCAACCAACCGTTGAGATTGCCTGGCTGGTAGTTCACCAACCCTCGTTCGACTCGAAGCAACACGTCTTGCACCAGATCCTGGGTGTCGTCATGGTTTCCGGTGAGGCGGTACGCCACCGTGTAAAGGAACCGCCCGTGATCACGTGCGATGTCTTCCCAGGTAGGTGCCACCTCATCAGATGGCTGGTTTTCGGTCACCAGTTACCTACCGAACGACAGAACTGTCCGCTGAGTTCCCGACATGCAGACTTTTTTCTTGGGCTAGCGAAAGAGTAGCCCGAGCGGCGCGTGCTAGGCGCTGGTCTCGTCGTCGTCGTCCATGCCTTTTTCGACGCCATCCTTGAATTCCTTCTGTGCCTGGCCGAGTGAACGCGCCAGTTTCGGAAGTTGACTGCCGCCGAAGACAAGCAGTACGACCACGAGGATGATGATGAGCTCTGGTGTTCCGAGTGATCCCATGGGTTACAGGGTACCCAAAGCGGGCGTGTGTTTGTCACCGGATTGCACTGGCGACAGACAACTTCTGGTGACCGTCTGGTGAGCGGTCAGTTGTTTTGCATGATCACCGCAGGCTCAGCGGCGGTGATCGCCGCACGGGCAAGCGCACGTTGACGACGGATGCGGCGCCGTTCGCGCTCGCTCATCCCACCCCAGATGCCGAACTTTTCACCATTTTGCAGGGCAAATTCGAGGCAATCTTCGCGCACGACACAGCCGCGGCAGACTTCTTTGGCTTCGCGTGTAGATGCACCGCGTTCGGGGAAGAAGAGGTCGGGGTCAACACCGAGGCAGTTCGAGAACTCCTGCCAGGAGGTATCAAGATCAGGTTTGGCGAGACGCATAGTGCAATCTCCTCCGGGAAATCTGTGGGGCGTATGTGGGGGCAACCATTGCGGAAAAGCCAGCGGCGTAATTACACCATTGTGATTGCTGCTTGTCCAGCGGGAACTAGCCAAACTTCAAGAAGTTTTGTTCATATGAGAACTTCGACCGCGCGAACTGTTCGCGCGCCCGGAGAAGCCATCAGAGAACCTGCGCCACAGGTTGCTTTCGCAGCGGTCAACACGGAAGGGTAAGGAGGTGCTGAAGCAACAAACCTGGGCCACTATCGCCGACGACGAGAAAGCCTGGCTCCTCCAACGGGGCCATGCTCACGAAGTCGCTACCGACCTCGAATCCGCCATTCGAGCATTGGTCGACGATGTCCGGTCGCGCGGTGATGCAGCGTTGTGTGAAGCCTTACACACCTTCGATGGGGTCGACGTCGACGCTGCCGGACTGCAGGTCACACCGGCTGAGTTCGCCGCTGCATCGGACCAGGTCAGCGCCGCACTCCGGGCCGCTATTCAGCAAATGATTGCCAACATCACGTCTTTCAACACCGCCCTCGCCGCTCGTCGCAGCAGCTGGACTGAGGAGATTGCTCCCGGCCATATCGTTGGCGAAACGATCGGCCCTGTGGCCTCAGCTGCCGTCTTTTGCCCGAGCGGCAAGGCCAGTTACCCATCGGTACTCGCACAGGTGGCCACCGCTGCCGTTGTCGCTGGCGTTCCCGAACTCGTTGTGCTGGTGCCACCGGCGCCCGGCGGCGATGGCTATATCGACCCCGCAGTCCTTGTGGTTGCCCAGGAACTGGGCCTCGAGCGCGTCTACCGGGTCAACGGACCAGCAGGCATCGCTGCTGCGGCATTCGGCACCGAGACCATCCCCCAGGTCGGCACCATCATCGGCCCCGGCAGCCCTGCGGTGGCGATCGCACAGCTCGAGGTGCGCCGCTACGGGGTGAACTCGGTAGTGCTTGGCCCCTCCGAGAGCCTCATCATCGCCGACAGCTCGGCCGATCCAGTGCTCTTGGCCGCCGACCTTCTCAACGAGGCCGAACACGGCACAGACTCCACGGTGTTGTTGGTGACACCCGATACCGACCTCGTTGCGGCAACCGATGTTCAGCTCGAAATCCAAGCCGCCGATCTGCCCGCCGAACGACGCGAAGCCGTCATCGCCGCGCTCAGCTCAAACGGCGGTGCCGTCATCGTCGACGATCTCGACACCGCCTTTGACGTCGCAAACTGGTTCGCCTCCGAGCATCTCCAACTTGCGATTGCTGACCCTTGGGCAGCCGTCGACCGCATCACCGACGCCGGCGAGATTCTTGTGGGCCAGACCACTCCCCTCTCAGCCGGCAATTTCGCTATCGGCGCACCCGCTGCGCTGCCGACTGGCGGTTTTGCCAAACATGCTTCAGGCGTCACGGTCGAGTCGTTCCAGAAGGCGTCGTCGATCGGCCACGTGTCCGACACGGCCCTCGACGCGATCGCCACAACAACCGTGGTGTTGGCCGAGCACGAGGGATTCCCGGCACACGCAAATGCCATCCGAATCCGGGGAAAAGGGCACCAAAGGGAAGGGGTTAGCGACGCTTGATGTTTGCGCTCCACACCATCGAAGAACTCGAACACCACCTGCAAAAACACGGCGACCTTGAGTGTGTCGTGCTGCAGGGCATCAATTTCCAAGGCCCGGGCCTCGACAACCAATCGCTCGAGCGCGGCCTTGCGGTGAGTTGGGCCGGCGCCACGGTCCTCGGCGGATCCGTCCCACCGCAGCTCCAACGCCACATGGTCGATACCGGCGCACTGCTGTTCCCGAAACCACCGAGTCTGCCGTTTCTTCCCTACCGGCCGTATCTCTACACAATCGACGAACTGATGGACGGCTTTGTGCCCGGCGACAACACGTCGCTCACCCAAACCACCGACTACAAGATCTACGAATTCGCGCAACAACTCCGGGCGCCCGGCACCACACCCGCCGCCCACCCATCGGTGTTGGGTGCACTCCTTCAACGGCTCCACGACCACGCCATCGACGATGCGTTGGCCGATTTCCTCGTTGCACACGACCGGGTCGTCGCAGTGATGGGCGGACATGCTCTACAACGCGGCGAGAAGGCGTATCTCGACGCTGCAGAACTCGGTCGACAACTGACCCGGTCGGGGTACCTCGTCACCAGCGGCGGTGGCCCAGGCGCAATGGAAGCCGCAAACCTAGGAGCCTGGCTCGCCCCGCAGGCCGACGATGCCCTTGCCGAGGCAATCGCCATGCTGACGCCCGAAAGCGACTACCGCACAGCTGCTTACCTCGACCTCGGTTTCGCTGTGCGCGAACAGTTCGCCGATGGCGCCGACAGTCTGGCGGTGCCCACCTGGTTCTACGGCCACGAACCCACCAATCAGTTCGCCACCCACGTCGCCAAATACTTCTCCAACAGCATCCGCGAAGACGGCTTGCTTGCGCTCGCTAGCCACGGCGTGGTGTTCACGCCCGGATCGGCCGGCACGGTCCAGGAGGTGTTCCAGGATGCCACCCAGAACCACTACGGCACGTTCGCACTCACCAGCCCGATGGTCTTTCTGGGCACCGAGTTCTGGACACACACGCTTCCCGTGGTGCCGCTACTGACGAAACTTGCCGGCGACCGGCAGTACGCCGAGCTCATCGGTATTGTCGACACACCAGCAGAAGCGCTGGCGTTTCTCGCCAGTCACCCACCGGTGCCATCGAACGGCTAATGCTCCCCGCTATCGCGGCCGCACAACACCCAGAAACGCTTCCTCGCCCGGCGAGTCAAAGGTGCTGCTGATGCCCTCAGAGCAGCCGTAGTCGGGGTTCACTAGGTCGAATATTTGCCCATCGTCTCGGTCACGACACCACTGATACCGCTGGGCGTCGCCAAAGAGGATGCCCGCTACGCCGCTGGCCAAGGCAGCCTCGGCGTCGCTTCGAATATCGTCCGCCGACACCGGATTGTCGGGAGAATGCAAACATCCCGGCCACCGCGGACCCAATTGGTAGTAGCGAGACTCGGCGAGAATCACGGGTTTGGAAGTGGCGGCAATGACCGGACGCAACTTGTCCTGCATCGACGATGCATCCTGACAATGCCCAGTCTGCACCGCCCCCGCGTCGACGTAGTCACGATCGAGAAGTTGGTCGTAGTTCGCCACGCCGGCACCGGTATGAAACGCCACCGGTTGGTTCGCTCCACCAGCCCTAATGCCCTGCTCGAGCCGTTGGGTTATGCCCTCGAGAATGTCCTGTGGATTGCCGGCCACACACGACTCTTCGAACGGCAGGTCACCACCCAACACCCAATAGTCAAGTGCAGGATGGTCAAACGATCTGCCCACCTCCGTGCCATAGGCGAGCGCGTTGTCGACCGTGATGCCTGCGGTCTTGCAAGAGTTTGCCTTCGCCCAAGCGGCGACCAGGCCAACCCGCAGGTGCCGCCGATGCGCCTCGTCAAGAATGAAGTTGATGCGATTGGTGTAGCTCGGCGTCAGCGACACCGTTTCGTCGTCGCCGATCACCGCGATTGTCCCGTCGGTGCCAGGAACTTCGAACCTATACAGATTGCTGCCCCCAAACGGCAGCGCAAGAAACCAAAAGCCACTGAACCCCGACACATACACGTGGTCGAGATAGGCCACGATCTCGGCCTCGGTCGCCAGGTACGCCATCTCCCAAGCGGTGTCGTACGCCGGAACGACCGGAGGGTCGAGCCGGACATACTCGGGGAGCGTGGTCGGGGGAATCGTTTCCTCGATGGCAGGCTGCGGGTCTACGGTTTCGCGAGGGGTCGAGTTCGGCGAACCGGTCGAGGTCGGTACCGGAACCGACAGCTCGACCACGTCGAGGGCTTCGGTGTTCTCTGTTGCTGCGTTAGGCGAACTGTTTGTCGCTCCACATGCAGAAGCAACGAGCGCGCCACTGGCAAAAAGAATGGCCACCGCGCGACCGCTTCGACGCATCTCAGCGACAGCCGAGAACCGTGTCGTCCACACCTGCGAGTACGTTTCGTGCCACGACACAGTAGTCGTCAACATTCGCGGGAATCTTGATCGCGAATCCCCGGTCGGCACCGCCTGCTGCCGCTGCTACCCGTTCTCGATTTGCGCGACCTCGAGCGATCACCTCGCCATCGGTGCCGCCGGCTCGCACCTCCACAACAACCGGTCGAGCGCGGTCGGGATCGGCCGCCCAGCCGCGAACCACATCGCCATCATCTTTCGCGACAACCCGTTCGAGCTGACCAACGGGGCTGTGCGCCAGCGTGACGGTGCGGCAATCGACCGACAGCGGCTCGAAACCATCGAAGTTGTTCACTTCAATACATATGCGGTGCTCGCCATCGGGAAGGTCGAGACGAATCGTAAACCCGAGATCGTCGACCACCGAGTTCGTCAGCACGGCAATATCGCTTCGGGTCTGAGAAGTGCGCTTTTTCTTAACGACTTCACCGTTCACCACAACCCGCACTTTGGGCGACCGACCGAGATCCGGATCGGCGGCCCAGCCACCGATGGTGAGGTGTTTGCGACCGTCGCGCAGCTTGCCAATGCGACCAACAGGAATCTGGTTCCACGCAACATCGCCTTCGAGGTGCGACCGGATCATCTCGGCAATGGCCTCGGCTCCGGTCGGCGGAAGATGAATGCCGTCGTTCCAGGTGTACGACGAGTTCGCGTCCGAGAGTGGGCCCCACTCGCCGATCTGCAGATTCCGATACCGACGAGCCGCCGCACGAATCTCCGCGTTCACCTCATCCATACCCGCCCGGTAGCGGCTTGCAGTGAGCCACAACACGTGATCGACATCGACGAGCAACCCCATCAAACGGTCGAGCTCGGAGCGAAAGAGCGAGCGGCTTCCGAGATAGTTGGTACCGAGCTCTACCACGACCTTGTCGCCAATCAGATCCGCGCGGCTTGAAAGGATGTCGGCCGCAGGCCCGACACGCATGCCGCCGAAACCAACGTAGTCAACGGCGCTAGCCGGAAACGCCGCCTCGATCTGTTTGCGGGCGCCAAGAATGACCGAGTCGTGAATCACGAGCAGGTTGTCGATCGGCGTCGCGTCTTCGGAAATAGCCGTCCTCGATTGCAGATTGTCAGCCGACTCGGCGAGAACAGGGGGGCTGAAGAGCGCGCCAAACAACGCTACTGACACTACGAGAACAAACCCGGCTCTGATTACCCGCGGTACACCTTGGCGCTTCATTTTCCGCCTCCTTCTCTCCCCATCGGACTCGGTAGGGGTTTGAGGATGAACCAAATGGGCCATTTTGGGGCCGCTATGGCTCCCTGCGGGTGAGGAACGAGGTGAAGAAGGGTTGGTAGAGGGATTTCTGGCGACTCAGCGGCAGCCGAGGACGGTGTCGTGCACCCCCGCGAGCACGTTTCGAGCCACAACGCAGTACTTGCCGGTGTCAGGTGGCAGCTTTATCGCGAAGCCATCGTTGCGACGATCGGCGCGCCCGCTGGCAACAATTTCACCACGCGGCCCGCCAGCTCGTACCTGAACTACTACTGGCCGTGCCCGATCGGGGTCACGTGCCCAACCACGCACAACATCGCCATCAGCCTTCGCCACGATGCGCTCAACCTGACCGATGGGGCTATGCGCAAGGTTGACAATCCGACAGTCAACGTTGACCGGCGCCAACCCATCGAGGTTGTTGACGGCAAGGCAGATTCGGTGTCGGCCATCGGGAAGATCGAGACGGAAGGTGAAACCAATGTCGGCGACCGGAGCGTCGACCGACGCGGCGTTGTCGGGACGCGGCTCATTGGTGCGTTTCCTCGCCACAATCTTGCCATCGACCGAAAGCAGCACCCGCGCAGCCCGATCGAGATCAGGGTCGACCGCCCACCCTCCAATAGTGAGCTGCCTTCGACCGTCGCGAACTCTGGTCATCCGCCCCGACGGAATTCGGTTCCAGGCGACCTCACCTTCGAGATGCGACCGGATCAGTTCGGCCACCGCCTCTGCCCCCGCTGACGGCACGTGAATGCCATCGGTCCAGGTGTAGGACGGGTTTTGGTCCGAGAGTGGGCCCCACTCGCCGATCTGCAGGTTTGGATACCGACGAGCCGCCGCACGAATCTCGGCGTTCACCTCATCGATCTCTGGCCGGTAACGGCTTGCGGTGAGCCACAACACGTGATCGACATCGACGAGCAGCCCCATCAAACGGTCGAGTCGGGTGCGAAAGCTCGACCGGCTCTCGACGTAGTTGGTGCCAAGGTGAATCACGACCCGGTCGCCCACCAAACCTGGTCGCTCGGAAATAATGTCCGCAGCCGGACCAGCCGACAGTCCGACAAACCCGACATAGTCGACCCTGCTACCGGCGAACGCAGCCTCGATCTCGTCGCGTGCCCCCAGAAGGACAGAATCGTGAACGACCAGAAGCTGGTCGCGGTTCGCCGTGACGACCGCATTGGTGGCGACGACTTCCTTCGGCGCGCTCTCCGCGGAGACCTCGGGCGAAGCGAGCGCGACGAGAAGAGCCGCTGCTAACACCACGGCACTCAACCTCACTCTTCGCTTCATCCCCACTGCATCCCAGCGTCGCCCGACGTGCGGTCGTCTACCGGCCGTTGAGAAGCTTGCGCTTGTTCTCGACGAAATCCACGAGCACATAGTCGCCGATGTTTTCGTTTGTGGTGAAAAACGCACGGCCCCCATTGAGCTTGCTAATGCGCTCGATGAAGTTGGTGAGGTAGCTGGTGGCGTCGAGCATGAACGTGTTGATGCGGATGTCGTCGCGGGTACACCGCATGACTTCCTTCATCGTGAGGTCGACAGTGAGCGGCGATGGCGGATAGTTGAAGTACGGGGCCCCCGATGGTGTGAGGTGAGCGGTGGGCTCGCCATCGGTGATCATGATGATCTGCTTGGTTCCCGTTTGCCGGGCAAGCATCCGCCGAGCCAACTGGAACCCGTGTTGCATGTTGGTGCCGTAGTCGTAGTCCCACGACACTTCGGGCAGCTCTTCGGGCTTGATCTCGTGGGCGACCGCAGCGAAAGTCACGACACCCATGTAGTCGCGGGGATATTGGGTGTTGATGAGCGAGTGCAGCGCCATCGCAACCTTCTTGGCCGGAAGGAAGTTGTCGCGCATCGGCATCGAAAGCGACAGGTCGAGCATCAGCACCGTGCTTGAGCGCACAGACCTTTCGGTGCGCTCAACCTCGAAGTCTTCGGGCAGCAGGCGCACCGGCGTGCCGCCCCCCGACCGGGTCACTGCATTGCGAACGGTGCGCTCGATGTGCAGGTTAAACGGATCGCCGAACTCATAGGGCTTGGTGTCGTATGCCCGTTCGTGACCTATGCCGCTTTCCTCCATCGAATGACGTCCGAGTTTGTCGGCGGTCAGTTTGGAGAAAAGGTCACCCAGCGCGTTCTGTCCAATCTTGCGGATGGCCTGCGCGGTGAGTTCGTAGCGGCCTTCTTTGCGCTGCAGATAGCCGGCCTCTTCGAGCATCTTTGAGATCTCAGCCATGTGTTCGAGGCTGTCGCCGGCGTCGTCGCCGAGGAGTTCTCGGGCTCGGTCGATATCGACTTCGGCCAACGCTCCTGGGCTGCGTGCACCGCGAAGCAGATTTTCGAGCTGGTCGAGGTCGCCGAGTTCGCGAAACATCTCGGCGGCAGACGAGAAATCGAGCGGATCGGCGCCGCCAAAGTCGTAGGACTGATCCCAGCCCATGTCGGGGAACATGCCCCGCAGATTCTCGCTGAGTTGGTCGGCCTGCCACTGCAGGTCCATGTCTTCGAGCAACAGCGCGCTCAGGTCCTGCATTTGCTGGCGCTGCTCGGGCGACATCGAGTTCATCATCATTTGCATGGCGGCCATGCGTCGAGCCATTGCCTCGAGCAACTCTTCGATGTTGGTAGGGTTTTCGGGAAAGAAGTCGCCGAATTTTTCCATGAATCCGTCGAAGTCGGTTTCTTCGCCACGCTGATGCTTTTCGAGCATGTCGTTGAGCGCCGCCATCATGTCTTTCATGCGAGCCATGTCTTCCGGCGACATGTTCTCGATCGCACCGCTCATCTGATCGACATAGTTTTGCATCAACTGCTCGCGGAGCTTGTCGACTAAGTCGTCGAACTGCTGCCGTGCGGCGTCGGAGGAGAACTCGTAGTTCTGTAGGCCCTTGATTTGTCCGCCAAGATCAGGCGGCATCATGTCGAGTTCGATCTGGCCGTTCTGCGCCTTGCTGGCGGCGTCGGCGTCATCGGTAGCCCCGGCAAGGTCGAGGAGCTCTTGCAGCGCTTCACGTTCGGTATCAAGCACTTCGCGGAGTTCTTGGGCGATGTCGTCGTAGACGCCACCGAGGTTGTGGTTGTCGAGCTGTTCTTGGCGACGTTCGCGAAGCTTCTCGAGCATCTCGCGCATGCCTTGCATCTGATCGCCGTCGCGATTTTCGAAACCGTCCTGCATCATGCGCCGGATCGCAGCATTGAGGTCGCCGTGATAGAGCAGATCGTCGGTCATCTCGGCAAAGAGGTCGTCGGCGTTCAGCTCGAAACCGACCTGTGTTCCGTCCCATTGCGAGTAGGTGAAAGCACCTGTTGCCTTAGTTGCCCGGGCTCGGCGACGACGAATGGTCATAACGCGACCATAGCAACGTCTCTCCCAAAGCCCCGAACGGTCCCGCAAAGGAAAGGGACCCGAACGGTCCCGCAAAGGAAAGGGAACCGGCTCGAAACCTCCGTGGGGCTTCGGCGGCTAACCAGTGCCCCTAGATCGCTCCCCCACCCGGAGGGGTTGAGGTGGAGAAGTCTTCTAGGGGCACCAGTGGACTTGGTCGCCGACGCGTTCGCCGTCGGCAACGAAAAGATGTGCGTGTGGTCAGACGCTGTCTCCGTCGGGCGCAAAGACATGCACCGGACCGGTGACAGCAATCGTCACGTTGTCGCCACGACCAAAGTCGGTGTCGCCGGCCTCGTGCACCACCAACAATTCGTCGCGGCCTTCGTGCTGAACTTTCACGTGAAGAAACGACTCGGAACCCAGAGCCTCTACGACAACGACCTCGCCGGCCATGCCGCTGCCGTCAGAGGTGAACTTGAGATGTTCTGGACGAACACCGACACCAAATGTCGTGCCTTCGACAGCCGACGCTGCGGCCTTCATCTCGTCGGTCAGTTCGATCGTCGTCCCCGCAATCCGGAATTGCCCATCGGTGCGATCGACGTCTAACAGGTTCATGGCGGGTGATCCAATGAAGCCGGCAACAAAGCGATTTTTCGGCCGACGATAGAGTTCGCGCGGCGACGCCACCTGCTGGAGGATTCCGTCCTTCAGCACGGCCACGCGGTGTCCCATCGTCATGGCCTCGACCTGGTCGTGGGTGACGTACACCATCGTGGTGCCCAGGCGGGCCTGGAGGTCAGCCAACTCGGTGCGAGTCTGCACACGCAGCTTGGCGTCGAGGTTCGACAACGGCTCGTCCATCAGGAAGACCTGAGGGCTACGCACGATGGCACGACCCATTGCGACCCGCTGTCGCTGTCCACCCGACAGGTTCTTTGGTTTGCGGTCGAGATACGGCTCGAGGTCGAGGATGCGTGCGGCCTCGCGAACCTGCGCTGCACGTTCTTCCTTCGGCACCTTGGCCTGCTTCAACGCGAAGCCCATGTTCTCGCCCACAGTCATGCTTGGATACAGGGCGTAGTTCTGGAACACCATGGCGATGTCGCGATCCTGCGGCGGCTTGAGCGTGACATCGACATCGTTGATGTGGATGCTGCCCTCGTTGACGGTTTCTAGGCCGGCGAGCATGCGCAACGCCGTTGACTTGCCGGATCCGGACGGGCCTACCAAAACGAGCAGTTCGCCATTGGAGATATCCAAGTCAAGCTTGTTGACCGCCGGGATTTCGCTGCCGGGGTAGATCCGGCTCGCTGCTTCGTAACGTACTTCAGCCATGACACTGCTCCAGTCGTTCGGGTGGACTTTGAGGTTGAGGGACGACGATCACTTGATCGCTCCCATTGCCAGGCCACGAATCATTCGCTTCTGAGCGAACCAACCGGCGATCACGACCGGCAGGGTTGCCAGGACCGATGCGGCGCTGAGTCCGGCAAGGAATTGGCCTTGAAACTTTTGTTGAGAGTTAACCCAGACCGGGATCGTCGATGCGCCGGTCGGATTCAACTGCACCGCGAAGAAGAATTCGTTCCACGCAAAGATGACGCAGAGTAAAGCGGTTGCTGCCAAGCCCGGTGCCACGATCGGCAGGATTACCTGACGGATCTGGCCCATCAGGCTACAGCCGTCGATCTGTGCGGCTTCAATGAGTTCCTTGGGTACTTCGGCGAAGAACGACCGCAACATCCACACAGCGAGCGGCAGGTTCATTGCCGTGTAGAGAACGATGAGGACGGTTCGCGTGCCCAGCAAATTGAGGTCGCGGGCGATGATCCAGATCGGCATGATAATGCCGACGATTGGGAGGAACTTCGTCGAGATGAAAAAGAACAGCACGTCGCGCCACTTCCGCATCGGGCGGATAGCCAGCGCGTAGGCGGCGGGAACGGCGAGCACCATGGCGAGAGCCGTGGAGGCCAACACGATCCAGAACGAGTTGCCAAACGCTTCGGCAAAGCTCAGCAGGCCAGCGTTTGCTTCGGTTACTTCGGAGAACCGATCAAGCGTGGGATCGAAGAACAACACTGGATCTCCGTTGGCGACCGACTCTTCTTTGAAACCATTCAAAGTGAGCCAGAACAGCGGGAAGAAGAACAGCAGACCGATGATCCAGGTCAGTAGCGACAGGAGGTGGTGAACGACGCGGTTCTGACCGAGGATCGGTTCGGCTTTGGGAGCACGAGTGAACATCGCCATTAGGAATCATCCTCCAGAAGACCAGACAACACTCGCAAACCAATGTTGGCGATGATGATCGATGCGATGACGACGATGATCGAGTACGACGAGGCCAGGCCGAATCGGTTGCCACCGCCGATCGAGCGCTGTGCGATGTAGAAGGGCAGGTTCTTCGCCCCGGGTTGACCGCCGACGATGACTTCGATGTGGTCGTACACCTGGATGAGATAGATGGCGCCGAGCAATGTGCCGAGTTCGAGGAACGGGCGAAGCTGCGGGAACGTGATCTGGCGGAAGATGCCGAACGACGTGGCACCGTCGACGCGAGCGGCTTCGAGGACCGATGTGTCTTGGCCTTGCAGGCCAGCGAGCACGATCAACATCATGAACGGACTCCACTGCCAGACGAGTACAACGACCACCGAGGCCAGCGGATACTTGGTGGCAAACTCGATGGACTCGAAGCCAAAGAGATTGAGGATCCAGTTGAGGATGCCGAACGTGGCACCGAACATCTGCGTCTTCCACATAAAGCCGGCGACGACCGGCATCACCAGAAACGGGGTGATGAGCAGCGTGCGCACGAAGCCCTGGCCGAAGAACTTTCGGTCGAGCAAGATGGCGAGAAGGGTGCCCACGATGAGCGAGAGCAAGACCGCCATCACGGTCATCTGCACGCTGATCCACGCGGCATCGCGAAAGAACTTGTCGCCGGGCAGGCTGCCGTAGTTCTCGACACCGATGAACTCGCGCGGTTCGGGCTTATCGAGCCGCCAATCGGTCAAGCTGTAGAACAGCGTGAACAGGAAAGGGATCTGCGTCACCACGATGGTGAATATCAGGGCCGGGAGAATGGGAAGGCGACGCTTCCACCCTTCGCGGCGTTCCAGCCGTTTGACTTCGTCGGCATGCGATTTTTGCCCGCTATCCGCAACAGCATTCGACATGACGATCCCCCCCTTCACGATGGTCAGTTGTGAGCTGGAAACCAACTCCGGCCGGACGTACATGACGCCCGGCCGGGTTGGTTTCAGCTAGTGCACTTCAGTATTGCGTATTCAGTATTCGCTACTCAGTGATTAGTTGCTGACTTCAGAAGCGATGATGTGGCAGTCAGCGAGTGCATCTTCGACGCTCGTCGAACCAGCGATCGCTGCCGAGAAGAGCTCGGTGCAACGGGTGCCGACGTCCTGGAATTCAGGAACACCGACGTACTGGACGCCAGGCAGACCGGGCCGCGGCTCGGTGCCGGGGTTGTCGATCGGTGCGGCGAGCATTGCATCAAGGGTGCGCTGAGCAAATGCGTCAGCAGCTTCGAGGTACTCGTCGCGCTCGTAGAGCGACTTACGGGTGCCCGGAGGAACTGCACGCCAACCATCTTCTTCGGCGATGATCTCGTGGTAACCAGCGTTGGTTGCCCAGTCGATGAACTGCCATGCAGCATCCTGATCGGAGGTGCTTACCGGAATGGCGAGGGTCCATGCCCACAGCCAACCAGATGCGGCGGTTTCTTTGGTCGGAGCCAAAGCGAAGGCGGTGTTTTCAACAACATCTTCAGGGAAGAGGCTGGCGGCCACGGTGGCGTCGTACCACATGGCAACCTTGCCCTCTTCGTAGAGCGTCTTGCACTCGTTGAAGCTGGAGTTAGCAGCATCGTCTTCGCCAGCGTCGTTAAGGAGGTCAACGTAGAAGTTCAGCGCTTCGGCGAACTCGGGCTGATCAACCTGTGAGGCGCCGATGGAGCCATCGTCGTTTGCGAGCCACCAGGTGCCACCGAAGGTGTTGAGCACGGTGGTGAAGGCTGCGCCGAGGTCGCCCCAGCCAGGCTTTCCACGGAGGCAGATGCCGGCCATTTCATCGGAGTCGACCTCGCGAGCGATTGCCGCGACCTCTTCCCACGTAGGAGCATCCGGCATGTTGTCGATGATGTCCGAGCGGTACATGACGAATGAGGACTCAGCGTAGAACGGCGAGGAGTAGAGTTCGCCGTCGACCGAGAGACCGTTGCGAACGGCCGGGATGAGGTCGTCGATGTCGTAGGTGTCGGATGCGGCAGCGAGGTCGTTAAGGCCGACCAGCCAACCGTTGGCGCCGAACTGCGGCGTCTCGTACATACCGATCTGGACAACGTCGAACTGCTCGCCACCAGCGCCGACGTCACGAGTGGTGACCTCACGCAGGGTTTGCTCGTCGAGCACCGTCAGGTTCACTTCGATGCCCGTCTCTGGAGTGAAGTACTCCGCCGCGAGCTCGCCCATGCGGGTGATGTTGTCGTTACCAACGAGTGCAACGGTGATCGAGCGATCTTCCATGGCTTCTTCTTCCATGGCGTCGTCGTCATCGCCGTCGTCGGTAACGGCGTCTTCGACAGCCTCGGCTGCATCGCCGGCTGCATCGCCAGCGGCGTCAGCGGCATCGCCGGCTGCGTCGGTAGCGGCATCGGCCAAATCAGTGGCATCGCTACCACATGCGGTTGCAACCAGGGCAAAAGCTGCGAGCAAACTCATCAGCATTAGCCACGGTTTCGACCGAAAGCGTTTGTCTTGAGACATACATTCCCCTCCACGGGATCATAGGAAACCCAGCCGAATGCCAAGTCTCCAGTACTAGTGTCTTCTGTTTTAGTTGGTTTTATGTTGGATTACAACATCAAATGTTGTTCTGGTTGGCAATTCCGGCGCGAAAACCGGGAAAAGGGCTGCACAGCGCCCCAAAACGGGAAAACCGGCACCAAGTCTAGGGTGTTCGACGCAGGTAGCGTCTTTGTTTGTGTTGGTATAAGGTTGCAGAGTGTCAACTCTCAACTCGCCGGTGCCACTCACCAACGAGACCCTCTCTGCGCTCGACGCCGCTATCGCCAAGCCGAGCTATGACCGCGACAGCATCCGCCAGGGCATCGTCCATATTGGTGTCGGCGGCTTTCACCGGTCGCATCTCGCAACCTACAGCCACGAACTTTGCGAGATGGGCAATACCGACTGGGCCATCCTTGGCGCGGGCGTCCTCGAATTCGACGCCGACATGCAAACGGCGCTTGACGCACAAGACGGGCTGTACACCCTTATCTCTCGCGGACCCGACGAGACCCAAGTCAGCATCATCGGGAGCATTACCGGCTACACCCTTGCGTATCGCAACGCCGCCGACCTCATCGCCGCCATCGCCGCACCATCCACCCAGATCGTTTCGCTCACCGTCACCGAGGGCGGTTACCCCATCGATGACACCACGGGCCTCTACGCACCAAACTCTGCAGTCGCTGGACCGGCATCGGCATTCGCCATTGTGGCCGCCGGACTTGCCGCACGAAAAGACAACAACGCCGGCCGCCTCACCGTGCTTAGCTGCGACAACATCATGTCCAATGGCCACGCCGCCAAGACCTCTACATTAGGCGAGGCTGCCCGCACCAGCCCTGAACTCGCCGAGTGGATCGCTAGTAACGTCTCGTTTCCCAACAGCATGGTCGACCGCATCACCCCCGCAACCACCGATGCCGACCGCACCTGGCTCGCCGAAACACACGGTGTCGCCGACCGGTGGCCCGTGGTCGCCGAGCCATTCCGCCAGTGGGTACTCGAAGACAACTTCGCTGGCGAACGGCCGCCCCTCGAAGACCTCGACATCATCATTACTGACGACGTCGAACCCTACGAGCACATGAAACTTCGACTTCTCAACGCTGGCCACTCCTGTCTCGCCTACCTCGCAGCACTCGACGGCATCGAGACCGTCGACAAAGCCATGGCCAACCCCTCGATTCGGTCGTACGTTGCCTCGTTCCTCGCCAACGAAGCCAAGCCCGTGCTCCCACCGGTGCAAGGCATCGACATCGACGAGTACAACGCGTCGCTCATCGAACGATTCTCGAACCCCGCAGTGGGCGATCAGATCTCGCGCCTTTGCCTCGACGGATCCGCAAAGTTCCCCAAGTTCCTTCTTCCTACCGTGCGAGTTCAACTCGAACACGGCGGCACCATCACCCACAGCGCGCTTGCCTTGGCCGCATGGTGCCTTTACCTCAACGGCACCGACAGTGCGGGCAACCCCATCGACATCGCCAACGACCCACAGCTCGACCACGTCAAAGACTATGCCGCACGGGCCACCAACGACCCCGAGGCCTTTCTGGCCTTTACCCCGGTCTTCGGCGATCTCGGCGCCGACGAGACGTTTCGCACGCAATTTGTTTCGTCCCTCGCCGCACTTCGCGAAGGTGGAGTATCCTCAGCAATCGCCGGCTGCTTGCCCGGCGACTGACCACAACGCTCCGCCATAAAGCTTCAACAGAGGGTGACACCCTCAAGGATCACCATGACCGATCGAGTCGCTGAACCAACTCCAGCACTCTTTCAATCCGAACGTCAGCGACAAATCGTCGCCCTGACGATCGAGCAGAGCCGCGCCGAAGTATCTGAGCTCGCCGATCGGTTCCAGGTCACCACTGAAACGATTCGGCGTGACCTCTCGGATCTGCAAGCTCAGCGGGTGCTTCGACGAGTCCACGGCGGCGCTGTTCCGTGGGAAACGGCACGATTCGAGCCGCTACTTTCGGTCAGATCCGACCTACACGACAACGAAAAATCTCGGCTTGCTGCGGTTGCGGTAAGCGAACTTCCCGACCGGGGATCAATCATTATTGACTCGGGGTCCACACTGACCACCTTCGCACGTTCGGTTCCTGCCGACACCGACCTTCGCGTTGTCACAAACTCGCTCACCGTGGCGCAGGTTCTCGCTGAGCACGAATCGCTCGACGTCCTAGTGCTCGGCGGCAAAGTTCGCAAGAACACCCTCGCCATGGTCGACGCGGAAGCGGTGGCCGCCGTCGGCCCGCTGCAGGTAGACACCCTCTTCATTTCGAGCGATGCGGCGACTCCCAAAACCGGCCTCACGACACCTTACCGAGAAGAAGCCGCCCTCAAGAGGGCGATGATTTCGGCCGCCCGGCGCGTTGTGGCACTGGTCGACCATACGAAGTTCGGCACCGACCAATTCGTGCGGTTTGCCGAGTGGTCAGATGTCGATGTGTTGATCACCAACGCGGAGCTCGATCCCACAATCGTCGCGGCGATCGAAACCACAGGCACGACGGTTCGCCTCGCGTGACACCGGTTACCGCCAACGTTCTCTCCCCTGCCCGACAACTCGAACTCGTCGCGAGCGATGTTGCCCGCTCCGCCGCCGGGTATGTGCGCAGTCATCTCGGACAAGCGGCAACAGCGGGCACAAAGACGACGGTTACCGATGTCGTGACCCACACCGATCTCGAATCCGAGCGGCGAATTCGCACCGAGCTTCTGCTTCGGTGCCCCGGCTCATCCATCGAGGGCGAGGAGTTCGACGACCAACACGGCGAATCTGGCATCGGCTGGATCGTCGACCCCATCGATGGCACGGTGAACTTCTTGTACGGTCTTCCCGTGGTCTCGGTGAGCATCGCTGCAACCATCAAGGGCGAGGTGGTAGCGGGCGCCGTTGTCGATGTGCTGCAAGGCGAGATCTTTAGCGCAGCGCTGGGCGAAGGAGCGCGAAGCAACGGCTCGAGCATTGAATGTTCGGCACCTACTTCGCTCGGCGAGGCGCTGGTGGGGACAGGGTTCGCCTACGACGCACAACGCCGAGCGAACGAAGCCGACCTCCTCACCCGGGTTCTCCCGCGATGCCGCGATATCCGTTGTATGGGTTCGGCGGCACTGAATTTGTGTTGGGTCGGTTGCGGACGCCTTGACGGGTTCTTTGAACGACACATTCAGACCTACGACTATGCCGCCGGGGCGATCATCGCCGCCGAGGCTGGAGCAACTGTCGAACTGCCGGGCAGCAACACCACCGACCTCACAGTCGCGTCGGCCCCACAGGTATTCGACGACCTTCGTCTACTGGTAGGTCAGTCCAACACCAGGTAGCGGGTCGGGTGGCTCTTGTTGAAGCTGCGGTCGCTCATTCCAAATTGCGAGAAGCGCCGACTCGTCGGCCTCGGCGCCTTCAGAAAGGCGACTCGCAGCACTGACCGCACGCCACGACGCCAAGAGACCTGCCGCATTGTCGAGCAGCGGCGCAAACGCGTCGAGGTACACCGATCGAACCGTTTCCGTAGCGGTTCGAGCAAGGCCCGGCAGATGTAACGACTCAACCCCTTCCGGCGGTGGGGTAAGCAGAATGCTCGAACGCACCACATCGGCCACTGGGTGGCCAATGGTCGCGTCGAACCAATCGATGATGACCGGGCCCGACCGGGTCATCAGCACGTTGCCTGGATGAAAATCACCGTGGAGTAGCGCTGCACCTCGCGGTAGGCGCAGTGCCGTGTCGCAGGCTTCAGATCGTTCCTCGTTTGACAGCTGAGCCACGGCCTGCGTTTTGAGACAGAGCCGATCGATCAGATCGGGAACGTTGGCTGGGATGCCCGCGTGTTGGATTCGTCGGTGCACGTCGGCAAATTCTTGCGCGAGCGCACCAATGGATGTTGCGTCGTCAATCATTTTCTGCAGAAGCGACGAACCCTCGATGCGTTCAAACACGATGGCAGGACGGTCATCGATGTCGACCATCCCCAACACCTCAGGAACCGGAAGCCCCATCTCCCGAGCCGCGGTGGTACTTCGCGCTTCGAGTTTTGCCCAATGCTTCGGCACCCCATCAAAGGGGACCTTGACGACCGCACCTTCGCCATAGGCGTAGACAGTCGAGGTTCGACCGACCCCGACCTGCGCTCCCCGATCCATCTGGCCAACGTAGTTCCCGCGGCGACAAGCGCGACGTCACCCCGGCCTTGTCACACCCCCTGAGTTGAATAGGAGGTGTTGGAGCGAGTGTTGGAGGACACCACATGTGGAATTGGAATATTGCGATGAAGTCAGGCGAGACAATCACGGTCGAGGGTGCCGACGCCTACTGCCCCGAGGGGCCACTCACCACCTTCTTTTGTACCGGGAGCAACCGGCAAACTATCGATTCGTGGTCGACTCGAATCTCGTCGTACCGCACGGCTGACATCGTGACGATCGAACGGGCAAAAGCCGAGGCCATCGAACTCAACACGCCCGCGGTCGAGGCCGTCGAGACGGTCGAGGCAGTTGGGGCGGTTGGGGCGGTCCGACAAGACCGCCCAGCAATCACCATCGATCTCACCGATGATTCCTTCGGGGCTTCGCAACGTCGGTTCAGCGTGGCAAGTTAAGCGATGTCTTTTTCGAGTGCTTGACGCACTCGTTGCATCTCGGCATCGACCTCTTCTTGCAGCCATGTGCGGTGGACTGCTGCAAGCCATCGCCACAGCAAGGTGAACGTGAAATCGTACGCGTGGGTTACCCGCACACCTGCGTCGATCGGTTCGCAGACAAACGTGCCCACAAAGTTGAACACGATGCGACCCGGTTGTTTGGGTGCTCCTCGAAACGTCAGTTTGTTCCATCGTTCGAGTTCGAAGTTCTGTACGTCGGGAGCCGCTGGTCCGAAGCGAAGTTTGCCCGACACCTCGGCAGAGCCTTTGCCCTCGGCATCAGGCCCAACAACTTCTCCAACACGCGTGATCTTGTGGTCGGCCTCTTTGTAGCGCTCGAGATCGAGTACGTACTCGAGCACCTCTTGGGCCGTCACGCCTTCGATATCGACGGTGGACGATGCGGTAAGTGCCATAGACCAAACGCTAATCTGCTCTCCCCGACCGAGGAGACACCAGATGCCTATCAACCCCGATGCCGCCGGAGCCGTTGGCGAACCCGGAGACTTCAGCTGGGACTCAACCGATGCGCTTCTGTACGCGCTCGGCGTAGGGGCCGGCGCAACCGATCCCACCGGCTTCGAACTCGAGTTCACCTCTGAGAACTCGATCGACGTCGAACAAAAAGCGCTGCCTACTATGGGTGTGGTGCTTGGCCAAGGAGCAGGCAAGAGCCCAAAGTTCGGCGATTTCAACCTGGCGATGTTGGTACACGGCGAACAATCCATCGAGCTTCACGCACCAATTCCCGTCGCCGGGACCGCAACCAATGTCACCTCGGTCGACGGCGTCTACGACAAGGGCAAGGCTGCACTCGTTGTTCTCCAGAACGACGTGTCAATGGACGGCGCGCCGCTTTGGACCACCCGCTCGGCGCTGTTCATTCGTGGTGAAGGCGGATGGGGCGGCGAAAGTGGACCGAAGGCCGAGTGGGCGGCCCCTGACCGCGATCCCGATCACGTCGTGAGCTACCAAACTCGCATCGACCAAGCTCTGCTGTACCGTCTCAACGGCGACCGGAACCCCCTGCACGCCGACCCGAAATTTGCCGAGCTGGCCGGGTTTCCAAAGCCGATTCTTCACGGCCTTTGCACATACGGATTCACCGGCCGAGCGCTACTGCACGCCATGTGTGGCAGCGACCCGGCCCGCTTCGGCTCGATGGCTGGCCGTTTCTCGACGCCGGTGATGCCGGGCGATCGACTCGATGTGAAGATCTGGGACCTAGGCGACGGCAACGCCGTGTACCAAACATGTGTCGATGACGCCGTGGTACTCGACCAGGGCATCCACACCTATCGTTAACCCATCACCAAGGACGTAGCACCAGATGCAGGGATTTCCCGAAGAGTTCTGGTGGGGCACGACACAGTCGTCGGTCGGCACCGAGGGTGTCGCCTCAGCGGCCGACTGGTCGCGTTTCGAGCGTCACGATAAAGCGCCGGAATCTGGCGAAGGCAACCACTTCGCCACCAACTACCACGAAGACTTCGCGATGTTGGCCGATGCTGGCCTCCGGTCGATTCGTCTCACCGCCGAGTGGGCTCGGCTAGAGCCCTACCCCGGCAGTCACGACCCCGACGCGGTCCAGCACTACCGGCAAATGTTCGAGGCAGCCAACGAAGCTGGCCTTGCGGTTTGGGCAACGATGCATAACGGATCGCTGCCGGGGTGGTTCGCCGAAGACGAACGCGGGTTCCGCGACAAGCGGTCGCGTGGCTACTTTTGGGCTCGCCACGTCGACTTCGTCGCCGAGATCCTCGACGGCACGGTCGCGGGCTGGTGCCCTATCGATGACCCGGTTGGCTGGGCGATGCGCGGGTTTCAGCTAGGGACCCGTCCACCAGGTCGGTCGGGTAACGACGAAGCACTGATCGAGGCAGTCGACGGGGCGCTCGACGCTGCACTCATCGCCTGGAAGCTTTTGCGCAGTGGCCGGCAGCCGGTGATGGGGGTGTTTGGGGTACACGATGTCCGGTCGGTTCGCCCTGAAGCGAAAGAGCTCGCCGACCGATGGACCGACTTCGCCATAACGAGTTGGACGCGAGCGATTGGTGAAGGCGAGCTCTCTGTCCCAGGCAAATCTCGTCAAGAACGAACGGATTGGGTCGATGCGTTCGACATCATCGGCCTCGACGTCCAGCCCACTATCGCGGTCGACGTCGACGGCAAACTGCAGGCATGGCCGTCGGCTAGCAACGTCGACGGATCTGGTTTCGCTCCGAATGCCGAGCAGGATGCAACCGTGATCCGCCGCGTGAGCGAATTGCTTCCGGACAAGCCGCTCGCCGTAGCGTCGCACGGCATCGCCACCGATGACGACCAGTGGCGTCTCGACTACCTACGAGAAACGGTGCCCCACCTAGAAGCGGCGATCGCAGACGGCGTTGATCTTCGTGGCTATTTTCACCACACCGCGATCGACGGCTATTCGTGGGAGCGAGGATTCTCGCAACCCTCCGGATTGTTCACCCAAGACCGCACACCAAAGCCCTCAGTCGAGTGGCTCAGCTCGCAACTCCCCCGATAATCCACAAGAGCCCCGACAAACCCCCGAAATTTTCACCCAGAGCGACCGTGACGGTCGCTCTGTAACAACAGAACGGGGTGACGGGGTGACTGTTAGTTGGTGGTTGGCATCTCGCGGGCTTCGTAGCTGCCGGCGTTCTTGTTGAGCCGCTTGCTGAGGTGTAGTCCCTCAAGGATGAATTCGACTGCACTGGCCACCAGCGTCGGGTTGTCGGGGCCGTCTTCGTCGTCGAGGACCGCAGCAACGGCTTTGCCCATCGCTGGGTTCTCGGCCAAACGTCCGGCGATGTCTGAACTCGACAGTTGTTCGCCGGCCTCAACCGTGACTCCTTCTTCGAACGCGTCGAGGATGCCTCGGTGGGTTTCGGGCGGAACAACGTCGCGGAAGACGAGCAGCACCGCGCTGCTGATGAGCTGCTGCAAAACTTCGCTTTCGCGACCGTCATCGAGCGACTCGATTTCGATCTTTCCCGAGGTTGATGCTGCCAGAGCGCCAAGGTCAGACACACGAGGTACCACGAGGCCCTCGTCGAGGCGCAACGAACGACGTGTGGCGTTGGCCACCATTGCCTCAAAGTTGCTCACCGAGAGCCGAACCGACACACCCGAACGTTGGTTGATGCTGCTGCTCTGGCGAGCTAGGTGCGTGATGGTCACGACAATCTCCGCCATGAAATCGGGCACCCGGACGTCGACATCGGCGGCATCAGGCAACACAGCTTCCTGGTCGACAATGGCCATTTCGGTTTCGACCTCGAGGGGATAGTGGGTGCGGATCTGCGACCCGAAGCGGTCCTTGAGAGGCGTGATAAGTCGACCGCGATTGGTGTAGTCCTCGGGGTTGGCGGACGCCACAAGCATGACGTCGAGCGGTAGACGAACCTTGTAACCACGAATTTGGATGTCGCGTTCTTCAAGCACGTTGAGCAAGCCCACCTGGATTCGTTCGGAAAGGTCGGGCAACTCGTTGATGGCAAAGATGCCACGGTTGGTGCGGGGTACTAAGCCGTAGTGCAAGGTGAGTTCGTCGCTGAGGTAACGGCCCTCGGCGACCTTGATGGGGTCGACCTCGCCAATCAAGTCAGCGATAGAGGTATCGGGCGTTGCGAGCTTCTCGCCGTAACGGGCATCGCGATGAATCCAATCGATGGGTGTGGCGTCGCCGTGTTCGGCAACAGCATCGAGCGCGAACCGTGAGCTTGGTGCGTAGGGGTCGTCGAGAATTTCGGACCCTTCGACGATTGGCATCCATTCGTCGAGTAGATCGGTGAGCGCCCGAATCATACGGGTTTTCGCCTGACCACGCTCGCCAAGAAAGATGACGTCGTGACCAGCAAGCAACGCGTTTTCAAGCTGCGGCATCACGGTGTTTTCATAGCCCATGACCGTGGGCACGAGAGGCTCTCCGGCCCGTACCCGAGCGATGGCATTGCGACGAAGCTCTTCTTTGACTGAACGAGACTCCCAGCCCGAGCTGCGTAGCTCGCCGAGAGTGGAAATGGTCGGTTTGGTCGACATATCTGCGAACCTACTCCGTGCGCTCCGTTTTCGCCCGTCGAGCACACTGGCTTTGGGTCTGCATTTGTGCGCGGTGACCAACGAGTGGCATCTGGTTGGTACCGTCGAACCGTGCAGCTCTCGGGACCATGGTCGGCCCACCCCGCCGACGACGACCTCCGGCGCGTCTACGCCGAGCCGACCTTCGACGACTCCGGATGGTCTGAGATCGATGTGCCGGGTCATTGGCAAACGAATCCCGCCTTTGCCGACAACCACGATCCGGTCTTCTACCGCACGGGTTTCTCGACCCACCCGCTCGAAGAAGGAACACGCGCCTGGCTGCGCTTCGCCGGCATCTTCTATGACGCAGATATGTTTCTCGACGGCACCTACCTCGGCGCAACCTCGGGTTACTTCTTTCCGCACGTCTTCGAGATCACCGACCGCGTTCGAGCTCAGGCAGAACACCAACTGGCTATCGAGGTCAGCTGTCGCCAACCGTCCGACCTTCAGCAAAAACGCAACCTCCTCGGCGCGTTCGACCACAGCGCACACCTCAACGCAGCTACAAACCCCGGCGGCATTTGGCGCCCCGTGACCCTCGAAACCTCGGGTCCGGTCGCCATACGTTTCTTCCGTGTTCTTTGCACCGAGGCGTCAACGTCGCGTGCGACGGTCGCGATTCGAGCCGTCGTTGACACCGCCGAGGCACGAGAGGTCAGCTTCGTCACCACTGTTGGGGGCGTCGAACATCAACTCAGCCAACCCCTCGCGGCAGGGGAAAACCGCGTCGAGTGGACCGTTCCCGTCGCCGAGCCCCAGCTTTGGTGGCCTCACGCGCTCGGCGAACAGCCACTGCACGACGTAGAGGTAACGATTGTTCTGGCCGACGGATCGTCGAGCGATAGCCGCAAGGTTCGCACAGGCCTTCGTTCGGTGTCGTTCGACAACTGGATCGCACGCGTCAACGGCGAGCGGCTATTTCTCAAAGGCGCGAACATTGGTCCAACACGCGCCCTTCTCGCCGACGCGCCAACCGATGAAGTCGTCGGCGATCTCCGGGCAGCCCGCGAAGCTGGGCTCGACTTTCTCCGGGTGCACACCCATATCGCTCGACCAGAGCTGTACGAAGCGGCCGATGAGCTCGGCATCTTGTTGTGGCAGGACTTTCCAATGCACCAGGGGTACGACCGCGGTGTTCGCGACCAGGCGGCTCGCCAGGCTCGCGAAATGGTCGACCTCCTCGGACATCACCCGTCGATCTTTACGTGGTGTGGCCACAACGAACCCGACGGCCGCGACAACGACATGCCGTCGCCATCGTTGCTGAAGTCGAACCGGCCAGGCTGGAACCGAACCGTCCTCGATCGGACCATCAAACGAACGCTGACCAAGAACGACCCATCACGGCCGGTCGTCGCCCACTCCGGCGTGCCGCCGCACCTGCCCCTACTCGATGGCACCGATAGCCATCTGTGGTTCGGCTGGCATGGACCGGGAAGAGCCAGCGATCTCGCCGAAACCGCCGCCAAGTTCCCGCGACTTGTGCGGTTCGTGTCGGAGTTCGGGGCGCAAGCAGTGCCGATCGATTCCTCATTCTGCGAACCCGAACGATGGCCAGCGCTTGATTGGCGCCGTCTTGCGACCGAGCACAACCTCGACAGCGAAGTGCTTCGCCGCCGCGTGCCCCCTTCAATGTTCGAAACCTTCGAAGAATGGGCAGACGCCACCCGTCGATATCAGTCGTCGATCATCAAGGTACAGATCGAGACCCTGCGCCGCCTGAAGTACTCACCCACCGGAGGGTTCAGCGTGCACCACCTGGCCGACGGTCACCCGGCGATCACCACCTCGCTGCTCGGCCACGACCGCCGACCAAAGCCGGCTTACCAAACATTGGTCGATGCTTGCCGACCCGTCATCGTCACCGCCGACCCACTTCCGTTCGCTCCCGAACCCGGAACACTCGTCGCGCTCGACGTTCATGTGGTCAGCGACCTGCGCCGCGATGCTGGTATCGCCGTCGTGCGAGCGACGCTCACCGATCCAACCGGCTCTGTCGAGTGGCGTTGGGAAGGCGACATCAAGGCCGACACCGTAACCCGGGTGGGCGAAGTTCTTTGGACCGTACCGCCTGGGCGGGGCGAGGTGACCCTCGACCTCGAGCTGACGAGTAGCGGCCTCACCGCGACCAACCGGTATGCCGCCACTTTCTGAACTACTACTGGCAGCACCGCGAACACTTGTTATGAACTTGTAATGTGCCGAGAACTAACGGGCGTCACAGCCGTTTGGTTAGATTGAAGCAAATACCGCCGATACGGTGCGTAAAGCGGGCGTAAGTTCGCCTTTCTCCGATGGGCAATGCAACGAGTTCCCCTGAGCTACAAGAGGTCAAGATCACATGGCAAAGACGATGTCGAAGCCAGGCGGAAGCCGGCGGCCAGATCCGATTCGCAAGCCCGTCAAGGCCCTGCCGTTTCCTCTGAGTCTCGGACAAACCGCCGTGGGCAAGAAATGGCTGATGGCCCTGACCGGCGTTGGCTTGCTCGGCTTTGTTGTCGCCCACATGATCGGCAATCTCCATGTGTATGAAGGACCGGCTCGACTAGCCGAATACGCCGAGACCTTGCGCACGCTTGGCGCTGGGCTCTTCCCTCGAGGCGTCATCCTCTGGATCATGCGCCTTGGCCTTATTGCCATGTTCGGCATTCACATCTGGGCGGCGGTAACGCTCAACCAGATGAACCTCAAAGCTTCTCCGGGTTCGTACCCCGGCGGCCGCGACTACATCGCCGCCAACTTCGCCAGCCGCACCATGCGCTGGACCGGACCAATCATCTTGCTCTACCTGCTCTTCCATCTCGCCGACCTCACGTGGGGTTGGTGGCTCGGCGACAAGTTCGTTCACGGCGACCCCTACCACAACCTCGATGCCTCGATGAACCGCATCCCGGTGCTGGCGATCTACATCGTCGCCAATATTGCTCTGGCGATTCACATCTTCCATGGCGCGTGGAGCATGTTTCAAAGCCTTGGCATCAACAACCCCAAATACAACTCGCTGCGCCGTGGCATCGCCGTAAGCCTCGCCGGGTTGGTTTTGGTCGGCAACCTTTCTTTCCCCATCCTCAATGCAGCGGGCCTCACCGACGAAGACAACCGCAAGTGCGACCCATACGCCGAAAACGTTCTCGAATGCCTCGAAGAACAACTCGTCGAAGAGCACTAACGATTTCTGCTTTTTCGGGCACCCTGTTGTAGGTACCCGCGCTACTACCAAACGCCTTCCGGGGCTTTCCCAGTTGCCACTCTCGTCTCGGAACATCCCGAGAAAACCGAAAGACACATCGACATGACCGGTTACAGCGACGTCCTCGACAGCAAGGTCCCCGACGGCCCGATTGCCGACAAGTGGACCAACCACAAGTTCAACATGAAGCTGGTGAACCCCAGCAACAAACGCAAGTTTGAGGTCATCGTTGTTGGCACCGGCCTCGCTGGTGCCTCAGCGGCGGCGACGATGGGTGAACTCGGCTACAAGGTCAAGGCGTTCACGTTTCACGACTCTCCTCGGCGTGCGCACAGCATTGCTGCCCAGGGCGGCATCAACGCGGCGAAGAACTACCAGAACGACGGCGACAGCGTGCACCGGTTGTTCTACGACACGGTGAAAGGCGGCGACTACCGCTCGCGTGAGGCCAACGTCCACCGACTCGCCGAGGTATCGGTCAACATCATCGATCAGGCGGCAGCGCAGGGTGTGCCGTTCGCCCGCGAGTATGGCGGCCTGCTTGCCAACCGTTCCTTTGGTGGCGCACAGGTCAGTCGCACCTTCTATGCCCGTGGCCAAACTGGTCAGCAGCTTCTGCTAGGTGCCTACTCCGCGCTGATGCGTCAGGTCAACCTTGGCGGCGTCGACCTCTACAACCGTCAAGAGATGCTCGAACTCGTTGTGAAAGACGGCCAGGCATGCGGGATTGTTTGCCGCGACGTCATCACCGGAGAAATCTCGTCGCACTCCGCCCATGCGGTGGTGCTGGCGACCGGCGGTTACGGCAACGTCTACTACCTCTCGACCAACGCCATGATGTGCAACACCACCGCAACGTGGCGTGCACATCGCAAGGGGGCCATGTTCGCCAACCCTTGCTACACACAGATTCACCCAACCTGCATCCCATCGAGCGACCCGTTCCAGTCAAAGCTCACGCTGATGTCGGAGTCGCTTCGAAACGACGGACGTATCTGGGTGCCAGACAGCTTCGACGAATCGCGAGCAGCGAGCGACATCCCCGAGTCGGACCGCGACTACTACCTCGAGCGCAAGTACCCAGCCTTTGGCAACCTGGTGCCTCGCGACGTGGCCTCACGAAACGCCAAGACAGTTGTTGATGCGGGCAAGGGCGTCGGCCCGCTCAAAAACGGTGTGTACCTCGACTTCGCCGAGGCCATCGCCCGAGATGGCGAAGATACCGTCCGCGCCAAATACGGCAACCTCTTCGACATGTACGAGCGCATCACCGGCGAGAACCCGTACAAACAACCAATGCGCATCTACCCGGCCACCCACTACACAATGGGCGGCCTCTGGGTCGATTACCACCTGATGACGACGGTGCCCGGCTGCTACGCCATTGGCGAAGCGAACTTCTCCGATCACGGCGCAAACCGACTCGGCGCTTCGGCCCTTATGCAAGGCCTCGCCGATGGCTACTTTGTTTTGCCGTACACAATCGGCGACTACCTCTCGACCAGCCTTGGCCACGACCCGGTCGGCAACGACGACCCCGTGTTCAAAGACGCCATCGCCGATGTCACCGACCGCACGAACCGCTGGTTGTCGATCAACGGCACCAAGTCGGTCGACCACTACCACCGTGAACTCGGCAAGCTGGTGTGGGACTACATCGGCATGGAACGCAACAAAAACGGTCTCGAGAAGGCCATTAGCGAGATCACCTCGCTCGAAGAAGAGTTCCACAAAAACGTGCGCGTTCTCGGCAGTGCCGACACCCTGAACCAGTCGCTCGAAAAGGCTGGCCGAGTGTCGGACTTCTTTGAACTCGCCAAACTGAAGGCTCGCGACGCTCTTGTCCGTGAGGAATCAGCCGGTGGCCACTTCCGCGAAGAACATCAGACCGAAGAGGGCGAAGCAAAACGAGACGACGAGAACTTTGCCCATGTCACCGCGTGGGATTGGAACGACGAAGCCACGCCACAGACGGAACATCGCGAACAACTCACTTTCGAAAACGTCGCACTCACCCAGCGCAGCTACAAGTAGGGATATACCGACGACATGGAAAACTCAATGCATCTCACCCTGAAGGTCTGGCGACAAGAGCCCGGTCAAAACGGCATGTTCCAGACCTATGAAGCGCCGGGAATTAGCGAGGACATGTCGTTCCTCGAAATGCTCGACGTGGTCAACGAGCGTCTCATCGAAGAGGGCACTGCGCCCATCGTGTTCGAGAGCGATTGCCGCGAAGGTATTTGCGGCACATGCGATCTCATGATCGATGGACAGGCGCACGGCCCCGAAAAGGCCACCGCCACCTGTCAGCTACACATGCGCAAATACAACGATGGCGATCACATCACCATCGAGCCATGGCGTGCGGCGTCGTTCCCGGTTATTCGCGACCTGGCTGTCGACCGCTCGGCACTCGACGCCATTCAGGAAGCCGGCGGCTACATCTCGGCTCCTACCGGCAGTGCTTCTGATGCCAACCTCACACCGGTCCCGAAGGATGCAGCTGACTCAGCGATGGATGCTGCCGCGTGCATTGGTTGCGGCGCTTGTGTTGCGGCGTGCCCGAACTCGGCCGCTCAGCTCTTCACTTCGGCCAAGGTCATGCATCTCAACCTGCTTCCCCAGGGTCAGGCCGAACGATGGAAGCGAACCGAAGCAATGGTCGAGACCATGGAGGAGTACTTCGGAAGCTGCACCAACCACGGCGAATGCCATGAAGCGTGCCCGAAAGAAATCAGCCTCGACTTCATTGCTTTGATGAACAAAGACTACGTGAAGTCCAAGATTAAGAACCGCAAACTCAGCGGCCAGAAGTAACGCATACCCGCGACCGGCGCCCTCAGCAGGGTCGCGGCAAACAGCACGAACACACCGAACACGAACACACCGAAGAGGCCCGGCCATTGGCCGGGCCTCTCTCGGAACGAGTCGCCTCTGCTGAACCTCAGATGCCCTCGTAAATTGTGCAAGATCGTGGCCGGTATGACCCCCATGACCCGATCTGTGACTTCAGTCACTTGCCGTGACTACGGTCACTATAGGCAGACAGGGGGGCACCAGGTCAAGGGCCAATCATCACAACCTGTGCAAAGGTGACTAGTGGCCGGCCAGAAACGAAACCCAGGTCGCTCCGTACTCGTCAACCAAACCCGATGGCATTTCGTGCCCTAGGCCCTCGACCACCACCAACTCAGATGCCCGAAGACCGGCATGCAAGGCCTCGCCGTGTCCCAGCGGGAACACCGGATCGCTATCGCCATGAACAACCATCACTGGCTGCGTGATGTCCCCCAGCCGGCCGCGGATCGACTCGGTTGCTACCACAGCCTCACCGTGGCCACTGCTCGGTCGCCAACAGGTATCGACCTCGTCGATTGCCAACGACATCTCCACAACATCATCGAACACATATCGGCTGCCAGCGAACAACTCAGCACGCTCGACCAACCAGATGATGCGCTCGCTACGAGCCTCGGGAATCGGCGCCCAAGACCTTGCAACCATTGCGTCGACGAGCTCAGCAGCAGGGTCCGGAAGCGCCTCATCGGTCCGGCCAGGGCTCGCACCAACCAGAACCATGGCCGACACCACGCTCGGATACTCGAGGGCGACGTGCAGCGCAATAGTGCCCCCCATGCCGAACCCAAGCAGCGCCGCCTGTGTCAACCCGCACGACTGCATAACCTGCACGACATCGGCCGCCATGGCGCCCAAATCGTAACTTTGCGGCACCTCTGCGCTTAAACCGCAGTCGCGGTGGTCGAACGTGACCACCCGAAAACCTGCCGAAACGAATACCTCGATCAAGTTCTGGCTCCACCGGATCATGGGAGCATCCGCGTCGCCTATCAAAATAACGGCGTCGCCGCCGATGGGACCATAGGAAGCAACATGTAACTCGATACCGTCCCCCTGTATCCGCATGAGTCGACGGTAGCCTCCAGCACGTGACGAACGGTTCTCCAACATCATGATTCGCCAGCTCATCCCCCAATTCATTCGCGGGTTCGCCATGGGCGCAGCCGACATCGTTCCCGGCGTCTCCGGTGGCACCGTTGCGTTGATCTTCGGTATCTACACCGAACTCCTCAGATCGGTAAAGAGCGGGGCACACGCGCTCGGCAGCCTACTTAAGGGCGACCTCAACGGCTTCAAGGAACACTTCAGCGAGATCAACTGGCTGTTTCTCGTCCCGCTGGGCCTCGGCGTGCTCACCGCCCTCGCAGCCTTGTCCAGCCTCATCGAGGGAGCCCTCGCCGACTACCCCGAGGAGATGGCCGGCCTGTTCATGGGTCTTGTACTTGCCTCAATCGTCATCGCGTGGGGCCTGCTCAAAGCTCCCAACTCTCAACACATCGCTATCGTCGCAGTCGTCGGCGTCATCGTCTTTCTGCTCTTGGGCTTCCAGAACGGTCCGCTGTCGGAACCGAGCCTCCCCGTGTACTTCGGCGCTGGCGCGATTGCGATCTGCGCAATGATTCTTCCCGGTATTAGCGGGTCGTTTCTTTTGCTCATGATGGGAATGTACGCGGCAGTGCTCGGCGCAGCACATGATCGAGCAATCGTCGAGCTTGCCGTGTTTGCCGCAGGCGCTGCGGTTGGTCTCGGCCTGTTCTCCTCGTTCCTTCATCGCATCCTCGATAAGCACCACGACCTTCTGATGGCCGTACTCGTCGGACTGATGGCTGGGTCTATGCGGGTCCTCTGGCCATGGCCAAATGGCGTCGGCATCATTAGCGAGGAAGAAACCGAAGCCGTCAGTGGCACTGCACTCGATCTTCCAGCCGGCGATGAGTTTCTGATGCCGGTCGTGCTCGCCGTGCTGGCGTTCGTCTTCGTGGTCGTTGTGTCGAAACTTGGACCACAGACGGTCGAAGAAACCAAGCTCCCCGAGCACGCTGCATAAGGGCGTCAGCGAAGATCGAGCCAGCCGGTGCCGGTTCGCCCCTGAGCATCGATTCGGCACAACATCCGCCAACGCTGCGACGTTTGCCCGTCGACGCCGACCACTGGCACCGGTGCCACCGACATCACCACCACGTCGAATCGCTCCTCACCTGCGCTGAGCTGTAGGTGCTCGGCAGAAAGACGTTTCTCGAGCCCGCATGAGCGACCGACGAGTGGTTCATCGTCATCCCACCAACCACTCAGCCACATGCCGCTTTCGAACCGGCGCTCGTCGGGTCCAGTCCATCGGCGTCTAGTCCCTCGGCCTTCGAAATCAAACTCTTCATGCCCAACAAGAATCTCGCCGTGGGCTGAGCAACCGAGCTCAAAGCCACCACCGGGCAGCGCCCACGCAGGGGTCCTCGTCTCCCATTCGAGATCAAAACCCAGCGGCGTGAGATCGCCCCGGAGCCCAGTGAAAACTTCGGCAGGATCATCAAGCCCTACCCCAAAGGCCTCGAGTCCAACGGTGAAATGCACCAGCGGCACTTGGGCGATCAAGTCGGTCCAGATGCCAGTCGAACGAACCTCAAGATTCGGCCACGCTGGCAGCGGCATCTCGTCATCAACCACAAGCACGAGCGGCCGGTCAGCACCGACCACCGAAGCCCAGAACCAGCCACGCCCGACAGCCGGGTACAGACCCATGACCACAAAGCCACCAAACGAACCGTCGGACGCGAAGTAATCGAGTTCGAAGACGTCGACCCACCCCCGCGGTGCGGTAACCGGCACCGCCTGTCGTCGATCGGAGGCTGCGGAAGGATCGAACGACACCGATGCAGCATAAGCTGTGGTCGTGCGTTATCTCACCGACGAATGGCTCACCGCTGCTGCAACGGCCTACGAGGCTGCCGGATCGCCGCTGCCACGCGCCACCGAAATCGTGGTCCAACAGATCGTCACCGACACACCCGACGGCGAGGTCGCCTACACGATCGAACTATCAGGCCAATCGGTACGCCTCCACACCGGCAGGGTCGACAACCCCACCGTGAGCTTCACACAAAGTTGGCACACCGCCTGTGCCATCGCTCGAGGCGAACAGAGCGCCCAGGCAGCCTTTATGGACGGCTTGGTCAGAATCGGTGGAGCAACCCAAGTGTTAGTCGACAATCACGACCTTCTGGCCGACGTCGACGACCTGCTTGGCGAACTCCGCCAGGAAACGTCGTTCGAGGACAGCTGAGCAATGCCAGAACTACCCGAGGTCAAAGCGCATGCCGAACGGCTCGCCGCAGGCTTCGGCGGACTGACACTTGCCAAATTTCGACCACTACATTTCGCGGCGCTGAAGACCTTCGAGCCCGCCCCTGACGACGCAGTCGGCCAAAAGCTCACCGCGGTCACCACACGCGCAAAGCTGCTCATTCTTCACTTCGAGTCCACGGCCCACATCGTGCATCTCATGCAGGGAGGCCGGCTGAAACCCGACGAAAAACAGTCGGCCAAGGTTCGCAACGGTCTAGTGAGATGGGTATTCGACAATGGGCAGGCGCTGCTGCTCACCGAGGCGGGTAAGGACCGAAAGGCGGGAGTCTGGACAGTGAGTGGCGACCCTCTACTCGCAGAAAGGTTCGAGGGACTCGGCCCCGATGCCGATCAGGTGTCGATCGACGAGCTGACCAACCTCGTCGCAGCTGCTTCGATGCGCATTCATGGCTTTCTCCGGCAACAAACCCACATCGCCGGGATCGGACGAAGACTGTCGAACGAAATTTGCCACCGCGCAAAGATTTCGCCATTCGCAAACGCATCAAAGCTCGACCGAGCCCAAGTCGTCGCTCTGCATGCGGCGATCAACGACGCTGTCGACGAGGGCCTGGCCTATGAACGAACTCGCGAAGACATGAGCTCGTCCAAAGACCGTCCGGGCAGCGTGCATCACCGGAAGGGCGACCCCTGCCCGGTGTGCGATGACGTGATCCGTGAGGTGTCGTACAACCGCTACGACGTTAACTACTGTGCTACCTGCCAAACCGGCGGGAAAGTGCTGGCCGACAACACCACCAGCAAGTTTCTCAAGTAGACCCCGAGGGCTACTCGGTTTCGGAGACCTCGTCGATGAGCGGATCAGCCGTGGCATCGGCAAGGGCGCAAAGTTCGACAAGACCAGCAAACTTGGCTTCAACGCGGGCCTGCTTTGCTTCGACCTTCGCTAGGCGACGAGCAATCTTGGCCTCAAAGCGTTCGAGCTTCTCCGGCTTTGCGGCAAACTTGGCCGAGAACTTCTCCATCTTTGCTTCTATGCGCAATGCCTTCATCTCAAGCTTCGACAACCGGGCATCGCGTCGTGATTCAAACCGGTCCAGTTTGGCGCACTTGCCCGGAGGTGCGACGGCTTCCTCGCCGTCGGTTTCGGGCTCGTCCTCCTCGACAACCTCCGGTTCGTCAACAACCTCCGGTTCGTCAACAACCTCGTCGCCGCCAACGATTTCATCAACCGACTCTGCGGTGGCGGTGCCGAAACCGCTGATCATCATCAGACCAGCAAGTGCAATCAGCGTGGCGAGTTTTGTGAGGCTTTCTTTCATTCCGAGTCCCAAGTGTCTTTCGTGGTGTGGCAGTACATGGCGTATGTTCCACAGACCACTACGGCATAAACCCGAAAAACCTGAAGGATATTTTGGGCCCAATAGCCCACATCGACAGCCCAAAACGACGACATCCCGGACCGCTGAACTGGTGCAACCAGCAAAGCAGCCCGGGAGTATGGCGAAGAGTGGCGTTGCCTAGATGAGTCCGAGGCCGCTGACGGTGTCGCGTTCTTCAGTCAGTTCGTCCCAGCTCGCCTGCATACGGCCCTGGCTGAATTCGTCAATCTCAAGGCCCTGCACAATGGAGAAGTTTCCGTCGGCGGTAGTGGTTGGGAAGGACGTGACGATGCCGTCGGGCGCCCCGTAGGAACCATCGCTGAAGATCGACATCGATACCCAGTCGTTGTCGGGTGTACCGAGCACCCAATCGTGCATGTGATCGATAGCAGCGTTTGCGGCCGAAGCTGCCGACGACGCCCCACGGGCATCGATGATTGCTGCGCCACGTTTTGCCACGGTCGGGATGAAGTCGTTTTCGATCCATGCCTGGTCGTTGATCATGGCTGCAGCGTTCTGACCGTTGACTTCAGCGTGGAAAAGGTCGGGATACTGCGTCGACGAGTGGTTGCCCCAGATTGTCATCTTCGTGATGTCGTTGACCGTCGTGCCGGTCTTTGCGGCGAGTTGGCTCATCGCACGGTTGTGGTCAAGGCGGGTCATCGCCTGGATTTGGGTCGGATCAATATCGGGGGCATTCGACAACGTGATGAGTGCGTTTGTGTTGGCCGGGTTACCAACGACCAGAACCTTGATGTCTTTGTTTGCCGCCGAGTTGATGGCCTTGCCTTGGGGCCCAAAGATGCCGCCGTTGGCCTCGAGGAGGTCAGCGCGCTCCATGCCTTGCTTGCGCGGCATGGCGCCGACAAGGAGTGCGTAGTCAGCATCGCCGAAAGCGACCTCGGCGTCATCGGTCTTCACCATGCCCGCGAGCAGCGGGAACGCACAATCGTCAAGTTCCATAGCGACACCCTCAAGCGCACCCAACGCCGGGGTGATCTCGAGCATCTGAAGAATCACCGGCTGGTCGGGACCAAGAAGGTGACCACTAGCGATGCGAAACAGCAAGCTGTAGCCGATTTGTCCGGCGGCTCCGGTAATTGTGACGCGTGCAGGACTCTTCATGGGGATTTGATCTCCGTAGGTAGTCGCCGAACGGGCCGGCGAAAGGGGCAACAGGTGGTTCGATGTTCATAGCGAACGACTACGAACCGTTCTCAGGATACGGCGCTGGCAATCAAGTGAGCCAGTTCCTCACCCCAGAGATTCGCGGGTCGCGCCGATCCATGATTGATGGAGACCGGCATAGACCCCACCGCGGGCCACTAGTTCGTCATGTGTGCCCTGCTCGACCAAATCGCCATCGTCAAACACCAGTACCAGATCGGCACGCTCGGCAGTCGAGAGGCGATGTGCAACACTCACGGTGGTGCGACCTTCGGCGAGACGTTCGAGGGCCACAGTAAGCGACTGTTCGATCTCGGCATCGACGGCGCTGGTTGCCTCGTCGAGGATAAGAAGCCCCGGGTCAGCAAGCTGCGCCCGGGCGAGGGCGACCAACTGTCGCTCGCCGACCGATAGAGACTCGCCACGCTCGCCGACATGGGTATCGAGTCCCTCGGGCAGCGACGCCAGCCAGCCATCAAGGCCAAGTCGGTCGAAGCTGCCAGCGATCTCGGCGTCGGTAGCTGCCGGTCGCCCGAACCGCACGTTGTCGCGGATGCTCGCAGCAAAGAGGAACCCATCTTGGGGCACCATACGGATGGCGCTGCGGCGACTCACACCATCGACCTCGGTGAGGTCGACGCCTGCAATCTTCACCGCTCCAGATGATGGATCGGCCAACCTCGAAAGCAGCTTGGCAAACGTCGTTTTTCCCGACCCGGTTTCGCCAACGACCGCGACGCTTGCACCCGCAGCCAACGAAACAGAAATGCCGTGCAGTACTTCATCGCCTGTGCGGTAGCTGAAGCGAACATCTTCGACGTCGACCGCAAGCGCTCCCTGCGGAAGCAACGTTCCATCATCAGGGTCGACGATGTCGATCGGCCGATCGAAGACCCCCAAGATCTTCCACCATCCAGCCAAGGCGGTTTGTGTCTGGTCAAGCGTCTCGCCGATCTCGGCAATCGGCGTGATAATCAAGCTGACGAGGAACATGAACGCCACGAGTTCGCCCGAACTCACGCCCCATCCCCCACCAAATTTCACACCCAACACCACGACCGAAGCCATCGCCACGATGCCGAACAGGTCGGTGATCGAGGTGATGAAGGCAAAGAACTTATGCGCGGCGAGTTGATTTCGGTACTGCGACTGGACCGCGTCGTCGAGCTTCGAGCGCATCGCTGACCGGTAGCCGTAGGCCCGGATCAGTGCGGCACCCATCACGGCCTCACCGGTCACGCCAAGCGTTTCACCAACCGCTGTACGAACCCGGTCATAGGCCACGAGCTGCCGGCGCTGAATCCAACGCATCACCGGAATCACCGGGCCGTACACGACTACAACGACAAGCGTCAATGGCCACGAATACACGAGCATGACCCCAAGTGTTCCGACGATGAGTGCCGAGTTAATGACCCACGAGATCGCACCCCACGACGCGAAACGTGAAAGCGTTTCGACATCGCTGGTCACCCGGGCGGTAAGAATGCCGCGCTGGTTCTCCGAGTGCTCGGCAATACTCAGGCGCTGAATGTGATCGAAAGCGCGAACCCGCAGCGACATCAACATCGCCTCAGCCGTTTCGACAAGACGGATCGATGTGGCCCGACCGACGACAGCAACTGCGAGGACGATGATCGCCGCTATCGCCGACGCTCCATAGACAAATCCAGGCCGGTAGCCCTGTTCGCCCAGAACGCCTCGGTCGAGGATCTGCTGAATTAGTACAGGGATGATCAGACGCCCGATCGCGCCGACGAGCGCCATCGATGCCGTAACAACAAAACCCGTGCGAAGTTCGGGGCTGCGAGCCAAGCCCCGGCGCAACACCTCGACGGCACGAACGTCGGCGATTTCTTCTTCGAGCGTTTCGATAGGTGCAACCATCAGTCGGCCCCAAGTTCGTATGCGCGCGCCAAGGCTTCGTACTCGGGCACAGCAAGCAGCTCGTCATGTTTCCCAGACGCCAGGATCGCACCACCCGAGAGAAAGATCACTCGGTCGGCTAGGCGAATCGTGGACAAGCGATGAGCGACTACCAGCAAGGTCAGATCGAGTTCGGCACGAAGATTGTCGAGGATCTGCTGCTCGACACTGGGGTCGATGGCCGATGTTGCGTCATCGAGGAACAGCAGGCTTGGGCTGCGCACCAGCGCCCGGGCGAGCGCGACACGTTGACGTTGCCCACCCGACAGCGTCACGCCACGTTCGCCGACGACCGTGTCGTAACCCTGCGGCATTTCGAGGATGAATTGATGGGCGCGCACGAGCCGGGTGACACGCTCGAGGTCGGCGTCGGAAACGTCGGCACCCAGAGTGATGTTCTCACGCACTGATGCGCCAAAGAGAAACGTTTCCTGAAAGACCAGGCCGACGTTATTGGTCACTTCATCGGGGTGCAGATCGGCCAGCGGGATCCCGCCGATCTTGACGGTGCCCGAATCAGGCTCGGTCAACCCAACGATCAGATCGGCGATCGTGCTCTTGCCCGACCCGGTTGCGCCAACAAGCGCCACCACTTCGCCGGCGCCAATCACAAAGCCGAGTCGGTCAAGCACTACTTGATCTGCATGGGAAAAAACGACGCTGTCGAACTCGACCGCACCCGGTGTGTCGTTGGGCGCAAAGGTTCGACTACCCGCTGTATCAGCAGGTTTTTCAAGATGGAGGACATCCTCGATTCGTTCGAAGGCAACCACCGAGCGGGGCATTTCTTCGAGGAAGAACCCGACAATTCGTATGGGCAGCGCGAGCATCGTGAACAGCGAAATCGCAGTAACGATGTCGCCGACCGTGATCGAGTCGGTCGAAAGAAGTCGCGCACCGAGCACCAGTAACACGATGACGCCAAGGTTCGGTAGCGCGTCGATGGTTGGCTCGAACACTGCCCGCAATCGCCCGACGACGATGCGTTGCTTGCGCAGGCGATCGGACGCCTCGCTGAACCGTTCGACCTCAGCCTCTTCGCGGCCGAGCGTCTTGACCACCATCACGCCATCGAAGCTCTCAAACGCGACGTTGCTGACCTCGCCGATTTCGGCTTGGACCCGAGCCGACGGCTCGACCACTCGGGCGGTGTAGATCCGGTTGAGCAACCCAAGCGTCGGAAACAAGATCATCGCAGTAAAGAAGAAAAAGGGGTGAAGCGCCAGAAGACTCACAAGCGCAGCGATCACGAGCACCGCAACGCTGGCGACAAAAGCTAGAGGCTTGAGAACCGAGGTGGCCGCAGTGATGTCGGCGTCGGCATGAGCGAGCAGCTCACCGGTTGGCCTCCCGCGATGAAAACTCAGCGGTTGATCGAGATATTGACCCAGGATGTCGAGCCGCCACGACCGTTGCACTCGGTGTTCTGCCATCGCCATGAAGTATCGCCGCACCGTCACCGATGCTCCTCGGAGTAGGCCGATCGCGAGCAGCACCAACGCGACCTCAACCAAATCGCCGTTGGAGACGCCGTCGCCGTCGAGGCCGGGCACGATCACGTCGTCGGTGAGCTGACCGAGGAACACCGTGAGCCCGACGGTCAGCAGTGACCACATCGACGCACCAAGAATCGAGACAATATTCGGCACCGGGTGCATACGAATCGTGCGCCAGATCAGCCCCAGGCCGCGAGCGAGAACCCGGTGCGAATGGGCGGTTGCATCAACCCCGGAGTCGGCTACAGCGGTCACCGAGACAACCTAGAACAAGCGCCGCGTAACCAAAGAAGCGTTTTCGGGTGACTTGTGGCGTTATTGTCGCTGATGGGGCGTATTTCTCGCCACCCACAACGTCTCTGATGGGGCGATCTCGTAACATTGGTACCGAACCCGCGGAACCTGCTCCCGAGTGGCTGTTCCGCACGACATGAACAAGATGAATGAGACGGCAATGGCAACGGAATCGACGATCATTTACACACTCACCGATGAGGCCCCAGCTCTGGCCACTCGGTCGCTTCTCCCGATTGTGCAGGCGTTCGCAGGCGCCTGCGGGGTTCATGTTGAAACGCGTGACATCTCGCTCGCGGCCCGGGTGCTCGCCCTCTTTAGCGACCACCTCACCGCCGACCAGGCCGTTTCGGATGATCTCGCCGAGTTGGGTGCGCTGACCCAGCACCCTGGTGCAAACATCATCAAGCTCCCCAACATCAGCGCTTCGGTTCCACAGCTAAAGGCCACCATCGATGAGCTGCAGGCGAAGGGGTACGACCTTCCCGATTACCCCGACGATCCGCAAACTCCCGAGCAAATCGAAGCACGGCTTCGTTACGACAAGGTCAAAGGCAGTGCAGTGAACCCGGTGCTGCGTGAGGGCAACTCCGATCGACGAGCCCCGGTCGCGGTGAAGAACTATGCCAAGAAGAATCCCCACTCGATGGGCGATTGGTCGAGCGACTCAAAAACCCACGTCTCCACGATGGGAGCGGGCGACTTCCAGGCAAACGAAAAGTCGCTGACCATTCAGGCCGACGACACGTTGCGCATTCAGCACACCGCATCTGATGGCACGGTTACGGTCCTTCGCAACGAAGTTCCGGTCTTGGCTGGCGAGGTTGTCGACAGCACCTTCATGAGCAAAAAGGCGCTGGTTGCGTTCCTCACCGAACAGGTCGCCGACGCGAAGGAGCAGGGCGTACTCTTCTCGCTCCACATGAAGGCAACGATGATGAAGGTGTCTGACCCCATCATCTTTGGCCACGGCGTCCGGGCCTACTTCCCGAACGTGTTCGCAAAACACGAAGAAGCCCTCGCCGCCGCTGGCGTCGATGTGAACAACGGCTTCGGTAACCTCCTCGAAATTCTTGCCGGCATGCCCGATGAGCAACGTTCCGAGATCGAAGCCGACATCACCGAGGCCTACGAGAATGGCCCCGATCTTGCGATGGTCAACTCCGACAAGGGCATCACCAACCTTCACGTGCCCAGCGACGTCATCATCGATGCGTCGATGCCCGCCATGATTCGCACGTCAGGTCAGATGTGGAACATCGCTGGCGAGCAGCAAGACACCAAGGCCACGATTCCTGACAGCAGTTACGCCGACCTCTACAGCGCCACGATTGCGTTCTGCAAAGAGCACGGGGCGTTCGATCCCACCACGATGGGCACCGTGCCCAACGTTGGCCTGATGGCCCAAAAGGCCGAAGAATACGGCTCACACGACAAGACCTTCGAAATCGCCGCCGACGGCAAGGTCGAGGTCATCAACGATGCCGGCACCACCATTCTCGAACACGACGTCGAAACCGGCGATATCTGGCGCATGTGTCAGGTCAAGGATCTCCCGGTCCAGGACTGGGTGAAGCTCGCAGTTCGTCGGGCCCGCGCCACCAGTGTTCCGGCAGTGTTCTGGCTCGACGCCAACCGGGCACACGATGCTGAGCTCATCGTCAAAGTCAACGCCTACCTCGCAGACCTCGACACTGACGGTCTCGACATTCGCATCATGTCAGTCGCCGAAGCCACAGCGTTCACCCTCGAGCGGGCGCACAACGGCGAAGACACCATCTCGGTCACCGGCAACGTGTTGCGCGACTATCTGACCGACTTGTTCCCGATTCTTGAGCTGGGCACAAGCGCAAAGATGCTTTCGATTGTGCCGCTTATGAAGGGCGGCGGCCTGTTTGAAACCGGCGCCGGCGGATCTGCGCCGAAGCACGTTCAGCAATTTGAGTCCGAGAACCACCTTCGCTGGGACAGCTTGGGCGAGTTCCTTGCACTTGCTGAGTCGCTCGAACACTACGCCGAGGTCACCGATAACGCCTCGGCAAAGATCCTTGGCGCAGCGCTAAGCGACGCGACCGAAGCCGTGCTTGAGAACCGCAAGTCCCCGTCTCGCAAGGTCAACGAACTCGACAACCGCGGGAGCCACTTCTACCTGGCCATGTATTGGGCGCAGGCGCTGGCCACCCAAACTGCCGATCCGGCGATGGCCGAACGGTTCGCTGCCCTGGCGGCCACCCTCGTCGAAAGCGAGGATGCAGTGGTGCAAGAGCTCACCGACGTGCAGGGACAACCCATGGATGTCGGCGGCTACTACTACCCAAGCGCCGACCTCGCCGATCTGGCAATGCGCCCAAGCGCCACGCTGAACGCAGCACTCGAAACGCTGTAACCCAAAACCCAAAGGGGTCAGGCACTTTAGGTGCCTGACCCCTTTGTTGTTTTGTTGTTAGTTTGCGGCGTGAGCTTCGGCCGCAGCGACGGTGTTTTGCAAAAGGAGTGCCACCGTGGTGGGTCCTACGCCGCCGAGGCGTGGCGTAATCCAGCCAGCGACCTCTTCGACTGACTCGTCTACGTCGGGGAGCAGGCGACGGCCTTCCCAGCTGATGCCTCCGCTGACAACTACCGCGCCGGGCTTGATCATGTCGGCGGTGACGCAGCTGGGGCTACCAACTGCAGCGACGACGATGTCGGCTTGGCGGGTGTAGGACGCGATGTCGCCCACACCGGTGTGCACCGTGGTGACCGCGGCGTTCGCGCCGGGCTGCTTCGTGGTGAGCAGTAGCGAAAGCGGGCGGCCAAGGGTGGGGCCACGTCCGAGGATGACAACGCTCTTGCCGGCGACCTCGATGCCGTAATGCACCAACATGGCCTGGATGCCAGCTGGGGTGCACGGCACCGGGCCTCGCTCTTGGAGAACGAGCTTGCCCAGGTTGGTGGGATGCAGTCCGTCGGCGTCTTTGGCGGCGTCCATCGCGTTGAGCGCAGCGTTGAAATCGAAATTGTCGGGAACGGGATGCTGAATGATGAACGCATCGACCGCAGGGTTGTTGTTGAACCCTTCGACTGCCGCCATGAGCGCGGACTGGCCGCCACTCTGGGGGATTTCGACGTTGATCGAATCGATACCGACCTCGGCGCAGGTCTCGTGCTTCTTCCGCACGTAGCCTGCGCTTGCCTCGTCGTCGCCGACGAGGATGGTACCAAGACCTGGGGTTATGCCCCGGTCGACCAGCGCTTCGACACGCCGTTTAACATCGTTGAGAATTGCTTCTGCCACCGGACCACCGGCGAGTAACTGTGCTGCCATTTCGGGCACACTACCGGCCTTTTCGCAGCTTTGTTGCCCTCGGCCCTCGGCAACTTTGCCGGTGACGAGCGAAGTCGAGCACTAAGGTCGCAGGCGTGTTTCCACTTTGGGACGAGAACCCGACCAAACGACCCGCCATCGTCACGATTGCACTCATCGTGATTTGCACCGCCGTGTTCTTCTTGGTGCAGCCACAAAACAACGTGCAGGAAGACATCGACTTCAGTTACGAGTTCGCAGCGGTTCCGTGCGAAGTCGTGAAAGGACGCCCACTCACCGTCGCCGAAACCGACGCCGCTGTTTCAGGAGTCGATCAGACGGGTTGTGACGACGACGTCGTCGACGCCGACCCCGAGTACTTTCCCAGCAAGAACGTGTTTCTCGCTCTGGTCACCTCGATGTTCCTCCACGGCAGCATCATGCATCTTGGCGGCAACATGTTGTTCTTGTGGGTGTTCGGCAACAATGTCGAGGATCACCTGGGCAAGGTGAAGTATCTGCTGTTTTATCTCGTGGCAGGAGTCGTCGCGACGATCGCCCACATCGGCGCGCAGATCGATTCGACCGTGCCGGTAATAGGCGCGTCGGGTGCGATCGCTGGGGTAATGGGCGCGTACGCGGTGTGGTTCCCTACCGCGAAGGTACGAACGGTAGTGGTGATCATGCTCGTGCGCCTGCCGGCCATCGTGCCGTTGGTATTTTGGCTCGGATCTCAGTTCTTCATCGGCCCCGACGCAGGTGTTGCCTGGATGGCCCACGTGGGCGGCTTCGTATTCGGCGCGTTTGTCGGCCTGATCGTCAGGGGCGCCAAGGGTGTACGAGACAGGGTGTGGGACGACAAATACAATGTTCCGGAAACCCCCGGGGGTTGGGACAACCGGTTCGGCGGAGTCGGCGAACGGCCCTGGTAACAACCAAACGAGGCGGAAGCCATGTCCAGAAGCAAACGGTGCACGACTATCGCAGCGGTTTTGGCGCTGTTGCTGGGATCGTTGCTTGCTGACCTTGGCGTCCAACAACCGGCCGGGGCGCAACCACAACCGGCACTGGTTCCCGAACTCACCATCGAGGTGCTGGTGGAGGGACTGAGCATCCCGTGGGACGTTGCCATGGCGGCCGACGGCACCCTGATTTTCACCGAGCGCGGCGGCAAACTTTCCGTACGTCTTCCGAGTGGCCAACAAGAGCAAGTCGATGCAGACCTCGGCGATCTGTTTGTCGCCGGCGAGTCCGGCCTGCTCGGCCTAGCACTGGCCCCCGATTTCGCCTCGTCGCGCCGGTTCTACACCTGTCAGGCCACACAAGGGCCATCGATACAGGTCATTGGTTGGACCATGGCCGACGATTTCCGCGTAGCCACACGGTTCGCCGATCCGCTCGTCAGTAACATCCCTCTCGTCTCGGGGCGTCACGGCGGCTGCCGACTCCGCTTCGGCCCTGCCGGGCAGCTCTGGATCGCCACCGGCGACGCCGCACTGTCTTCTGCGCCACAGGATCTAACATCGCTCGGCGGCAAGGTGCTCCGCGTCGATCCGCTAACTGGCGACGGCTCGGCCGACAACCCGTTCGCCTCGTCGACAAACGCCAACACTCGACGCGTCTACACCTATGGTCATCGCAACGTGCAAGGCCTCGACCTTCGGCCGGGAAGCACACAGATGTGGACCGTCGAACACGGACCAAACGTCGATGACGAGATCAACCGGCTGCAGGCAGGTGGCAACTACGGCTGGGATCCGGGACCCGGCTACAACGAGCAAGTCCCGATGACCGATACGACCAAATTCCCCGACGCCATCGACGCCAGATGGTCGACGGGATCGTCGACACTTGCCTTGTCCGGTGGGGTTTTCATACAGGGCCGTGAGTGGGGTGTGCTCAACGGTTCTTTCGCCGTCGCCGCGTTGAAAGCACAGAGCCTGCGCTTCTTCACCTTCGATAGCGAGGGAACCGTCACCGGACTCACCGTGTCGGCCGAATTGAACAGCAGCTACGGCCGGCTCCGTACCCCGATGCTGGCGCCCGACGGCTCGCTGCTTCTCACCACGGCCAACGGCTCGAACGACCGCATCTTGCGCATCACCCCTGGTGGAGCACCAGTGGGGTCGGTCGACCGGTTTACCAAACGTGATGGAAAGGTCCGCGTGCGCGGGTGGGCCATCGATCCAAACCGAACCAGGACGCCGGTACGTATCCGTGTAACTGTCGATGGCCAAGCGGTGCGCACGCGTAAGGCCGCCAAGATTCGCGACGATGTAGCGGCAGAATTCGCCGGCTTTAGCCGCCGGCACGGTTTCTCGATCAGGGTTGCGGTGCCTCCCGGCCGGCACGACGTTTGTGCCGAAGCCATCAACCTCGGCCCCGATCAGCGACCCCCAACGTCGCTCGGCTGCAAGAACATTCTGATCCGCAAGTAACGACAGAGGGGTCAGGCACTTATGGTGCCTGACCCCTTTTTCTTTCTTAGTGTTTGAAGTGGCGTTGGCCGGTGAAGACCATGGCAAGGTTGGCAGCGTTGGCGGCTTCGATGACTTCTTCGTCGCGAATCGAACCGCCGGGTTGAATGACTGCGCTGGCCCCGGCCTCGATCGCTGCTTCAAGGCCGTCTTTGAACGGGAAGAACGCGTCGCTTGCGCAGGCGCCACCGACCGCTCGCCCATCGGCCTTCTCGGCGGCAATCCGCCCGGCGTCTCGCCGGTTTTGTTGCCCTGCGCCGATGCCAACTGCCTGTCGATCCTTCACCAACACAATGGTGTTGGAACTGACCTTGGCCGCCACACGCCAGGCAAACTCCAGATCGAGCCACTCGGCGTTGGTTGGCGACCGATCGGTAGCAACCGTCCAGGTGTCGCGGTCGATCGTCACTCGGTCGGCGGTCTGCACGAGTAGTCCGCCGTCAACGGTGCGCATATCGAGCAGTTGGGCGCTCGGAGCCGAGGCTTCGAGCACCCGGAGGTTCTTCTTTTCAAGCAGTTTCGCCAACGCGGCGGGTTCGTAACTCGGAGCCACGACTACTTCGGTGAATACTTCGGCCAGGGCCTCCGCCAGCGCTAACGGCACTGTTCGGTTGACGGCAACGATGCCACCGAACGCCGACACCGGATCGCCTTCGTGTGCCAATCGGTACGCGGTTGCAATATCGCTGTGGCTTGCCAAGCCGCAAGGGTTGGCATGTTTGATGACTGCGACCGTTGGATCAGCAAAGTCGAAGGCAAGCCGATGTGCTGCCTCAGTATCGAAGACGTTCAGATACGACATTTCTTTACCACCGTGTTGGGTTGCCGAATCCCACCACCCGGCACCGTTGGTGTACCGGTAGCGAGCGCCCACCTGATGCGGGTTCTCGCCGTACCGCAACACGTTGACCCGATCGAGCGAAAGGTGGATCGAGTCGGGAAGTTCAACGGTGGCGTCCTCGACAGAACTCTCGCCCGCTGTCTCGTCGAACCACGTGACGATCGACGCGTCGTATGCCGCGGTATGCGCAAACGCTGCTCGGGCAAGCCGCCGACGCGTCGCCGCTGGGATCTCGCCATGTTCTGCGAGCTCGACCAGCAACGGCTGGTAATCGTTGGGGTCAACGAGTACACCCACGTGGGCGTGGTTTTTCGCAGCGGCACGAACCATCGTTGGACCACCAATGTCGATGTTCTCGATGCCCGGCTCCGCAGTGAACGGATAGAGGTTGCCCACGACCAGATCGATGGTGTCGATGTTGTTCGCTACCAGATCAGCCTGGTGTTCAGGGTCGTCACGGTCGGCAAGAATGCCGCCATGGATACGCGGGTGCAGTGTCACGACCCGATGTCCGAGCATGATTGGCGAACCGGTGTGATCGGCAACGTCGGTGACCGGAATGCCCGCCGCGGCAATCTTTCCTGCCGTTCCGCCGCTCGAAATGAGTTCCCACCCAAGATCGTGAAGGCCTTGTGCGAGCTCGACGATTCCGGTCTTGTCGTACACCGACAGAAGGGCACGCTTTGTGCTGGTCATGATGTGTTTCCCTGTCTCCTGGATCGCTGTTTCTCGATCCCTATTTCTGGACTGCTGCTTTGCGAACTACTGCACCGCTCCGCGGGCCACGATGCCCTGAAGAGTTTCGATATACAGCTCGCGTTCGACGATCTTGATGCGCTCGTGCAGCGATTCTTCGGTGTCGTCGGGTTCGACCGCTACTGCACGTTGCGCCAGGATCGGGCCGTCGTCAACTTCAAGCGTCGCAACATGCACGGTGCAGCCAGTCACCTTCACCCCGAAGGCCAAAGCGTCTCGAACCGCATGCCACCCTTTGAATGACGGCAACAGGGCCGGATGTGTGTTGATAACCCATCCAGCGAACTCGTCATAGATGGGTTGGGCCAGAATCGTGCCGTAACCGGCCATGACGACGAGTTTGATGTTTGCCTCCCGAAGCGCTGCGGTGACTTCGGCTGTGAAAGCTGACCGGTCGAAGTCGTCGCCAAAACTCGTGCGTTCGATCGAGAGCGCGGTGATGCCTTCCGCGGCGGCGACGTCGAGGGCACGACACTGACGATCGGCAATCACCAACTCGACCGGCAGGCCGGCCGCAATGATTGCCTCGAGGATGGTGCCGCTTCCTGAAGCGAGGACTGCAATGCGCACCCTCCAAACGTAGTTGGCCCTGGCACCAAGGCCCGCGCTCGGCTGCGCTATTCGAACGCCGGGTCTTCGCAGTTTCCGGTTCCACCCCCGCCGCCGGCTGGGGCAGAGCGAGGGTAAGCCTCGACGAAACCCGACCCAGGATCCTCGGTGGTGAGGAACCGGACGACAGCCCGACCGATGGCTTCGGCCTCTACCTGTTGGAAAGCAGGCGTTACCAACAGCGCTTCTTCGGGCGGATTGGTCAGGTACAGAAGCTCGGTAAGTGTTGCTGGGACTCCGGCGGAACGACGCAGAATGCCGTAGTAGTCGGCGCCGCTTTCGCCCTTGCGGTACTTCACTCCTGCATCGGTATCGCCGGCCCATTCGATGTCGATCTCTTCGAAGCTCGCGAGCGCCTCTTCGAAGATCAGCCCTGCCAAACGCTTCGATTCTGGGTCCTCAGCCTGGTAGTAGGTCTCGGCGCCGGGCCGACCACTCGGACCATCGGGGGCAGCGTTGTGATGAATCGAGATAAAGGCCTGCGGCGCAAGCGAGGTTGCGATAGCGGTGCGAGAGAGAATAGAGATGCGGTAGTCGTCGGTGCGCGTCTGCACAACGGTGATACCGGCGGCTTCCAGCAGCGACTCGAGTCGTTGGGCTATGGCCAGGTTGACGTGTGATTCCTGCACACCTTGCGGGCCGACAGCGCCGGGTTCGGTGCCACCGTGACCCGCATCGATCACGACGTGCGCTCCGCTGAGCACCTGACCCGAGGAAACCACCGCTTCGCGGCCGCACGGTGTGAGGATCAGGAATCCGCCGTCGACGGTGCTGATCACATCAGCGACAACGCCGGTTGGGGTGATCAGTGCCCGAGCTACACCATCACTGGGAAGTTGCGGCAACTGATCGCTAATATCAGGAAACAACGACGGGACGATGGTTGACTGCACTGGCCGGCCAGCAAGCGTGGTGGGCGTCGGCAAACTACTTGGCGTTGCGGGAACGGTGGTGGCGGTCTCACCAGAACGTTCGCCACTAGTGGCTACTTGTTCGGCATCGACTTCGGCGGCAGTTTCGGCGACGACTGGTTCGGCTACCGAAAACGACGGGCGGTCGCCAGCGCATGCAGAAACGACGAGTACCAGCGCGACAAGCACAGCAAGGGCGGTGGCCGGGGGGCGGATCACCCGGCTCAATGTACTCACCCAAAACGACTACCGTGCGCCACCCCGGAAGGGATGACGCACGGGTCAAAAAGGTCCGAAAATTGGGGTGTTACACAGGCGAGAGATTACAGCCCAGCGACGATTTCGGCCATCAGTTCGCCAGCTTCGGTTGGGTTGAGGCCAACCTTGACGCCTGCGTCACGAAGGGCTTCCATCTTCGCATCGGCGGTTCCTTTGCCGCCCGAGACAATGGCGCCAGCGTGGCCCATCTTCTTTCCCGGAGGCGCCGTCACACCAGCTACATAACTCGAAACCGGCTTCGTGACATGATCTTTGATGAACGCTGCGGCTTCTTCTTCGGCTGACCCGCCGATTTCGCCGATCATCATGATCGCCTTGGTGTCGGGGTCGGCCTCAAAGGCCGCAAGGCAGTCGATGAAACTCGTGCCGGGGACGGGGTCGCCACCGATTCCGACACATGTCGTCACACCGATGTCTTTTTGCTGCAGTTCGTACAGCGCTTGGTAGGTGAGGGTTCCCGAGCGGCTGACGATGCCCACTGGTCCGCCCGCCTTGGCGATGTGTCCAGCGGTGATACCGACGTTTGCTTTCCCGGGACTGATGAGTCCGGGGCAGTTGGGACCAAGGAGTCGCACGTTGGGGTAGTCGCGTTGCAGTTTGTTGAAGAACCACGCCTCGTCGTGAGCGGGTACGCCTTCGGTGATCGCGACGATAAGTTCGACGCCACCTTCGGCTGCTTCCATCACTGCACTCTTCACACCGGCGGCGGGGATGAAGATGCAGCTGACGTTTGCGCCAGTCGCCTCAACCGCATCGCCGACCGTTGCATAGACGGGAATACCTTCGACGTCGGTTCCGGCCTTCTTTGGGTTGGTTCCCGCAACGACATTGGTGCCGTATTCGCGGTTCAGGAGCCCGTAGTAGCGGCCTTGCGAGCCGGTAAGTCCCTGGTACACAACTTTGCTGTTCTCGTCGAGAAAAATCGACATGTTCTGTTCTCGTTTCTTTCGATCTGTTCGGGACGACTACTTGGCCAAGTCCGACGCAACACGTGCGGCGTCGAGCATGGTGGTTTCCATACGGAGCATGTCGTTGAGTTCGGGGGCGAGAATTGCCCGGCCTTCTTCGGCGTTGGTGCCATCGAGCCGAATCACAATTGGCGAGTCGATAGTGACGCGCTTCATCGCTTCGAGAATGCCGTTGGCGACCTCTTCGCCTCGGGTGATACCACCGAAGATGTTGATGAAGATCGACTTGACGTTTGGGTCGTCGTTGATGACCTCGAGCGCTCCCGACATCACGTCGGCATTCGCGCCGCCACCGATATCGAGGAAGTTGGCTGGCGAGCCACCTACCTGGTTAATGACATCGAGCGTGCTCATTGCCAAACCAGCGCCGTTGGCGATAACGCCGACGGTGCCGTCGAGGCCCACATACTGGAGACCTTTGGCATGGGCGGCCGCTTCGCGCTCGTCGCGCTTTTGTGTGGCGTCGTACTCGTCGAGGTCGTGACGGAAGTCGGCGTTGCCGTCGAGGGTGACCTTGGCGTCGAGCACGTGCACCTTGCCCTCGGGAGTGAGAATCAGGGGGTTGATCTCACACAGGTCGGCGTCGCCGTCGGAGTAGGCGGTGTAGAGCTTCATCAAAATGTCGACGGTGCCCTCGACCGCATCGGGATTGAGGTTGGCGCCTGCCACCCACTCGCGGCACACCTCTTCGGTCAGACCATCGACGGGGTCGACCCAGATCTTCGAGATCAGGTCGGGGGTTTCGGCCGCGACGGTTTCGATTTCGACGCCACCTTCGGCGCTGAGCATGCCGAGGTGTTTCTTCGCGGCGCGGTCGAGGGTGAAGCTGGCGTAGTACTCCTCGGCAATATCGCTGGCCACCTCGATCCAGAGGTTCTCAACGATGTGTCCGTTGATGTCGAGCCCCAAAATGTTGGTGGCGTGTTCGCGCACGTCATCGATCGATGCAGCGAACTTGACGCCGCCGGCCTTGCCACGTCCACCGGTGTGCACCTGTGCCTTCACCATGACTGGCGTGCCAAGACGTTCAGCAGCAGCGACCGCATCGTCGACCGTCTGCACCGCCTCTCCTGGCGAAACCGGCATTCCGTACTGGGCAAAGAATTGTTTGCCCTGATATTCGAACAGATCCACGTCTCTCTCCTCGGGCGCCTGACAGGAGTTGTAGCGCCCATACCTTGGTTGTTGTTTTCGTCGGCACGATCTCGGACCGACCGACTGCACCCGCAAGGGTTACGTCGGCGATACTAGGCAGCCAGAGGCAAAAGCGTTTACATCTACGCCAACTTCTCTTCTCGGCGTGCTGGTGTACCTGCTGCTTGCCGCTCCGCTACTGCTCATCGGAACACATTCGAACTCTGCCATGCCTGTTGCCCAAGGACCCTCTGTTCGCTCTCGCGGCGCACTGCTCGCCGGACTCGCTGCGATCGTCGTCGCCGCGATCATTATTGGTGCCGTATTGCTGGCGTCTAACGGTGGAAGCAACGTCGAACTCAAGATTGGCGACAGCGACTTCCGCAACATCGATGCCTCACGGCTCGCTACCGAGATCAACGACAACGGGCCTGTGCCCTTTTCGGATCTCGTGGGGAGTAATCGCGCTGTTTGGGTCAACCACCTCGGTGGGACCTCCGAGGACGGGTGGATCTCGTTCTTTGCACGCGTGCCTGAAAAACCCGACTGCCTTGTCGAGTGGAATCGCGACGACCGGGTGTTCTTCGACGTGTGTGACCCAACAACTACCTACCCGCCGACAGGTGAGGGGCTCGAACTCATCCCGACGCGGGTCGAGGACGGCAACCTCATTATCGACATCAACCGGCTCGGCGAAGAACCAGAGGGCTAACCGACGTCGGCAAGGCTTGGGGTGTGGGCGTACTCGTCTACGTACTCCTGGCCAGACAGTGCACCAATCTCGCGCATGACGAGGTCGGCGATTTCACGTTTGACGCTGCTGGTTGGCCGGCGCCCCGCCCAGCGGCCACGATCGATCGGTGAACCGAAGCGAAGCGTGACTTTTGCTCCACGGCTTGGCATTCGATCGCCCGGTGCTTGGGCGGCGTCGGTACCGATGATGCCCACCGGCACAATCGGCGCTCCGGTCTTGAGTGCAAGGTGAGCAACGCCGGCATGACCGCGGTGCAACAGGCCGTCGCGAGAGCGGGTGCCTTCGGGAAAGATGCCGACGATTTCGCCTGCATCAAGTTTGCAAGCGGCCTGTCCGAGGCTCCGGCCAACGCCTCGGCCCGTGCGGTCGACGGGGATCATACCGGCGGCCGGAAAGAGCATTCGCGTCACTCGGTCGTCGAGGTATTCGGCTTTGCCAAGAAAGCTCGCCTGGCGCGGGACGCTGTGCATGAGGAGGAGCGAGTCGAGGAACGACAGATGATTTGCCGCCAGGATGACGCCTCCTTCGGAAGGGACGTTCTCGATGTTTTCGATGTTCGTGTCGAGCCACAGGCGACGCAATGGCCAGGCAGCGCGCCGCGCCGCCCAGTAGTGACGACCGACGGCGTCGCCGGAGGGAAACTCTTGCCAGGTTTTCGGGGAGGTTTTCTGGGAAGGATGGGAAGGAGGGGTCATAGCTAGCACCAAGGGGAGTGTGGGGGTTTGGGAGGCAACGTGACTGGCTGTCTGATGGTCACAGTAGGGAGGTCAGGTAACGCACTGATGAGTAGAACATGAACGCCGTATTTCCCCACCGCGCGAGCGCGTGAACTTCGTCTCATACCGGTAGACATCGGCAAGTGGCGCCTCGCAACGGTGGTGACATCCATCACGCTTTGGTGCCGAGGCCATTTCAAGCCCACGTCGGCGGTGACCCGGTGGGGAACGCTACTCTCGGGGCCGTGAGCGAACAGGTCGCCGGGTTCGATATCGGCGGAACAAAAACACTGGCTCTTGTCGTCAGTGGCAAAGAGGTCGTAGCGCGCCGCAAAGTGCCGCGCCCCCACGGTGGCGAAGAAACCGTGAGTCAGCTGCACGACCTGGTCGAACAACTCGAAATCGACACTGGCGCATCGATCGATGCTGTCGGTGTTGGCATCGCTGGCGCAATCGGCGACGGCTGGGTGAAGTACTCACCCAACATTCCTGAGATCGTCGACTTTCCGCTGCAAGACAAGCTCGCGGCGAACCTCGATCGCCCGGTTGTGGTCGACAACGATGCGACCACCGCTACGTGGGCCGAACTACATATGGGTGCCGGTCGAGACGTTGCCGACATGGCCTACGTCGCGTTGGGCACCGGCATCGGTACAGGCTTTGTGCTCAACGGCCAGCTGCTTCGGGGCGCAAACGGATTCGCTGGCGAGTCTGGGCATATGGTGGTCAACAGCGACGGCGAAAAGCACATCACCAACGTGCGGGGCCCCTGGGAAATGCGCGCGTCGGGGTCAGGACTAGGCGCACTAGCCCGCGAATTCGCCTCCCGCGGTGAGGCCTCAACGATCGTCGGCCTCGCCGGATCTATTGCGGCGATCCGGGGCGAACATGTGAGTCAGGCTCTGACGGCAGGGACCGAGCCGGGCACCGCTGAGGCGCTCGCCATCCTCGACGATTTTGCCGTCGACGTAGCCGTCGGCATGGTCAACCTCGTCTACATCCTCGACCCCGAACGCATCGTGCTCGGCGGCGGGCTCGTCAACCTCGGCGAGCCGCTGCGTCAACGGGTCGACGCGCAGGTTAACCGAACCATCATCGGCGGCGAATTTCGCCCGCAGGTTCCGGTCGTGCTTGCCGAACTAGGCAGCGACGCTGGCGCACTAGGTGCCGCACTTCTCGCGGCTGACGCCCTTTCGGCACTGCGGTAGCTTGCACTGCGGTAGCTGGCAGAGCTGCGTTCCAGAGAACGAACTACAGATTTGCCCCCTCGGCGGTGGTCATCGGGCTGCGAGGATCTTGCGGCATTGCGTCCCACGAATCGCGAACCCAATGATGTGCCGGATCGTCGCAAAACGCCATGCTGCGCTCTTCGCCCGGACCGGCCAACACGTTGAGGTAGTACATCGAATACCCGGGAGCTGCCACGCACGGCCCGTGGTAGCCGCGGGGCACCAAAAAGACGTCGCCGTCGGCAACGGTGACGTTGGCGTCGATCTCGCCGTCGCCGGTATAGGTGCGGTGAAGCCCAAAGCCGTCGTCCGCGTACTCGGTCGTTCCCGCCTTCCCGATGCGGAAGTAGTAGATCTCTTCATTGTTGGCTTCGCACTCGGGCGAGTCATCGTGTTTGTGCGGCGGGTACGACGACCAGTTTCCGTCGGGGGTCAACACTTCGCAACAGATCAACCGGTCGGCGCCCGTTTGGGTGTCGGGGGTGAAGAAGCTGGTGATCTGGCGGGTTGCTGGTCCTGCTCCTCGGGTGTCGACGACGACGTCTTCTGCGGGCCCATAGAACGGTTCGAGCTTTTTTTCGGCCTTCGCCATGCACAGCGCGACCTCAACGTGTGCGCCGCTAGCGATGCGAATCTCAGAACGACAGGGTGCGTACGCAAAGTCGGTCACGCGGCTAAATACCGATTCGCGACCATGTAGTGAGAAGATCTCGCCTTCGCACTCGACGGTGAGGCCTCCCCCACTGAGCGGAAGGATGACCATCTCGTACGCGCTGGTCGGGATAGTGCGTGACTCCCCGGGTGCAAGCTTTAGGACTCGCAGGCCGCTGTATGTCCACCCGGCGCGCTCGGCGGTGAGGTGCAACGGGTCATCGCCGTCGGCCAGGGATTCGTTTGGGTGGTGAAGTTTGCTCATCGTTACAGTTCGTATCGGTACACGTTGGTGTCGCGTTGAACAAAACCGATGCGTTGATACAGCCGGTTGGCAGCTTCACGCGATGGCCGCGACGTGAGATCGACTGTTTTGGCGCCAGCTTCTCGGGCCCGTTCGAGGGCCGCATCGTTCAGCGCCTGACCAACGCCTTTTCCTCGAGCAGATTCATCCACCACGACATCTTCGATCCACGCCCGCATCGCGGTGGGAATCCGGAAGAGCGCGAGCGTGAGACTGCCGACGATCTTGTCGCCATCGCGGGCGATGAGCAGCACCGACGAACGACTGCTAGCCATCGAACGCAACTGGTCGGCTGACGGCGGCGGGTTTGACTTCGAAAGCTGCGGAATAAGCCGCGCAAACGCGTCGACGATGTCGTCGTCAACTTCGGTCACTTCAGAAATCGAAATCATGGTTGTGGTCGTTCCTCAGGAGTATTCACGGCAACGATGCGAAGTGTAGCCACCGGAGACGGACAATGAATTTTGCCGTTGCCGCGAAAATGAATACCGATCACACACGCGGTGGGTATACGTGTGATACGCCGATACCCTCAGCCTCCGTGTCTTTCAAACCCGCCGAGTTCATCGAACTGACATCCGAGTTGCCGACGAAAGCAACCGTGCTTGTTGCGGCCTTCGAGGGCTGGAACGACGCCGGAGATTCTGCTTCTTTGGCCGCTAGTTTCCTGAAGGACCAGTGGAAGGGTGCCGAACTCGGCCACATCGAGCCCGAAGAGTTCTACGATTTCACCACCACGCGACCACAGGTTGAGCTCAGCGAGAATCGCCGACGCCGAATCCGTTGGCCGGAGATCACCTTCTGGACCGGCCCCATCGATGATGAACGCGATGCGATCATCGTTGTCGGATCAGAACCGCAGCTGCGCTGGCGTACCTTCAGCAACCAGATCATCGATATCGCGAAACGGTGCGATGTCGAACGGGTTGTCACCCTGGGAGCGCTACTAGCCGAAGTTCCCCACACCCGCCCCTCGCCAATCTTTGGCTCTAGCGACAACCCCGAGGTAGCCGAAAGGTTCAACCTCAAAGCTTCGACCTATGAGGGACCCACCGGAATTGTCGGGGTCCTCAACACCGAGTGTGCGTTGCAAGGTCTCGAGGTACTCAGTCTCTGGGCTGCCGTTCCGTCGTATCTGCCAGGCGCATCGTCACCCAAAGCCGCTCGGGCGTTGGTTACCCGGCTTACGGAAATTCTCGACACTGAGGTCAGCACGACCGATCTCGATCTTGCAACGGTCACCTACGAGCGACAGGTCGGCGAGATGGTTGCCGAGGACGCCGACACGGCCAAATACGTGCAACAGCTCGAAGAGGACCACGACGATGACGGCGCAGAGACCGCTGATCTCTCGGCGGCCGATCCTGCGGCGATGGTTGCTGACCTCGAACAGTTCCTCCGCAATCAGCAGTAGCACTCCTCCCGAAAACGGAAAGCGGCCGCACCGGATACACCGATGCGGCCGACTGACCTAGGGGAACAGCTAAGTGAAGTTGTTCGCTACGGGATGGTTACCGTCAAGACGTCGCCGGTACCCGGATCGGTCACCCGAACAACGTCGCCGCTAGCAAGCGCCGTCGTGATTGTTGCCGACCAGTTGCCGTTGGTGCCGTTGGTGGTTGGCATCAGCGTCTCAGCTGCAGGGGTCGCTCCGCCCACAAGAACCTCGACGGTGAGGGTCTCGCCGGGAGCCCAGTCGAAGCGATCGACCGGCGCAACTGCGCCAGTGCCTGCGTCGACGGTGAATCCCTCGTGGGTGATAACAAACGCAGCCGCTTCGATGTCGGACTCAAGGTCAACAACCGTCGCTTTGGCTGCAACCTGGCCGTTGAGAGCGCTGATGTTGTAAGGAAGCGTGCTGAAGTCGGCACTCCAGATTCCCATACCGTCAGCTTCGACGGTGATCGGTGAGCTGTCACCGCTCGCTGGGCTGGTCGCAATAACTTCGACCGATGCACCTGGTGTAGCGGTGCCGAAGACGATTTCGCTCCAGCGCTCGACCTTGGTGATGGTGAGACCAATCGTGACCGTCTTCACGGCACCGTCGCCATCGTCGGTCACGGTGACCACGTCGCCGACCTCAAGAGGAACTGGTGAGAGTTCGCAAGCCGTGATGAAGACGTTGCCCGAATCGTCGAGCATGCCCAAATCGCCGTTGGCGTTGGTGTTACAGGTAACGGTCTGAGCTGCGCTGCCGGTTACAACAACCGAGATGGTCGAGTTTGGTGTCCAGCCACCGATGGAAGTGACGTCGGCCCAGCGGTTGACCTCGAAGTACGTACCAGGGTTGTTGTCGGAACCATCGGGCACGCCGTCGTTGTCAGCATCGTTGGTGACGGTGTCGCAGGCGTCGCCGATCATGTCGCCATCGGCGTCAGCCTGGTTGGTGTTGGGGTCGACGGGGCAGTTGTCGGTGGCGTCGGGGATCGTGTCGCCGTCGTCATCGAGGTCGCACGCATCGCCTTCGGCGTCGCCGTCGAGGTTGTTCTGGTTTGCGTTCGAGGTGTTCGGACAGTTGTCGGTGCTGTCGTCCACACCATCGCCGTCAGCATCGTTGGCTGGCAGTTCGCAGTTGGTGCGGGTTTCAGCAATACAGGTGTCGGTCGCTGCGCCACCGTCTGCGGTGTCGGTTCCGCCTTGTCCGTCAAGGTTGTCTGCGCCGCCGTCGCCGCCCATGGTGTCGTTGCCTGCGCCACCGACGATTTTGTCGTTTTCGGAGCCGCCGAACAGTTGGTCGTCGCCGTCGTTACCTTTGAGGATGTCGGCGCCGGCTGCGCCGTCGATGAGGTCGTTGCCTTTGCCACCAACGAGGACGTCGTCGCCAGCACCGCCGTTGACGGTGTCGTTGCCGCCGCCGGCCTGGATGTTGTCGTTGCCGTCTTCACCGTTGATGATGTCGGCGCCCGGCTTGCCCTTCAGGATGTCGTCGCCAGGTCCACCGTTGATAACGTCGGCACCGCCGCCGCCTTGAATACGGTCGATACCGTTGCCGCCGCTCAGGACGTCGTTGCCACCGAGACCACGAATGCTGTCGTTGCCGTCGCCACCATCGATGGTGTCGGCGCCAGTCTTGTTGCCGCCACGAATGAGGTCGTCGCCGGCCCCACCCTTGAGATCATCGTCGCCGAGGCCACCGTCGATGACGTCGTCGCCGCCGCGGCCAAACACGATGTCGTCGCCAGCTTTGGCGTTGATTTCGTTCGCACCGTTTCCGGCGCAGATGTAGTCATTTCCGGACGTGCCGTTGATGACTGCATCGTTGGACACAATAACGTTGTAACCCGCTGGCGCAGTGCCACAGTTGGTTCCCTGGGCAGAAACGGGCGATGCAATGCCTACAAGACCAGTCGTGGCCAGTGCGGTAGCTGCTGCCGTCGCCGTAAAACGCCGCCGAAGCGTGGACAGTGACTTCATTGAATAACCTCAAGTAGGTAGGTAATAGGGGAAGATCGTGGAACGAGGACACGTCCCACTAAACACCATAATGCCACCTAGAGTGATAATCCATACAAAAAATCTCACGTTGAATTAACACGCAGATGACCTAGCAACAAAGTCTGCCCGTTAGGATCGCCCAAGTGGATGATGCTCAGGCAATCGATCGAAGTTCGGCAGCACAAGACCGCACCCTCGGAGGCCTCGACTACAGCCATCGGCTTTCGGCGGCCACCGACACGTGGCTGGCCCATCTATTCGACACAGCGGTAGCCGACTTCCCGGATGCCTCGGGCAAACTCGCTCTCGTGGCACTCGGCGGTTACGGCCGCGGCGAACTCGCTCCTGGCAGCGACATCGATGTTCTGCTTCTCCATCACAAAAAGCTCGACAGCTCGGTCGTCGCCGAGCTTGCACAACGGATCTGGTATCCACTTTGGGATGCTGGTCTCAAACTCGGCCACAGCGCACGAACGATCGACGAGACCGTTGCACTTGCTAGTGACGACCTCTTCACGGCGACCGCGATTTTGAACCTGCGCCGCCTAGCCGGCAGCGCACAAATGGTCGATGACCTCGAGGCTGCAGGACTCGCACAGTGGATGAAAGGACACAAGCGGTACCTCACCGATCTGTACGAACAGGTCCGTCAACGCGATCAGGACCACGGCGAACTCGCCTTCCTTCTCGAACCCGACATCAAAGACTCGCGTGGCGGACTCCGCGACGTGCACGCAATGGCGTGGGCCGAGACCACCGAGCCCTGGATTCCCGAGATCGATCGACTGCCACTCACCGACGCCTACCAAACGCTCACCGACGTTCGTGTTGCTCTCCATCAGGTCACGGGCCGCCCATCGAACAAGCTGCTCCTAGAACTGCAGGATGAGGTAGCCGAACGCCTCGGGTTTTCTGATGCCGACGCGCTGATGGCCGAGGTCGCCTCAGCCGGCCGCTCTGTTCTTTGGACCAGCAACGGCGTTTGGAACCGAGTCCACGGCTCATTGCGAAGCCGCCGCCTCCGCAGCGCAAAAGCTCGCGAGGTTGCGCCAGGAGTCATTCTCGAAGACCGGCGCGTTCGACTCGACCGGCGCACCGACGTCAGCAAAGAGCCGCTCTTGGCCCTTCGTGTCGCCACGCAAGCTGCGTTACATCAGGCGTTCATCGAACGCGATACCCTCACGTCGCTTGCAGAGGACGCACCGCCACTTCCCGAACCTTGGCCCGACGAAGCTCGCGGGCTCCTGTCCGACCTCCTTCTCACCGGTCGGGCAGCTATTCCGGTCTGGGAAGCCCTCGATCAGGTCGGCCTCATCGTGCAACTCATTCCCGAGTGGGAGCCTTGCCGCAGCCGACCGCAACGAAACGCCTACCACCGATTTACCGTCGACCGGCACCTCATCGAGGCGGCAGCCGAAGCCGCTGCGCTCGCCGATCAGGTCGACCGGCCCGATCTACTCGTCCTCGGGGCGCTTCTCCACGACATCGGTAAGGGGTATCCAGGCGACCACACCGAGGTCGGAATCGACCTCGTCAACGTGATGGCGCCTCGGATGGGCTTCGACGCCGACGAAACCGCCGCACTGGTCGATATGGTTCGCCACCACCTTCTCCTACCCGACGTTGCGACAAGACGCGACCTCGACGACAACGGCACGCTCACCTTTGTCGCCGGTGAGGTTGGTTCGGTCGAACTTCTCGAGCTGCTGGGTGCACTCACCGAAGCCGACTCGATCGCTACCGGCCCTGCAGCGTGGGGCACGTGGAAAGCCGAACTCGTCAATACTCTTGTCGACCGAACTACCCACCTACTCCTCGGCGGCGACGTCGAAGAAGTCGTCGACAACGAGTTCCCCACCGACGCGCAGCGCGCTCTGATGGCGAGCCGACAGCTTCACATCGAGGCCAGCGAAAACACCCTCACCGTCATTGCGCCCGACCGACCAGGCATGTTTGCCAGAGTTGCCGGAGCGCTGGCGCTCAACGGCGTCGACATTCTTGAGGCAAACGTTCACTCCGAAAACGGCATGGGCATCGAGTACTTCCGCGTCGCTTACGCGTACGAAGGCGCACCGCCCTGGGACCGGCTCATCGGCGACCTTGAGAAGGCGTTGCGCGGCGGCCTAGCCATCGAGGCCCGGCTGGCCGAGCGAGCCGAGACCTATCGCCAACCGCGTGCAAAGGCCGCCCGACCCACGGTGCCGTCGGTGGTGTTCGACAACACCACCTCCGACATCGCCACAATCATCGAGGTCAGCTGCCCCGACGGCATCGGTGTGCTCTACAAGATCGTGCGGTCCTTCCACGAGTTCGATCTCGACGTTGTGGGAGCAAAGGTGCAAACCCTCATGCACGATGTGGTGGACAACTTCTATGTACTCACCGCCGACGGGGCGAAACTCGACGATGCCGAAGTCCTCGCCGATGTCGAACGCGCGGTCCTGTTCTCGCTCATGAGATAGCGCCCGAAGCCGAAACCACTAGGCTCAGATGGTGACCGATTCAGTGCCGATTACCGAGGCCGACCTCATCCGCTGGAGCGAAACGCTTTCGGCAACCGCCCGCACCGGGCTCGGGTTCACCGAGAACCTGTACGAACGAGAGCGCTTCGAGGAGATCCTTGAAATCGCTGGCGAGATTCGAGCTCGGGCTCAATCGCCATTTTCAGCCGAAACGCTCGTCGATGAGTGGATGAAACTCGTGGGCGACGGCGTCGCCGGCTACGTCACCCCCAAGTCGACTGTTGGGGCGATTGTCGGCAACGACAACGGCGAAATATTGCTCATCCAGCGGGCAGATTCAGGGGTGTGGCTCTACCCAACGGGCTGGGCCGACGTTGGTTACTCACCGTCGGAGATCGCCGTAAAGGAATGCAAAGAGGAAACAGGCATCGACGTCGAAGTTACCGGCGTGCTCGCAATCCTTGACGGACTCCGTCTTGGCTTCACCCGCATTCCCCTCTACTCGATCGTCTTTTTGTGCCGCGCCGTTGGCGGCACACTCAAAGGTCACCCTCTCGAAACCACCGATGTCGGCTGGTTCAGCGAAGACGCATTGCCCGAACCCCTGGCTGGTCTCGACAACTGGGTGAAGCCTGCGTTCAAGGCAATCCGCGGCGAACCATTCGACATACTCTTTGATGCCCCTCGTATCCCACCATGGGAAGGCTCCGACACATGACCTCATCATTTCCTTCTGTCACCCGTACCAGCACCGAAGAGTCGGGCACCACCGCCGACGGGCTACCCCACTACCGCAGACGGTGGGCTGCAAAGTCGCCGTGGTGCGCGGCCCTACTCGTCCATGGCATCGGCGAACACAGCGGCCGCTACGAACACGTTGGCCGGTTCCTCGCCGACGCCGGTATCGATGTCCTTGCAGCCGACAACCGCGGGTTTGGCTTGTCAGGGGGCCCACGTGGCCACGTCGAATCGTTTAGCAACTTTGTCGATGACTTAGTCGAGCCGCTACGCCTGCGGCGAGACCTGAACGTTCCGGTGGCACTGATCGGACACTCGTTGGGTGGCCTCATGTCGACGAGGTATCTGCAAAGTTCGCACCCCCAGCCTGATGTGGCAGCGTTGAGCGGCCCTGCGCTCGGCGCCGAAGTTCCTACTTGGCAGCGAAAAGGTGCGCCTATCTTGTCGAAGATACTCCCCCGCCTTCGGGTGCCCGGCGAAGTCGATGGAGCGATCCTTTCGAACAATCCTGAGGTTGGTCGCGTCTTTACCGACGACCCGCTACGTGTGGGTGCTTCCACGACCAAACTTGGCAATGAAATTTTCAAAGCAATGGCCGCGGCAAACGCCGACATTGGGAAGATTCAGCTGCCGCTTCGCATCATGCATGGCGCCGAAGACCGACTGGTGCCGGCGACCTTCAGCGAGCCTTTGGCACAAGTCCCCGGAGCCGTGCGGATCACCTACCCGGGCCTGCAACATGAAATCTTCAACGAGGAGCCGCATCTTGAGATACTGGCCGACCTTGTCGAATGGCTTCGTGAAACCACCGCATAGCGGACCGCTTAGGCCGGTAAACGGGCGGAAAATTCTGGCTCTAAAAACCAGATTAGCGGGCCTCCTCCCCCCAGAGAAGACCCGCCAAATCATTGCTGGTTCCCGCTCGATGGCGATCCAGATAAATCAGACCATACCGCAGATCTGAGTGGTGGTTCTGTTCAAATGGTTGAAATCCATTGAACGTCGTGCAAACATTCGTTATCTTTCACCTAACTGAATGCCATGTCGAGCATCGAGCCTCGTCATCGTTACTGTGAGCGGCTTGTTGGCGTTCTCCAAGCGCCGATCAGGCGTTCGCAGCGGGGCGCCCGTTAGGCGTTGCTATACGCTCTTTCAGCGTGTTGCGTGAGGTCGAGTCCTTCGTGTTCGTCCTCTTCATCAGCCCGAAGACCCATGGTTAGGTCCAATACTTTCGCCAGCGCAAGCGTCACAAAGAACGAATAGATGATGACGGTAAGCATGGCCACGATTTGGGTGAGAAAGAACTTTCCTTCGCCGTACAACAGGCCGTCTGTGCCGCCCACATCAGCGCTGGCGAATAGTCCGAGCAGGAGGCCGCCAAGGATGCCGCCCACGCCATGCACGCCAACCACATCGAGGCTGTCGTCATAACCAAACTTGCCCTTCAACTGAATAGCGAAGTAGCAGCCAACACCAGCGACGAGCCCGAACACAATCGACGAGAGCGTGCTGACATAGCCGGCAGCGGGTGTGATGGCGACCAATCCGGCAACAACGCCCGATGCTGCACCAAGCGTGGTCGCGTGGCCGTCACGGAGCTTCTCGACAAGCAGCCAAGAGAGCATGCCTGCCGCAGGCGCAACAAAGGTATTCATCAGCGCCTGCGCCGCCTGCCCGTTCGCTGCTCCCGCAGAGCCAGCGTTGAAGCCAAACCACCCGAACCAGAGAATACCGGTGCCAAGCAACACCATGGTCAAGTTGTGCGGGGCCATAGGTTCTGAAGGCCATCCCTTCCGCTTCCCGAGCACGAGCACCAGTGCCAAGGCGGCCACACCAGCGTTGATGTGAATTGCCGTACCGCCGGCAAAGTCGAGCGCCGGGAGGTCGGCGGAGATGCCGAACCCTCCCGTGTGGTGGAACCCGGTGTATACCCAATACGTCACCGGCGTGTAGACGATGATCGACCAGATCGCAGCAAAGACGACCCACGCCGAGAATTTCATGCGATCGGCCACTGCGCCCGAGATGAGTGCCGGAGTGATCGAGGCGAAGGTCATGAAGAATGCGACGCCAATCAGGTCTTCGCCCGCAATGCCATCGAGACCCGCAACGTCAAAGTTGCCGATCAGTTTGCCGCCGAACTCAAACCAGCCCTGGTCCTCGTTGCCGTTGTTTCCCAATGAATAGGTGAACAGCACCCACAACAGTGGAACCAAGCCGATGCACACCATGTTCATCATCAACATGTTGAGCACGTTCTTCGAGCGCGTCATCCCACCGTAGAAAAGCGCTAGCCCCGGCACCATAAACACGACAAGCGCCGTGGATATGAGCATCCATGCCATATCTCCACTGTCCATTTGTTATTCCTTCCCTCTCTGCCGAAGCAGAACACGAGATGCACCGGTCCCCATCGACGCAGTCACCTCTTCAAACCCCGAAAGGGGCGGCGGTCGTCTGTCGACAGACCGCATTCCAAGACAGGTACATAGTTGGCCAACCGGATCACGGTGGTGTCACAGAACTGTTTCCAGTTTGTTAACTGAACCTGCGAGGCACGCAGAAGGCGCCGCCTCCGAGCAGGGAGGTCAGCCCAGAAAGGCTTCGACGCCCTCGCTTAGTCGCCGGAAGAACACCGATCGAACGAGCACAACGTCGGCCCCGGCTGCCCACGCGAGCGCGATCACCTCATCGTCAACGTGGGATGCGAAACCCACGACGCGACCGGCAATGTCGGGCAATACCTCAAGGACACCAGGGCGCCCAAGATCGACCAGCACCAGATCGGCAGTGCAAGATCCCAACGCGGCCGCCGACCGAATCTTCTCGGCGGCGGGAAACGCAGACCGCACTTTCGATTGGTCCATGAGATCGGGCACGTAGGTCGCAATCGTCGGCTGATCAGACACGACCTTCTGCCTCTCGGCGGCGAAGATGCACAAATGCCTTGGCCGCTCCCCATTCAAGCCCTGGAGCATGCAGATCCGGGTGGATATCGGCGAAGTTGGCCGGAGTGAGACCAAAGACGTCCTCCGGGAAGGCATCGGCTTCGAAGGCAGGTCGATCGGGGGCCGGCACTTCGTGCTCTAGTAACACTGCGGTTGGGAAGCCAATCGCCGCTCGCAGCACCGACAGCGGCGTCGATCGTTGCTCGTCGATGTCGGTTGCGAGCAAATCGCGAATGGTCGCACCAACCTCCATCGATGCCTGTGCAGATGCGCGCTGCGCAGCAGCCCGCAATTCGTCGGTGACCGCATGGGATTGCTCTGCGCGAGCAAGAACCGAACGTTCCACCCATGGTCCGATGTGTTGCTGCAACAGCAAGGACAATCGTTGAGAGATGTCAACAAGGCGGGCTTCGTCGGCTTCGTCAGCACGGGCCGGCTCTGCGGAGTCAGTCAACCTGCAACGCCTGATTGAGATTGCCGGAACGAAGGCCTTCGAGGTCGAGGGTCACGTACCTGTAGCCGGCCGCCTTCACCGCTTCGACGACCGTCTCGTGTTGCGCAACCACATCGGCGAGCCGATCGGTCGGCACCTCGATGCGAGCGATGTCGTCATAGTGACGTACTCGCAAAGCATCGAAGCCGAGGGCGACAAGATTCGCCTCGGCACGATCGACCGAACGCAGCACGCCTAACGAAACCGGCGTTCCATACGGCAGTCGCGAGGCAAGACAGGCTGCAGCAGGTTTGTCGGCGGTGCGCAGGCCAAGGGTGCGCGACACTTCGCGAATGAGCGCCTTGTCGAAACCCGCATCGACAAGGGGAAACCTCGCACCGCGCTGGGCCGCGGCGAGCTGACCCGGCCGGTGGTCGCCGAGATCATCAAGATTGACGCCGAGCACGGCTACCGCGTTGCGCTCGTCAGCTACCGGACCGATCTGGTCCATCAGAGCATCCTTACAATGAAAGCAGCGGTTAGCGTCGTTGACCCGGTACGCGGCGTTCAGCATTTCATCGGTCTCGACTTCCCCCCACTGCATCCCCCACTCGGCCGCGAGCTCCCGGCAATCGTGTTGTTCGCGTTCGGCAAGCGACGGAGAAACTGCGGTCAAAGCGAGCGCACCATCGCCCAATGTGTCGGCGGCGACCCACGCAAGAAGGCTTGAGTCAACGCCCCCACTAAAGGCAACGACGACTCGATCGAGATCAAGCAGCTCTTTGCGGAGTGCGGCTAACGCCGACTCGGGACTCGCAGCTGGAGCTGGCGCCAGGGGCAGGTCAAGAGAGGTCATGAGGGCTGCTGCAGAAACCGGTTGGGTTTGATCTTCACAGCCCTAGTCCACCATTCGCTGATGGTTGGACCTGAACTGGGCCGGTGTTTCGTTGGTCAACCTTGCGAATCGCTTTGTGAAGTCGGACTGGTCATAGAAGCCACAGGCGCCAGCGATATCAGCCAGCGAATCTTTGGTTTCAACGAGCATTCGGGCTGCAGATTCCACCCGCACTCGCAGCACATACTGCTGGGCGCTCTGCCCGAAAACCTTTCGCATCCGACGTTCAAGCTGACCTTCAGAACACGCCGCCACTTCCGCAAGATCGGCGACTCGAATTGGCTGCGCCAACCGTTCGCGAACATGACGAACAACGCTCTGCAGGCTCTCGAGCGCAATGTTTTCCTCGCTCGGTGTCTGTAGATCGCGGCTGACACTCACCAAGCCGATCAGCGTCGCCGGATCGCCCTCGCCCGATACGGGAATCTTTGTTGTGAGGTACCAGCCCAGAGCCCCGTCGGGTCGGCGGATCAGTTCCAGTTGGTCGCGCAACGGCTTTCCCGACGCAAAAACTTCGCGGTCCTGTTCGTCGTAGCGCTCGGCCAACTCCGCGATAAAGAGATCGGCAGCAAAGCGGCCGATGACCTCTCGCTTCGAAGCGTTTCCGGTTCGGCGGACAAAAGCCGAATTCACCTCGATATACCGCCCGTGTACATCCTTGACGCAGAACATCACGTTGATCAGCGTTTCGAACAAGGCGAGGAGTTCGTCTTGGCAAGCAAAGACCTGCTGCGCCATCCCAGGCGGCGCATCGGCCGAGGCAGACCGCGACGGTTTTGCTGAATTGGATGAATCGCTCGTCATTGCCGGTCGGATCGTACAAGACATCGCGCCCTGGAGTGAGGAAAATGTGGTTATGGCTCCCCTCGCGCAGATGACACCCCCCGACTCGCTCGTCGATCCTGCGATCGACCTCGTAGCTGATTGGCTTACTCGGGCGACCCAACTTTCCGACGCGAACGACCAGAAAAACATGGACCAACTTCGCGACGTGATCACCGATGACGACGGCGTTGCTTTCGTCATGCGATTTGTCGATCGCGTCGCCCGCCCAGACAGCAACCGAGCCGCAGCGACCCAACTGGTATCGCTTATCGACCATCAGACGCTTCCCGATTTCCTCTCACGGTTCGACAAGATTCTGTTACACGCGGGAAAACGCGTGGCGCCGGTTGTGCCAAACGTGGTGATGCCACTCGCTCGCAAACGTATGCGCGCGATTGTTGGGCACCTTGTGGCTCCGGCCGAGCCGAACAAACTGGCAACACACCTGCAGCGCCAGCAGGCGCACGGCTATGCCCTCAACGTCAACTTGCTTGGTGAAGCCGTACTCGGCGAACGCGAGGCCCAGGCCCGACTCGACAGGCTGCTCGCACTTCTCGAACAACCAGATGTCGACTATGTGTCGGTGAAGATCTCGGCGATTGCGTCACAGCTCAACCACTGGGACTTCGACGAAAGTCTGCGTCGGGTAAAAGAACGATCGGCACTGCTACTCGACCGCTCGGCCGCAGTGAGTCCGCCGACCTTCGTCAACTTTGATATGGAGGAGTATCACGATCTTGAGCTAACGCTTCGGGCGTTCATGGATGTCCTGAGCGAACCCGCCCGTGTGCACCTTGATGCCGGAATCGTGCTGCAGACATACCTGCCCGACTCGTTTGGCGCGCTGCAGAAGGTCGTTGCTTGGGCCAACGAACGCCACACAAGTGGCGGCGGCAGCATCAAGATTCGATTGGTGAAGGGGGCGAACCTGGCGATGGAACGGGTTGACGCAGCAATCCACGGGTGGGAGCAGGCGCCTTACCGCACCAAGGAAGAGACCGACGCCAACTACAAAAGGTGTATTGAGTGGGCGTTGACCACCGACCGCCTCGTCGGGACGCGTATCGGAATCGCTAGCCACAATCTCTTCGACGTCGCGTGGGCGAAGCTTCTCGCCGATGATCGCGGCGTCGCCGGTCGCGTGCAGTTCGAGATGCTGCAGGGCATGGCTCCATCACAGGCTTCGGCGGTGAACGAAGCAACAACGTCGGAGATGCTGCTGTATACGCCCGCGGTCGCCGCATCCGATTTCGATGTCGCGATCAGCTATCTGTTTCGACGACTTGAAGAAAACGCCGCCGACGACAACTTCATGCGGTCGCTGTTTGAGCTAGAGCCCGGTTCGCGCGTGTTCGACCAACAGGCAGCCCGTTTCAAACAGGCCGTCGCCGATCGTCACACCGTGGGTTCGGCGCCGCAGCGGACCCAAGACCGCACCGCAGTGCCTCGCCGGCCGACACCCGCTGAACTAGATGCCGGATTTCTCAACGATCCAGAAACCGACCCCACGCTGCCCGTCAATCATCGATGGATCGCCGACGTCATGGCAGCGGGTCCCTCGCCGTGCTCAACACCGGTCACCACAAACATCGACGAGGTCGATGCACACATCGCAGCGACACGCCGAGGTGGCGAGGCATGGTCTCGTACGTCGACAGTCGAGCGCCAAGCGGTGCTTCGCGAAGCCGCACATCAACTCGACCTCCGCCGTGGCGAACTCATCAAAACGATGATTCACGAGGGCAACAAGACCTTCGCAGAAGCCGACGGTGAGGTGTGTGAAGCCATCGACTTTGCCCGCTGGTATGCGAACTCGGCAGCCGAACTGGGAGTGCTGGTTGACACATCGCAAACGGCCTTTCGGCCGCTCGGTCTCCTTGGTGTCATCCCGCCTTGGAACTTTCCGGTGGCCATCCCGGCCGGCGGGGTGCTCGCGTCACTCGCCGCAGGAAACACGGTGATCTTCAAGCCTGCTCCGGAAACACCTCGGTGCGCGGAGCTTGTGGCCGAAGCGCTTTGGGCCGCTGGAGTGCCGCGAGACGCTCTCGCCTTTGTACGAACACCCGATGACGAGACCGGCCGGCATCTCGTCGAATCGTTGGATGCCGTCGTTCTCACTGGAGCTTCAACCACGGCCGAAATGTTTCACTCCTGGAAACCCGACCTCCGACTGTTTGCCGAAACCTCAGGAAAGAACGCCCTGATCATCACGCCCCATGCCGACCTGGATCTCGCGGCACAAGATCTGGTGAAGTCGGCGTTCGGCCATGCCGGCCAAAAATGTTCGGCCGCCAGCATTGGCATCCTGGTGGGCGAAGTAGCCAGCTCCGAGCGCTTCAGGCGACAACTTGTCGATGCTGTCGAAAGCCTGACCGTCGGACCATCGACCTCTCTTGGTACCGACATTGCCCCGTTGGTTGGTGGCATCAACGACCGTCTGCAGCGAGCGGTTGACACACTCGAACCACACGAGTCGTGGATTGTGCGGCCGACGATCGATGGCGATATCTGCACGCCGGGCATTCGCAGCGGTGTTGCGGTCGACTCGTGGTTTCACCAGACCGAATGTTTTGGGCCGGTCCTTGGCCTTATCGCAGCAAACGACCTCGATGAGGCAATCGCTATCGCCAATTCGAGTCCGTTCGGCCTCACCGGAGGCATCCACTCACTCGACACCGACGAAGTAGCTCAGTGGCAACAGCGCATCGAGGTTGGCAACGGTTACGTCAACCGGCCGATCACCGGCGCCATCGTGCAACGCCAACCCTTTGGCGGTTGGAAACGCAGTGCTGTAGGTCCGGGCGCGAAAGCTGGCGGCCCGAACTATGTCATGGCTCTTGGGACATGGGTACCCAAAGACAACGACCTAGCGACTGACGACTTCGCTGCATCATGGGATCACCACTTCGGCATCGAACACGATCCGACCGGACTCTTTTGCGAAGCCAACATCTTTCGCTACCGGCCGCTCGAGCGGATCATCGTCAGGGCGCAAGCCGACGCCGACCCAGGCGCGATCGCGCTGGTCGAGAAGGCGGCCCGCACCTGCGGCGTCGAGGTCCATCGTTCCGACGTTGCGGACGAGAGCGACGCCCACTTCGCCGACCGGCTCGGCGACCTTGCCAGCGCCGGATACCAACGGGTGCGAATCATCGGCACCACACCACCGGAAGCCAGACTTCAACTAACCAAAGCAGCCACCGCTGCCGGGATTCACCTCGCCGACCAGCCGGTTTCAATCGTCGGGCGCATCGAATTGCAACATTACGTGCGAGAGCAGGCCATCAGCGTCACACTTCACCGGTTCGGCAACCTGGTAAACAGCGATCAATCCGCCGATCAGTCGACGACTTCGGTAGCTGGGTGATAGGCCGACCAGGCAAACCAGAAGGTATCGAGGTGGACCACCGGTTCGAGCTCTCTTCCGACCAAAGGTCCACCGGTAGCGCGGCCACTGAGCGACCACACCGACTCGGTCAGGGTATCGACGAAGTTTTCACCACGCAGCTCGAAGTCGAGTTGCTGGCCGTCGATCAACGGAACGAACGCTGCGGTGGAACCCACATCGCGGCCGTCGGCGACGCGTTCTCCATCGAGCGCCGAGGATTGTCCTGCCCGCCAAAACAGCACAACCTCGGCACCGCCGACCCGGGCGGCCAGCACGCCAGCGTCAGAAAGACCGGTCAGCGACACGGCAAGGGCGTCTTGACCGGAACCAATCCCCACCACACGACTCTTGGGCGGCAACCGGGGGTCAACGACGCCCGTAATGAATCCGGCGGGAGCTCGCTCGATGCTTTCGTAGTTGGCGTACGGCGACTCGCCGTAGGGGGCGTTCACGCCGGTGTCGCGGGTCAACACCAGCGCCCCCGGATACGCGGCCTTGGCGTCAGCCCACGACATCGTCGCCGCCGGCAACACCGTCAGTTCGGCGCCGGTCAGGGTGCCCACGACGGCTCGGCCGTCGAAGTGCGTCCACAGCGACTCGGTCTGGCGGTCGTACATTACGAGGGCAGATTTATACAGCGCTCCCGATGTGCCGAAATCAAGAGTCCGGCCGTCGACAACGCGCTCGACAGCCACCACCGAATTACACAACGGGCAATAGGTGAGTGCCACTGGTCGGCCATCGATCTCGTCGTTGACAATCTCGTGCCAGATCAGAATCTGCAGAGGGTAGATGTGCGTTTCGGCACCGAGAGAAAGCACCGCGACTGGTTCGTTGTCTTCCAGCCAGTCGTGAGGGTCGTCGGTGCCTTCAGGGCTGTCGGTGCTGTCGGTGCTGTCGGTGCTGACAGGTTCGAACGACGGCCCGTCGATACTCGGGATGCCATCGAGTCCGGGCCCTCCCGACACAATCATGTTGGGGTCGACCAACGCGTCGGGAAACCGTTCGCGATCGAGATGACGCGGCGGCACAGCGGAATTTTCGACCGGGCGCGGCGCACGGGCCATCACGTCGAGGGCTCGACGTTGCGCATCGGGGTACTCGGCTTCGATCGAGCTTTCGTCCGCAACAGCAACCTCGCTCGCGACAAGCTCAGCCCCCTGCTCCGACGACGCAGAACATCCTTGGGTGCCCGCGAGCAACATCGCGGCGCCAACAAGTATCCCAACACGCACAACTTTTCCAGAACGCACGGGTGAGAAACGGCCAGCAGTCATGCAATATTCCCAACGACATTCCCAACGACATTCCCAACGAGATTCCCAAGGGTCCCCCGCTTCTCGTCGACGAGCAGCAAGAAGTACGGTGAACGAGTCCGATCCCCAACGATGCGGCGGAGACAACAAGTTGAACCGTTTAACAAAACTCATCGCTGCGCTGGCGATTCTTGGGTTCGCCATTCTTGGGTTAGCGCCACAGTCGCTCGCCCAAGACGACGGCCAGTCGATGTTCGGCACGCTCACATATGAGAACGAAGAGGGCGAAAAAGTTCCCGCCGAAGGCGTGCGGATCTTCTCGGAAGGTATCGGCGAAGCAGTATCTGATGCCGATGGCGCATGGTCGATTCCGGTACCTGGCGCAGGATCATTTCCTCTCGAAATCGACACCTCAACGCTGCCCGATGGCGTCAACCTCAAAAACGCCGACCGCGCGGTTCTCGATGTGCTCGTAGAAGCGGGCCAAGAAAAGCGAGCGCTCTTTGGCCTGTTGTTCGGCGAAGCTGGCTCTACCGCCGAACTCACACAAGGCGAGGGCGTTTCCGGACGCCGGATCGCACAGCTTTCTGTCGAAGGCCTCAAGCAAGGCCTCTATCTGGCAATGGCAGCCATTGGCCTCTCGCTCATCTTCGGTACCACCGGGCTGGTCAACTTCGCCCACGCCGAACTGGTCACGTGGGGAATGCTTTCAACCTTCCTCTTCAATGCCTACGGTTTCGCCGGATTCATCGGGTTCCTGGCGCCGTTGCCGCCGCCGTTTGGCGGGGGTGTCAACCTCATATTCGCTGCCATTTTCGGCATGATCTGCGGTGGCCTAATGGGATATCTTCTCGACCGCACGATCTTCCGTAACCTGCGTCGTAGTGGCACCAGCCTCATCGCGCAGATGGTCATCACCATCGGCATGTCGATCCTGATGCGCTACGTGTTTGTCTACAACTTTGGTGGCTCACCTCGGTCGTTTAAAGACTTCTCCGCTCAAACCGCATGGTCAATCGGGCCGGTCGACATCACCCCGAAAGACTTCACGGCAATGGCGCTGTCTATCGTGATTTTGATCATGGTTGGCCTCCTGTTGCAGCTCACCCGAATGGGCAAAGCAATGCGGGCGGTTGCCGACAACCGAGACCTTGCAGAGTCTTCTGGCATCGACGTACAAAAAGTCATCAGTGTTGTTTGGATTGCCGGCGGTTCGCTGGCTGCGCTCGGCGGCGTCTTCTTCGGACTCGATCAGATCAAGTGGGATTTCGGTTTCCGAATCCTGCTGTTGATCTTTGCTGCGGTAACGCTCGGTGGTCTCGGCACTGCCTACGGCGCTCTGGTCGGCGCTCTTATCGTTGGACTCGTCATCAACCTGTCGACCATCTGGATCGACGTGGAACTCAAAAACATGATTGCCCTGCTGGTAATGGTTCTGATCTTGATGTTCCGACCGCAAGGCATTCTTGGACGAGCAGAGAGGATTGGCTGACATGGACTGGGGTCAGATTCTCACACAGATCTTCTCGCAAGGCTTTGGCACACAGGCGGTCGTCTTCGCCTTGGCTGGCATTGGTCTGAACATTCATTTTGGCTACACCGGTCTGCTGAACTTTGGCCAGGTTGGTTTCATGGCAGCTGGCGCATACGGCGTTGGTATGGCCGTGTTCTGGCTCGAGTGGAACTTCTGGTTCGGCATCTTGTTGGGCATTGCTTACTGCCTTGGTTTGGCACTTCTTCTCGGCGTACCAACCCTGCGACTACGGGCCGATTATCTCGGTATCACCACTATCGCCGCGTCAGAGGCCATCCGCCTTTTCGTTCGCTGGCGCGGCAACCGTGAGCGCACCGGCGCATCGGAGGGCATCAACGACTTTGCCGATCCCTTCTACGCCAACAACATCTTCACCAGGCCAGGTTCGCAGTCCTACAAGTTCCTGTTCTTTGAATACCGGGCCGATGACCTTTGGGTCATGCTGATCGGCTGGACTGTCGTGGCCTTGTGTGTGCTTGTGACCTGGCAACTGATGCGCAGCCCTTGGGGTCGTGTACTCAAAGCCATCCGCGAAGACGAAGATGCAGTGCGGGCTCTCGGCAAGAACGCCTTGAGCTACAAGCTGCAGGCCCTAGCCCTAGGTGGTGTCATCGGCGGTCTTGGCGGCATGTTGCAGGTCATCGATAAGCAGTCAGTGCAGCCCGATACGTTCAACCCGGTCATCACCTTCATGATCTGGACCGTCATCATCGTTGGCGGCGTCGGGCGCGTATGGTCGCCGGTTATCGGCGCCATCATTTTCTGGGCGCTCATCAGCGGTTTGGAAGTGTTCTTACGAGAGCTGCTGCAGACTGGCGCGGGCGACGAGTTCGAGCAATTCCTCAACCTCAACGTTTCCAACGTCAGTCAGGTGAAGTTCATGGCATTTGGTCTTGGACTGATGCTGCTAATGCGTTTCAGACCTCAGGGAATCTTTGGCTCACGAGAGGAAATGGCACTCGATGACCGGTAACGAGCCAACCAACGAGATCGTTCTCGGCGTAACCGCCGGTGGCGGAGGTGCCGCAGGCGCCGAGATGGAACACGACAATCCCGTAGCGGGGCTCTTCGACGACATCGAGGGCACCCCCGGTGTCGCCAAACCCGATCCAATCCTCGTAGCAAAAGGGGTACGCCGGTCATTCGGCGGCCTTGTCGCTGTCGATGTTGACTATCTCGAAGTCCAGCGCGGGGCAATCACTGCGCTTATTGGCCCGAACGGTGCCGGCAAGACGACGTTCTTCAACCTGCTGACCGGTTTCGACAAAGCCGACACGGGCCATGTCGAACTCAACGGCGATTCCATCGACGGTGTCGCGAGCTACAAGCTCGCCTCGCGTGGCATGGTCCGCACGTTCCAGCTCACCAAGGCTCTTTCAAAGTTGAGTGTTCTTGAGAACATGAAACTCGGCGCCAAGGATCAGGGCGGCGAGAGCATGGCCAAGGCGCTCATCACCCCGCTGTGGCGCCGCCGCGAAAACGAAGTCGAAGAACAGGCTCGTGGCTTGCTCGATCGCTTTAACCTCACCCACATGTCCGACGAATTCGCCGGAACGCTCTCCGGCGGACAACGAAAGCTCGTCGAAATGGCTCGAGCTCTAATGACCGATCCCGAGCTGGTGATGCTCGACGAACCAATGGCCGGCGTGAACCCCGCCCTGACGCAGTCACTGCTAGGGCACGTGAAACAGCTTCGTGCCGAGAAGCGCACGGTGATCTTTGTCGAACACGACATGGACGTTGTGCGTGACATCAGCGACTGGGTTGTCGTTATGGCCGAAGGTCGCATCATCGCCGAAGGAACTCCCGAGTCCATTGGCAAAAACCAGGCGGTAGTCGATGCGTACCTCGGTTCAAGCCACGACAGCGCACTCGACTTCAGCGACGACGACACCCCAAGCGAGGCAAGCGATGCGTGATGACCTTCTGATCCATGTCGACAACGTGACCGCCGGGTACATCCCGGGCGTCGACATTCTCAACAGTTGCTCCCTTGAGCTCGCCGATGGCGAACTGGTTGGCATTATCGGCCCGAACGGCGCCGGAAAGTCGACGCTGCTAAAGGCCCTGTTTGGCCTCATCAACATCCGCATCGGCACCGTGAGTTACCGGGGCGAAGACATCACGGGCATGACGGCTCACGAACTGGTGTCACGTGGCATTGGCTACGTGCCGCAAAACAACAACGTCTTTCCGTCGCTCACCATTGGTGAGAACCTCGAGATGGGCGTGTTTCTCAAGCCGAAAACGTACAAAGACCGCCTTGAGTTCGTCACCGACATGTTCCCCCGTCTCGGCGAACGGATTGGCCAACGGGCTGGCTCGTTGTCGGGTGGCGAGCGCCAGATGTTGGCGATGGGTCGTGCGCTGATGATGGACCCTGGTGTGCTGCTGCTAGACGAGCCCTCAGCAGGTCTGTCGCCAATGCTGCAGGATCAGGTGTTCGTCAACACCAAAAAAATCAACAGCTCAGGTGTCGCTGTGGTGATGGTCGAGCAGAACGCTTCGCGCTGTCTGCAGATCTGCGATCGCGGGTACGTTCTCGATCAGGGCACCAACGCGTACACCGACACGGGTCGCAATTTGCTGACCGATCCGAAGGTCATCGAGCTCTACCTCGGCACGCTGACCCAGGCGCATTAGTTCACCCTGGTTTTCCGGGTTCGACGATCAACGTATCGATCTCGTCAGCCGCACAGATGACAAAGGGCGCTGCAGTGCCAACCTTTTCGCGGTTAACCGGCACGATTGTTTCGCCGGCCGCCGCCATCAGTGCTCGTTTGGTGGCGACCTCAGCGTGTGAGTTTGTCGAAGCGCCATGCGTGGTGTCGAACCCGCACACGCCCACAACCGCGAGATCGAGTCGGTAGTTGCGCCACGCGTCGACCGTGTCGGGACCGACCGTGGCCATCCAGTTGAGGTCGACCACGCCGCCCAGGAGAACCACGTCGGCGTGGGTATGTCCTGCCAGAGCTACGGCGGCAGCTGGGCTATTCGTAACGATGGTGACAGCCAATGTTTGGGGGATTGTTGCGGCCACAGCCACACAGGTCGACCCGGCGTCGAGGCCGATGACCTGACCAGCGCGGAAACGGTCAACAATCATCGCGGCGAGTCGAGCGGCCCCGTCATCTTGGGTGCTTCGGCCAAGGAACGAGTTGGGAAGGCGCGAGAGGCGGACGGCCCCGCCGTGCACTCGCCGTAGGAGACCACGGTCGTGCAACGTTCGCAAGTCCCGACGCACCGAGTCGACCGAGACGTCGAGTGCAGCAGCTGCGTCGTTCGTGAGCACTTTGCCCGAAGCTGCCAGCTGATCGAGGATCCAACCGTGCCGTTCATCGACGAGATCTTGCGCTGACATTGCTGCACGATACTACACGACCCTGCATGTTGGTGGTGCAAACGTGCACCGAGTGGCTTACCGTGGAGGAATGACCGACAGCTATCCCTCGACCAATCCCCGCGTTCGCATCTCGGCACTCGAGGTGCTTTCCGACAACTGGTACACCCTGCGAAAGGTCACCTTCGAGTATCTCGGCCGCGACAACCGTTGGACCACACAAGAACGCGAGGCCTACGACCGAGGAAACGGCGCCACCGTGCTTCTTATCGACTGGCAGCGCCGCACAGTGCTCCTTACACGCCAGTTTCGGGCTCCGGCGTATCTCAACGGCCACGACGACGGCATGCTCTTGGAGGCGCCAGCAGGGCTTCTCGATCTCGACGACGCAGAGACCGCCATCCGTCGCGAAGCCGAAGAAGAAACCGGCTGTCGGATCGACACGATCACCCAAATCTTCGACCTGTACATGAGCCCTGGCTCGGTAACCGAGAGGGTGGTGTTCTTCGTCGCCGAATATTCACCCCAGCATCGTGTCGATGAGGGTGGCGGACTTACGGGCGAGGGTGAAGATATCGAAGTCGTCGAACTCGATCTTGACCAGGCTTTTGCCCAAGTTGCGAGTGGCGAGATCAACGACGGCAAAACGGTACTGCTCTTGCAGTGGGCGCAGCTGCACGGCCCCGCTGCGTTCGCAATCTGAAAACGACGAAAGGGGCCTGACCCGCAGGCCAGACCCCTTCGTTAACACGTTCTGCTCACACCACTAGGGCATGAGCCGATCCACAAGTGGGATCAGGAAGCAAAGACGTAACGTGCCTGATCGGCATCTGCGCCGTCTGCGCCGTAGGTGTCAATGCGGAAGCTTGCTGCTGCAGGCTCACCGGCTTCGACGAACTCGTACGGTCCGCCAAGACCGTCGTAGTCAATGTCTTCGCCAGCGTCGACGAGTGCGATGCACTCAGCGAAGGTGGTGCACTTGGTGCCGCCACCAGTGACGCCGTTGATCTCAGCTGCCACGTCTACACCGTTGTCCGAGCCAGCAACTGCTGCTGCGAGGGCAACAATGACGACTGAGTCGTAGGTCTCTGCACCGTAGGCGGTTTCTTCTGGTCCGCCCATTGCCTCTTCGAGACGAGCGATGAAGTCAGAGATGGTGCCAAGGTCAACCGACGGTGTGGTCTGAGCAAAGCCTTCGAGGATCGAAGGATCATCGAGCTCACCGTTGATTCCAGCGTTACCATCGACGCCCCAAACGTTTACGTCGCTCAGTGGGCCAATACCACGCTCATGCATCGTGGTGATGATGTTCGCGGACTCAGCGAAACCAATGACAACGATTGCGTCGCTGCCGGCTTCGACGAGCTGGTCTACCTCAGCATCGAAGCTTTCGATGTCGACGGCGTACGGGATGAAGGCGTTGACGGTTCCGCCGGAGCCTTCAAAGTTGTCCTTCAACGCATCGGCGAGGCCCTGTCCGTATGATTCCTGACGGAACAGGATCGATACCGACTCGTTGCCCTGGTCGAGGATTTCGTTCGCAAGAACGCGACCCTGGAGAAGGTCTGACGGGGCGGTACGGAAGTACAGGCCATTGTCGTTGTAGGTGGTGAAGTCAGGCGAGGTGTTCGCTGGCGAGAACTGGATTACGCCAGCGCCAGTGATCTTGTCGATGACAGTCTTTGATACAGCTGAAGAAGCCGCGCCCATGATTGCGTCAGCGTTGAGGCTGAGAAGACGGTCGACCTCTGAGTTTGCGGTGTCAGTGGTGGTGTCGCCAGAGTCGCCCTGTTCAAGGACGACGTCTGCGCCGAGGACGCCGCCAGCAGCGTTGATGTCCTGGACTGCGAGCTCTGCACCCCAAACCTCGGCTGGGCCGAGGAATGCAAGGTCACCGGTGACCGGAAGGATGGTTCCAATGGTGAGGACGCCGTCGCCGCCACCTTCTTCCATTGCTTCTTCTTCCATGGCTTCTTCTTCCATGGCTTCATCTTCGTCATCGCCGGTGACTGCCTCTTCAACTGACTCAGCGGCATCGCCGGCAGCATCGGTGGCATCTTCAACGACGTCGCCAGCAGCGTCAGCGGCATCGCCAGCTGCGTCGCCAGCAGCATCAGCGGCGTCGCCGACAGCGTCGGTCACATCGCTTCCGCAGGCACTTGCTACAAGAGCAAAGGTAAAGACAATGGCGAGCAATCGCCAGAACTTGGTTGTCATTATTGGTTTCCCTCCTTGGAAATCAAAGCCCTGGTGGGGCCAGCTAGAAATGTTACTCACCTCACACAGCGATCCGCAGTCGCGCTAAGCAAAATTGCTGACGTTGGTGGCTGACTTCGTTGCAAATTCGCCAATTTCGGAAGAAAAATCCCCGTGCGTTTTCTGTCCGTCTATGCAGGATTTACCAAACGAGTGCCTTCGATGGAGCAAACATCGGGCACCACCACTTCAAGCACTTCGCAACCTCTAGTCCCAGCGGTCGCGGCTTCGACCTCGCGGTGAGCGCTACTCATCGCGTCGCCGGCTCGCAGCTCGTCGGTAGCTGCGGCTTCGCGCGGCGTCAGGTTGAGTTCGCCTTCCAACACAAACCGAAAGGAGAAGTCCGGGCGACCGAGCGATGGCAACTCAGCCCCTGGCGCTAACCGGGCAACCGATGCCTCAACAAGACCGCCGGTGCCAGCGAAGATGCCGAGATCGCGACGAGAAGATGTAGGGGCTTCGCTAACCGGGGCTTCGGTCGCGACATGACGGACAAACGTCTGACCGTTGAAGGTCCGGGTGACGTCAATATTTTGCGTCGGCAACGCAAGATCGTGATCGAAGAAGGTGTCGTGCACGGCCGGACAACCAAGCTCAATAATCTCGAAAGCATCGCTGCTCTCAAGCACCCGGTGCCGAATCTCCGGCGGCTGAAGCACCGCATCGCCAGCGTGCATGACGAACGGTTCGCCCTGATCTTGGTAGACAACACGCACCCAGCCCCGGTAGCAGTACAGGAGCTGAAACGCGACCTGGTGATAGTGCACCGAGTCGGGTACCGGGCCACCGAGAGGAATCTTGATGTGCGACGCGATAAACGCGCCTCCAAACCGACCAGGGATCAGGTCGCGATACAACATCGCCGCGCGTCCTTCGGCCCAGGAGTCGTCGGACTCGAGGCGCGATACAACCCTGCCGGGCACCGTCTCGGGCAAGATGAGTGGCCGGCCGTCAGCGACGTAGCGCACCTCGACGCCGTTTGGGGCAACCACCGACGGCCCCTCACCCACTAGGTCGAGCCGGCCTTTCTTTTCCGCTACGTTGCGGTCGAGCCGCATCTGCAGACCATGGCCTGAAAGCAGCATCGACGCCGGATCGTCGGCAGGCGCGATCTGGTCGACGCGAAAGCCAAGGCCAACAAAGAATGCCGATGTCGACGACAGGTCCTCGCAACCAAAAACGACAGTGCCAGTCACCGTGGTCAGCCGAGGCGAGAAGCCAGCTCGCCCACCGGACTCACGATGCCAGCATAAAAAGGACCGAACTCGGCATACTCGGCCGAAGCCTCATCGAAACGCATCGTGTAGACAACCTCTTTGAGATCGTCGGGGAACTGCCCAAACAGCGTCACGCCCCACTCATAGTCGTCGATACCGGTCGAACCAGTGATGACCTGCAGGATACGACCCTTAAACTCGCGACCCGATTTCCCGTGGCCATACATCAGCTCTTTGCGGTCATCGAACGGCATCGTGAACCAGTTCTGGCCTGGGTTGCGACGTTTCGACATCGGGTAGAAACACCAGGCTGGCTTATCGTCGGGCGGCAGTTCCGGGTAGAGCCGCATGTTGCGCATCTCTTCGGGAACGCCCGCCGCGTACTCGCTGATTTCGGTCAACGAAACATACGAATCGACGATGTCGAGACGCGCAGCGGTAACCGCCGCCTGGAACTCGCGGAGCTTCCACCAGTCGGGCCCAAGGATCATGAACCCAACCTCGGCTTTATGGCCGAGCATCGCAACTGCGATCACCTGCAGGTCAGCCGCCTCGGCTGCGGCCACGGCCGATTCGATTGCTTTCCAGTCGGCGCCGTTTGCGCCCTTACAGAACAGGTGGAGGACGCCCCAACCCTCCGATGGTTGTACAGGTTCAGTCATAGGGCAACTCTACCGGGCTGTAGATGTTCATCTTCTGGTCGCGTGCGAAGCCAGCCAGCAGGAGATTTGCGGCGCGGGCGGTGTCGACAGCCAAAGCCGACGGGGCGCTCACCGCGACTACTGCGGAAAAACCTCCAGCCCAGGCCTTCTGCACCATCTCGAAACTTGCCCTGCCGCTGACGTAGAGGGCTCGGTCGGTCGCCGGCAGCCGGCCGTCGAGCAACAAGCGGCCGAGTACCTTGTCGACCGCATTGTGCCGACCGATGTCCTCTCGGACAACACCAATACTGCCGTCGGGCAGAATCTCGGCGGCGGCGTGTACCGACCCGGTAGCGGAGAAGAGTTCCTGTTGCTCGCGCACCTTGTCGGACGCTGCGAGAAGGTGTTCGAAAGGAAATAGGTCGACATCTAGTCGTTCGAGACGGCTCGTCAGCTCTTCGAGTGTCTGGGATCCGCAGAGGCCACATGAGGAGTTCGTGACCTGGAGCCTCGGGGTCGGCACCGGCGCCTCACCACCTGTGTCGACGCTGACAACGTTGTACTCGGTACTCACCGCCGAGCCCGTAGCGCAGTAGCGGACCGTCTGTACCTTTGCATCGCCGAGAAGACCCTCGGCGTACAAAAAGCCGGCAGCCAGTTCGAAATCGTGGCCCGGGGTGCGCATGGTGGTCGACACCTCGAGTCCATCGAGCTGGATCGACATGGGTTCTTCAACGATCAGGTCGTCGGGGGCGCGGCTACGACCTGACTCGTCGATGCGATAGGTGAGAAATTGCGCAGAACGTCCTTGACGCATGGTGCCTTCAGTCTCGCAGAAAACGGCAGAACCCCAGAGCCGAAGCTCTGGGGTTCCGTCGAGTGGAAAGAGGTGTCAGTCCGAAACGCTAGAAGTCCATATCGGGCATCGCATCTCCGCCACCCTCAGGGGTGTCGGAGATGACGGCTTCAGTGGTCAGGAACAGTGCCGCAATCGATCCGGCATTCTGTAGCGCCGACCGGGTGACCTTTGCGGCATCGATGATGCCGGCCTTCACCAGGTCCTCGTATTCGCCGGTGGCGGCGTTGAACCCAGTCGAGCCCTCGAGATTGCGAACGTTGTCGACAATCACGCCACCGTCGAGACCGCAGTTTTCGGCGATCTGATGCAGTGGGCCTTCGAGAGCTCGGGCAACGATTTGTGCCCCAGTTGCGACATCGGGGTTCTTCTTCGCAGACTTCTTTGCCGCTTCAGACGCAGCTTGTTGAGCTCGAAGCAAGGTCACACCGCCACCAGCGACAACACCCTCTTCGATCGCTGCTTTGGTGGTGCTCACCGCATCCTCGATGCGGTGCTTCTTTTCTTTCAGTTCGACCTCGGTCGCCGCGCCTACCTTGAGAACAGCGACGCCGCCCGACAGCTTGGCGAGGCGTTCTTGGAGCTTCTCGCGGTCGTAGTCAGAGTCGGTGTTTTCGATCGCAGCTTTGATCTGTGCGACACGTCCGGAGATTTCGTCGTTGTCGCCTGCGCCCTCGATGATGAGGGTCTCGTCTTTGGTCACCACGATGCGACGCGCTTGACCGAGCATGTCGAGTTCGGCGGTTTCGACCTTGAGTCCGATTTCTTCGCTGATGACCTGACCGCCGGTGAGGATCGCCATGTCTTGCAGCATTGCTTTGCGACGGTCACCAAAAGCAGGCGCCTTCACCGCAACGGCGTTGAACGTGCCACGAATCTTGTTCACGACGAGGGTCGCGAGTGCTTCACCCTCGACGTCTTCGGCCACGATCATCAGCGGCTTACTGGTCTGCATGACCTTCTCAAGCAGCGGCACGAGATCGCGAACCGCGGTGATCTTCGAGGCAACGAAGAGGATGTAGGGGTCCTCGAGCACGGCCTCCATGCGGTCGGCATCGCTGACGAAGTAGGGCGAAATGAAACCCTTGTCAAAGCGCATGCCTTCAACAAGGTCCATTTCCATGCCGAGAGTTTGACCATCTTCAACGGTAATGACGCCGTCTTTGCCGACCTTGTCGATGGCATCAGAAATCATCTTGCCGATTGTTGGGTCTGCCGAAGAAACCGTGGCGACCTGGGCGATTTGGTCTTTCGACTCAACGTCGTTGGCCATCGAGCGGATCTCGGCCACTGCTGCTTCGACCGCCTGCTCGATGCCTTTCTTCAACAACATCGGGTTGGCGCCAGCGGCAACGTTGCGCAGGCCTTCGCGAACCATCGACCACGCAAGAACAGTGGCGGTGGTGGTGCCGTCGCCGGCCACGTCGTCGGTCTTCTTCGCAACCTCTTTAACGAGCTCTGCGCCGATGCGCTCGAGGGGGTCTTCGAGGTCGATTTCTTTCGCGATCGACACACCATCGTTGGTAATTGTGGGTGCACCCCACTTCTTGGAGATGACTACGTTTCGGCCCTTTGGACCGAGCGTGATCCGAACTGCGTCAGCAAGGACGTTCATGCCGGCTTCAAGTGACCGTCGGGCTTCTTGATCAAACGTTATCGTCTTGGACATTTGTGGTTCCTCCAGAGGCGTGCGGAATTAGCACTCACGTATGGCGACTGCTAATCCAACCAGCTGAGGGTGCGATGTCGCAACCCCAGCGAGCAACTTCTCAGGAACGTTGTCGAGACGCTTACTGGAGCGTCGATGTCGTCGAAGCTGACATCGTGGCTGCAGCGATCAACGCTTCAGGGGCGCAGGGCTTCTGGAGCACCTGAGCAATCGGTAGCGACCGCATTTCTGCTTCAGCCGAAGCGAGCAGGTCGTGACTGCAGACCACCAAACGAAGATCATCAGCCCAGCCGCATTTCTGCGCTTCCTCAAAGGCGTCAAAGGCGCTACCGACACGTAGTCGATCATCGGTGATCAGGCAGTCGACCGGGCCGCCACGCACCCCGGCTAGCAACTCGCGCACCTCGCTTGCTGTAGCGGCAACACTCACGCGGAATCCGGCATCAGCGAGCACGACACGCATATAGGTCCGCACCGCATCATCAGCATCGGCGATTGCAATATGAAGCATGGCCTAACATTCGACGAACCTGCGGCAGGCCTTGACGCAAACGGGTCATTGGTACCGTTCTCGCGAGCACAGCTAATTTGCGAACTTTTCTGCCGATTCTGTCGGTTCAGCGCTGTCGCTTCGACAGAATCTGATGGGCGATCTCGGTGATGCATGCGGTCGTTTCGGTCAACGCCCGTTCTTCGCCGAAGTTCTCAACCAACGAGTGCGCTTCGATGCGGTCGCCAACGCCATCAAAAACTCGACCAGCGATCGCAACAACCGGAACCTTCGTTTCTGCCGCCAGCGAAGCAACACCGCCGACTACTTTGCCCACGAAGGACTGCTCGTCGAGAAAGCCTTCACCGGTAATGACCAGGTCGGCATCTTCGAGAGCGCCGAGAAGATCGACGGTCTCGGCGACGTACTCGAATCCGTCGACCAGCCGAGCACCGACCGCCGCAAGCCCGCCTGCGAGACCGCCTGCAGCACCTGAACGCGGCAGCGACACGACATCGATCCCGTAGTCGTCGAGGTACACCTGACCAAGTCGCTGAAGACGGCGTTCGAGGAGCTCGATCTGGACTGCGCTTGCACCCTTCTGCGGACCAAATATCGCCGCACATTCGACAAAGGTCGTCCGCACATCGCACGCGACGATGAGGTCGACGCCGCGTAGCCGCTGCACGGGGTACATCGCTTGCAGTGCTCCGAGGCCTCCGTCGGTGGTGGCCGAACCCCCCACGCCGACAACGATTCGTTTGGCGCCCAGTTCGACCGCGGCGCTGAGTAGTTCGCCGGTGCCAGCCGTAGTTGCCGCGACCGGATCGTTGTTTTCTGCGCCCACCAAGGCGAGGCCCGACGCGGCAGCCATCTCGATCGTCGCAGTTTTTTCGCGCCGGTCGTATCGCCACGGTGCATTTACCGGGTCACCGTTGGGTCCCGTGACCAGCAGCGAGCGGTTGGCTCCACCGAGAACATCGAGGAGTCCTTCACCGCCATCAGCAAGCGGAACGGCCTGCACCGACCATCCAAGAGGTCCGGCAGCAACTTCGACAGCGTTGGCTACCTCGGTCGCCGACGCGGTACCTCGAAATTTGTCGGACGCAACTACAACCTTCATCGACGTTCCACCCTTTCCAGCGATGTGCGGGTTTCGCGGCGGAAGTCTCGCTAGAAGAGGTCGTCGGCGCCGATGATGATCACAATATGAGCGGCTGCCACACGCCCGCCGTCGTCGTCGTTCTTGATAGTGACCGAGCCGTCGTCGGGCAGACGCTCGAGCACGCCCGGTGGAACGCCGAGGTTGTCGACGATCTCACGCGCGTTCTGGCGGTAACCCTGCCTGAAGTACACCTTGGACACCGCCGAGTTTGGCGCGTTGGCTGGGTCGACCTTGTAGTTCATCGTGACGAGATCGTCTTTGAGAGCTCCTGCGAGTCCTGGGGTACCGACCCCGTTTGCTGCGATAACCAAGACCTCAGACGGGTTCTTGCCTCCGCCATCTTCTTCGTCGGGCTCGTCGGGAACCGAAGCAGTTGTGGTCGGCGTCTCGTCCTCGCCAGGTACTGGCACCGTGTCGTCAGTGCTCTCGCCGCCAACCGCACCTTCTTCGCCAGGAGTCTCACCGTCGACTCCCGCGTCGACAACCTCACCGGTGTCAGCGGGAGTTCCTACATCGAGAGCACCGTCGGCGTCGTCGAGGCTCCAGTACATGATGATGAGACCGAGCAGAACAGCAAGGCCTACCAGGCCAGCTCCGCGGAAAAGCGCCGAACCGGCCGATTTTCCGAATGAACCATCAGGGGCAGCGTGGCGGCCGGGGGAAGTCATTGGGCTGGTGGCTCCTGTACGAGTGGGCTTTCAAAACGTGCCCTGCGCCGACGATCGCGAAGTCGGCGCAGGCGGCGGACGACTAACGGATCAAAGTCGACGGCCTCTTCATTGTCGAGAAGTTCATTGAGCAGTTGGTAGTACCGGGTAGTCGAGAGTTCAAAACGCTCAAGAATTGCGGTCTCTTTGGGTCCGGGCTCGGTCCACCATGTGCGCTCGAAATCGAGGATTGCTCGCTCTCGGTCTGTGAGGGGCATCTTTGTGCGGGCCTTTCGCCTGTTCAACTGCCATTGCTACGTGGCAGCGAATTTACCCCAACTTGGACCACAAACTGTGGCACTGGGTCAGGGATCAAACTTGCAACGCCACGCTCTTCGAGCGGTGATCTGCTCTTTCTGGACTTTCAGTGCGAGCCCGAGAGGAGAATTGAACTCCTGACCTGCTGTTTACAAGACAGCTGCTCTGCCAACTGAGCTACTCGGGCGTGGCGGTGAATTCTACCGTGGCTGAACCGTCTTTACAGCAGTCCCCTGCTTCGAGCCGTCCAGATGAATGCTTGGAGGGCCGAGCCGGTTTGTGCCATCGATGCTGTAGCAACCTGCGCCGCCTCATCAGAGATCGCCTTGCCGCCGCTATACGCCTTCACGTTTGCCTCTGACGCCCGCTCGGCGAGGATGAACCAGCCAACCGCTTCGTCGACCGAAGCGCCGACGGTGAGGTTGCCGTGATTGCGCAGTACCGCCAGCCTGTTTTCGCCCAGAGTTGCCGCGAGATCTTTGCCGCTCTCCATGTCGAGCACGTCGACCATCTCGTTGTCCCAGACGACCTGCGCGCCAAAGAACGAGGTCGACTCCTGGCTCACCATTCGCAGCGGCTCGACAAAGGCGCTCCACGGTGTCCCGTACGGCGTATGCGTATGCACCGCAGAGACGATGTCGGGTCGAGCGGCAAGAATTGGGCTGTGAATGAAGTACGCCGCCGCGTTGATGTTGACGTTGGTGTCTTCTGCTGGCTTGCCGTTGGGACCCACGAGCACCATGTCGTCAGCGGTTGCTTGGCTGAACGGCACGTCGTAACGCAGCAACCAAAAGTGGTCGAGGCGCTCGGGGTCGCGCGCAGTGATATGTCCATCGCCAAGCTCTCCCCAACGGCTGGCCGCAAACACGCGGTAACCAAGAGCGCACCGCTCTCGACGCCATTGCCGTAGATCGTCGACAGACAAGCCATCAGGCTCGCTCACGTAGTTGCCGTAGGTTCCCATGGGCAAACGATACCTGCCCCGGCTTGTCAGCCTCTACCGAGTTCGGTGGCGGCTGACTTCGTACATCGCCACCGCTCCGGCTGCGCCGACATTGAGCGAGCCCAGCACTCCGTGAAGCGGAAGCGCAGCGACCACGTCGACTCTCTCGCTCACGAGTCGCGAGAGTCCTTTGCCTTCGGCACCAAGGACAAGACAGATCGGCTCGCCGGCAAGTTTCAGGTCGAATAGGTTCTGGTCGGCGGCGCCATCGAGACCCACTGTCCAGATGCCCGCACCTTTGATCTGGCCGATGGCTGTGGGAAGGCCCCCAACCACCGACATCTTGAGATGTTCGATCGCGCCTTGAGCATTTTTGGTCACCGTCGGGGTGATATGCGCGGCGCGATGTTTGGGAAACAGCACGCCGGTGACGCCCGCGCATTCAGCGGTGCGCAGAATTGCGCCGACGTTTCCTGGGTCGGTTACACCGTCAAGCGCGAGCAAGAAGGGCACACCACCATCGGGGGGCGAGAGAAGGTCATCCAACGAAACGTCGGGGATCGGCGCAGCATTGGCGATGACACCCTGCGAGCTTTCGGTTCGAGCGATGCTGTCGAACTTGCTGCGACCAATCTCGCGTACCGGGGTCCGCGTCTCATCTGCAAGGCCGAGGATGTCATGCAGAATCGGGGCTTCGTCCATGCCCGCTGACATGAGGACCTCTCGCACCGGGCGGGTGCCAGCAAGGAGAAGTTCGCGCACGGCATGTCGACCTTCAACGTGATCGCCGCCGAGCCCTTTGCGGCCACCTCCGCGAGGCTGCGCTGCGCCTTGACGTGCGTCAGATCGTTGAGGGGTTGCACCACGTTCACGGTTGCGGCCAGATGGCGGCTTGCTGCCCTTTGATGGCCCGCGTCCCTGCCTGCTTCGATTTGATCCACCCTGCTTGGGGCGTCGACCACTCATGTTCACTCGCTCGCACTCACGGCCGCTGAGGCCTTCGAAACTTCTGGGTATTGCACTCGTTGCACTGCACTAGTTCTCGTCGCAGCGCCTACACCGACGACTCGAGGAGAGCCACGGCCCAGCAGGCGATGCCTTCGGAACGACCTAGCGAACCGAGCCCTTCAGCTCTTTTTCCCTTAATCGTCACCGGCGCGCCGACAACGTCGGTAAGACGACGTTGCATTGCTTCGCGCTGCGGCGCCAACTTCGGGGCCTCGAGCACGACGGAGCAATCAACATTCATTGCGCGCCAGCCGGCCGCTGCGATATCGGCCATCGCTGCGCGGAGGAGTTCGATGCTGTCGGCGCCAGCGAAGTTCGGGTCGGTGTCGGGGAAGTGGCTACCAATGTCGCCAAGACCTGCTGCGCCGAGCAACGCATCGGTGACCGCATGGGCGATCACATCAGCATCACTATGCCCGTGTAGTGCTCGCTCGCCTTCGAAATGCACCCCGCCTAGCATCAGCTTTCGATCGGGGTCGTCGCTAAAGGGATGAATATCGAAGCCCTGTCCGACGCGGATTTGTGTGCGGGCGGCTGTTGGTTCGGGCATGGACTCAGTCTCTCAAGCTTTCGGCCGCCAACGCATGCGCTAGTGCAAGATCTTCAGGGTTGGTGATTTTCAGGTTCGAGTTTTCGCCGTCGACCAGCACCACGACCCCGCCAGCCTCTTCCACCAATCCGGCGTCGTCGGTGGCTTCTCCTTCGCCGGCATGCGCATTTCGCAGAGCCCTTGCCTCGAACGCCTGTGGTGTCTGCACTGCCACCAGGCTCGATCTGTCGACCACTCCCCCGCCAACACGACGGATCGTGTCGGTGACGGGCACTGCCGGAACCGCGGCGTCGGCGCCAGCGCGCACCGCAACGATCACGCGCTTGAACAGCTCGGCGCTGGCTAGAGGGCGAGCTCCGTCGTGTACCAGAATGACGTTTGCGTCCGACGGCACGTGGTTAAGGCCGTTACGCACCGAGTCAGAACGGGTCGTTCCGCCGGCAACAACCGTGGCTTCCGGCGATGACTCGAGTGGAGATAGAGCTTCGACCTCGCCAGCGGCAACCACAACAACGACACCCGTCGACGCAGCCGATGCGGCGTGTACCGACCAATCGAGTACACGCTTGCCGCGCAAATCAGCGAGGTGTTTCGGTCCACCAAATCGGGTTCCCGACCCCGCAGCTACCACGATGGTCCAGATACTCACCGCGTCATTCCCGAAGTGCTCTTGTCGTCCGTGCACATTTTCTTGCAAGCCTTTCATTGCCCAAGAGCGCGGCTGTTACACATGTCACCTAGCATGAAGGTTGCCATGGTTGATACAGCACTGCTTTCCGAGACCTCTCTATTTGCCAATCTTGATGAAGAGCTTCTCGCTCCCATCATCGCAGCAGCGACCGACCGTTCGCTGCGTCGCGGCGACGTGATCTTCGAGGAGAACGACGAACCCGACGCGCTCTACGTCATGACCGATGGCCGGGTAGCTATCGCCAACCGGTCGATCGATGGACGCGAGTCGGTTGTCGCACTCATGGAGCAAGGCGACCTTTTCGGCGAGATGGGGCTCTTCGACGGCATCGGTCGATCAGCTGAAGCACGAGCCCTTGAGCGGTCGAACATCATCGCGATTCCGTATGAGCCTGTTCGGGCGCTGTATGAGGAAAACCCCACGCTGCTGTGGCGAGTTGTTTCAATGCTCGCTGGCAGGCTCCGCAATATGGACGAAGCGCTTGCCGACTCGGTGTTCCTCGATGTCACCGGCCGTACCGCAAAGCGTCTTCTCGAGCTCGCTGGCGACGCTGACGAGTTCACGCTGCCGGTGACGCAAGAAGAGCTTGCTGGCATGGTCGGCGCATCGCGCGAACGCGTAAACAAAGCAATCGCCTCATTTGTGAAGCTCGGCTGGATCGAACAAGTCGATCGCCGCTACGTCATCACCAACCGCAAACAGCTCACCATCCGAGCCCGCTAGCCCGTTCTGTTGCTCTACAACGACCAAAACATGTCGGGCTAGAGCAAAATTTCGGGTTGTTGGCGCTCTGGTTACGAGCGCTGGCAGTGGGGGCTACTCGCCGAACACTTCGTTCATGCACGTTTGGTACTCGTCGTCGAGTGCTTCGTAATCAGCCGAGTCTGAGCTCGTCGCTTCAGCCGATTCGTAGATCTCATCGCAGACTCGTTGTTGCTGAAGTTCTTCGAGCGTTGGCTGGTACGACTCGGAGATGCCGAACGAGATCAGGCAGGCGGCTTGCTGTTGGTACGCCTCGAACTCAGCTTCGGCCGATGGCCGCCCGAGTTCCACCGCAATGCCGCCCTCGGCTGGCGGTTCCAGCTCGGTCGCATACAACGCCTCGAACGGCGCCGAACACGTCTCGTACGCCACCCGCTCCACGTTTGCAGGCGGCGCATCTCGCGTCTCGAGGCAGCTTTCCAACGTCCCAAGAAGCGCATCGGCTTCAGCCGGATCGGGCACGCCGTCGCCGTCCCACCCGATGTATGAGCAGGCGATTGCCGCTACTTCCTGCCGGGCAAAGTCCGAAGCGATCTCGTTGGCAACAAAACAGCTAGCTAAGGCATCGGCAGCTGCGGCGGCCTCGGTCTGAGAGAGTCGCTCGCCGAAGGGCGGGACGACCTCTTCGTAACACTCCCCAAAGGCGGGCTCGGGGGCGACGTCAGAGAATCCTTCTTCACCAAAGCTCGAGATGCCGAAGAAGTTAATCGCCTGGCCCGGACCAAAGAACGGCAGTACTGGGGCCTCATACATCGTGCCAAGAAGCGACCATCCCGCTTCTTGTGAATCCCCTAGGACATCGCGAGAGCCAAGACCGTTGACCACCTGGTCATCGATGGTGCCCAGCGGGCTCACAAACCAAGCACCGTCGCGTTCGACCACCCGAATCTCGATCGGCAGAGCTTCGATAATGTCGACAAGCCAGGGTTCGGTATCGGCATCGTCGCTACAAACTGGTTCTACTTGTCCTTCGCCTTCGAAGTCCTGCGTCACACACCGACCGTCAAAGGTGAACGTCGCACCCTGATCGAAGAAGTCTGGATCGCCAGTGGTTCGGGCCAGCACATACTGGTCGAACACTACCGATCGGCTACTGCCTTCCCCCTCGACACGGCTAGACGACGACGTAAGCTGGTAGCCCGTACCGAAGTAGAAGCCATCGCTTCCCATCAGCTCATCGAGCGTCGATGCGATCTGTTCGCCGTACAGGTGCACTGCCGGCATCTCGACCGGATCCAAAAGGTTCACGATTGCGCGAACATCAAAGGCCCCTTGGGCCGCTAACCACTCGTTGGCAGCCTGCTCGGGCGAGACTGCACCGGTCGGTGTGGGCAGTGCAGCGTAGTCGGGGGCAGGCCACTGGTTCTCCTTGCGGATCGCCTCCATGAACGTATGTCCAATGTCGACATGCCAGCCGTCGCTTTCGGTAACGACGATTTCGAAGTCGTTGTCGGCGAACAGTTCAGGCCAACTGGCGACGAAGTCGTCAACATCGATGGCAAACCTCGAAAGGTTCATCTCGACTTCATCGCTATCGCCGACCAACTCATACACACCGCCGCCTATAGGCAACGCTGCCGAGTCGGTCGTCGAGGAGAACGTGCCGCTGGCAACGCGTACGGCCTTGATGCCTTCGCCTAGATCGCGACTGGTCAACTCAAGGCCTTCATAGGCAAAGTCGAATCCAGCGACATCGCCCAACTCGGTTGCTTGGGCTTCGCCACCAAGCACACCCATCCGGTCGAGTTCGCCCACCGCATTGGTAACTATGGGGAGAAGCATCTGACGCTCGTCAGGATCGATCGACTCGATGATTCCGAGGGCATCCTCGGCCTGCATTGCCTCGAACAGTTGCTCGACTGCTGCCTCGGGCGCGGCGGCGCCACCACTGCCAGCAACAGTGAACGCAATCGAGCCACCGGCCAGCAACGCTGCTGCCGCTGCAAGGCCGCCAAAGAACTTGCGACCCTTTCGTTCGTCCTTCTCGACGATCGACGTGACTTCGGTATAACTCGGCAGCGTGCCAGTGGCCGGCGTTGCGGCCAAGCCAAGTTCCTGGGCGGTCGGCGCCATTGGACTCGACTCAGAAAGCTCAACAACGAGCGCACGGATTCTGGCGTCTTGGGGGGTGAGATCAGGCATGAAGGCTCTTCCGGAGGTTTGCGCGGGCACGAGCAAGGTGGCGTTTAACCGAGCCCTCGCCAATGTCGAGGAGGTCGGCTACTTGAGCAACCGAATAGTCATTCCAGTAGGTGAGGAAAACCGTGGCACGCTGCTGCACGCTCAGCTTCGCTACAGCCTCGAGGACATCGGGCCGCAGCTCGACTGGGGCCACGAACGTCGATGCGGCGACACGCACTTCTCGTGCCCGTCTGCGCATCTCGCTGCGCCCCATCGACTTCGACGTATTGAGCACCGCTCGGTAGAGGTAGGCCCGTTTGTTTTCAACAGTCGCCCACGACGGCGAACCAATCACCGAAAGCACTGCTGTCGACAAGACGTCGGCCGCATCATCCGGGCCGACAAGACCGGTGGCGAACCGAATGAGTTCGTCAGCGTGCTTTTCGTAGATCTCGGCGTCGGAGAGTTCCATCGATGTTAGGACGTCGCCCCCGGGTCGTCCGGGTGACACCCTCGCCAAGATTTCTAGCAGAGAGAAAACTCAGTACTGGCTTACCAAGGCTGGATACGCGTTACGTCAGAGCGGAAGAGGTCAACTCGGGCGCCGAGGAAGATCACGAGCGCACCACAAACGAGGGTGAGGAAACTCCCGGTGAGCGGCTCATAGGCGCTCTTCAATGCCACGACCGATCCCAGAACGGCGATAGTGCCCAACAACATCGCTACGAGTCCCGCAATAGCCCATCGCCCCAACATCTGGAGGAGTACCACACCACACGCCAAAATCGGGATGCCGTACCACAGCGATGCCATGCTGGCGCCGCCCCACCCTTCGAGTAACCCAAGCTTCTCCGAGTCCTCCACTACCTCAAAGCTGGTACGGACCGTGCCGGTATCGAGAAAGGGGAGAAAAGTCGTCGCGAAGAGAGCGACTGCGGCAAGCGCCGCAAGCCAGCCGTCCCGCCGAAGATCATTTGCTTTAACTGCCATACCTTTGTATCGAACGATCGGCCCCGAAAGCGCATAGGCCGTTCGATACATTCAGCTCGGAAGCGCTGATAACGCTTGAGCGATGGTCGATACCGGAATCACCCGCAACCCATCGACGGCGGTGCTCGCACTTCCGGGGGGAACGATGGCTCGTTTGAATCCATGTCGGGCGGCTTCAGAAAGGCGTCGGTCGAGGTGAGCAACGCGGCGAATTTCACCAGCGAGCCCTACCTCGCCACACACCACAACATCTTCGGGAATTGGCACGTCGTTGAGAGCCGACACCACGGCTAACGCGACGCCCAAGTCGGCACCCGGCTCGACTACCTTGGCTCCGCCGACGGCGAGGGCGTAGACATCGCGCTTGGCAAAGTGCAGCTGAGCGTGACGTTCGAGCACCGCCAACACAACAGCCAACCGGCCCGAGTCGATGCCTTGCGCCGACCGCCGTGGACTAGGCAACGACGACTCGGCGACCAGCGCCTGCACCTCGACCAGCAATGGACGGTGGCCTTCACTTGTCGCGATTACCGTTGACCCGGCGGCCCCGATAGCTCGGTCGGCGAGGAAGAGCGCACTCGGATCGGGTACCCCCCGCAGGCCCTTATCGTGCATTTCGAACAAGCCGATTTCATTCGTTGACCCAAACCGATGTTTGACCGCTCGCAACAGCCGGAGCTCTTGGGTTCGGTCGCCTTCGAACTCAAGAACCGTATCGACCACATGTTCGAGCACCCGCGGGCCTGCAAGATTGCCTTCTTTGGTGACATGGCCAACCAGTACCGTCGCCAAACCGCGAGCCTTCGCTTCGACCACCAAGCGGTGGGCGCAGTGGCGCACCTGCCCCACAGAACCGGGAGCCGACGAGAGGTCGGGGTCAAAGATGGTTTGGATCGAATCGATGATGACCAACTCGGGCTTGACGGTCTCGATGTGGTGCACGATCTCCGGCAATGACGTGCTGGCAACCAGCCACAGCTCTTGTTGCAGCAGGCCGAGCCGTTCGGCGCGCAGGCGGACCTGCTGCTTGGATTCTTCAGCCGAAACGTACAGGCACCGCGAACCATCGCGGCACCGGCGAGCGGTGAGTTGCAGCAAAAGAGTCGACTTGCCAACCCCCGGCACCCCACCAATGAGCGTGACGGACCCGGGCACCAATCCGCCACCAAGGACTCGGTCGATCTCGGTGGATCCGGTGGGGACCGCAGTCCACTCGTCGATGGAGATCTCGGTCATCGGCATCGGGGTGTCGGCCCCCATGACGGCGGTCGCTCCGCTACTACTGCTTGCCGTAATCAGCTCTTCGACCAGGCTGTTCCACTCACCACAAGACGCACATCGGCCAACCCACTTTGGCACCTGTGCACCACACGCAGTGCACGCGAAAACGGTTTTGGATTTTGCCATAGTCAGACTCTACGCAACAGCTACGACAGACTGAGGCGTTTGCGACCGATAAGCGTTGGCTTCAACCGACCAGCGAAGCCTGCACCCCAGCGAAGGTTGCGTCATCGAGACCCATGTGATCCCGCAGATACGCATCGACCGACCCGTAGCGGGCACGAAGGTCGGCAAGCGCTCGTTTCAACGTCGACCGACGGACTTCGAACATACCTGCCACTGCCTGTTTCTCGATGCCAAACTCGGCGAACTGCCGGTAACGCGCGGAGAGTCGCGCCTCGGGAAGATACCGTGCCGAAAGCTCGTAGTCGTCAAGAACCGTCGAATCATCGACGCCGACCATCAGCAACAGCAACGCTGCGGTCAACCCGGTGCGATCCTTCCCACCAGAACAGTTGAACAGCAACGTTCCTGATCCCTGCTCAGCCACGTGGCGAATAACCGTAGCCAGGGTATCGCTGAAGTCGTGAAGCATCTGGCCGTAGGCGTCAGCCATATCGTCAAAGGTGAACTCTTTGAGCTCGCCGCGCAACAAACTCTCCATCGCAGACGTCTGATCGGGGCCACCGGTGGAGATCGGCAATCGCTGGTACGACACCCCAGCGACGTCTACGAGCTTCGAAGGCCACTCTTTGGTTTCACGATCGGCCCGGTAGTCGCAGACGGTCGCAAGACCAAGGCGTTGCAGGTAGGCAACGTCAGACGGTGTGAGTCGACCCGGGTTGTCGGCACGGAGCACGCGACCCCACCGCGTTGGTCCGTTTGGGGTTGCGTAGCCACCGAGGTCGCGCACGTTGTGTGGCCCTTCCAGCGGCAACAGTCGTTCAGCCACCACCACGAACGGTTCGCCGGGCGCGAACAGATGGACAAAATAACGCTGCGTCGGATCGGGAAGCGCGAGCACCGCTAGTCCTGGGCTGTCCGGGGCACGTACATCGACGCCGGCGTCGTCGGGTGTCTCACTCAGAAACACCGACGCGTCTGGGGCACCTCGCCATGTCACGATCAGCGAATCATCAACTCGTTCAACGTGGGGAAACAACACTGGCGAAGGGGCAGGTTCAGTCATGCGATGCTCTCAGAAAAGTGGGGCGGAAAAAGCAAACAGGCCGGTCGGAAATCCGACCGGCCTGTCCTTTGCACAGAAGTGCGAAGAACTACTTGAGTTCTACCGAACCGCCTGCGGCTTCGATTGCATCCTTGGCCTTCTCGGCATCTTCTTTCGAAGCCTTTTCGAGGATGGGGCTTGGAGCGTTGTCGACCAGGTCCTTGGCTTCTTTGAGGCCGAGGCTGGTGAGGCCACGGACCTCTTTGATGACCGCAATCTTCTTTTCGCCGGCACCGGTAAGGATGACGTCGAATTCGTCCTGCTCTTCAGCTGCTGCACCGCCACCATCGGCGGGGGCTGCGGCCATTGCTGCTACGGGAGCAGCAGCGGTGACGCCAAACTTCTCTTCAAATTCGTCGAGCAGTTCTTTCAGCTCGAGAACACTCATGCTGGAGATCGACTCGAGGATCTCATCTTTGGTAGCCATTTTCAGCTCTCCTCTGTTTCGGTTTCGGGTTCTTCGGCCGGAGCCTCGGACTCAGTTGACGCTTCGGCTTCCGCCTCGGCCTCGGGTGGTGCTTCCTCGGCGGGAGCCGCCGATTCTTCGTCCGCGGCGTCAGAGGCGGGAGCCTCGTCGGCTGAAGCGGTTTCGTCAGCAACAGCATCTTGCGCTGGTGCATCGGTCTCTTCGGCAGCGGGCTCTTCAGCCGCAGCAGCCGGCGCGTCGGCGGCAGCATTCGGGCCACCGCCTTCGGCGATAAGTGCGTTCAGTGCGTAGGCAAAGTCGCGTGGGATTGCCTGCAGCAACGAGGCGAACTTCTGCATCGGTGCAGCGAGGCCGCCGGCGAGACGAGCAAGAAGCACATCGCGTGGTGGAACCTTGGCCAACGCATCGACGTCGGCAGCCGACAAGACTGCATCGTCGAGCAAGCCGCCCTTGATTACTAGGGCTTCGTTGTCCTTGGAGAAATCCGACAGTGCTTTGGCGACACCAACGGCGTCGCCACGTTCGCCGTCGGCTGTCTTGGTAACAAACGCCAAGGCGGTTGGGCCGGTGAAATGTTGTTCAAGATCGGTAAGGCCAAGATCTTTCACCGCTCGCAGAGCGAGGGTGTTCTTGTAAATCTTGTACTCGCCGCCCGCAGCGCGCATTGAAGCGCGAAGTTTGGCTAGTGCCGGAACGTCGAGACCGCGATATTCAGTGAGAACGACAGCGTTGCTGTTCTCAAACTTTTCGCGGACCTCAGCGACCGCCGCAACCTTTTCAGGTCGTGGTTCGCTCCTCATAGGTATCTCCTGTGTCGTCTCTATCGTCTTTGGGTGAGTCTTTGGGTGCCGCCGAAAACCAAAGAAGGCGTTCACAGAAGTGAACGCCCACATACCCTGACGCAGCGGACTGCATCAGTGGTCTTGGAGATTCACCTCATCAGGCCGAGTTACTCAAGAGCAACTCGTTTCAGCAGCAACGCTGCAACCGGAAGTCTTCGGCGACATAGATCAGTTGTAGTGAGAGCCTACCGGCCCCCAGCGGGTTGTTCCTACTCGGCCTCGACAGCGTCAGCGGCCGCGGCTTGCTCAACCGGCGCAGCAGCGGCTGGAGCAGCGGCAACATCGGCTGAAATGCGGTTCGGATCGAGCTTGATGCCGGGCCCCATGGTCGAAGAAATCGAGACCTTCCGCACGTATTTGCCTTTGGTCGACGATGGCTTCACACGCAGGAGTTCGTCGTAGACGGCGGTCAAGTTGCTCAGCAGGTCCTCCGGCGAGAAGCTGACCTTGCCTAGCGGTACGTGAACGTTGCCGAACTTGTCGGTGCGGTATTCAACCTTGCCGCCCTTGAACTCAGCGACAGCCTTTGCAACGTCGGCGGTGACGGTGCCGGTCTTGGGGTTGGGCATCAGGCCACGCGGACCGAGTGCCCGACCAAGCTTTCCAACAGTGGGCATCATGTCGGGCGCAGCGATGGCCACATCGAAGTCGAGCATGCCGCCTTCGACCTCAGCAGCGAGATCGTCGCCGCCGACAAACTCGGCGCCGGCTTCGCGGGCAGCGGCAGCAGCTTCGCCCTGCGCAAACACGGCAACACGTACATCTTTACCCGAGCCGGAAGGCAAGCTAATAGTGCCGCGCACCATCTCTTCGGCTTTGCGGGGGTCAACGCCCAAACGCACGACGAGATCGACGCCCTCGTCAAAGTTTTTGCCACCAAGGCTCTTGAGAACGTTGATGCCCTCGCTGCCACTGTGCATGGCTTCGCGGTCGAAACGCTTGATCGCGTCGTTGTACTTCTTACTCATGGAAACTCCCGTTGTGATGCACGTTGTGTGCGGTCGGTACCTCGAGTGCACCACTGCGGTGCGTTCTTTCTGCGGCCAGACGCTGCAGAAATGGTGAACAGTGCGGGCGAGGTCCTCCCGCCGCTGACACCAACGATCCTCAGCACTGACGCACCGAGTCTCAGAACCCTATTTGACAGCGATACCCATACTGCGGGCTGTGCCGCGCACTTGCTGCTTTGCACCTTCGAGGTCAACAGCGTTGAGGTCGGGCATCTTCAGTTCGGCGATCTCGGTGACCTGCGCTTCGCTGATGCTGCCGGCTTCTTCACGACCCGGCTCCGTTGCGGCCTTTTCAAGCCCGGCGGCCTTGCGCACCAAGAACGCAGTCGGCGGGGTCTTGGTAATGAACGAGAACGAGCGATCTTCAAAGATGGTGATCTCGACCGGAATAATTTGGCCCCGGCTACCTTCGGTCTTCGCGTTGTATTCCTTGCAGAAGTCCATGATGGCGATGCCGTGTGGACCAAGAGCAGTACCGACCGGAGGTGCCGGCGAGGCCTGACCCGCGGGGATCTGAATCTTTACGATTGCACTGACTTGTTTCTTTGCCATGATGGCATCCTCACTACGAATGTGTCCGTGCCGGGGTTGATAGCAACGGGCCAGCGGATAAGTCTGCCCGCATCAAGGCTCAAGTACCAACCGGGGGACGGTGACTATTATGACTGCTCGCACCACGCGACTGCGGTGCCCAGGTGTGCCTCGTGGCGATCAGAGACGAGCAACCTGTGAGAACTCGAGCTCTACTGGTGTTTCGCGACCAAAGATGTTGACCAACACCTTGACCTTGAGTTGCTCTTCATTGATTTCGCGAACCTCGCCGGAGAAATCGGCGAAGGGGCCTTCTTTAACCCGCACAGACTCGCCAACTTCGAACTCGAAGCGGGCTTTGGTGCGACTTGGCTGCTGTTCGCCTTCAGGCTTGAGCTGGAGAAATTTCTCTACCTCTTTACGCAGCAGCGGCGACGGCCGGCCGCCGGGGGGTCCAACGATGTTGGTGATGCCTGGGGTGTTTCGAATGATGTACCAGGCGTCGTCGTTGAGGCGAGCGCGCACTACTAGGTAGCCGGGGAACATCTTTTTCTGCACCACAACTTTTTTGCCGCCCTTGAACTCGGCGACGTCTTCCATGGGGATGACCACCTCATAGATGCGGTCTTCCATGTTCATCGAAGCAGCGCGAGCTTCGAGGTTTTGTTTCGCCTTCTTTTCGTAGCCCGACTGGGTATGCACTGCATACCACTTGCCAGGTTTGTCGTAGGCGCTTTCGATTGGGGCTGGCTCTTCCTCGTCGCTGGCGAAGAGATCGTCTTCGTTCAATACTTCAGCCGCGGCGACCGGGTCGGCGTCTTCAGAAGGTGTCGCCTCGGGAGACTCTTCGACGGCTTCGGTCGTTTCGCCCCCTACCGCGTCTTCGGTAGGTACAGGGTCTTCGGCAGATACAGCGTCTTCGACAGGTACATCGGCGGCGCCTACAGCTGCGTCCTCGATGAGGACATCGGTAGCTTCGACAGCTACCTCAGGTGATGCGTCGTCGACCTCGGTCGATGCAGGAGTTTCTAGTTCGTCGGAGTCCACAGTTGCTCAGATCTTGGGAGTACAGGTTGGTGATTATCTAGGGCGATGGTCTAGTTCGTGTCGAAAAGTAGACTGACGAACTCACTAAAGACCCAATCAAGCCCAAAGATCATCGCCGTCAGAATCGCGACTGTCACGATGACAATGATCGAGTAATTCTTGGTTTCCTCGACCGAAGGCCAAGCTACTTTGCGAAGTTCGGAACGAACTTCTTTCACAAACTGGCCGGGGCTGGTGCGCTCTTCAGGCGGACGCGATGAGGGAGCCTGGCGTTTCTGCGCAATCTGGGTCTCGCCGTCTTCGCTGAGTTCGCCGCTCTTCTTCAGCGCCCGCTTCTGTTCGCGATTTAGCGTCATTGAATATCTCGCTTCGGAGTTTGCCTGATGTACGGGGCTTGACCACGACGGTGGCCGATTCCCTAGTTTGTGTAGTGAGTTGTTGTCTAAACGTCGCAGGGCAGGAGGGACTCGAACCCACAACCGCCGGTTTTGGAGACCGGTGCTCTACCAATTGAGCCACTGCCCTAAAGCTTCCTGACGTTTAAGGCTAGCAGTAGCTAGCCAGCAAACGACTGGCGGAAAGCAAGCCTTAGGCTACATGAACTCCTTGAGCTTCTGCCTTGCCCGGTGAAGTCGTACTTTTGCTGCCGTCTCGGTAATGCCGAGTTCTTTGGCAATGGCTTCGTGTGTCAGATCGTACATTTCACGCAAAACAACAACAGCTCGCAAGCGATCGGGCAAACGACTCAGCGCATGTTCGACCCGCTCGCGCAGCATCGAGGCGTCGATCCGGAGCTGCGGATCGATCTCAGGATCGAGATCGTGCACCAGCGTGTCGTGCTCCAAAGCATCGTGGCGGTGACGTCTACGGCGCCCGAGTTGGGTCGCTGCACAATTCGTGGTGATCCGGTACAACCACGTAGAAAATTTGGCGTCGCCGCGGAACCGGCGCAGCGCCTTAAACGCCCGCAAATACACATCTTGGGCGACGTCGCGAGCATCCTCAGGATCACCCGTGAGTTTCAGGGCAAGCGCATACGTGTCGGTATAGGTGCGCCGCACGAGCTCATCGAACGCAACCCGGTCGCCTTCACGTGCCAACGCCACCAGAGCATCGTCGGACGGCTTGGTCAGGTCGACGGCGTGCAAATGACGACGCCTCGGCAATGCGGTCGCCGTTGCCGGCTCGTCATGGAGGGACTCAGGCGGTACCAGGTTCTTCACAACGAACGCCTCCCAGGTTTCGGCCGCACCGACCGGTCGGGAGACAGTTGCTATCGCGTTTCTTTATGCAAGGTATGGCGCTTTTCCCACTTGCAGTACTTCTTCAGTTCGATGCGGTCGCGCGTCGTCGACTTGTTCTTCATGGTGTCGTAGTTTCGACGCTTGCATTCCTGGCACTCCAGGACGACCTTGGTTCGCTTGTCAGAAGCCATGCTGTAAGTCTTTCGTACAATCTTGCACAACGAAGCATTGGGCTCCGATGCGGTTGCGACAAAAGGAGTTCGCCGCAGTGTTGTGTAGTGTCGGTTTTGGGAATTGTAGCGACGGACAGACTTGAACTGTCGACCTCTCGATTATGAGTCGAGCGCTCTTACCAGCTGAGCTACGTCGCCTTGCACATGAGCTAGGGCCCAGTGGTGGAGCTCCCTGACAGAATCGAACTGTCGACCTCTTCCTTACCATGGAAGCGCTCTACCGACTGAGCTAAGGGAGCAGGAAGCAGCCCAAAAGCCACTAAGTCCAGAGGGCATCATGCCATGAGACAAGGGGCTTCCCCAACCCGCAGACCCGGCAAACTTCGACTTTTGCCTCGCTGCAGAGCGCTGTTTACGGCGTCTGCGATGTCCTAACCAACGCGTTACGGCAGCCGATAGAAGTCCGTGAAGTTTCAACGTCTCGTTCTCGAAGACGGCACCGCCAGCAAATTCGTGGACCTCCATCCGCGCCTCACGGTGATAGCCGGGCTCGACGCCGCCGATCGTCGCGTTCTCCTTACCGAGATTCGGGGATCACTTGGGGCTCACCGAGACGGCGTGCATCTTGAAATGGTCACCGATAGCGGCGTCGCACTTGCTGCATTTCGCAGTGCCGATGGTCATCGAATGATCGATATCGACAACACGACCGATGTAACCAACAACTTTCTCGACCCGGCCGGCCGCCTCAATCCGGCATTTGGATTGGGCCTACGCGACGAAGGTCTCGTCATCGACGCTGCGTCGCTCGCAGCTCGCAATGACGACGACCGAACCTTTGACCTGCTGACCGGCGCCGACCAAGAGGAACTCTGGGGAATCCTCGACCGGATCGACGAGACCGGGCGCGCGATGTCCGAGGCCGAAGCCGAACATCTGGCGATGGCGGCGGACAACACGAACGACGAACTCAACGCCGAGGTCTACGACAACTATTTCGCCAGCAGCGAAGACCTGCCAGCGATCAACAAGATCGCCACCATCGCTGGAGGCGCCGGCTTGATTGGCGCAGCGGTGCTCTTCTTCGGAAGCATCTCGGCGATTGGCGCCGCAGTTCTCGCCGTTGTGTGCCTTGCCGTCGTTGGTTTCTACGGCTATCCGCTGCTTCGTCAGGCCCTCGCTGAGCGCGCCGCCAACAAGGCATTAGCGAACGCTGGCATCGACAACTTCTTCAACTTCCAGCTCCAGCAGGTCGACGGCATGCTCGCCCAGGACAACTATCGAAAAAAACTGCGGGAAGCAACGGCAGGTCACGAAACCGCGCTGGCCGATTGGCAAGCCCTCGCAGGCGAGCTCGACCCACAATTCGCAATCGACAGGCGCAGTGCCATCACCACTGCCGCTGCACTTCGCGCCGCCGACCCCGACGACGACCCGACCACGGGGTTCCTTCACCCGACAACACCACTTATGTTGCGCTGCATTGGCGAAGTCGACGCTGAAGCCGAACGAGTGCCGCGAGTGCTCGATGCCCCCTTCTCAACGCTTGACGAGACAACTCGCAGGACTCTTCTCGATGCACTATTTGCGGCCTCGGAACATCGCCAAGTCGTGCTACTCGCGGCGTCCGACGACGTCACTGGCTGGGTTCTGCAACACATCGACGGCGACGCAAGCGTGTTGCCCGGCTTTATGAGCGTCGAGGAACCGGTACACGTCTCCTAGAAATGGCGTGCCAAGGTTGTAACATCTTCGGCTATGCCGTCATTTGATGTTGTTTCCGAGGTTGACATGCAAGAGGTCCGCAACGCGGTCGACCAAGCCGCCCGCGAGATTGCGACCCGCTTCGACTTCAAGAACACAAACTCGTCGATCGAACTCGGTGAGGAAACAATCAAGCTGGCGTCTTCCACCGAAGACCGCATGATGGCTCTGCGCCAAGTTCTCGAAGAGAAGTTCGCGAAGCGCAAGCTCTCGATGAAAGTCCTCGACTACGGCACGCTCGAAGAAGCGAGCCACAACTCGGTTCGCCAAACAGCGACGCTGGTCTCGGGGATCTCTTCAGACAAGGCGAAAGAGCTCAACAAACACATCAAGGCGCTTGGGATCAAAGGTGTGCAGAGCCAAACGCAGGGCGACCAACTTCGTGTCAACGGCAAGAAACGCGATGCGTTGCAAGAAACGATCGCTGCATTGAAAGCGCACGACTTCGGTTTGCCTTTGCAATTCATCAACTTCCGCGACTGAGCCATGGTTCTCCTACGAGCGGCCACGCTCGACGATGCCGAACCGTTGCGCGCTATCTACAACCATTACGTCGCCGAATCGGTCGCAACGTTCGACCTTGAACAACGCACCGCGCAACAGCAGGAAGCCTGGATGGCCGACCGGGCCGGAGCACTTGCGGTACTTGTGGCTGTCGCCACCGACGAAGACGGCACCGAAGCGCAACCGACAGAGGTCCTCGGCTTCGCATCGATCTCGCCATACAAAGCTCGTGCCGCCTACCGGACGACGGTAGAGAACTCGATCTATCTGGCTCCGGGCGCAACCGGCAGAGGGGTCGGAAAATCTCTCATGCAAGAGCTCATCGCCGTGGCGACGTCACATGGGTTCCATGCAATGATTGCCCGCGTCAACACGTCGCTTGAATCATCGATTGGCCTGCACGAATCTGTCGGCTTCGAGCGCGTCGGCGTTGAGCGCCAGGTAGGACGCAAGTTCGGCAAGTGGCAAGACATCCAGGTTCTGCAGCGAATGCTCTCAAACACCCCCTGACTCCTGTTGGGTCAGCCCGCGACGTGTTCGCACGAGGGGGCAAAACGACCGCAGGCCCACCCGAAGGTGGACCTGCGTGTTCAGTGGGCCGAGGAGGATTTGAACCTCCGAAGGCATAAGCCGACGGGTTTACAGCCCGTTCCCTTTGGCCGCTCGGGCACCGACCCTGAAGACGGAAATGTTACCGGATCCTACTGCCAATCGCCCCCACGGAGCCGAGCAATTCGCTCTTCGGTGGGTGGGTGGGTCGAGAACATCTTCGAGAAGCCGGACAGACCGCCTCGCCCGCGGGCCTCAGCCTTCAACGGATTGATGATGTAGTGCGATGCCTGGGCTTGGGACACATTTGCCGGAATTCGTCCCGAGAAGGATTCAAGCTTCTCGAGTGCGCGCGCCAACGGTTCACCATCGCCTATCAACTTCGCTGCCGACGCATCGGCCTCGAATTCGCGGCTTCTGCTCACCGCGCCTTGAATGACCCCGGCAGCGAGCGGCGCAACAAACAGCATCGCCATGAACACCAGCGGGTTTTCGCCGCGGCGGTTGTTGCCGCCACCGAACATTGCGCCAAACCGCGCAATCGTTGCCACAAAGCTGATCGCGGTAGCGATGGTTGCCGCTACCGACCCGATAAGGATGTCGCGGTTCTTGACGTGGGCGAGTTCGTGGGCGAGCACGCCACGAATCTCCGACCACTCCATCGCCTGCAAGAGCCCCTGCGTGACCGCAACCGCGGCGTTGTCGGGGTTGCGGCCTGTAGCAAACGCGTTCGGCTGCTGACTCGGCGTGATGTAGAGCTTCGGCATGGGCATCTCTGCGCGTGTCGTAAGGTCTTCCATTATCCGGTAGTACTCGGGAGCCTGCTCGGGCGTCACCGGCACTGCTTTGGCCGACTTGATGGCGAGCGTGTCGCTCTTCCAGTACGAACCGCCGATCATCACTAGGGCTATCGCAAGCCCGATGACGAGTCCGGTCGTTCCGGCGATAGCACCGCCGCCGACGACAAAGATGCCGCCTAGCGCTGCCAGCAGGACAAAGGTCTTGAAGGTGTTGTTCATTTCTTCCTTTCAGAGGCTTTCCTTGCTAAGGGATAGGGGGCACCTCTAGTAACTCTCACTACGTGGTCAACAAGCCGCAACCACAGGTTGTTCCCCCAAAAGTAAGAACGCGGGTCAGACCCCGCGTTCTTACTTTTGGGGTGTGTTTAGTTTCTAGGGCTGGTGTCTAGTCGGCTTCGGCCTCTGCGGCGCCAGCGGCGATGGCTTCGACCACCGATGCGTCGGCAAGCGTGGTGGTATCACCCAGGCCACGACCTTCGGCGACGTCTTGGAGCAGGCGACGCATGATCTTTCCGCTTCGGGTCTTTGGAAGGTCTTCGACAAGAAACACCGCTTTCGGCCGACTAGTCGGACCTAACTTCTTCGATACATGTTGGCGAATCTCTTCGCGGAGCGCATCGTTTTGTTCGGCGTCGCCCATCACGATCACATACCCGATGATCGCTTGTCCGGTTACCTCATCGGCTGCCCCGACAACGGCAGCCTCAGCCACGCTCGGATGATCGACTAGTGCCGATTCGATCTCGGCGGTGCTGATGCGGTGGCCAGACACGTTCATGACGTCGTCGACGCGGCCAAGCAGCCAGAGATAGCCGTCGCTATCGAGCTTGGCGCCATCGCCCGCAAAGTACCGATCGCCATACTTGGACCAGTAGGTGTCTTTGTATCGCTGGTCGTCGCCCCAGATGCCACGCAGCATCGACGGCCACGGCTTGGTGATCGTGAGGAAGCCTCCGCCCTCATCGACCTTGTTGCCATCGCCGTCGACGACCTCAGCGAAGACGCCCGGAATCGTGCCGCACGCCGAGCCAGGTTTGGTAGTGGTGACGCCGGGCAGCGGCGTGATCATGTGACCACCCGTTTCGGTCTGCCACCAGGTATCGACAATCGGTCGCGCCGAGCCGCCAATGTGCTCGTGGTACCACATCCACGCCTCGGGATTGATTGGCTCACCAACGGTGCCGAGCACTCGCAGACTCGAGAGATCGTGCTTCTGCACTTCCTCCGGACCCCACTTCATAAACGTGCGAATGGCGGTAGGTGCGGTATAGAGCTGGGTAACGCCATATCGTTCGACAATGTCCCAAAGGCGGTCACGGCCCGGGGTGTCTGGGGTGCCTTCGTACATGACGCTTGTGCAGCCGTTGGCAAGTGGCCCGTAGACGATGTAGCTGTGGCCAGTGACCCAGCCAATGTCGGCGGCGCACCAGTAGACGTCGGTTTCAGGTTGCAGATCGAAGGTGTACTTGTGGGTGAACGCAACCTGGGTGAGGTAGCCGCCGGTCGTGTGCATGATGCCTTTGGGCTTGGCCGTCGTGCCCGAGGTGTACAGCAGGTACAGGAGTTGCTCGCTATCCATCGGCTCGGCAGGGCAATCAGCCGAGGCATCGGCCATGACGTCGTGCCACCAATGGTCGCGCCCCTCAGCCATGGTGACCTCGGTGTCACAGCGGTTCACAACGATGACGTCGGTGACCGTCGACGCGCCGTTTTCGAGTGCGGTGTCAACGTTGGGTTTCAACATCGATGGTGCGCCGCGTCGAAAACCAGCATCAGCGGTGATGATGAGCTTGGCTTCGGCATCCTCGCACCGGTCGGTGATCGCGTCCGGTGAGAATCCGCCAAAGATCACCGAATGCGCCACGCCGATTCGCGCACAGGCAAGCATCGCGATGGGAAGCTCAGGGATCATCGGCATGTACACCGCGACCCGGTCGCCTTTCTCAAGGCCTCGTTCCTTCAGCACGTTGGCGAACTTACAGACCTCGGTCAGCAGATCGTTGTAGGTGATTGTGCGCTTGTCGCCCGGCTCGCCCTCCCAGTGGTAGGCAACCTTGTCACCTTTGCCGGCGTCGACGTGACGATCGAGGCAGTTTGTTGTCATATTGAGCTGTCCGCCAAGGAACCACTTGGCGTAGGGAAGATCCCACTCGAGCGTGGTGGTGAAATCGGTATCCCACGTGAGCAGTTCGCGTGCTTGTCGGGCCCAGAAAGCCTCGAAGTCGGCTTCGGCTTCGTCGTAGAGCGAGCGGTCAGAAGCAAGCGCGGCGCCGGCGAATGCCGGCGGTGGCGGAAACTGTCGCTGTTCATTTTCAAAGACTTCAATCGCGTCGGTCATCTCGACTCCCCTACACATGTGGCCTAAAGAAGAATGTACACCCCGATCTCGTGACACCAGGCGACAAGATGTGTTGCTGTGGGTCACGAGATTCCGAAACTTTGAATGAGATTTCATTCCACCCGACTTGGCAAAGCGGGGGAAGTCCACCGTTTTGGCGAGGAGAAAAGGTAAGTTTACTCGTGTGGTACTACCACGCAGTGCTGTCGCCAAACCGCGTTACGCGGCCGAACGACACACAATCCTTACGTCAACATCCGCCTGAAACGGCGCTACAGGGAAGAACCCAACAACATGCTTAGTGAGTTCAGAGAATTTCTGGAAAAGTTCAACGTTATTCCGATCGCTGTCGGCCTCGTGCTCGCGCTGGCCTTCGCTCCGATGGTTAACGCAGTTGTCGACTTGGTGCTGTCGATCGTCGCCAAGGTTTTCGGTATGGAACCAGATGAAGAAACCGGTGCGTACAGCATTGCCAACCTCGATATCGGTGGTATCGACATTGGCAGCGCTATCAACGCACTCATCACCTTCGTGCTGATTGCCTTCATCGTCTTCCTCATCGTTCGCTCGCTGGCCAAGGCCGGCGCGCAAACCACGCCAGCAGAAACACCCGACCAGGTCCTCCTGGGCGAGATCCGCGACGCTCTCAAGTCACGCGGCTAATTCGGCACCAGCTACACGATCAACGACAGGAGCCGGCCCTTGAGGGTCGGCTCTTGTTGGTTTTCGGTCGGTTACTACCGTCGACGACGGTTAGGCGATCCGCTGAACGCGGCGGCGGACGATGGCCGGCTCAAGTCCCGTCGCCTCCGCCAGACAAGCAATGTCGTCGCTGCGCAACTCGAACCGTTGCCCCTGCTGACGCAGCCGAGCCACTAGCCGCGAATACGCATCAAAGACCGCGTCGACAGATCGGACGGTAGGAAGACCTATTGATTCAGGTCCAATGCACAGCGCAGTGGTGTGCACTTCGAGGTGGGGGCGGCTCTCCATGTTGGTCGACCATACCTCACAACAAAAGTGATGGAAATAGGTCGAATGACCTGTATCAGTTTTGGTATGCCCACGAAATGACCCGGAAACCACCGAGACCACTTCGATCGGTCAACGCTTCTGCCTCGGTGATTCGGCTTCGCGCTTTCAGCGCTTGCAGGTCACCAATGTGCGCACGCTCGGCCCACACCCGGCGGCCATCCTCGACCAGCGCGTCGAGGCCACAGGCACGAAGAAAGTCGGCCTGCGTCTGGATCATCGGCTCAGCACCATGGGCAAGAACCCCCTCAAGTGGCAGGTGCGCTGTCACATCCTGGGTACCCGGGGCGTCGAGCGCAGGGCCCCCTCGTTCGTTCGCACGGTAGGTGCGAATCCAGTCTCCACCAGTTGCCATTTCGGCAACCGGAGACAGGTAGTCGATCACCACTAGCCGCCCGGCGTCGATGAGATCGGAGGCGCTATCGCACCAGGCAACGGCTGCATCAGCAAGGGGAATCTTTACTCCAACAGTGGCATCGTCCGGCAGATACTCGACAGCCATCTCGAGGGGCCGCAGCACCTCAACCAGCTCGTCATTCGCCTCAGCGATATCGACACGGACCTCCATCCATCCATGAGAGGTCTGCTGCGCAACGTTAAACGGCAAGTTGTCGAGAAGCTCGTTGGCCACCACGAGGTGGTAGGGCCCATAGGATTTCGCATCGGCAAGCGATTCGAGCGAAACGATCCAGCCCGGATGTTGAGCCCGCTGTGCAGCGCTTACCTCAACGGCGATGTACCGCAGAACGTCGCGACATGCTGGTTCTGCGGCCCTGATCGATCGGGCGAGAGTGCCGGGCCCAGCGCCGGCCTCGAGGACCACGAACGGGTTCGGTTCACCAAGCGACTTCCAGACCTCGTCGAGATACTTCGCCAGACAGGCCCCAAACAGCGGCCCGACCTCGGCGCTGGTAACAAAATCTCCGCGCCGGCCGGCCTGGCCTCCAGCCACATAGAACCCGAAGTCCGGGTCGTATAACGCTATGTCGACAAACGTCGAGAAGCGGATAGGACCTTCAGTAGCAATTCTGCGTCGAACCAGATCCTCGATCGGGGTCATGGCTTACGCCGGGTCAGCCTCCGGCGATCAGGCCGACGTCGGTGAACTGCGAAACAGCGCCCGGAAGGAAACCAAACACCAACGTGACAACCACGGTCAGCACGAGCGCAGCACTAAGCGACGCCGGTACACGAATGGGTGTGAGATCGCCGTTGGGTGCTTCCTCAGCCCACATGCGACGAGCGATGTTCGCGTAGTAGTACAGAGCGATTACCGAGTTCAGCGCCAGTGCGACACCAAGCAGAATCGCCCACGTGCCACCCGCTTCGACGACCGCGAAGAAGATCTCAAACTTGGCGAACCAACCCCCGAGTGGCGGAATGCCGGCTAAGGCGAACATGAAAATCGTCATAGCTATGGCCAAGCCGGGGGCGTACGAGAACAAGCCATTCATCGAATCGAGCGAGGTGGAGCCGGTCTTGCGAGCTGCGGCAAGGATGACGGCGAAGGCACCAAGGTTCATCGCTGCGTAGATCGCAAGGTAGGTAACGACCGAGCTGAGCGCTTGGTCGCCGACCTGCCCCGCAACCGCAAGTGGGGCAAGAATGAAGCCAGCCTGGGCAACACCCGAGTACGCCATCAGACGAACGATGTCGGTTTGACGCAGCGCAATTAGGTTACCGATTGTCATCGAAGCAACGGCGAGGATCCACATCAACGGTTCAAACACGTCGGCCCGGGCATAGAAGCCGACGAAAACCAGCTGCACCAAGGCAACAAATCCGGCGATCTTCGACGCCACAGCCAAGAATGCAGTCACCGGAATCGGCGCACCGCTATAGGTATCGGGTGCCCAGTTATGGAACGGCACTGCGGAGACCTTGAAGGCGAAACCGACGATGACGAAGATGACGCCGAGGGTGATGATCGGCGTCGAACTGGTGAGCGCCTCGCCGCTCAGCGGGTCGACGTTGAGCGAAGCGTTGACCTTGGTGAGAATCGTTTCGCCAGACACGCCGAACAACAACGACATGCCGTACAGCATGATCGCCGAGGCGAAGACACCCATCAGGTAGTACTTGAGACCAGCCTCGTTGCTTTCGAGGCTTCGCTTCTTCCAGGTTGCAAGCATGTAGCTCGGAATCGACAGCAGCTCGAAGGCCACAAAGATCGAGATCAGGTCACGTGACGACGACATGACCACCATGCCAAGAATCGACGTGAGCAAAAGTCCGTAGTACTCGCTCTCCCAGTAGTCGCCCTCGGCGATGTAGTTGGTCGAAAGCAGGATCACCACGTACCCCGACAAGATGAACACCGCTTTCATAATGAGCGAGAACTCATCGATGACATACGCCCCGTCGAACATGACCCGGGCTCCGGAGTCGGAGATGTCGTTGGCCAACGTCAGGATCGGCACCATCGTTGCGAGCAAAGCAATGCCAGCAAGAGCCGAACTAATCTTGCGAGCCCGATCGAGGAAGATGACGTCGACCAGGGTGAGCAGCGCGCCGAATCCGAGCAGAATGAGCTCGGGCGCGACGCCGTGCCAGTCGATCGCCGGCCGGTTGAAGGCGACGATCTCGGCAAGCGGGAGAGCGGTGAGATCCAAGATCAGCCTCCGGCCACTTCAACACCAAATACCGCAGGACAATCAAGAGCAGCAAGATCAGCTTCCTCGGCGATCAAACAGGGATGCAGCGACTTCTCGACCGCAGGATCGCTGGTCTTGAACAACAGGTTGGGAAGAACACCGAGAACAACGATGAGCACGAGCATGGGCGCCCACGCGACGTACTCGAACTTCGTGGCGTCGTGGATATTGGGGTCCTTGGCGAACTCTTCGGAGGGTTCACCGAACGCCGTGCGCTGCAAAAGCCACAGCAGGTAGCCAGCAGCGAGCACCGTTCCGACTGCGGCGACGACCATATAGGTGCGGAACACCGCTTCCGACAGGCCGTTAGCGGGCTGGTACGCCGCCAGGATCGCTGGGAACTCGCCCCAGAAGCCCGCAAGTCCGGGAAGTCCGAGCGAGGCCATCGTGGCAAAGCCAAGGATCCAGCCCATACGGGGAGCCTGAAGCAGGAGTCCACCGAGGCGCTTGATTTCGAGGGTGTGGTAGCGCTCCTTAATCGATCCGGCAACGAAGAACAAGATGCCGGTAATAAGGCCGTGAGCGACCATGCCGAACACCGCAGCGTTGATGCCAAATGTGGTCAGCGTGGCGATGCCAAGCATCACAAAGCCCATATGCGACACCGAGGAGAATGCAATAAGGCGTTTCATGTCGGTTTGGGCGAGACAGCCAAGAGCGCCGTAAATGATGCCGATGACGGCGAGAAGGCCAATCCAGGGTGCCCACTCGACGGCGGCCTCAGGAAGAATCGGAATAGCGATTCGGATGAAGCCGTACGTGCCGAGTTTCAGCAGCACCGCAGCAAGGATGACCGAACCAACCGTTGGTGCCTGAGTATGGGCGTCGGGCAGCCACGTATGGAAGGGAAACATCGGCACCTTGATGCCAAAGCCCATGAACATGCCACCAAAGATCAACAGGCCAGCAGAGCGAGACAGGTTAGCTCCACGCCATTCGGTGAGGGCCTGAATATCGAAGGTGCGTAGCGCATTGCCAGCGGTGTCTTCGGCGAGGAAGAACAACGACAGGAACGCAAGAATCATCAGCGCTGAACCAAAAAGTGTGTAGAGAAAGAACTTGAGCGATGCGTAGCGACGATCTTCGCCACCCCAAACCGCGATCATGAAGAACATCGGTAGGAGGACAACTTCGAAGAACACAAAGAACAAGATGAGGTCTTCGGCGACAAAGGTGCCGATCATGCCAGTCTCAAGGATGAGAATCAGGGCGAGGAACGCTTTGGGGTTATGCGGCTCAGGGAAGTGGTCCCACGAGTAGATGACACACAGAGGGACCACCAGCAAGGTAAGCAGAATCAGCGGCAGCGCCATGCCGTCGATACCGACGATGTACCGGCTGTTGATGACGCTGATCCACGACGTGTCGTAGGTGAACTGCATCTCATCGGCCCGATCGAAATCGAACTCGGTCAGCAGGAATCCTCCGCCAAAGATCAATAGCGCACCCGACACCAGCAGAGCGAAGCCCTTATGAAAGACCTCGTCGCCCTTCGGGATCGCCATGATAATCAGCGCGCCGACCAGCGGAGCGAAGGTGAGGACACTCAGGATCCACTCGTTGTTGTTTTCCATGATTCGTACTTGTGCCCTTTAGATAACGAAGATCAGAACGCCAGCAAGAACCGTTGCACCTGCGAACAGGTAGGCAGCGTACTGCTGGATTTTTCCGGTTTGAAGTTTGCGAAGTTCGCCACCGGTCTCGCTCGAAACGAGTCCGGTAACATTTACTGCACCGTCGACGACCTTCTGGTCGAAGTGGGTGTAGACGGCGGTGCCAGTCTTCACCGAGGTGCGACCAACAGCATCGATGGTGGCGTCAAGAACGTTCTGGTTGACCCAGTACACGGCTCGAGCGATCGGCCCTTTGGTGCCGGCAGCGATGAAGTCGGTGTAGAGGTGATCGAGGTAGTACTTCTCGACCAGCAAGGTGTGGCCGGCTCGCAGGAAGCCGACCTTGGTCGTCGGACCATTGGGAAGCTCAGTGAGACTCTCGCCCAACTGTTTTGCTTTCCGATCGACGAGAACAAAGTAGTAGAAGTACGCCATCGCGACACCGGCAATGCCGATGGCCGACGAGAATACGGCGAGGGAGTAACTCGGAGTGCCGTGCGCTACCGACGGGAAGTACGCCGCTGACACCGGCTCGTAGAAGTGCAAGAAACGTTCCTGCCAGCTTTCAAGGTTGCCAGTGATGAAACCGGGCGGCAGGTTGACCAAGCCAGCAAGCAACGCAAAACCCGAGAGCAAAATCAACGGGATGGTTATGCGCGGGCCCGACTCATGCGGCAGATGATCGTGCGCGTCGTGGGAGTCATGAGCACCGTGGTCATCGTGTGCGACATGGCGGAACTCGCCAAAGAAGGTGAGGTAGATGACCCTGGTCATGTAGGCGCCGGTAAGCGACGCGCCCAAGATGCCACCGATGAGCATGAGTGTGTAGGAGCCGTTGCCGCCAGTTCCACCGAACAAGCCCCAGCCGCCAGTACCGACGAGAATTTCGTCCTTCGACCAGAAACCAGCAAACGGGAAAATACCAACCAGCGCAAGTGTGCAGATGACGAAGGTCTTGTAGGTCGTTGGCATGAACTTGCGCATGCCTCCCATGTCCTTCTTCATATCGAAGCTATGTACCGAGTGAGCGACCGAACCAGCGCCCAAGAACAGGCCCGCTTTGAAGAACGCGTGAGTGAAGAGGTGGAAAAGCGCTGCGGTCCACGCACCGACACCGAGGGCCATGACCATGTAACCGAGCTGACTTACCGTGCTGTAGGCAAGCACCTTCTTGATGTCGTCCTGCACGAACGCGAGCAGGCCGGCAAACACCAGGGTGATCATGCCGACCAGGGCCAGCGGGTTTACCGACGAGTCCTTGATCGACAGGCCTTCGTAGAAGACACCGTAAAGCCGGGCAATCATGTAGACACCGGCCACAACCATGGTCGCTGCGTGAATGAGTGCCGATACCGGAGTTGGCCCAGCCATCGCGTCGGGCAACCAGGTGTGCAAGACGAACTGGCCAGATTTACTCATGACCGCACCCATCAAGCACAACGAGGCAACCAGAAGAGTGTTGTGGCCAATCTCGCCGTTGAGAGCCATGGTGTTGATCTTGACGATGTCGAAGGTCTGGCCGGCGGCGAAGAACAAGATGATCATGCCGACGAGCAGGCCGATATCGCCAACACGGTTGGTGAGGAACGCTTTAAGCGCTGCGTCGGAGTTGGGCTTTTCTTCCCACCAGTGGCCGATGAGAGCGAACGAACAAACGCCCACCAGCTCCCACGCGGTAATGAACTGGATGGTGCTGGCCGAGATGACCAGCAGCAACATCGAGGCGGTGAACAACGACAAGAACGCGTAATAGTGGGTGTAACGCCGGTCGCCAGCGACGTAGTCGGTGGAATACACGTGCACGAGCAACGAGATGAACGAAACGACGAAGAGCATCATGACGGCCTGGCCGTCGATGAGCGTGCCGACCTTAAATTCCTTGCCGCCAGACTGGAACCACGTGGCTTCGGCGCGCACGGCAGTCGAGGGGTGAATCTCGGAGCTATGGCCGTCGTCGCCACCTTCGGCAGCAGCGAACAGTTCGCCAGCCGCTGGCTCTTCGGTAGCTAGGCGAATTTCTTCTGCGGTGCCGTCGACGACCAGCACCTGCAACGCTGCGCCGGATTCTGCTTCGTTGAGTAGCGCGCCGATGGCGTCTTCAGCTTCGGCCGCCTCGTAATGGTCGCGATGGTCGAACCAAGCGAAGTTACTAATGATGGCGAGCGCAAGCACGGCGGCCACTGAGGCGATGCCGATTTCGGCGCCCTTGTAGGGCAGGCGCTTTCCGAAGAAAAGGATGACTAGGAACGACATCGCTGGAATGAACGGCAAAAGCCATGCATTGCGAAGAATCCACGGGCCGCCAAAGGTGTAACCCGGCAGCGCCGGACCAGTTTCAGCAGCGAAAAGGAGTAGTGACGAAAGACTCAACCGTCAGCCTTTCAAGGTGTCGACTTCACTGAAGTCGATGCTCTTCTTGTTGCGGTAAATGAGCAGCACGATGGCGAGGCCGATTCCGACCTCAGCTGCGGCAACCGCAATGACGAATAAGGCAAATACCGAGCCGATGGGGGTGCCATTGAATGCACCGAACGCAACCAGGTTGATGTTGACGGCGTTAAGAATCATTTCTATCGACATCAACACCATGACGCCGTTACGACGCACGATGACGCCGTAGACGCCGATACAGAACAGCGCGCCGGCGAGGAGGAGAAACTGATTGAGCAGCATAGGGAGCCTCTACTCTTTCCGGGCGATCACGATGGCGCCGATAAGGGCAGCAAGAAGGAGAACGGAAACCGCTTCGAACGGCACGATGTATTTCTCGAAGATGGCATCGCCGATGGCGGCGGTGTCACTGCCGCGGGTGACGTTGATAAACGTGTCGTCATCGAGCGTCGTATCGATCGGCGCTTGGACTTCAACAAGGTTTCGAGTGTCTTCAGGGAGCACGACGTCTTCGAACCCGTCGACCAAGGCAAAGGCCATCACGGCGAACAACATCAGACCGACCAACGCGCCCATGCCGCGTTGTTCATTGTCGGTGAGTTCTTCATCGCCAAGGCTGCCTCGAGTGAGCATGATGCCGAACAGCAGCAACACGACGATGGCGCCGATGTACACCAACACCTGGGTAGCGGCAGCAAATTCTGCGCCGAGAAAGATGAACTGCGCGGCCACGCCGGCGAGAACGATCACCAAATACAGCGCAGCGTGAACGATGTTGTCGGTAGTAACGACCTTGATGGCCGCAATGACCATCAAAATCGCGATAAACCACCAGAAGATATTCTGCGCGACGTAGAGGTCGTCGCCGGTGGAAATCTGAGCAAAAAGCGCCGCAATCACGTGGCCGGCACCTTTTTGACCTTCGCCTCAGAACCCGACTCGTACGCTTCGAACTCAGGGACGGTGTGCATCCATTCGCCGAGCCGTTCCTTGTCGTGGAGCAAGTCCGAGATCTTTGATTCGCTGAACTCGTATTCGGGACTCCAGAAGAGCGCTTCAAACGGGCAGACTTCGACGCAGATGCCGCAGTACATGCAAAGCGAATAGTCGATATCGAAACGGTCGAGGGCGTTTTTCTGTCGCGGCTTTCCGCCTTCTCGACGCGGTGGAGCGAGGTACTTGTGCCCCTCGATGTAAATACACCAGTCCGGACACTCGCGAGCGCAGAGCATGCACGATGTGCAGTTCTCTTCGTGGAGCGCAATCACGCCACGGGCTCGAGCGGTTGGGGCTTCCTTTTCGTGCGGGTACTGCACCGTGACCGCACCACGCGAGGGAGCGGGAACCGGCTTCTTGATGCCGTCGGGGAAAACGGTTTTGAGGCCGGTCTTGGCGGTGATGCCGAGGCCTTTGATGAGTCCAGGAACAATGCCCATTAGAAGACAACCTTCAGAACGCCGGTGGCCACAATGTTGACCAAGGCAATTGGGATGAGGAACTTCCAAGCCAGCCGCTGGAGCTGATCTTCACGGAAGCGTGGATAGGTGAACCGGAACCAGAAGATGAGACCGGCAACACCGAAGATTTTGGCCATCAGTACCAGCGGGCCGAGCACGTTGTAGAGGTTGTGTTCTGGTGCAAGGAAAGGAACGTACCAACCACCGAGGAACAGTACGGCAGCGATGGCGGAGAAAACACCGGCGGTGGCGAACTCGCCAATGAAGAACAGCAGGAACCGCAAGCCGGAGTACTCGGTCATATAGCCAGCGACGAGCTCGGATTCGGCCACTGGCATGTCAAATGGCGGCTGGGTGAGCTCGGCCTGAATGGCCACGAGGAACAGCATGAAGCCTACGAACTGCGTGATGATGTAGGGATTGCCGATGCCGCCCCAACCAAAGATCTCTCCGTTCGCCTGCGCAAACACGATCTCGTTCATGTTGAGCGTGCCGGCTTGGATAACAACACCGAGCACCGCAAGGATCATCGGAAGTTCGTAGGCGATGAGCTGACCGGCAGCACGAATTCCGCCCAAAAGCGAGTATTTGCTCGACGAACCCCAACCTGCCATCAAGATACCGATGACCGATATTGACGACACCGCCATCGCGAAGTAGATCCCGGTGTCGAGGTCGACAAACCAGGCATCGGGACCAAAGGGCACAACCAGTAGCAACAAGAACGTGCTGAGCAGAACAACAAACGGCGCTCCGAGGAAGACGAACCGGTCGGCCTTCGTCGGGATGATGTCTTCCTTTTGGAGGAACTTACCGACCTCGGCCAACAGCTGCATCGAGCCGTAAGGCCCGGCTTCCATGGGGCCAAGACGGCTCTGCATAAAGCTCATCATCTTGAACAGGTAGACATAGACCAAACCACCTGCGGGCAGCAGGATGGCGACGAGTCCACCGATGACGCGCAGCGTTGTTTGCTGCCAGTATGCGAGCTCGACAGCGAGCACTGAAGAAATCACCGGTCGATGTCTCCGAGGATGAAGTAGAGGCTTGCGAGAATCGAGATGATATCGGGTACGTACACGCCCTTGAGGACCCAAGGCACAACAGCGATGTTGTTAAACGATGCCGAGCGGATCTTGACGCGGAAGGGCACCAGGTCGCCCTTGGAGACAATGTAATAACCCATGACGCCGAGCGGGTTCTCGGTTTCGACGAAGGCTTCGCCCTCGGGAACCTTGATGATGCGTGGCACCTTGGCCATGACCGGCCCCGAGGGAAGGCTGTCGAGCAATTGATCGACGATGTAGGTGCCTTCGCGCATTTCCTGCAAACGCACCCAGGCCCGCGCGTAGCTGTCGCCGTCGGGATGGGTCCAGACTTTCCAGTCGGCCTCGTTATAGGCCATACCTTCGGGCGCATCGCGTCGAAGATCCCAGTCGACGCCGCTGCCGCGCAGGTTGGCGCCCGACATGCCGTACTCGAGGGCAACCTCGGCCGGGATGATGCCGATACCGCGGGTGCGTGCGGTGAAAATCTCGTTGCCGAAGACCAGCGATTCAAGTTCGTCGGCGGCTTCGCGCATCTTCACCATCGAGTCTTTGGTGGAGGCAATCCAGCCAGCAGGAATGTCGTCCTTCAGGCCACCAATGCGATCGAAGTTCGGGTGAAAACGTCCACCGGTGACCGCTTCGACCTGGTTCAGGACGTATTCGCGGTCGCGGAAGGCGTAAAAGACCGGCGTGACCGCACCGAGCTGGGCGGCCATGTCGCCAAGGCCAAGCAGGTTGTTAGCAATGCGGCTCATCTCAAACAAGATGGTGCGGATCCACTTGGCGCGAGGTGGCGCTTCGACTTCCATCAGCTTTTCGGCCGCCAGGATGAAAGGAACCTCGTTGGCGAAGCTGCCGAGCCAGTCGATGCGGTTAATAAGTGTTGTGACCTGCGGATAGGTGCGAACTTCGGTGAGTTTTTCGTACCCGCGATGCATGTAACCCATGACCGGGTCAGCAGAAATAACTTGCTCGCCGTCGAGTCGAGCCACGATACGCAGTGTGCCGTGGGTCGCCGGGTGCTGTGGACCAATGTTGAGGGTCATGCCCTCGGTTTCGAGTTCGACGTTCACCCGCGAATCGGCTGCTTTCGCAGCGATGTAGGCAAGTTGGTCGCGCTCGTTGGCACCGGTGGTTGCGGTCATTATGCGTCTCCCTCAGCTGCGTCGGTATCGTCGGCCTCGTCATCGGCATCGTCGCCGGGCATTCCCTCGACGTCGACAATGCCTGGCCACGGCTTCACCCGGCGGGCCAGCAGCGGGAAGTCCTTGCGGAGTGGATAGCCCTCGAAATCGCCGGGAAGGTAGAGATTTCGCATATCAGCGTTGCCATCGAAGGAGATGCCGTACATCTCGTGCACTTCGCGTTCGTGCCAGTTGGCGCCCGGGTAGTGGGCGATCCACGACGGCACGACAAGGGTGTCGGGAACATCGGCCTTGATGATGAGGCCCAACATGTCGACCACGTTGAGCACCCGACCAAACACCTGGAATCGGGTGTCGCCTCCTGCGTAGCCCTGCACCATCTCTTCAGGTGGTTTCGCGTCGAGCGCCTCGCCGTTGGCCGCGGCCACGATCGTGTCGACTTGGGCGTCCATCTCGCGCCCGTAGGGCGAAGGAAGCCAGTCGATCGCCGACACGAAGTCAAAGAACAGGAAGTTCAGGCGATTGCGGAGGACGTCGGCGACTTCGGCCCAACCTTCGGTGGTAACCCGAATCCACAATTCGTCGCCTGGCTTGATGTGAGACGCAACGATCGCGTCGCCAAGGTGACTGGTCAGCGTGCCGAGCAGCTCTTCGCGGACGTGATCGACGAGCGGCACGACCTCGGTTTCTTCAGTGGTTTCGGCCACGTCAGCCACCAACCACGATCGGGTCGCCGCGCCACTTGTCGGCCATGTCTTCGTTGCGAATACGGGCCTGGAGCATCACGATGCCCTCGAGTAGTGCCTCGGGTCGCGGCGGACAGCCGGGAACATACACATCAACCGGAATAATCTGATCGACACCCTTGGTGACCGAATAGGAATCCCAGTACGGGCCACCACAGTTAGCACAGGAGCCCATCGAGATGACGTACTTCGGCTCGGGCATTTGGTCGTAGAGACGTTTAATCGATGGGGCCATCTTGTCGGTGACGGTGCCCGAGATAACGACACAGTCAGCCTGACGGGGGCTTGCAGGAAGTGGAATGACCCCGAGTCGCATAACGTCGTAGCGCGGCGACGCAAAAGCAGCACCCATCTCAATGGCACAGCACGCAAGGCCCCACTGGTAGACCCACAGCGAGTATTTGCGACTGATATTGAGCAGTTCAGTCAACGGCTTCGGCGCTTTGCCGCTCTCGATTAGACCCACTTGAGCATTCCTTTGCGCCACGCATAGGCGAGGCCGAGCACGAGGATGAAGATGAAGATCGCCATTTCGACCAGGCCGAAGTAGCCGTAGGTCTCGAGGCGTTGCGCCCAGGGGAAGATGAACACCGCTTCGACGTCGAACAGAACGAACAGGAGCGCGAACACGTAGTAGCGAATGTTGCTCTGGCTCCACATGTCGCCGACCGGATCGACGCCGCTCTCGTACGCCATGTTTTTCGTCGCGTTGGGTTTTGAGGGTCGCAGAAAACTACCGAGGCCCAAGAGCACACCGACAAGAGCGACCGCTACACCACCGAAGATGGCGACGGTCAGATAACTCCGGAGGAAATCTGACACGAAAAGGGACCTTACAGAGAGGCAATTAAACCCGCCAACGTGAAGCGTGTGACAGGTGACGACCACCAGAACGGTACTCGTGAAAGACTGCAAACCGGTGACTTTGCGCGGGTTCTTTTAGTCACGGGACACGCCGGCGGTCTTTGGGGTACGTTCGGTGTCCCCCTCGGTTCACTCTCTCACTGCTCTTCGGCGACGTAACTCTGCGGTCGAAAGAGCCCTCTAGGCGGTTTCGACATGCGTTCAATCATCCACAGCAGTCCGGCGTCGGCAGGCTCAGAGCTTGAAAACCGCCTGTTCGCAGCGTTGCCAACCGATGTTGACTTTGCGACCATTCGATGCGTCGACGAACGGGGCGAATATCTCGAGGTACGCGAAGGGCAACTCCAGCCGCTCTCGCAAAATTTTGACGTGGGCGCGATGGTCACCGTGTGGCACGACGGTGGCGTTGGCCATGGCGCTACGTCAAACCTTTCGCCAGACGGCCTTGGTTGGGCAGTTTCGGCGGCGAAACGGTGGGCCGGGGTTTCTCGAGCGACAGGCATTTCGGTCGAACCGCCAATCGGCATCGCCTCGGGGAGCTATACCTCGCCGGTCGAGTACGACTGGTCGACGCTTCCGCTTGGCGATCGTATCGACCTGCTTCACCGCCAGGCATCGCTACTCACCAAGGAGACCGCCACTAGCGACGTTGCAAGCAGCAGAGTTGCAAGCAGAATTGTTGCAAGTAGTGCGATGCTTGCTCGGCGCGACGTCGATGTCGTGCTTCTCGCGTCAAACGGCGCTCGGATCGAGCAGAATTTTCGTTTCGTCTATCCGGGCTTGTCGGTCACAGCGGCTGATGGAGCGATGACGCAGTCGCGCACGTTCGGAGCCGGTGCCTTTTGCGGCCAGGGCGGCCCCGAGGTTCTCGAACGCCACGGCTTTGGCGACGCTGCGGAGCGAATACGAGACCAAGCGATTGCGTTGCTCACTGCCCCCAACTGTCCGAGCGGCACGATGGACGTGGTACTTGCTCCCGACCAGATGGTGCTGCAAATCCACGAATCAATCGGGCACCCACTTGAGCTCGACCGAATCCTTGGTGACGAGCGCAACTACGCCGGAACCAGCTTCGTCACGCCGGAAATGTTTGGCGAGTACAACTACGGTTCAAACCTGCTGAACGTGACGTTTGATCCGGCGGTTGCTGGCCAGCTCGCATCGTACGGATTTGATGACGAGGGGACCCCGGCACAACGCGAGTATCTGATTCGCGACGGCGTTCTCGTGCGCGGTTTGGGCGGCATCAGTAGCCAGCAACGATCGGGCCTGCCGGGCGTTGCGAACGCTCGGGCCTGCAACTGGAATCGTCCGCCGATCGACCGGATGGCGAACCTCAATATTGAGCCCGGAGCGTCGTCGTTTGACGAGCTGGTGGGGTCGGTCGAGCGCGGTGTGTACCTCGAGACCAACACGTCGTGGTCGATCGATGACAGCCGAAACAAGTTTCAGTTCAGCTGTGAATACGGTCGGCTTATCGAGGACGGCAAGCTCACGTCGGTCATTCGTAATCCGAGCTACCGCGGCATATCGGCCACGTTCTGGAGAAGTCTTAAAGGGGTGGGGAACCTCGAGAGTTGGCAGGCAATGGGCACCCCCAACTGCGGCAAAGGTGAGCTCAACCAGATGATTGGAACTGGCCACGCCTCGCCCGCCTGTCTCTTCGGCGACATCGACGTCTTCGGCGGTGACACCGAATGATCGATCAATCGTATTTCGATGCCCTGGTTAATCGATCGTGCGAGCGTCTCTCGGCAAACGAGACCTTGCTCTGCACGCTCGATGCCGAGAGTACCGACTTCATTCGACTCAACCACGCCGTAGTTCGTCAGGCGGGATCGATCGACCAAGCCAACATCGGGTTGCAGCTCATTGCTGGTCAGACATCGACGAACGCGTCGACATCGCTCACCGGTGTGCTTGCCGATGACGAGGCCCGCATGACGTTGGTGCTCGAGACCCTACGTGGCCAACTCACCCATCTGGGTCCAGATCCGCATCTGCTGTTTTGCACTGACGGACTGTCGAGCGAACACGTCGCGCATGGAGCCGTTCCCGCTTCTGGCGACGCGCTCGGCTCGATTCAAGCTGCTGCGGCGGGCCGCGACCTCGTCGGCGTCTACGCCGCCGGGCGCAAGGTGTCGGGGTTCGCGAACTCGCTTGGGCAGCGGAACTGGTTCGAGACCTCGACGTTCAATTTTGATTGGACGTTCTATCTCGGAGATAGCGCCGTTCGAGATAGCGCCGTTCGAGATAAGGCGGCAAAGAACGGATATGCGGGGTTCGACTGGAACGAAACCGAATTTCTCTCCAAGGTCGCTACCTCAAACACGCATCTCAACGCGTTGGCCCGACCGTCGATCGCCCAACCACCCAACGAGTACCGCACCTACCTTGCTCCGGCAGCGGTGCGCGAACTCGTCGACCTTGTGTCGTGGGGCGGCTTTGGCATGCATAGCCACCAAACCAAACAGACTCCGCTACTTCGCATGGTCGAAGCTGACGCATCTCTGGCGCCGCAGGTCAGCCTGCGCGAAGACACACGAAACGGGGCCGCCCCGAATTTCCAAGAGCAGGGCTTCGCACGACCCGATGAGGTCGTACTCATCGAGGCCGGACGTTACCGCGACACCCTCGTGTCACCTCGCAGCGCCAAAGAGTTCAACGCTGCCACCAACGGCGCCTCGGCCGACGAAGAGCCACAGTCGCTCGCAATCGATCCGGGCAGCGCCGACACCAAAACAGCTCTTGAACGGCTCGGCACCGGCCTTTACGTGGGCAACCTTTGGTACACAAACTTCTCTGACCGCCCGGCATGCAGGGTGACCGGGATGACCCGGTTTGCGACGTTCTGGGTCGAGGACGGTGAACTTGTCGCGCCAGTCGACGTGTTGCGCTTCGATGACAGCATCTACAACATGTTGGGCACCAGATTGATCGAACTCGACGACACTGCAGAGGTCATTCTCGACGCGTCGAGTTATGAACATCGGTCGAACGCCAGTGTCCGCGTACCAGGAGCGCTCGTCGACGGCATGCGGTTCACTCTCTAGTCTTCTTTCCTAACTTCTTCTTTCCCAACCCTCGTCCCGCCGTCGTCTACGTGAACGCTTTATTACTAGAACGTTGCAACCGAAGCCCGCTAGTGACACAGGGGGTTACTCGGCGGTAGTGTTCGGCGACGGGATGGCGGTCATCCCAGAGCGGGACCTCTTCAGCGACACGCCGATGGGTAGCGGGATGGGTCCTTTTTTATCTATGGAGGGAAACCATGAACAGATCACTACTACTGCGACTACTTTGCGTGCTGGCGACCTTTGGCCTGCTGGCCGCCGCTTGCGGCTCGGATGATCCGGTGACATCAGACGACAACACCACCGAAGCAAGTGGCTCCGACGCTGAAGAACCCGACGAGGAACCAGAAGAAGCCGCCGAAGAACCAGAAGAAGCCGCTGAAGAACCCGCCGAAGAACCAGAAGAAGCCGCGGCAGGCGGCGGCGATGTCCGCTACGGCATTGTTGAACCCTCGTGGATCGACTCGTTCAACACTCAGGACTCCGAGGGTTTCGAAGTCGCCCGTCTACTCTTTGACGGCCTCACCGACTACGGCGAAGACCTCAACCCTGTTCCAGCTGTGGCAACCGACTGGTCAAGCGACGACAACATCACCTGGACCTTCAATCTTCGCGACGACGTGACCTTCCACGACGGCACCCCGGTTACCGCGCAGTCATTTGTTGACGCGTTCAACCGTGTGGCCAACCCCGACAACCTGTCCGATGTGTCCTACCAGGGCTCCTATGTCGCCGCCATCACTGGTTGGGGCGACGTTGAAGCTGGCGACGCGACCGAGATCTCCGGCGCCGTCGCTCTCGACGACACCACTCTCGAAATCACGCTCGACACGGCCTACCCTGTGCTCCCGAAGGTGCTTTCGCACCCCGTATTCTCCCCCGTCAACCTTGCTGCGGTCGAAGCAGCAGGCGACGGCTACAGCGACGCACCGGTCGGCAACGGCCCGTACAAGATGAGCGGCGAGTGGGAACACGATGTGCGTATCGGTCTCGAGCGTTACGAGGGCTACTACGGCACCGCAGGAAAACCCGACACCGTGACCTTCAACATCTATGACTCCTCAGAGACGATGTATCTCGAAGCACAAGCCGGAAACCTCGACATCTCCGACGTTCCGCCCGAAAACATCACCACGGCCGATGCCGACTTCGGCGGCCGGTACATCGACGTGGCCGTAGGCTCGTTCAACTATCTCGGCTTCCCCACCAACGTTGCGCCGTTCGACAACGTCGACATCCGCAAAGCCCTTTCACTGGCGATCGACCGCGACACCATCACCGAAGCAATCTTTGCAGGCACCCGTGCCCCAGCGAAGGGCTTCGCACCGCCGCTTGCACCAGGTGCAACCACCGGCTGCGAAAACACCGAATACGATCCCGAAGCAGCGAAGGCACTCTTCGACGCTGCGGGCGGAATCCCCGGCAACTCGGTCACCTTCTACTTCAACAGTGGTGGCGGCCACGAGGAGTGGACTCAAGCCGTAGCCAACGGTTGGCTGCAAACACTCGGCCTTGAGGCTGAGTTCGTTGCCCAGGAATTCTCGCCGTACCTCGACCAGCTGCAAGCTGGCGACGTCGACGGGCCGTACCGACTTGGGTGGGGCTGGGATGCACCAACCGCCGAAAACTTCCTGACCCCGTTGTACGGCAGCGGATCAGGCGACAACTTCAGCAAGTTCGCAAATGACGACTTCGACGCAGCAATCGCTGAGTTCAAGGCATCAGCTTCAGAAGAAGCCGGCTTCCCGGCGCTTGCTGTGGCACAGGATGTTCTTTGCGAGAACATGCCAGTTGCGCCGATGTTCTTCGGCCGTGGCCAGAAGGTCTTCACCGAAAACGTCGACAACGTGATCTACAGCGTGTTTGGCTTCACCCTCCTCGAGCAGGTCGAGGTCGCCGGATAACCATCCGGCCCTGAAACACCCGACGCCGCAACGGCGTCAACCGTGTAGTGGGGCA
>CALLQB010000009.1 GCA_938015295.1 uncultured Acidimicrobiales bacterium
CAATGATCACCAGCCAGCACCTCACCAACGGCGCCACCAGCGTCGTCATCGCAGACATCGGCGGCATGCCGTGGATTGCGCACTGGGGCGCGCCCATCGTCGATGCAGACGTCGACGGCCTGCTTGAGGCAATCGCTCGTCCACTACCGAATGGCACCCTCGACTTCGAGACGCCCATCGGAATCATTGCCGAACACGGCTCGGGGTTCTCGGGCAGTCCCGGTATCTCCGGTGCTCGGGCCGACGGCTCAGCGTGGGCACCCCGGTTCGGTGCCGACCAGGGCGGTTGCGCCCGCAACGACGATGATGACGCTCAACGTGTCAGCTACGAACTTGCCGACACGGTCGCAGGTTTGGTGCTGCTACTCGACGTCGCTCTCACCTCGCACGGCGTGCTGAAAACACGCGCGACCCTCACAAATACCGGCGACACGACGTATCAACTCGACAACCTGGCGGTTTCGCTGCCCCTGGGGGCACACGCCACCGAGCTGCTCGATTTTACCGGTCGTTGGTGCGATGAATTCCACGGGCGTCGCCAGAGCTGGGAAGCCGGGGGAGTGGTGCGTGAGAACCGCAAGGGTCGCACCTCTCACGATTCGGTCCCGGTGATCTTCGCCGGCACCGCTGGATTCAACGAAGGCAACGGTGAGGTCTGGGGTATGCATCTCGGCTGGAGCGGTAATAGCCGGGTGCGAGCCGAGGTGCTGTCCGACGGGCGTCGCTACGCGCAGATTGGCGAACTGTTCCATCCGGGCGAATGTGTGCTTGAACCAACGGAGTCGCTGAAGACCGCTTGGTTGTATGGCGCTCACAGCAACGCTGGCCTGGGCAAAGTCTCGACGTCGTTCCATCGACATCTGCGCCGCCGCAAGCATCACCCAGGAATCGACGCGCCTCGGCCGGTGATGCTCAACACCTGGGAGGCGGTGTACTTCGATCACAACATCGACACGTTGAAGGCGTTGGCCGACGCGGCAGCAGAAGTCGGAGTCGAGCGCTTCGTTCTCGACGACGGGTGGTTCCACGGGCGCAACAACGATGAGGCTGGCTTGGGCGACTGGTGGGTCGACAAGGCAAAGTACGACGATGGTCTGACCCCGGTTGTTGATCACGTTCTTGGGCTTGGACTTGAGTTCGGCTTGTGGGTCGAACCCGAGATGGTGAACCCCGACAGCGACCTGTTTCGCAATCATCCCGAATGGGTGCTGGCCGACCGCGACTACGAACTTCTGCTTGGTCGAAACCAGCTGGTTCTCGACCTTGGTCGTCCCGAGGCGTTCGCCTACATCCTCGAGCGACTCGATGACCTCCTGAGCACCTACGAGATCAGCTATCTCAAATGGGACATGAACCGCGACCACTCGCAGGCAACTCACGATGGGCGAAGCGGTACGCGTGGCCAGACCCACGCGTTGTATGCCTTGCTTGACGCGTTGCGCGAACGGCACCCGACCGTCGAGATCGAGAGTTGTTCCTCGGGCGGTGCCCGCATCGACTTTGAAATTCTCGAGCGCACCAATCGTGTGTGGACTTCTGACTGCAACGATGCACTCGAGCGTCAGAGCATCCAGCGAGGGTTCTCGATGTTCTTGCCACCTGAGGTGATGGGAGCCCACATTGGTCCTCTGGTCTCGCACACCACACGCCGAACCCATGACCTTTCGTTCCGTGCGGCCACCGCATTTCTTGGCCATCTCGGTATCGAGTGGAACCTTCTCAACTGCACCGAAGACGAGCGAAAACAGCTGGCCGATTTCGTCGCGCTTCACAAGTCGCTTCGGCCCCTGCTGCACGGCGGTGACGTGGTGCGCCTTGACACCGACCCGGCAAGCCTCGTGCAAGGCGTTGTGGCCGCCGACAAGTCGGAGGCCGTCTTTGTCTACGCACGCGTCAACACCGGGCGGTTCTCGTCGCCTGAGCCGTTCGTGTTGCGCGAACTCGACCCCGACAAGCAGTACCTTGTTGACCTGTTGGCGATGCCGGGGCGTTCACCTGAGTTCGGGCGCGTTCGGCCAGCCTGGATCGAGAGTGCCTCCCCGATTAGCGGTCGCGTTCTGATGTCGGCTGGACTGCAACCGCCGATCGTCGACCCCGAAACAGCGCTGGTCGTGCACCTGACTCCTGGGTGAACTTTTCGCCGAACCAAAACGTCGAGTGATACCGGTTCGAGAAGGTCAGTCGTAGTAGGTCTGCGCCAGGGTCCAAGCGGCCTTGCCGATAGCAGAACCCATAACGCGGCCGTTGAAGTCGTCGACCGGCACATGAATGCCGCCCCAAAGGCGCGACTGGCCTGCCTGATCGGCTGCGTCGAAATAGGTCGCCCACTGCAGCACGACATCGTTCGTGGGGCCGGGCTCGAAATCGAGTTGGCCAGCTTCGACCGTCCAGGTGCCGAGTCCGCCAGGGAAGAACTCTGAGCCGGTGAAAGCGGCGAGAACCTCGGCGGCAGCTCGACTGAAAACGCTGTGACCCGACACGTAGCCAGCGAAGGCAGGGGTGACGAAGGTGTCGCGTTGGTAGGGCACCCATTCGGTTCCGAGAAGCCAGCCGACCGTCCCTTGGCCCGCTTCGGCCACACCTGGCCTGAGCCACGCCCGCACGGCGATCTCACCAATATGTTCTTGCAGATGTTCGTGGCGCTGCCCGGCCGCTGCCGACTCGGCGGTGACGACCTCGCTCAAGCCTGGCTGCAACGGAAGCTCGCCAATCGACGAAAGATGCCGGATCATCGAAATCGGCCGCGCATAGTCATACGCAGCCTTGGTTCCCCACGCCGCAATCGCCCCGTCATGGGTCGCTCCGTTTAAGGCGAAGTACAGCTTGACGTCCCACTCAAGTTGATCGACCGGTTCGCCCGTTCCGCCGATCAGCCGTTGGTCCGCGTTGAAGTCGAGGTTGTTTGCAAGCGTGTTCCAATGCCCGGGCGGCGTCTCGCTGTCGGGACCATCAGCCCAAAATTCGGCAATGACCCGGTGGAAGTCAGCGACCGTGGAAATCACTTCTTCGTACGGGGCATTGGTGACCGGGTTTCTGCGATACCCCTGTCCATCGTCGGTACCAAGCGAGTTGTTGCCGCGAGCGGCCGGGCCGATGTTGATCGGGGAGTCGTCGGCAAGCAACGAGCTCCGCCGAATCACCTCGAGCGCTGCATCACCGAACTCTGTCGAACCTTCGAAGGGCGGCGGGCCGGGGTCGATAGGTTGGCCGTCGCCATCGGGGTCGACAGGGTCGAGAGCAAATCCGGTGACGTACCCCCAGTGTGGACCGACGTATGTCTGAACCGTCGAGGGCAGTTCAAGGTCATTCTGGGTGACTTGAACGTTGAGGACGAGCGGTTGCCAGCGATCGGGATCGATCATTGGTGTCCACGGCTCGGCGACCACAAGTGGCGCGTTTACCGGCTCATAACTGAAGTCGAGGTAGCCGGACTGTTCAAGCGAGCCATCGGTGAGTCCGAATTCGATGATGGTTGACGCGATGTGGTGACCAATTCCGGCGGGCGAATCTGGCGCTGCTTCAGAAAGGCCGAGGCTGTTGAGGCCGCTGCAGAGTTGGGTGAAAAGGTCGTCGAATTCTGTGAGCGATTCGGTGCCGCCGATCGAGTTTTCGTAGCGATGACTCAGCAAGACGAACGCTGCAACGCTGATCGCCGTCTGGCGAGCCGCTGCCACGGCATCGGTTTCGAGAACCACGGCTTGGTCGACGAAGTAGCCGGTGGCGTCATCGTCGAACGCTGCCCACGCATCCCACATGGCTGCTGACAAGTGAAACAGATTGCGCGCATGAATCGTGGGTGCCGGGAAGTCGCGCCGGATTGCGCTGAGGAGAGCTTCGTTCCAGAGGCGAGCTACCGAGGTGGTGTCGTTGGTGAGTGCGTCGGGCGAACAGTTTGTAGCTTGGTCCGCAGAGCATGCGGCAAGGCTTCCGGCGAAAAGCGCACCGACGATAAGGGTCGCAATGTACGTTGCGAGACGCGGGAAAATTCGCGTACTCATGACGGACTCACCGGCTTGGTAGCGAACCACCAGGTGAACTCGCCGAATTCGACCAGAGCATCGGACTGGCCGGTTGTGAGATCGTGTACAGCGACGCGAAACACGGGGAAATCGCTCTGCATGTAGCTCAAGCGGGTCTCATCGACCCACTGAAATTGCCACGGAATTGCGTCGGTCGCTACCACGGTAGCGTCGCCGGTGGTGGTATCGACTGCGATGATCGTGTTGTTCTCGACGATGCTTGGCTGGAAACTAATCGCCAACTGCGAGCCGCCCGGCGAAACGATTGAGCCCGTCGCAAACTCGGGAAAATCGACTCGAACTCGTCGGACGACGTCGCCGTCGGCAAGGTCGACGACCACTAAGTCATCATTGTCCTGAAACAATGCCACGTCGAACGATGACCCGAGCAGTTTCATTGCCCCAGTGTTTGCAAGCCGCGTGGCTGTCATCGTGGGATGCCAAACCTCGTAGTCGAGCGAGCCGTCAGCGTCTGGAGCGAGCAGAAGCCCGTTCGACGTACTCGCCAACGGATACCCCGCACCTTCAAGCGAACCGACGGCTTCAACAGTCGATGTCCGCACGTCGATATGGGCGACGTTGGTTCCGGCGCTGCCGATCACCCAGATGTGGTCGGGTAGTGCTGAGCGGAGGGTGGAGAGTCCCTGCGCTAGGGCGACCGATGGCTCGGCAAGCTCCATGTCTTGAAAATGCACACCCCCGAGCGTGGTGAGCGCAATGCCGCTGTCGGTGACACTGATTGGGTGGGGGGTGCTGCCCGGATTTAGTCGGATGATGCGGTCGTCGTTGCCGGTCCACACCGAAGCCTCCAATGATCGGTAGCGCAGCCGCCCGTTCTCGAGGATGGCGATGAGGGGGTCGTCGACGCGCGCTCCGCCGAGGATAGGCAGCAGTGCCATCGGCTGGTCGAAGTCACGGGCCGCAGGAAGAATGTCGATCGGTGGGAGCTGACGACTCGGGGTAGCACTGGTGGTACCTGCGGCTGTGGAGGCGGTGGCGGGCTCGCTGGCAGGAGCGCCCCCCGGAATGTCGTTGGTGGGCTGGCGGAGAACAAACCAGCTCACGAGGGCCAACCCCCCGATCAGCAGTATGGCGATGAACAGCCGAGACGCGCCGACACCCGATTCGACGTGCGAGGTCGTCGAAACGTCGGCGCTGAAATCGTCGGGCAAAGCGGTCAGTCTCGACGAAAGGGCACCGAGTGTTCCCAATCGGCGAGCAGGGTACGCAAGCCGGTCAGCAGCAGCAGCGGCTGGTCGAGCATCATATGATGGCCGGCTTCGGGGATAACGATGACCGGGGCGACCCGCCCAAGCTGTTCGTACATGTACTGACCAATGTCGTCGGTCACCAGGCCGTGTTCGGAACGAAACAAAGCGACACGACAGGTGATGCGGCCGAGAAGTTCTCCCGGTTCGGTGCGCTTGGGCATGAAGAGTCGTCGGTCGAACTTCCAGGTCCACCCGCCGTTGGTTTCCTTCAGTGAGTTCCACGCAACAAAGCTCTTGATGTATGGCTCGTAGTGTTCCTGACCCGGCACGGTGCGCCACTTCTCGGTGGCGAGCTCGCGGCTGGGATAGATCTTCGGATCGGAGAAGTCGGTGCCGCGCTTGCCCTGTTCGACCTCGGGGTCGGGCCGCGACACGGGCGAATCGAGTACGACAGCTCCACCGATGCGGTCGCAATGGTTGGCCGCGGTCGCAATGGTGACGAAGCCACCCATGCTATGGCCGATCACGATGGGCTTTGGCGCCATGCCCGAGTCTTCGACGACCGCAACGACCTCGTCGGTCCAGCCGATAAGTGAGTACTCGTCTCGCCATCCGCTATCGCCGTGACCAGAGAGGTCGACGGCCACAACCTGGTACTCGTCGGCGAACAGCGGAGCGAGAAAGCTCCACCAGTAGGCGTTTGCGCCGCCGCCGTGTATCAGTACGAGGCCGGGCGAGCCGGTGGTGCCCCAGCTGAAGTAGTTGATGTCGGTGCCATCGACCTCAACCGAGCGTTGCGTGCCAGGCGATGCCAGCGACTTCTCGAACCATGCAGGACCACGAAACTCCATAGGTCCACGTTACCCGTCGAGTTGGTCGCTGAGCTTCTCCCACGTCGCCATATGTTCGGCAGCTGTGTCCTTCGCTGCATCGTGCTCGGCGACCAGCTTCTTCGTGAGCTCGGGATCTTCATAGGTGGCCGGGTCGCCGAGTTGTTCTTGCAGTTCTGCGACCTTGGCTTCGGCCTGCTCCCACTTGCGTTCGGCTGCGCTGACCTTCTTGCGCAGCTCTTTGTCCTGGGAGCTGTTTCGGCGCTGCTTCTGTCCGTTTGGCTTGCTCTGGCCGTTGCCGCTCGACTGCGTGTTCGCCTTTGTCGGGCTGGTTGAACCGCCACCGCCCGACTTCTTTTTGTTCGAACCAGCGGAGGATTTGGCGGACTTGCCCGCATCGGTGCGGATAGTCATGGATCCTTCGGGCGCTAGTACGTCCTCGGGGATGCCTTCGTGCCACACGGCGCGCCCGTTGCGCACCTCGATGACCGCGTCGGCCACCGAACGAATGAGGTGCCGGTCGTGGGTCACCAGCAGCAAGGTGCCGGGGTAGGCGATGAGGGCATCTTCTAAAACGTCGCAGCTCGCAAGATCGAGGTGGTTGGTCGGCTCATCGAGCACGAGAAGGTTGACCGGATCGGCCATGGTCTTTCCTAGCGCTAGGCGAGTACGTTCACCGCCGCTCATATCGCCAACCAACCGTTCGCCAGCGTCGCCGGGGAAACCGAAGGAGCCGAGAAGCGTGCGGAGGTTTCGGCCGTCTTCGCGAAGACCCATGCGAAAAGCGGTCCAGGCCGACTGGGTAGGGTCGAGCTCGTCGGCTTGCAGCTGCGCGAACTGGGCAATATCGACATTGGCGCCCAACTCGACGGTGCCTTCGCTGGCCTCGAGTTGTCCGAGGATCACTTTGACCAGGGTGGTCTTGCCTGCGCCGTTTGGGCCAACCAGGGCTACCTTGCGGCCACGTTCGATAACCAGGTCGACGCCGTCGAGAATCGGCGTGTCGTCGTAGGCCGCTTTGACGCCTTCTAGTTGCACAACGATTCGTGAGGATCGCTGCGGTTCAGGGAACGCGAAGCGGGCCTTCAACTCTTTTTTGGTTGGAAGTTCGATTGCCTCGAGCTTTTCAAGTGTCTTGATGCGGCTCTGTACCTGACGGGCCTTGGTGGCCTTGTAGCGGAAGCGTTCGACGAACTTTTCGACCTGAGCGACCTTCTTGGCCTGGTTGGCTGCCTGTGCCTCGATAAGAGCGATGCGTTCTTCGCGTTCGACGACGAATTCTGCGAAGCCGCCCACGTATTCGGCGACGCCTCCGTTGGACAGTTCGAGAACCCGGTTCGCGATGGCGTCGATGAAGTCGCGGTCGTGGCTGACAAACAGGAGCGCACCTGTCCAGTCGGCGAGGTGTTGCTCGAGCCACGCCTCGCTGTCGATGTCGAGGTGGTTGGTGGGCTCGTCGAGCACCAGGACATCGGGGTCGGCGAGGAGGAGTTTGGCCAACGCGACGCGCATGCGCCAACCGCCAGAGAGGTCGGTGACCGGGCGCTCGGCATCGCTTGGCGCAAAGCCCAACCCCGAAAGAACTCGGTGGGCCTTGGCTTCGATGGCATAGCCGCCCTGTTGTTCGAACCGGGCCTGCGCCTCGCCATACTGTTCAATGACTTGCGCCTGCTCTTCGCCCTCGGTCGTGCTGAGCTTGGCCTCGAGCAGGTGAAGCTGATCGGCGAGTTCGGAGATGTCTTCGGCGCCGGTAAGCACCTCTTCGAGTACCGTGCCGTTGGCTTCGGTGGCGATCTCTTGTGGGAGATAGCCGACCCGCATGCCTTTGGGTCGATGGATCTCGCCAGTATCGGTGTTGCCGATGCCAACGATGATTTCGAGCAGCGTGGTTTTGCCCATGCCGTTGCCGCCAACGAGCGCGACTCGGCGCCCGGGCGACAGCTGCAGGCTGACGTCAGAGAAGAGGGTTCGGGACCCGAAGGATTTGGAAAGAGAGGATGCTGTTAGCACAAGCAACCGAGTGTACCGATGTAGGTGTACCGGCAACTGATCCGAGCGCCCGTATCCTCAGATGGGTGAACAACAGAAACCTTGGCCAGATGATTGGCATTTTGCTCCTTGTGGTCGCCGCAGCCTTCGGCGGCTACGTGCTGGGCTCAGGTGAGGGCGAGCAGGTCAACACCCCCGGAACCGCCGGCGACGTTCGCAGCGAGCCAGCCTCGAGTGACATATCGGAGAACTCCAGTGGCGAGTCAGCTGATGCAGACCGCGACGCGAGCCAGACCTACGAGTCAAAGAGCGGCCTGCCGCTCGTGTTTGTCGACGAGTTGCCCGATGAGGCAATCGACACCCTGTTGCTCATCGAGAGTGACGGGCCGTATCCGTACAACAAAGACGGGTCAACGTTCCAAAACCGCGAAGGTCTACTTCCTGATGAGTATCGCGGGTTCTACCGAGAGTTCACGGTTGACACGCCAGGCTCGTCTGATCGGGGAGCGCGGCGTATCGTCGGCGGCGAAGGCGGCGAGCTGTATTACACCAGCGATCATTATTCGAGTTTCTCTGAAATCGCCGACTGGTAGGCCACGATGACGCAACCAGATCCGGTGGTCGATTTCGACGATGTTCTCGAAGGGCGGGTAGCAAACGGCACGGTGGCCTTTGTGGGCACCGAACCGGTGGCCGATCTCGCCGCTCGCGCCGGTGCGGCAGGCTGGCGACTCTTCCACGTCGACGTCTCTGCGGCAACCGGCAAGGACGATGTGCTCGACGCGTGGCGTTCGGCAGCAGACTTTCCTGGCTGGTTCGGCGGAAACTGGGACGCTCTGGCCGACTCGCTGAGTGATCTGTCGTGGATTCACGCAGCAGGATATGTAGTGCTTTTCGAAGGGGGTGTCGAGTTGTCGCAAAACGACCAGCGGTCGGCCGACACCAACTCCTCGATCATGGACGAAGCAACGGCCCATTGGGCCGACAACGGTACGCCGTTTGTGGTGCTCGATCGTGGCCGCAAACCCCGAGCGCACTAGAGCTGCGGGTTACTCGGTCCAACCCGCCGAGACGTGTTCGATCCACCAATCGGGAACGTTGTCGGTGATGTTCGCGATGTTTGAGTAGTCGTGCCATTTGGCGATCTTTCCACCAGCCATGGTGAAGATCGACACGTAGGGGTGACGCAAGACCTCGCCGGTTGGGAAGCGCCATTCTTCGATGTGTTCGGTAACGACGGTGTCGCCTTCGGCCAACATCTGTTGTGGGTGGTGGATATAGGCCTCGAGCGGTTCGAGTCCGAGGCGCAACATGCTGACCAAAGCGGCGGGCCCGCGGCAGCCGTCGCCAGGTGCCCCGATATCGTCGTAGTGCACGTCGTCGGTGAAGAAGGTTGCCATTGCCTCCCAATCCCGTTGAAAATGCGCAGCCCAGTAGTGGTGAGCGATCGACCGGTTGTCGGTGTGATTATCGGTGTGATTGTCGATGTGATTGTCGATGTGATTGTCGGTGTGAGAGTCAGAACCGTTGTCGAGAGAGTCGTCGCCCATGGCTAGAGCTTTGCACGTCTCGGAAAGCCGCGCGGGTTGGGGCGTGCGCTACCGACGTGCTGGACTAAAAGTTGTGAGTGAAGAACTTCGTTCCTACGTCGCTGAAGTAGGTGACGCCCCCCGCTCGTTCAAGGTGCATGGGTTCGTCCGCTCGGTCATTAGAGCAGTCGGCTTCCGCTACTACGACGTCGAGGTTGTCGGCGGCGAGTTCCTCGACACTCCGGGTGCCACCATTATCGCCCCCGTCCATCGGTCGAACCTCGATAGCCCCCTGGTCGCCGGTGCTTGCAAGCGCCGATTTCGTGTCTTGGCCAAAGAATCGCTGTTTGTGAATAAGCCGGTGTCATGGTTTATTGCTGCGCTCGGCGCGTATCCGGTCGAACGGGGCACCGCAGATCGCGAAGCTATGCGCGTCATGCGTGACTTCCTGGATCGGGGCGATGCCTTGCTGGTATTTCCCGAAGGGACACGGCAGTCAGGTGCCGAGGTCGGCGAGATTTTTGATGGCACGGCCTTCTTGGCGACGAAAGGTCGCGCCAAAGTGATACCGGTCGGCATTGCTGGCACCGAGGAATCGATGCCCACCGGCACGAAGTTTCCCCGCCGCACCAAAGTTGTCGTGGTCGTCGGCGAGCCGATCGATCCGCCTGGCGCCGACGGCGAACGGGTGCCACGAAGCGGGTTGAAGGCGCACACCAACCGTATCCGCGACGCGCTGCAGGAAGTCTTTGACGAGGCAAACCGCCTGGCGGCTACTCGGTAACCTCAAGGACCCCGTCGGCGATAAGCGCGTCGACTGTTGCGTCGTCGATGCCAAGCTCGGCACAGAGCTGCCGGGTATGTTCACCAATCAACGGTGCTCGTTCTTCGACCGGCTCGGGCATGCGCGAGCCGCGGAAAGCCGGCCCGGCAAGGGTCAGTTCGGCCGGGTCGTGATCGGGTTGCACGATGGTCGAAAGGAAGCCACGTTGCGCAAAGTGTGGATCGGCCAGTTGATCGATCGATGTGAGCATCGTGCCAGCTGGAATCCCGACTTCCTGGCAACGTTGCATGACCTCGTAACGGTCGATCGATGAGGTCCATTGCGACACGGCATCGTTGCATCTTGCGCGGTCGGCGAGACGTCCAGCGTGGGTGGCCAGCGACGGGTCATTGGCGAGGTCGTCGCGCTGCATGAGCTCGCAGAGTGCCTGCCAGTTGGCGTCTGATTTGACGGTGATGGTGCACCACTGCTCACCAACGCCGCTGCACCGGAACACGCCCCACGGCGCTCCACGATCGGAATCGTTGCCTTGTGGCACCGCCGAACCGGGTCGCAAGGACTCTTGGGCGACGATGTCGCCCAAGGTGTTGATGAGCGCTTCGACCTGCGCTACCTCGCAGTGCCTTCCGCCTCCGTCGAGAAGCGATGCAAGTGCGACCAATGAACACACACGGCCAGCCAGGTGGTCGGGGTGGATGGCGTTTGTGCCAGGAGGGCCCTCGCCGTCGGCGAATGCCCAGAGCCAGCTGAGGCCACCTGCGGTTTGAATGGTGGGACCGTAGCCTGACCAGTGAGCGTACGTGCCCGAGCCGCCCATCAACTGACTGCTGACCATGACAATGTCGGGGTTGGCGGCTTTGAAAGCTTCGAAACCAAGACCAAGCGCGTCCATCGTGCCGGTGGAGTTGTTTTCGATCACCACATGCGCGGTCTTCGCCAACGCAAGGAGCACCTCGCGTGCCCGGTCGTTCTTGAGGTTTGCGCCGAAGCCCCGTTTCGATCGGCTTGAGGAAGCAAACGACGGGGTCATTTCGCTGCCGAGCACGATACGAATGAAGTCGGGGTAGGTGCGACTCTCGATCTTGATGACATCTGCGCCGTACTCGGCAAACATGCGACCCGCTTCGACGCCGACGCCGCCGTGACCGAAGTCGAGGACCCGAATACCATCGAGCGGCTGCTTGGTACCGGTGTCAGTGTCTGCCGACTGGTCGGCCGCGGCGGAGGCTGTGTTGCGGTGAGTTGGCCAGTTCGGAATCTGCCCGGTGCCGAGTTGGGGAGCCGGCAGTGTTGGCCCTACGCGTTGGCCATCGATGAGCGCGAATCCGCTGGGCACTCGGGCAGTGACGGCACCGGTGGGAATATCGGTGAAGGTTGCGCGGCTTTCGTAGTGCTCGTTGGCCAGAAGGTCGCTGGGGGTGAGCATTGGGGTAGCGACAACACCTCGGCGCTGCGCTTCGACCGCCGCCTCGACCATGGTGAGTGGCGCAAAGTGCTCGGCGATGACCGGATTAAGTACGTCGAGGTTCATGAACCGAAAGAAAATTTGGCCCCACTCTTCGGCCTCGAAGCCTTCTGGTTTGCCCATCCACTCATACAAGGCGAACCACTGGCCGGGCGCCATCGTGACGCAGCGCACCTGGCCATCGGTAGTAGCGAAATTCGGGTACATCGGACTTGTACCGTTTCGAGTATTGCTGTTTGATGGGTCGCCCCCGGAGTTGAGTATCGAACTGGTGTTGGACAATCCCCAGGTGTTGAGCTGCGCGGTGGCTTCGAGTGCAGAAACGTCGAGGTGTTGGCCAAGACCGGTCGCCTTCCGTTGCCACAGTGCAACACAGATCGCGTAGGCCGCCATGACGCCTGCAGTGTCGCTGGCAACCGAGCCGGGCATAAACAGCGGATCGCTCGTGAGCACCCCCGACATCGACAGGTTGCCAGAAAGTGAGAAGACCACTTCGTCGGTCGCGGCGAAATCGCTATAGGGGCCGGTGAGCCCGAAGGGGGTGACCGAGCAAATAATGAGCCTTGGGTGCTGTTCTAGCAAGGCATCGGCGTCGAGATTGCCGTTGTCGATGAGGACATCGGCACCACCGACCAGGTCGAGAAACGCCGCGACGTCGGCGTCGGCGTTGAGGTCGAGTTCGAGGCCACTCTTGTTCATATTGCGAAAGGCGAACCACAGGCTGGTGCCATCGTCGGCCAGTGGCGGGAATGCGCGAGAGGGCGCACCGCCTGGCGGTTCGATCCGTTGCACGTCGGCCCCGAGGTCGGCTAAGAGGCGGCCAGCGAGATCGCCGATCTCGTCAGCAAAGTCGAGCACCCGGAGCGAAGCGAGCGGTGAGGAGCGTGCCATTGGAGTCCTTTGCGGAAACTGGCGAATGAGACAGAGCAACAAGCTCGGTCGAAAGGTAGTTCATTGCGACTGGTCCGCCGAAATGCGAGTGGGCCTCGAACGAGGCGTTCTCGGTAGCTGCTTGGGTTTGGGTGCTTGGGTTTGGGTGGTAGTAAAATTTTGTACGATTCGAACGCCATTTCATAAAAAAGGGTCATTCGGGCGGTCATACTCTCGTGCACCCGACAATGGTGAGCAACGGTGACACAGCGATCGAACGAAATTCTTGTGGCTGCGCGTGATCTCATCGTGGAGTCTGGCGGGGCACTGCCAACGGTGCGCGAGATTGCGGCGCGATCGTTTCTGTCGCCTGCCGCGATCTATGTGCATTTCGCGAACGCCGACCGAATCCTCACGACGGTGCGCCTGCAAGCGATTGGTGAGCTTGTCGAAGCGGTGAGGGCGACGGGTGCGTCGTCGTTTGCCGACGCAGCACGTCCGGCGGCAGCATGGATGCTCGATAACCGGGGGCTCACCGTTGCAATCACGCAGTGCGCAGCCGGCGACCTTTGCGACGAGGCGATTGAGTTGTTGACGAGCTTTCTGGGCGATGACCTTGGCGAACCCGATGTGCCTGAGGCGCTGCTCGTGCTCGCGGCAGGCCTGAGCACGGCAATTCCACCGCTAATAGACGACCTTGCCTACGGCGTCGACGAGTTGGCAAACTTCCTGCTCTCGTTGGCTGAACCCCTCCGGGTCGTTCGTAGCCAAAAACCCATCGAAGTGATCTCTGCCTGAGAACGGGTGACCTGGTGACCTGGTGACCCGACAGTAGAGTCAGGCAGATGGAAGCCCGAGGGGCGGATTCGTCACCTTCTTTACGTTCTTTACGTTCTTTACGTTCTTCACGGTCTCGATGGTCACCGTTGTCGAGGTTCGATGGCCTTCCTCCACAGCTCGTGTGGCTCGTCGGTGCGCTCGCGCTGATGTGGGCCATCGAAATCGCTGACACGGTGATACTTGGCGAGTGGTTGCAAAGCGGAGGCATCCATCCGCGTCGACTCGATGGCCTTGATGGCATTGTTTGGGCTCCCTTTCTGCATAGCAACTTCGGCCATTTGCTCGGCAACTCGTTGCCGTTTGTTGTGCTGGGCGCTCTTGTCGCCTTCCGGGGAGCTCGGGTTTGGCTGACGGTGACGGTGATCGTCGTGGTGTTCGGCGGGGCCGCAACGTGGCTCCTCGCCAGGTCGGGTAATCACATCGGGGCCAGTGGCCTGGTTTTTGGCTACCTCGGCTATCTCCTTGGCGCCGCATGGTTCGAACGCAGCGTGCAAGCGATTGTTCTGGCGGCGGTTGCCGGGTTTTTGTATTGGGGTCTCGTGTTCGGTCTGCTACCAACCGGTCAGGTCTCGTGGGAAGGCCATCTCTTTGGTGCGGTCGCCGGATTCGCCGCCGCCAAGCTGATCAGAACTGAGCGTGTCACACCCCCTCGGTAAGGTCGCCAGATGGCCATCGCTGAGCAGCCGACCCTCTTTACCTCGTCCACCGAACCGCTCGAGGCGCTTCTGACAATCCCTGCGGGGGGCTTCCACCCGGCGGTGCAATGCTGGTTCGACCGACGGTTTCCTGATGGCCCTACACCGCCACAGTCCGACGCGTGGCCACACATTGCCGCTGGCCGTCACACGCTCGTCGCTGCACCAACCGGGTCAGGCAAGACCTTGGCCGGTTTTCTCATGTGTATCGATCGGCTCTATCGCGACCACACCGATGGCAAGGCGGTCAGCACCGTTGCTCGGGTGGTGTATGTTTCGCCGCTCAAAGCCCTGGCCGTCGATATCGCCGAGAACCTCACCCGTCCGCTCGCCGAAATCGCAGAGATAGCAGCTGAGCTTGGCCTGTCGGCTCCCGATCTGCGAGTTGGGGTGCGCACGGGCGATACCACCAGCAGCGAACGCGCCAAGATGCTTCGTAAGCCGCCCGCATTTGTCATCACCACACCCGAATCGCTCTACCTGCTCCTCACCGCCGAGAAGAGCCGCAACATTCTTCGCACCGTCGACACCGTGATCGTCGACGAGATTCACGCCGCCGCACGCGACAAACGAGGCTCCCACCTTGCCCTTACGCTCGAGCGGCTCGATCATGTCACCAACGGCCCGCTGGTTCGGGTGGGGCTCTCCGCAACGCAGCGGCCCATCGACGAAATTGCTGAACTTCTCGTCGGCGTGCGACCGGTGGGCGGCCCGGAAGCTTCGCCAACCTGCACCATCGTCGATTCTGGCCATACCCGAACGCTCGATCTTGCCATCGAAATCCCCGACGGCGATCTCGAAGCCGTTGCGTCCGCTGCGCAGATGGGCGACGTGTTGGCCCGCATTGCGACGTTGGTCGAGCAGCACCACACCACCATTGTTTTTGTGAACACTCGCCGGATGGCCGAACGCCTGGCGCATCAGCTCGGCGAGCTGCTCGGTGACGACGTGGTGTCGGCTCACCACGGTTCTCTGTCAAAGGATCGCCGCCACCGGGTTGAGACTCGGCTCCGGGCTGGCGAGCTCAAGGCGCTGGTCGCCACTGCCTCGCTCGAACTCGGGATCGACATCGGGCCGGTCGAGTTGGTATGCCAGGTTGGTTCACCGCGCAGCATCGCCACGTTCCTCCAACGCGTCGGACGGTCGAACCACAGTCGCTCGGGCACACCGAAGGGGCGTTTGTACCCGATGACTCGCGACGAGCTCATCGAATGCACCGCACTGCTCACCGCGGTGCACGGTGGTCGCCTCGACGCCATTATCCAACCCGAGATGCCGCTCGATATTCTCGCCCAGCAACTTGTAGCCGAGGTCGCTGCCGAAGAGTGGACCACCGACGATCTTTTCGCCATGGTCCGCCAGGCGCGTCCGTTCCGAAAACTCACGCGCGAACTTTTCGACGAGACTGTCGAGCTGGTGAGCCATGGCGTGGTGACGGGCCGTGGACAACGTGGCGCGTGGCTCCACCACGACGCGATTAACGGCGAGCTCCGACCGCGCAAAGGAGCACGGCTTGTTGCGCTCACTTCTGGCGGAGCGATTCCCGAGATCGGCGACTTTCGTGTCTTGGCAGCGCCGGATGACACCTTTATTGGTTCGGTAAACGAAGAGTGGGCCGTCGAGTCGATGGCGGGCGACATCTTTCTGCTCGGCACGCACTCATGGATGATTCGTCGTGTCGAGCCCGGCATTGTTCGGGTTGTTGACGCGGGTGGCGCTCCGCCAAGCGTGCCCTTTTGGGCTGGGGAGGCGCCGGCGCGCACGTTCGAACTGTGTGAGGAGATCTCGGCGTTGCGCACAAAGGTCGACGACGCAGTCGTCGCCGGACGTCTAGAGGTCGCAAAAGACCGCATTGCAGCCGACGCCCAGATCGACCCGGCGTTGGCGTCGATCATCGTCGACTACCTTGCCGTCGGGCGAGCGGTGCTCGGCGTGATGCCGACGCTCTCCGATCTGGTCTTCGAGCGCTTCTTTGACCAATCAGGCGGCATGCAACTGGTGGTGCATTCGCTCTACGGCGCCCGAGTGAACCGGGCCCTTGGACTCGCGTTACGCAAACGGTTTTGTGTCAGCTTCAACTTTGAGCTGCAAGCGGCAGCTACCGACGATGCGCTGGTGATATCGCTTGGGCCGCACCACAGTTTCCCGCTCGAAGATGTTCCACGCTTTTTGCACAGCAACACCGTCGAAACGGTGCTTCGTCAAGCCGTTCTCGATGCGCCGATGTTTCAGTCGCGATGGCGTTGGAACCTCAACCGTGCGCTTCTCGTGTTGCGATTTCGGGGCGGCAAGAAGAATCCTCCGGCGTTTCAGCGGATGGAATCAGACGATTTTCTCGCAGCGCTATTTCCGGGCGCGGCAGCGTGTCAAGAAAACATCACCGGCCCAATCGAGATTCCCGATCACTTGCTCGTCCGCCAGACTATCTATGACACACTCCACGAAGGGCTCGACGTCGACGGGCTGCGGAAGCTATTGGCCGATATCGAAACCGGCGCTATTTCGGTGCACTGTCGCGACACCACCGAAGCATCACCGCTCTCCCACGAGATTCTCACGGCGAAGCCCTATGCGTTCCTCGATGAGGCTGAGGCTGGCGACCGTCGAACCAATGCCGTGCCGATCCGTCGCGGGTTGCCCGCCGCGCCAACCACTATGGGTCAACTCGATCCGGCGGCGATTACCCAGGTCATCGCCGAGGTGCAGCCCGACCCACGCAATGCCGACGAGCTGCACGATCTGATCTACAGCACGATGCTGCTGCCCGCCGCGCCCGAGTGGGTTGCGTTATTCGAGCAGCTGGTCGACCGTGGTCGAGCGGCCGCGACACTGGTCGATGGGGTCGAGTTTTGGTACGCGTGTGAGAACGCTGTTTCGGCCGTGGCCCTCGCCGGAGTCTCGGTGAGCGACAGCAACACTGCCGTAGAGACTGGAGCCGCCGAAGCCGCTGTACTCGACGCGGCGGCAGTGGCTTTGCTTCGAGGTCACCTAGACGTGCGAGGTCCCTCGACCGAAGCGCAATTGGCGGCCGGACTTCCGATAACTGAACAGCAGGTCGCGCTCGCCCTCTTGGCTTTAGAACAGCAGGGCTTTGCGCTTCGTGGCCACTTCTCAGATGCCGCAGTCAGCGGCAGTAACCCGTCGAACTCGCCGCCCCACCAGTGGTGCGCTCGTCGGCTCCTTGCTCGTATGCACAGCTACAGCAGGCAGCGGCGGCGGCGGTCGATCGAAGCTGTTTCGCCCCAGGACTTCATGCGATTCCTCCTCGGATGGCAGCACGTACAACCCGGAACGCAGCTGCGTGGTCAGTTTGGCCTGCTTGAGGTACTCGAGCAGTTGCAGGGTTCTGAGGTCGCCGCCTCGGCTTGGGAATCTGACGTCTTGCGGCGTCGACTCCACGACTTCGATCCCGGTTGGCTCGACCAGCTTTGCCATCGGGGCGAGCTGGGGTGGTTGCGTCTGCGACCCAAACCTCCCGCAGGCGTGACAGGTCGACCGGGCGCCGCTCCCTCAAAGGCCACACCGATAAGCCTGGTGTTTCGAGCCGACCTTCCCTGGTTACTCGCTGGCGTTCGAGGACGCACTGCGACCAGTGAGATCACGCCAGCTGAAGAAGGTGCCGAGGCAAGCGTTGGGGCGCTGCCCGAAATCCTCGAGGTGCTTGCCAACGACGGGGCTTCGTTTCTTTCTGCACTCGCGACGCAGACTGGCAGACTTCCCACCGACGTCGAGCGCGCACTCTGGGAGGGTGTGGCGGCCGGACTGCTCACCGCCGATGGCTTCAGTGCGTTGCGGTCGCTGATGGACAAGTCTCGTCGACGACGTAGCACTTCATCTCGCATGAGTCGGCTTCGCCGGGGCGCTCCCGATCCGAGCCAGGCGGCGGGTCGATGGTCGTTGGTGCCGGCGGTCGATCAGTCGATCGAGCCCGATGATGTAGCCGAGGCGGTAGCCGAGCAACTTCTGAACCGCTGGGGTGTGGTGTTCCGAGATCTCGTGGTGCATGAACGTCTGGGCGTGTCGTGGCGCGAACTGCAGTGGGCGCTACGCCGTCTTGAAGACCGCGGACTGGTTCGGGGTGGCCGTTTCGTCACTGGGTTTGGTGGCGAGCAATTCGCTTTGCCGAGGGCCAGCGACGCACTGCGCAAGGTTCGAGATACGCCGCGCGACGGAGTGCTTGTCACCATTTCTGCCGCCGACCCTCTCAACCTCACCGGTGTGCTGTTCGACGGCGCTCGAACGCCCGCCGTGCGCACCAACACGGTTACCTACCTTGACGGGTTTCCACAGACAGACAAGAGCGACGAGTTGGGTATGCCGAGCGAGCGCCTGGTGGGAAACTCGACCGTTTGACAAAAGTTTTCGACAACGCGCTCAAGGTTCGGGGGTCGTTGGCCGAAGTAGTCAGTAGTAGGCCAACAGGATCATCCCTGTTTTGTCCCTGAGAGAACGTATCGCACGTGTGTCGCGCGGGAACCGGATGCAGCTGGGCAGAAATGTCCAGCCGCATCCCGTTTTGGCGTTCGTTGTCGTCTGGAACCCAACACGATTCCGTGCGATAGTCGCGGGCGAAGGAGCGTTGCATGACACTTACGACGATGCGGTTCAACATGGTCGATCCCAATCAACACGCTGTTGGGGTCGCTGAGCGTTACCGGGCGATGTTGGATATGGCCGAGTTCGGCGACCAAAACGGTTTGAGCGGAATCTCGCTTGAAGAACATCACGGAGCCGAAAATGGCTGGAGTCCAACGCCGCTTCTCAACGCCGGAATGATCCTTGCTCGTTCGTCGAAACTTCTCGTGACAATTTCTGCGCTGCTTCTTCCTCTTCACGATCCAATTCGGGTCGCCGAAGATATCGCCGTGCTCGACCTCGTGAGTGGCGGCCGGTTGGTGACGATATTTGGGCTTGGGTACCGGCCAAGCGAGTACGAGCTCCTCGACAAGGATTGGGTCTCGCGGGGAGCCATCATGGATGCATCGCTTGAAGCGGTCATGTCGGCATGGACCGGCGAGCCTTTTACGCATCTTGGCAAGACCGTGCAGGTGACGCCCAAACCCCTCACCGACCCCCATCCGTTTGTGATGATTGGCGGCACGAGCAAACCGGCGGCCCGAAGAGCCGCTCGGTTCGGCTTACCGCTGTTTCCCGCAGCGCACCTTCCTGAGCTCGAGGCGTACTACTACGAAAAGTGCACCGAGTACGGCACCCAAGGGTTCGTGATGATGCCGAGTCCCCAAACGAAGATGATCTTTGTGACCGAAGATCCGGACCGTGCTTGGGCCGAGCACGGCGAACACTTCTTTCACGAAGCCTCCACCTACCAGCGATGGCAGACCGCCGATATCTCCTCAGCCGTGAAGTCTGGCGCCGCCAACGTCGACGAACTTCGTGCCGAAGGCATCTATGTGGCGATGACACCCGATGAGGCGATCGCGGAAGGCAAAGCATCGGGTTCGCTCGTCCTGCATCCGCTCGTTGGTGGAATGCCAATCGAAGCCGGGTGGGAATGCCTCCGACTCTTTACCGAGCAGGTAATTCCGTCGCTGTAGCCGTGCTGTCGGCGGCTTCGACCTCTTCTCGAGTGATGCCGAGGAGAAACAAGATGGCGTCGAGGTAGGGGACGCTCAGTGACGTGTCAGCAGCTGCTTGCACGACAGGTTTTGCATTGAACGCAATGCCGAGTCCGGCGAGTTCAAGCATGTCGAGGTCGTTTGCGCCGTCACCGATGGCCACGGTTTGCTCGAGCGGGATGTCTTCAGCTTCGGCGACACTGCGGAGAATGCGTGCTTTTTGGGCCCGGTCGACGATAGGGCCAACGACGTTTCCCGTAAGGTGGCCGTCGACGATCTCGAGCTCATTTGCATGGCTGTAATCGATGCCGAGTTCGTCACTGATGCGGTCGGTGAAGACGGTGAAACCGCCGCTGACGATTGCGGTGGTGAATCCAAGCCTCTGCAGCGTGCGCATGAACGTACGCGCCCCAGGGGTGTATTCGAGCTTCTTCCAGGCGCTATCGACCGCCGAGACCGGTAAGCCTTTGAGTAGACGAACCCGCTTGATGAGCGACTTTTCGAAGTCGAGCCCACCACGCATCGCCTCTTCGGTAATCGCGCTCACTTCATCGACGACACCGGCCTCGGCGGCGAGGAGGTCGATGACCTCATTCTGCACAAGTGTTGAATCGACATCGAGCACCACGAGACGTTTCGCCCGACGGCCCAGGCCTTCTGGTTGTATGGCGACGTCGATCGCCGCAGTCGATGCGGCGAGGAGTAACGATGACCGGATGGTCCCAAACTCGCCGCCCTTGACGACGAATTCGTAGCTCATGACCGGGAACCGCGAGAGTCGCACAATCCGGTCGATGTTTCCGCCGCCAGCGGCGATGGCGTCGGCGACAAGACGAAGATCGGCGGCGGTGATTGTTGACGCGACGACGGTGACGACGTGCGCAGGCTGTAGCGAGCTTGCCCCATCGCTGATGACCTCGAAGTCGATATGAAGCTTCTGTTCCCACGCGAACAGCAGCAACTCTTTTACTGCGTCGCGTCCGGCAGGGAGCACAACGAGCGCGCCGAGCGTGAGGCGGCCCCGAATGACCACCTGCTCCATGTCTTCGACGGTGGCATCGACGCGCGCCAAGATGCCAAGTAGGCCTGCCGAGATTCCCGGTCGGTCTTCGCCGGTGATCTGAACAAGGACGGTTTCGGGGCGTTCTGAAGCCGTGGCCTCGGATACATCGTTCACAACGCGACCGTAGCTACCTCGCGGCGCGATACCAACTGGACGATCGTCCGCTGGCGACTGTTCTTTGGTCGGCCGCTGGCGAGGTGTTCTTTGACTGGTTCAACCGAAAGGCGGAGAAGTGTTGCTGATCTTGCTCAGGATTCTTTGCTGTCAAAGACATCGATGCGGCCCTCGCGAATGATCTCGTTATACCGCTCACCTGGTGCTGGCGCTCCGTAGAGGAAACCGTGGGCACGTTGGCAGCCGAGCTCAATGAGCTCATGCATTTGCTGATGGGTTTCGACACCTTCGGCTACGCACTCAAGACCGAGGGTCTGGGCGAGCTGAATGGTCGCGGAGACAATCGTATTGGCGTCAGGGTCTGCGCCGAGCGCACCGACGAGAGCCGGGGTGATCTCGAGGGCATCGACGGGAAGGCGGCGCAGTGCAGCAAACGAGCTTAGGCCGTGCCCGAAATCGTCGATGAGAACTTTGCACCCGAGGTCTTTGATGGTGTTGAGGTGGTCGATAGGGGCCCCTTCATCCTGCAGCAGATCGTCCTCGGACACCTCAAGCCAGAAGGCGTTGTCTGCGATGTGGTGCTCGGCGAGCGATCCTTCCAATATTTCGAGAAACGACGTCGACCTGATCGACGTGCCCGACACGTTGATGCGAATATTGCGGACGCGGTCGGGGTAGGCCTGTTGCCAATCGGCCATCTGTTGGCAAGCGGTGCGAAGCGCCAGCTCATCGATATCTCGAATGACACCGATTCGTTCGGCGTGCGCAACGAACTCTTCGCTCTCGAGCAGACCGAACTCGGGGTGTTCCCACCGAGCTAGGGTTTCAAAGCCGAGCAGTTCGCCCGTGCGGAGCGAGACTTCGGGCTGGTAGTGCATGACGATCTCGCCAGACGAGATGGCATCGTTGAGATCGGCCTCGAGGCGTTCCTCGCGTTCGAGTTGTTCGAACAGCGCGTTGTCGAACGTGGCCGAGGACAAGCGGCCTGTGCTCTTCGCTGCATCGAGGGCGTTGTCGGCTTTCCGCATGACCGAGCTGACTTGGTCGGTTGCGGCGATTGAGGTGATACCGACGTTTGCGGTAGTGCTGATTTCGGTGTGGCGAACCAGGACCGGGTCGGAGATGCTTTTCAGGAGTCGGTCGGCGAGCGCGAGGGCGTCGGACTCGTCGCCGTCGAGGAGGATGCCGAACTCTGCGGGGCCGGTGCGTGCGACAAGATCGGTCGGACGAACAAGTGTGCGGAGGCGGTCGGCGACAACGCGGAGTACCTGGTCGGCTTGGTCACGTCCGTAGCGATCGCGAATCGATTCGAAGGCATCGAGGTCGATCAGAAGGAGCGTGGCGGGGGAGTGGTCGGTGACGTCGAGTTCTGCGAGCGAGGTTGTCAGGCGTTGTCTGGTTGCGAGCAGGGTGAGATCGTCGTGCTCGACCCGGTATTCGAGGGCGCGCTGGCGAAGGATGCTGTCGGTGACGTCTTCGATGTTGGCGATTGTTTGCGGTTGGCCCTGTTCGGTAAGGAACGTTGAAACATGTACCCGCCCCCAAACAATGGTGTCGTCGAGTCGACGGAACGGCACGTCGAGGCTGATCTCGGCATCGCCACGAAGCAGTGCCGAGAGTTGCTGGCGACCGTCGATGGTGGCGTGGTGGCTCAGTGCAGTGCCTACCAAGTCGTCGCGGTCGGTTGAGCCGAGAAAGGTCGCACAACGCTGGTTGCATGCGGTCATCGTGCCATCGGGGGAGAGGACCGCTGCGGCGAGTGGCGCATTCTCAAACGCTGCAGACATCGCTCCGCTTGTTTGAGGCGTCGTGGTCGCAGCGGTTGCCTGGTGGTTTTGCCAGATTTGGTCGGCCACCGTGTCGAGCGAAAGCAGCGCTTCGGTATTCCACTGCGCGGTGCTGCTCACAAAGCGGACCGCGCCGCAGGCTGTTCCAGTTGTTTGTGGCACCACGTGGACCCACCGTGGAGCGTCGAAGGTCGCGCCGAGGCTCTCTGATGCCGACGCCCAGAATTCGGCGCACGTCGTTGTTGCGGCAGCGCTATCAAGAGTCCAGATCTCGACTTCTTCCACGTCGAAGCGTTCCTCAAGCTCGGCACGCAGCTCTTCGCCAATCAGGGCGAGGGTCTTGGTCGGTTCGTCGGTGCCGCTCGGCTCGATGGAGTCAAAGAGCGTCGCGGGAGCATCGGTGTGGAGTAGTTCGCTGGTGTGGGATGCGAGTTCTGACGAACGGGTTGCGGCGTGATCCTCAACAGGACGTCGGGCACCAAGGAGGTCCGCCGCGAGCAGTAGTTTCGCTAGTCGGTCTTCGGTCCAGACGGTGTTCGCGTCAGCGACGAGAATCTCGTCGCTTTCTCGAGGGACGATGGCAAGGTTGCGGCCAGCAATCCCGCCGCGGTCCTGTTCGTCGAGGCGGCGCCGCAGAGCTTCGACAGCCGGATCTGGGCTGGTAACCGCAGTGCTGATTTGGCTGAGGCGATGAAGTGCTGCGCCTGAGAGGTCGAGTCCTGCCGGAAGCTCGGAGTCGTCGTCGCACAAGAGGCGTTCGGCGCGGCCGTTGTCGGGTTCGAGGTGCCACGTGCTGCAGGAAGTGAGATCGAAGTAGTCGATGAGGTTGTTGAGGACATCGAAGTCGTTCTTGGTGTCAAGGGCTAGCGCTGCGATCTCTTCGTCGAGCTGTTCGGCGGCGGCCATTGGCGTGTGATCCGTTGCCTCTCCGGCGTTTGTCTCGTAGCGGCGGACCAACACCAGGCCTGATGCTTGGTCAATGCACTCGGCGCTGAGGGTCGACGATTGTTGACCGGTGGCGTCTCCGAGAATGCAGGCAAACGGCTCCTGGTCGCCAATAACGGTCGCAAGCATGGTGACGAAGTCGCCGTCGTCGCCGTTGAGGGTTTCGAGATCACCAGCGGTGAGTGTCTGGCCCGGCTCTCCGAGAAGTTCCGCGCCGGCTTCGTTGGCAGCCACGACAATTACCGATTGTTGCGTGCTGTCTGGGGTGTCGCCGAGCTCGAAAATCGCCACTGCTTCGCTGAACCGGTTGATTGCGCCACTGAACTGGGCGAGGCGGACCGTGGTTTCTGCCGGGGCGAGCTGACTAATGACGGCTCCATCGTGTTGATCGCTGAACGCACCAAGTTGTTCGGCAACCCACACGTGTGAACCATCGGCGTGACGGAGGCGATAGAGCAAGGTGTCGGAATCAGAGACTGCAGGTGCGACGTGGGCCAGGTCGGCCGAGTGCACACGATTGACAAATCCTGAGTCGTTCAGCAGTTCGGTCGCGTCAACACCAAGCAGGGCACTGGTGTCGCCAACAATGTCATGCACCTTCCCGGTGAGGGGGTCGCGCTCAATCGTGACGCGGTTCGGAGTGATAGCCGAGGAATCCATCTGGTCCTATCGGACCGCCTGCAGCATTCTGTAGGTCAGACAACCCATGATCTTCGCGCAGGGATTTCACTGAGCATAAGACTAGCTGTTCTCTTTGAGTGGGAAGGAAACCGCGGAGAGTGTGGGTATCCTCGCTGCGGTCTATGACTTTTCGACGCCCCTCCAACTTGTCTCTCCTGCAGCAATCTGCGCTGCGGTCTGTTGTCTTGCTCGTCGTGGTACTGGTGATGTCCGCCTGCAGTTCGACGAATCGGCTGAGTGCCGGGGATCCGGAAATCATTGGTAGCGCGAGCCCGGACGCCTCGGTGGCCGGCGTCGTCGAGACCCTCGAGGACCAGCAACAAGATGGCGCGTTAGCGGCCGACAGCACCGGAGATGTGCCGGAATCGTCGAGTTCCGCAGCCGAAACTGTCGCCGCCGATTCACCACCAACAACCACGACTACCGCCGTGGCAGCTGCAGAAACAGAGGCATCCGAGTCAGACGCTGCCGATGAAAGCGCAGCTGATTCGCCGGTTGTCACTATTGAACCTCCACGCGACGTCCCAGATGCTGCTCCCACACCGGCCACCGGTTGTGTCGGCGCCGGCATCGGAAGTTCTGGCGAACGGCTCACGACTCGCGTCGGCGTGCTGGTTCCCGACTACCGGCCATTGATTAACACCGGGTTTGTCCCGCGGGTAACCCCCGCTGAGTATCAGAGCCGCTACCTCGCATCGAGCCTTGGCGCGAACCTACGCAGCCAGGCTGCTGTGGCCGGATCGAACACCGCGCTGCCCTGTGGCGACATCGAGCTGGTCGTCGAGACCTATGACCCCATCGACCCGCGAACACAACGAGAGGCCTGCATTGCATTGGCCGAGGACCCCGGCGTCCTGGTCGTCGTGACCGAGCTTGAAGATCGGCGAGGTGAAGCGTTGAGCTGTCTTCTCGACGAAGCCGGAATTCCCGTTGTTACTGCGGGCGGCGTCACGTCCGATGACCTCGAAGAAGCGAATGGCCGCCTAATTAGCCTGCGCCCGCCTGTCGATCTGCTCGGCACGAGTGCGGTGCGATCGTTTGCGAATCTTGGACTTCTGGCAGACCAGAAGATCGCGGTGGTTGGCGGCGACGGCATCGTTGCCGCCGCGGCGTCGCAAGCCGTGCTCGACGAACTCGCCAACCTTGGGTTCGACGAGGTGCTTAGTGTCACCTTGCCCGACAGCGAAGGGGTCACCGAAGCGTGGTCGGCGATTCCCGACAAGGTCGCCGAAATGGTCGACGACGAGGTCACGGTCGTGATCTCGGTGTTTGACCCGCTGATAAACAACGCCCTCTGGGACCGAATGACCGATCAGAATGCCAGATGGCAATGGCTGCTGGTCGACGCACAAGGTAGTGGTGAGCACGACAAGGTCAGCCGCCTACCCGACGAGTTTTCCGGCCTGCTGGTCACCTCACTCGAATCCTCAAAGGACGCCGTCCGCGATGATCCAGCTAGCCGTGAATGCATCGATGACTACGCCTTGCTCGTCAGCTCGCTTGAGACGAATCCTGCCGAAGACGGACTTGTCGCGGGAGATCCAGCATCTCCCGCATTCGTCCTGCCTGCCGGAGCAGCCGATGAAGCTGGCGGCAGCGCGGTTGCGCCACAAACATCGATTGCGCCCGATGGCGAGATCGTCGATGTCGACGACGCGTTGACCGAGAATGCCGATGACAATATCGAGACAGCCCTTCGTGAGGTCTTCGGCGAGGAACGCCCGCCTGGCCCAGCCTGTGCACTGATGACCGTGGTGATCAAGGCAATCATGGCCGCCGGGTCGGATTTGAACTCCGAGAGTATCGTTGACGCCTTCACCCAGACCGGTCCGCTTGATCTGTTCATCGAAGGAACCGGCTCACTGACCAGCACGAAGCATTACGTCGCCGATTTCGTCCACGTCCTTGGGTTCGTCCGGTTCGAGAAGCCGATCAGCGAAGAACTCGTTGCTCCGTGTGACTCACCCGACAATTGCTGGCGACAGGTAACCGATGACGCCGCACGGCTTCGGCTGCTGACAGCCGAAGCGGAAACTCGTGCTCCCGAACCCACAACCTCGGCACCGGAAACAGACGGCGAATAGCGAGTCTGTCAGGCCGCATCGGCGAAGGAAACTACCGCCGCAACGTAGGTATCGAAAGAGTTGCCGAACCGTTCGACGAGCGCTGTAGCCGACGTGGGCTCGAGCGGGTCGATGACCGCTGACCAGGTCAGATTGCAGCTGGTGTCGTCGTCTCGAATCGTGACCGTGCATTCAACCAACGCAGCTGCTGGATCGGTTTGACGGTACACGTATCGCCACGGCGGCTCGTTCGCGAGCGTCTCGAACGACGGTTCGCTCGCTGCGACAACACGCATCTGTTCGCCCACCGCCTCCCACGCTCTCTGGCGAGGAACCTCCACAACCTTTTCGACAACCACCGTCGTGTAGGTCTTCTTTTTCGGTTTGTCGGCCACGGAGTCAGCCTACTCAGGGTCGATCTCGGCGCTTAGCTCAGCTGGCCGCAACACGAGAAGTAGATCGCCAGATTCGACCGCAGAGGTCCCTGCCAGTGCAAGCCTTTCGACCGTCCCGGAGTGGGGCGAACGGATCACCGATTCCATCTTCATCGCTTCGATGATCGCAAGTGGATCACCGATCTCGACGCGGTCGCCAGCAGCAACCTTCATCGTCACGACGCCATGGAACGGAGCCGCTACATGACCCTGGTTGTTGGTATCAGCGCGTTCGGCTTCGTGGACTTCATCGGCGACCGATCGGTCGCGTATCTCCAGTGAGCGGATCTGGCCGTTGAGACGGAACACGACCTGGCGCATGCCGCGGCGATCTGGTTCGCCAATCGCATCGAGGCCCACAAGGAGTCGCACACCCCGCTCTAAGCCGATGGGGATATCGGACTCAGAGGGGTTCATGCCGTAAAGAAATAGCCGCGTCGGCAAGACGCTCACATCGCTGAACGCAATGTTGTGCTCGACGAAATCGCGGTACGGCTCTGCAAACAGCAATCGAGTGAGGGTGTCGCGAGCAGCGGACGTCTCGAGTGCGGCAGCATCTTCTGGCGACAGCTCGACCAGTTCGACGTTCGATCGGCGCCCTTCGAGCGCCTGTGTTCGAAACGGCTCAGGCCATCCTCCAGGCGGGTCGCCGAGGTCGCCATGGAGAAACCCGATGACACTGTCGGGAAGGTCGACGATGGTCGGATCGGATTCGAGTTCCTCGATACTGACGCTGCTAGCGACCAGCTGCAGGGCGAGATCTCCAACCACCTTGCTACTCGGGGTCACCTTGATGATATTGCCGAGGAGTTTGTTGACTTCGGCGTAGCGGATTTCGATCTCGTTGAACCGGTCGCCAAGACCCAGAGCGATTGCTTGCTGGCGCAGGTTCGATAACTGCCCACCGGGGATTTCGTGGCGATAGACAGTGCCGGTGGGAGCGGTAAGTCCGGCCTCGAATGGCCTGTACATGCGCCGCACCGATTCCCAGTACGGCTCCATTGAAGCCAATGCGTCGATGGTGATGCCGGTCGAATGCTCGGTGTGGTTGGTGGCCGCTACCACTGCAGCGATCGAGGGCTGGCTGGTCATCCCCGACAGAGGAGCGGCGGCACAATCGACCGCGTCGACTCCGGTCTCGATTGCTGCGAGGTACGTGGCGACCTGCCCTCCAGCGGTGTCATGAGAATGAAGGACAACCGGCAGGTCGAACTCGGCGCGTAGCGCAGGTACAAGCGTACGGACCGCAGGTGCGCGGAGTAGTCCGGCCATGTCCTTGATAGCGAGAATGTGCACGCCAGCTTCGACGAGTTCGTGCGCTCGTGCAAGGTAGTAGTCGAGTGTGTAGAGCGTTTCGGTATGGTCGCTGATGTTGCTGGTGTAACAAATGGTGCCTTCGGCGAGCGCTCCTGTTTCGAGGACGGCGTCGATCGCCGGTCGCATCTGCTCGATGTTGTTGAACGCATCGAATATTCGGAATATGTCGATGCCAGCGCGCTGCGCTTCGCGAACAAACGCCTTGGCGACCGTGTCGGGGTAGGGGGAGTAGCCGACGGTGTTTCGGCCGCGCAGCAGCATCTGCAGACAGATGTTTGGCGCCGCCTCACGGATGCGTTCGAGGCGTTGCCATGGGTCTTCTTTGAGAAAGCGGATCGCGACATCGAACGTTGCTCCGCCCCACGCTTCGAGGCTGAGCAGGGTAGGTGTGCTGTGGGCAATATGGCGAGCGCCCGCAACGAGATCGATGGTGCGAACACGCGTCGCAAGGATTGACTGGTGCGCATCTCGAAGAGTGGTGTCGGTGATCTGGGTGGTGTCGTTGTTGCGCAGCCAGGTCGCGAACGCTTCGGGGCCATCGGCGTCGAGGCGCTGTTTGGTTCCTGCCGGAGGTTCGCCTGAAGGCCGCGGCGGGAGTTTGTCGCTCGGCTCGATAAGTGTCGGCGCGAGGCCATTGGGTTGATTGACGGTGACGTCGCCCAGATACCGGAGCAGCTTGGTAGCGCGGTCGCCCGACTGTGTGCCGCTGGTCAGCTCAGGCCGCTCATCGATGAACGATGTCGTGGCGCGACCGGCCACAAAGTCGGGATCCTCGAGAACTGCCATAAGGTAGCCAAGGTTGGTGGTGAGGCCACGAACCCTGAATTCTGCGAGCGCTCGAGAAGCTCGAGCGACAGCGGCGGGAAAGTCTCGGCCCCGGCAGGTGAGCTTGACGAGGAGCGAATCAAAATAGGGCGAGATCTCGGCACCCGCATAGCCATTGCCGCCATCGAGGCGAATGCCGGCCCCACCAGGTTGGCGGTACGCGACGATGCGGCCGGTGTCAGGTCGGAAATCGTTCGAAGGGTCCTCGGTCGTGATCCGGCACTGGAGCGCTGCACCCCGTTGCACGATCGATTCCTGGGCGAGCCCAATGTCGGGAAGTGTTGCGCCGCTCGCCACTTTCAACTGGGTCTGCACCAAGTCGATGTCGGTTGTTTCCTCGGTGACGGTGTGTTCGACCTGAATCCGAGGGTTCATCTCGATGAACACATAGCGGCCCTGTTCGTCGAGGAGAAACTCGACCGTGCCAGCATTTCGGTAGTTGATCGACTCGCCGAACCGAACCGCGTCAGCGCAAAGGCGATCGCGGAGATCTCGGTCAAGGTTGGGTGCAGGCGCGATCTCGACAACCTTTTGGTGACGGCGCTGCACCGAGCAGTCGCGCTCGAAAAGGTGGACGACATTGCCCTGCCCGTCGCCGACCAACTGCACCTCGATGTGACGCGGGCGCAGAACTGCCTGTTCGAGGAAGACCGTTGGATCGCCGAAGGCGCTCTCGGCCTCGCGTACTGCGGCTTCGAGCGCGGTTGGTAACTCGGCTGCTGTCGGCACCATCCGTAGTCCGCGCCCGCCTCCGCCGGCTGCGGCCTTCACAAAGATTGGAAATCCAATCTCGGCTGCGTGTTCCATTGCCTCGGATGCCTCGGTTACTGCCGGCGACTGCCGCAAGACGGGTAGGCCCGCTGCCGTCGCCGCGCCGTGGGCCCGTTGTTTATTGCCGGTGAGGGTCAGCACCTCGCTAGTCGGGCCGACAAAGGTGATTCCCGCCGCCTCGCACGCCTCGGCCATATCGGGATTCTCTGACACGAATCCGTAGCCGGGATAGATCGCGTCGGCGCCGGCGTCGAGTGCCGTTTGCACGATCGTTTCGATATCGAGATAGGCCCGGATTGGTTGACCCGGTTCGCCGATCTGATACGACTCGTCTGCTTTCAGCCGGTGGGGACTGTTGCGATCCTCCCAGGTATACATGGCGACGGTTTCGATACCGAGTTCGACAGCGGCGCGGAACGCACGAACGGCGATTTCACCGCGGTTTGCAACAAGTACTTTGGTGATCATGTTCGAACAGTAGCGGCCCGAGTCGGTGCACTGGACGAAAGCGAGACACCCGGCTTCGACCTAGTTGTCTTCACTTTGAGCACCTCGACGGTTTTGTCGAGAGTCTCGGGAAGCACGACGTCAGCCGGGGGAGTTGAGCGAAGCGACACCAGTATCGGCATGTAATCGCCACACTTGGTAGGCCATTTGGGTCATTTCGAGAGGATGCACTCATCGTTGACGCCGCAGAGGCGATGGCCAAAGCAGCCAGCGCATTCACAGCGCTGCCGTCCCTACAACGGAGCTCCCCCATGTCACCGTTTCTTTCTGGCCCGTCCGGTTCTTCAGGTTCGGTCTCGCTGCGTACCCAGGCGGCAACCTTCGCTGCGGCGGTTGGCGTCGTCGCCTTTCTCGTCGGTGGTTCGGTTGCGGCCGTGCTGACGTTCGCGAGTTCGGAGACGGCCGGCGCAGTTCCGGGAATCACTGGCGACGTTGAGGTCGATTTTGACCCGTCGATCGATCCGGCGGTCATCGTGATCGCCGACCCCGGCGGTGTTGGCGATGCCGGTGTTCCTGCTGACCTCGCCGGAACAACATCGGGATGGGACATGCGTGATGTGCGCCTGTACTACGACCGTTCTGCCGATGAACTGTTTGTTGGTCTGAACTTCGATGGTGTGGGCGGCGACGCTGATGGTGATGGCGACCCGGGAAGCGGCGCGATCTCGTCGAGCGCGTCGGGCACCGACGTTGCTAGTTTCGGCGGCACCGAGGGTTTCGCAGTGTTGTTTGACATCGACAGCGATGGGGTCGCTGACGTGATTGCGGGGGTCAACGAAACCGGCGATATCTCAAGCTTCGGTGTGTATGAGGCAAGCCCTTTTGCCATCTTTGCACCCGCACAGTCTTTGGTTTACGGCGCTCCCATTCCTGGAGCGCTTGGTCTCGCTCCGTCCGATACCTCGACGACTTCGCCCGACCTCGAGTTCTCGATTGTCAATTTCTCGACGCTGGTTCCGGACGACACGTCGCCGAATTTCGGCCTCCACGCGTTCGCTGGTTCGGGTTCTGATGGAGGCATTGGCGAGGAGTACGTCGCGAACCAAGGCGCGTTCGAACCCGTAGTGATCTTCGATCCGGCGCCTGGCCTAACACTCGAGAAGTCGACCAACGGTGTAGATGCTGACCTTGAGACTGAAGCGCCGACATTGCTCGTTGGCTCTACCGCCACGTTTAGTTATCTCGCGACCAATACCGGCAACGTTGCTCTGGTTGGCGTCGAGATTGTCGATGACGTGATCGGCGCTGTTTGTCGTATCGAAACCCTGCCGGTGGGCGGCGAAGACTCGTGCGAAGCCTCCGCTGTAGTTTCCCTTGGCGGTTACCGCAACCTCGGCACGGCTACGGGTCAAGGCGTGGATGCCGCAGGTAACCCGGTCGGTGAACCTGTTGTCGCCGAAGACCCCAGCCACCATGTCGGTGGCGAACCGGGCATTGGGATCGAAAAGTCGACCAACGGCCTCGATGCCGATGCGGCCGCCGACGCGCCGGTGCTTCCGGTCGGTTCGACAGCCACCTTCCGGTACGTCGTTGAAAACACCGGCACGCTCGATCTGGTAGACGTGGCGGTAAGCGACGATCTTCTTGGCGATGTCTGCACCATCGAGCTGTTGCCCGTGGGTGCCTCTGATTCGTGTGAAGCCTCCGAGACGGTTCGTGAAGGCGACTACCGAAACGTCGGCCTCGTGGTCGGCCAGGGTGTGGATACTGCGGGGAATCCACTCGGAGAGCCAGTAGCTGCCGATGACCCAAGCCATCATGTCGGAGGCGCAGGCGCTATCGATATCGAAAAGGCGGTATTCGGGATCAACGTCGATGAGGCCCCTGGCCCGAGCCTGCCAGTTGGTGTGCGGGTCGACTTCACCTTTGAAGTCACCAATACCGGCGCCCTGCCGCTCGGCAGCATTGCGGTCGTCGATGATGTTCTGGGCCCCATCTTGTGTCCGTCATCCTTCCTCGATGTGGGCGAACGTATGGTCTGCACCTACCCCGAATACGAGGTGCTCGCCGGCGATCACCAAAACCTGTCGTCGGTGACCGGTCAGCCACTTGACGCCGACGGCAACACCGTCGGCTTGCCTGTCTCTGATGCAGACCCGAACTTCCACAATGGTTTCGTGAACTCGATCGACATCGAAAAGGCCACCAACCTTGTCGACGCCGATGAGGGGCCGGGCCCCGAACTCGACGTGGGTTCCACGGCAACCTTCACCTATGTGGTGACCAACACCAGTCCACTCGACATGGTTGATGTTCGGGTCACCGACAACGTTCTCGGCGTGATCTGCACCATCGATTTCCTGCCAGCTGCGACAAGTCCGGCGAATATGGACAGCTGTACCGCTCAGGCGCCTGTCGGCTACGGCGAATATGTGAACGTCGGAGCTGTTGATGCTCAGCCCGTCACGACCTCGGCCGGCGTGCAACTTCTCGCTGGTCCCCGGGTCACCGATGCCGACCCAAGCCATCACGTCGGCGTGTGTCCGCAAGGAACCGAAGCAGCGACTGGCGACGACGGAGTCACTTCGTGTGTCGACGAACCCGTGCTGCCGCCTGTGCCGCCTGTGCCGCCTGTGGCCATGCCTTGCACCAACCTGATCGAAGGTCCTTCGATGTGGGCCGGCGCCCAAACCGTTTGGCACACCGGGCTCACCGCAGTCGAAGGATCCACAATCCTGGTGGTCACAAGTGAGAACGGCTCATCACCGTCGCAGCCCAACGAACAGGTGTACGTCGTAATTGGCGACAGTACGTATGGGCCGACACCTGCTGGCCTCGGCGAACTCGAAATCGATGTGCTGGCAACCGGTCCTGTCACGGTGCTGCACTACAGCGAGGTGACCGGTGACGTTTCGTCACCAAATAGCGTCGTGCCAGCGGTCTGCGGTGAAGATCTCACGCCTACCCCAGTGCTTTGCGCTGACGTTGCTGAAGGTCCGGGCCTTTGGTGGGGTGGACAGACCGTTTGGGATACCGGGCTTACCGCTTTGGCGGGGTCGCCGATCCGACTCGTCACGAGCGAAAACGGCTCCTCGCCGTCGCAACCCAACGAGCAAGTGTACGTGCGGGTTGGTGAAGATCTCTATGGCCCATCTCCGGTGGGTCTTGGGGAGTTGGTCTTCGTTCCGACCAACGGCGGATCAGTGACCGTCTTGCACTACAGCGTGGTCGCCGGCGATACCTCGTCGGCAAATAGTGTGGTTCCCTCGCTGTGCGGAGCCGGCCTGGAGGCCACACCTGTAGTGTGCGCCGAGTTCGTCGAGGGCCCAGTGCTGTACGTAGGGGGAGAAACCGTATGGCACACCAACTACTTCGCGAAGGCCGGTTCGCAGATCCGACTGCAAGCAACCGAGCCCGGTTCGTCACCGAACCAGCCCAACGAGAAGATCTTCCTGCGGGTGAATGGCGAGATCATCGGGATGACACCTTCGGCACCGGGGGAGGCCACCTTCGAGGTGGAATCTGCTGGCCCGGTGAGCATCGTGCATTACAGCGAGGTCACCGGCGACGTGTCGTCTGCCAACAGTGTGGTGCCAAAGGTCTGTGGCAGCGACTGGTTGAAAATCGATGGCGGGCTGCGGTGCGAGCTGCCCGACGGTACGCCGGTAGAGATCGCGCTCAGCGAGGCAACAGTGAGTGGTAGAGCCGCTGGCGAGTAGCCCCGCAAGGGGTGGCAACGGGTTCGCAAAACAGGTGCGCCAAGAAAACTTCTTGCCTGGCCTTTACAAACGCCTTGTAGAGACCTAGGTTTATCCCTAGTCAATACATGGTTAATCCTACCTGAAACCCGGAATAGTCCCTCGTCAATAAGAGTCTAATCCTAAGGTAATAACCAGTTTGAGTCACGTCTATCAAACGTAGGTCTAACTCGGCTCCGAGCTGGCTGTTCGTTTGTGCCCCACTCGCAACCCGCAATCCACCCACAACCAGGCCGCACGGTCGTCACGCTCACATGGAGGCCACCCCATGGCACCCAAAAAAACACAACAGTTTAACCTGACCGATCGCATCGAAAATTGCGCCGAGCGCAATGCAGGCGTCAGCTGGCCGATGCCGATCGACGCCAAGCTCGACGCAATTCTCGACCTTGCTCGCGACGACGGAACGCGCACGACGCGCAAGGAACTGATTGCGGCGATGCTCTTCGACTTCGAACCCGACGCCGACTACATCGCTGACATGCTGCGTAGATACCGCAAAGCAGAGGTGAAGGACACGGTGATGTTCGATGTGCCCGATGGCGAAAACGTGATCGAACTCCACCAACACGGACCGGGCCCTCGGCCACGAGACACCGGCGCGTTGTAGGACCAAGGTAGACCTACCAGCATCCTTCGGCGCTCAAAGATCTGTCGAAGGATCGACAACCTGTTTCCCCACAGCAGTGAGGCCAGAGACTCTCCCCCCGGTTGCCCCCGGAGTCTCTTGGCCTCACTGGGGTTTTTGGGGCTAACTTCACCCGGTGACAAACAATGACGTTGTGCACAACAGCTCACCGGCGGAGCCAGGCATCACCTCAGAAACAGCGCCGTTCGAGGCGCTCGACGTAGGTCTGCTCCTCGTTGCCGCCGGCATCTGGGGCTCGTCGTTTCTGTTCATTGCCATTGGTCTCGACGCCTTTCATCCCGGACTTGTGACGCTCCTTCGAGTGAGCTTCGGGTTGGCTGCTCTTTGGCTGATGCCGGCCGCCCGGCGACCGGTGCCCCGCGAAGCGTGGTCGCGAATCTCGCTACTCGGCGTTGTCTGGCTCGGCTTCCCCCTGAGCATGTTTCCCTTAGCTCAACAGTGGATCGACTCGTCGATAACGGGGATGCTCAACGCCGCAATGCCAATCATGACGGTGATCGTCGCCGCAACGGTTTTCGGGACGCCGACCAATCGAAAGAAGTTCGTCGGTGTCGTTGTCGGACTTGTCGGGATTGCCTGTATCGGCGTGCCCACCGCTAGCGCCGATGGTACAAACGCTGCCGGTGTTCTTCTGGTGCTTGCGGCGGTCGTCTCGTATGGCTTCGCAGCGAACCTGGCAGGTCCGCTGCAGCGTGAGTTCGGTGCGGTCGCTGTGGTCGCACGCGCACTGCTCGCCGCGCTTGTTGTCGTTTTGCCCTTCGGTCTCTATGGCGCGGCTAACTCCGGTTTTGGCTGGGGGCCATTGATCGCTTGTTTTGCTCTCGGAGCGGGCGGCACCGGTGTTGCCTACGTTGCCGGGGCGCTGCTGAGCGGCCGGGTCGGGGCCGTGCGCATGTCGATCATCACCTACCTCATCCCGTTAGTTTCAGCGACGCTCGGCGTGGTGTTTCGAGACGAAACCATCGGGCTATGGGCCATCATCGGGACGCTCATCGTGCTCGTCGGAGCATTCCTCACCAGTCGGGGATAAGCCGACGCGACGAGTTTCGCAAGGGATGCTGCGCAACTACGCAGCGGTCAAAACGACGTCGTCCTCGAGCGTTCTTGTGATCTTGGTAGCGGCAGCTGTCCACAGGTCGTTGGCGGTGAGGTCTGCGACCTCACGGGCCAGAACTAACCCGGTGCGGGCGAGGCCGTCGGCGATATCGGTCTGATGATCATCGATGTGCTCGTTGAATTCGGCCCGTCGTGGCACAACGATCGGGCACTTGCCGGATCTCAGCGACGTGAGTACCGACCCACAGCCAGCGTGGGCAACGATGAGGTCGGCGGCTTGAATTTCCTGTTCGAGCTCGCTCGCCGGGATCGTCTGCACTACTCGACCCTGCAGGTCGCGCGTCGAGGCGGCCCCAATCTGCCAAAGAACGTCAGCGTCGTCGGGTAGCAGATTGTCGAGTTTCTCGATAAGCCGTTCGAAGGGATAACGGTCGAGGGTGCCGAGAGTGACCACCACCCGCGGCATCGGGGGTGGAGCAATGACGAGTCCGGGATCTTCTGCTCGGAAACCGCCGAAGACCGAGGAAACAACACCCCAGCGTGGCCCGCGCCATCCCGTTTCTTGTGCGTGCACACGAACGCCGGGGGAGCGCATAAGTAGTCGGGCAGTCAGCGATGGTTCGGTAAATCGAGCGGCACTTTCGATGTAGTGCGACTCGGCGCCAAAGAGCGGACCGAGTGGAAGAAACGATGTCGCGACGGCGGCACCGGTAGAGATAATTCGGTCCGGCTTGTAGCGCCGGATAATTTTCGCCGCTTTGGCCATGGTCGCAACCGAGCGACCGAGGTCGCGTTGGCCAATGTACGGCACGTACTCGACGTTTCGTCCTTCGAGCATCGACCGGCTCTGCAAGCCATCGAAGGTGACCCACAGCGGGTCGACCGAAGGTGGTTCGAGCCGGGCAGCCAGCTCGACCAACTCGGTGAGATGCCCACCGGTTGAAGCCACCAAAAGATCGCGGCTCATGCAGCCTGATCCTCGGGCTTCTCAGGAGATGAGTCGGAGGCGTTCCCGGTCGAAGTTTCTTTGTTCGCGTCTTTGTTCGGGTCGGCACCGGAGTCTGCATCGTCCGGAGCATCCGCACTAGCGAGGGCAGAGGTGCCGACGGCCATGCTTCGTTCGGTTGCAATCGAAGGTTTGTTCCGGCCGAGCGCAGACAAGGTGTTTCGTGAATTGGATGAGAGTGACATTTTGTTGCCTCGGGTTTGGCCCGAATTAGCCTCGGGTCGATCGATCCTGCGTCCATTCGGACGTGCCCTCGCGACGCAGACGTAGGTGTCCGGCCACACGGGCCCACACTTTGACGCCGACGTAGATTGCGATGCCGGGCCAGTCGCGGGGGTTAGGTAACTCATCGGCGAGCCAGCCGTGTCCCTGAGCAAAAGCATCGTCGCCTGCGCGGTCAAGCGCTTCAGGAAATTCGTCATGGAATTGGGCGACAGCGGTGTGTCGGCGAATTTCGATGCGGACGAGGTCGCGCACCCGGCGGGGGAGTGCGGGGGTAAAGGTGCACCCCGCAACCGACAAACGCTCGTGTGGGTCGAACGACATCGGGATAAACATGTCGTCGGCGAGAAGATCGGGAAACTCATCGAACCGCGCTCGAGCTTCTTTCGAAATGCCGTAGAAGCCGGCCCCAACAAGGTTTCCCGACGTGAAGTACGGGCTTCGTTGCCAAATCTGATGAAACTGCTTTGCCGCCCAGGTTGCTTGTGATGTGTCGAAGACCATGGTGGGCGCCGCAACAGGTTTCGCGCTCTCGTCCATGGCCGCCACCATCGTCGCGATGCAGCCTGGCGACAGCGTGACGTCGGCGTCGATGAAGAACTTTGGAAAGAATGTGGCGTGTTCATCGCCCATATTGAGCGCAGCAACCTTTGACGCCACGGGACATTCAAGGACCCGGACGGTGGGATACTCCGCAGCGACGATCTCCGCTGTCTGGTCAGTGCAGCCATTGCACACAACCAACACCTCGTACTCGTCGATACCTTGCTGAGACACAATGGTGTCGAGGCATTGGCGAATAATCGACTCTTCGTTATGGGCGGGGATGATCACCGAAGCTGCAGTTGGCACACCCGCTATATCGGTTCTCTGACGCGACGCCTTGACCACGTTTGACGACGCCCTTGGTAAATTGACCACAATGTTTGAAGATCTTGTTGGCGATATTCTCGACCGTTTCGGTCAACGCAAAGCCGCAAAGAAGGCTGCCGAGCAGCTTTCGAAGGACCAACAGCTGTCCTGGGACGGCTACTGGAAAGCGTTGATGGCCATCATCTCCCGGCCCGAGATGCAGACGTTCGGACTAGTTGCTGCCACCGGCGAGGTGCCTCGTCAAGTGCTCGGCGACCTCGAGGACGCCGGCGTCTTGCGTGCCGAGCTTGAGCTGGCTCGGACCACAGCCCGTAAGTATGTCGATGCTGACCAACTGTTTGGCCTCGAACAGCAGGCCCTCGATCTTCTAGTTGACCGCGTGGTCGACGACGACGGCATTGTCGACCAGCGTGAGTATGGCCAAGTTTTTGCTTGTTCCTCTCTGCTTGGTGCCGATCGCATGTCGCCGAGGTCTGTCGCGAGGTTTCAGTTCGGGCGGGTGAACGCAGGGTTTTTACCCGACCCCGTGGTGCCGCAAGCACTGCTACTGAAGCGCGGGGAGGCGTGTTACTTCGATCAGCAAGCGCAGTTGGTGAAAACCGTCGCGGCGGCGGGCGCCGAAGATGTTGCGGTGCCGCTTGGCGGAGGTTCCAACTGGGTGTGGCGGGGTGCAGCCAGCCAGGGATCGGCCACGTATGCGCCACCGCCCAAAACAATCGGGGCAGCCGACGTGCTCGACACCGGCCGGTTCGCCTTAACCGATCGACGCCTCGTTTTCACCGGCAGTCAGAAAAGTATCGACATGCGGCTATCGAAGCTCAACGCCGCGTGGGTCGCTGGTTCGGTGTTGAAGCTTCATCGCTCCGACCGGGTGAAACCGACGTTGTTTTCGTTTCCCGATGCCAACGAGGATTTGGCGGCGTCGCTGCTGGTGCTGCTTACTCGAACCGACACCGAGTAGCGGGCTGCTCGCAGAAACACCGAGTAGCGGGCGGCGCCTAGTCGGCCCAGGCTTCAGCGAGTAGTTCATAAGAACGGACCCTCGCTTGATGACTGTGCGTGATGGTGACGATTGCTAGTTCGTCGGCTCCAAATTGTTCGGCGAGTTCTTCGAGCCGAGTTTTCACCGCTTGCGGATCGCCAACGATTAGAGGCTTGGTCTGTTGACGGGCCGGGGCCACGGCAAGTGCCGATTGTGCTTCGGCTGCGCTACCAGGAACAGGAATCGTGCCCCCGCCACCATTGGCGCGCCAGGTGCGAATGCTCGACGCAAGATGTTCTGCCTCCTCGGCGGTCTCGGCGCAAACGACCGCCGTGGCGACTGCCACGCGTGGTTCGGGGAATTCGAGGCTTGGCTGGTACTGCGAGCGATAGGCCTGAAGGATCTCGGCGCCGACGGGGTTGATGAAGTGCGCCCAGCCGATGCCGAGGCCGAGGTGAGCGGCAAGGGCGACCGAATCCTGGCTCGAAGCCAAGAGCCACATTTCTGGTGCCGACGTTGTTGCCGGGCGCGCTCGGACGTTGAAGATCGGCGAGTCATGTGGAAGATCGTCGTGGAGGAACTGGCGAACTTCTTCGACCATCGATGGGTAGTACTCGAGGCTCATCGATTGTCCGCCGCGCGCTAATGCTGCTGCGGTGACCGGATCGGACCCGGGGGCGCGGCCGAGCCCGAGGTCGATTCGGTTCGGGTGCAGTGCCTCGAGTACTCGGAAGTTCTCGGCTACCTTAAGTGGGCTGTAGTGCGTGAGCATGACGCCTGCCGATCCGACCCGTATCGAGGTGGTTTGGCCGGCGATAGCGCCGATCAGGATTTCGGGGCTCGAACCGGCGAGCCCGGCGCTGTTGTGGTGCTCGGCAACCCAAAATCGTTTGTAGCCGAAACGTTCGGTGGTCTGCGCGAGATCGATCGTGTTCGCCAACGCCTCGGCCGCGGAGCTTCCCTCGGGAACCGGAGACTGATCAACAACGGAAAGCGAGACGGCCATGCCAACAGCGTATTGGCGTCAGGCCGTCTAGATGCCCGGTACATCCCTCCAGATACGTAAGGTGCCTGGCCTCTAGGTACATAAGGTGCCTGGCACCTAAGGTGCCTGACCCCTTTGGTGGTGGCGTTAGACCGCCGGGTGGCTAGTTCGCTCGGCTGGCGTAAGACTGGCGATGACCCGGGTCAGATGGCGAGGGCGCGTTGTTTCGGGCGGCGGCAACCGAGGCGTGCAGGTCGGCGGCGAAGTCGTCGACGACATCAACGTGGCCAGGCGACATCATGAGGTGAATCCCCTCTTGTTGCACGTCGATTTTCCAACCTCGCCCCAGAAGCTGATCAGCAACCGCTCGGGTGACTGGCACCCGCTGTTCGGGCGCCCCACTTGCCGCAAACATAAAGACGCTCATGTCAGGGTCGTGCACGACCTCGAAGCCTTCGACCGCATCGATCGCGGCGAGAAAGCCCTTTGTCGCTTCGTGTACAAGGCGAGCCTTCGCGACAAGCCCTTCGCGGCCGAGGTGAACCAACGTTGCCCAAGCGCCAACAATCGGTGGTGCAGGACGGGTTCCAGCCGGCGTAGCCGAGCCGTAGAAACCGCCCGGCCAATCATCGAAGCTGAAGAACTGTCGCTTCAGTAGCGCGCGATCGCGATACAGCACCACCGACGCACCCTTGTACGCGTAGCCGTATTTGTGAATATCGGCAGACAGAGACGTGACCCCGTCTACCGCAAAGGTCCACGGGGCGACCTCTTCGCCAAGGTCGGACCAGAACGGCAAGAGCCAGCCGCCGAGACACGCATCGACATGGCAAAGCAGACCTCGAGCCGAGGCCAGAGCAGCAAGTTCAGTAACTGGGTCGATAAGCCCGTAGGGATAACACGGAGCTGAGCCGACAAGCAGGGCGGTGGTCTCATCGATGGCTGCTTCGGTTGCCGCGACATCGGCTCGGCCATCGTTTCGAACCGGAACCCGATGGGCCTCGATGTCGAGATACTTCGCGGCCTTCGTGAAGGCTGGGTGCGCGGTCGACGGCAACAAGATGGACGGTTCAGCAATCCCGAGTTCGGCACGGGCATGGTCGCGGGCTGCCTGCACGGCGCAGAAAATACTCTCGGTGCCGCCCGAGGTGAGCGCTCCCGATCTGCTGTCGGTGCCGAGCAAGTCAGCCGACATCGCCACCAGGTCGACTTCCATCTGTCGCAGGCTCGGGTAGGCCATCGGATTGAGCGCGTTGTCGTGCAGAAAGAGCCCCGCAACGTCATGTTGCAGCGCCTCAAGCGTAGGGTCCGCGGCGTTATACACGAGGCTAAAGGCTCGTCCGCTCTGCCAATCAAGATCGCCCGACCGGCCTTCGGTGATGTTTTGCAGCAACTCGGCTGCGTCGAATCCGGCGTTGGGGAGTGCGACCAAAGGTTCCATCTACCGAGTGTGACACGCCAGCGATCAGCCCGTGTTGCGAAGCCCTGCTGCGACACCGTTGATGCTGAGAAGTAGGGCCCGTCGAATGCGCCGTTCGGCGGTCTCGTCGTCGGCGTGAGCGCCGGTGCGAGTGCTGTGTAACAGATGTACCTGCAGGGCATTTAGCGGGTCGAGGTACGAGTCGCGGACATCGAGCGTGCGCTGCAGCACAGGCAGATCTGACAACAGACCCGAGCCAGTGATTCGTGTAATCGCTCCGACGGTGCGGGCGAACTCCTCTTCGATGATGCCGAGGACATGACGATGTTCCACCGGCACGAGGGTCTCAACATAGTTGCGTGCGATACCAAGATCGGTCTTGGCGATCGTCATCTCGACGTTCGAGAGGAACGTGCGGAAGAATCGCCAGGTGGCGAACATCTCTTTGAGGTCGGCTTCGTGACCATCGTCGACTGCGGCTGCGATGCCGGTTCCGACGCCGAACCAACCGGGGACAATCTGGCGTGACTGCGTCCAGCCGAAAACCCAAGGGATGGCGCGAAGGTCGTCGATGCCGCTTGTCGCACCCTTACGGCGTGCGGGGCGAGAACCAATGTTGAGCTCGCCTAGTTCTTCGACCGGCGTCGAACTCGTGAAGTAGGGCACAAGGCTCGGGTTTTCTACAAGCGAGCGGTAGTGCGCGAATGCCGAGCTCGACACAACTTCCATCACGTTGGACCAGCGGTCGCGAGCGTCGGCGCCGATGCGCGTATCGGTATGCATCAACGTGTGTTCGATCATCGCCGAGTACGCGAGATCGAGGTTGCGGCGCGCGAGTTCGGGGCGGCTGTACTTGTCGGCAATGACCTCTCCCTGCTCGGTTGTTTTCATGAGGCCGGTGATCACGCCCGATGGCTGCGCCAAGATCGCGTCGTGGGTCGGGCCCCCGCCCCGTCCGACTGTGCCACCCCGGCCATGAAAGACCGGCATCTCAACGCCGTGCCGTTTGGCGACGTCGCGGACGCTTCGAAGCGCCTTGTGGATTTCCCACTGCGAGGTAGCGATTCCGCCGTCTTTGTTGCTGTCGGAGTAACCGACCATCAGTTCCTGCACGTCGCCTCGAAGGGCCACAAGCTGACGATACTGGGGGTCGCCGAGCAGCCCGTCCATGATGCGGTCGATGGATCGAAGATCGTCGATGGTCTCGAGCAACGGCACAAAACTCAGTCGGGCGACACCACGTGGGAGATCGACCAGTCCGACCTCGCGAGCGAGAACCGCTGGCGCCAAAATGTCGGCGGGATCCTGGGTCATCGAGACGATATAACTCTCGATGATGTCGTCGCCGTAGCGATCCATGTCGCGGCGCAAGGTGACGAACAACTCGAGCGCCTCTGATCCAAGCCCGGGCGTGCCGGTGGGAGCGAATGGGCGTCCCGACGCAAGCTCGGAACTCAGTGCCCGAAGTCGGTCATCGGGGTCCGCCGGGTACGACTGGTCGACGCTGGCGAACAGCTCCTCGAGCGCCTGATGGTGGTGGCGAGTGTGCTGGCGAATGTCGAGCGTGGAAAGGTGGAAGCCGATGGTGGCGGTGAGTCGCTGCAGCTTTTGGAGGCGGCCGTTGGCGACCATGTCAGCTCCGCCGGAACGCAAGGACCGTTCCATTCGTCGGAGGTCTTCGGCGAGTGTTTGTGCGGAGTCGTAGCCGCTCGTATCACCACGCTCGGTGGCTGCGAGACGAGCGTCGATGATGGTGCACGCGATGCGGTAGGGCTCGCCCATGATGAGCGGTGAAAGGTTTGCGATGGCTCGAGGAACTACGGTCCGCATCTCGGTCATCCACTCGGCAAACTCGTCACTTGCTGGGCGAATCCGGCCGGACACGCTGAGGTCGGTGGAAAGGCTTTGCACGGCGTTGCGGAGCAGCCGGAGAGCTCGTTGTCGTTGCAGATCGAGGACTTGTGCGGTGACCTCGGCGGTGACGAAGGGATTGCCATCGCGATCGCCGCCGACCCACGAACCGAACCGAATCGGCGTGGCATCGGCATCGACGGTAATGCCGTGCGACTCACTCAGATGCGTGAGGTCGTCCCAAACCATTGGCAAAGCCTTCTCGACCAGGCCTTCGACGTAAAAGATGATCGACCGAGCTTCGTCGACCGGTGTTGGTTTCACCTGGCGCAACTCGTCGCTGAGCCACAAAAGGTCGATGATTTCGCTGATCCGGTTGTCGATGCGAAGGTTGCTGGCCTGTGCGCTGGCACCGACGCTGCCTTGTCGCGAAGTTGCGAGCCGACGATGCAACGACTCGGCAATCTCGGAGCGTTTTTCGAGAACAGAACGGCGGGAAGCTTCGGTTGGGTGGGCGGTGAACACGGGCCGGTATTCGACACTCGCGATGCTCTGTGCCAAGGCGTTGCGCGAGGGCCCTGCGCCGCTCGCCACAAGCTCATCGATGCGTCCGAAGGTTTCGAACAGCTGTCCGGCACCTTCAGTTTTCAGTTGGAGTTCTTCGACGCGATGTACCTGCTCGGCAACGTTTGCGAGATGAAAGTAGATCGTGAACGCTCGAACCAAGAGGATCGCCTCGACGTCGTCGAGCCCGGCAACCAGGGAAGCTAGCTCGTCTCCAGCTGCGGCGTTGCCATCGCGATAGCTTCGAGCGAGCCCCCGAACCGTTTCGACGAGTTCGAAGAATTCGATGCTGACATTACGGCGAATCGTGTCGCCAAGCTGGGCACCGAGCCGACGGATGTCGCCTCGCAAGAGATCTTCGCGTGCTTTGGCTGCGTCAAGGTTGACCATAAGCCAACGCATCCTACAAGACCTACAATCCCGTTGGGTCACCGGCGCTTTCGAGTCTTGCCAAGGGCACAGCGGCGGGCAGCTAACTACGATGTGCGTGGGCTGATGCGCTAGCTTCTGGCTGTGTCCGGGGAAACGACAAACGTGTCGTCGACCGAGGTGGTAGCAACTCCTAGCGGTGGTGACATCGGTGGGTACGTTCGACGGGCCGTGGTTATGGCCATCGGAATCATCGTTCTGTCGATTCTGGCCCCTGGTGTCGTCGATCGGGTGCTCGATGTTCTGACATCGGCTGAACGCTTACGAACCATCCGGGTCGGTTGGTTCGTGGTGATGGTTGGTCTCGAGATCGCCAGTTTTGCGTGCATGTGGTGGCTGATTCGCATCGTGCTACCCGGCGTTTCGTGGTTTGTGGCTGGCACAAGCCAGTTGACGTCAAATGCGGTTTCGAGGGTCGTGCCCGGCGGCGCCGCCGTGGGCGGAGCGACGTTGTACCGCATGTTGTCGGTGAGTGGAGTAACGCCCCGCCAGGCCGGCGGTGCGTTGGCTGCGACCTCAATCGTGTCGACGGCCGCGCTTTTTGCTATTCCGGCGTCGGGTTTACTGATGGCGCTTTTCGGTGCCCCCGTGCCCGAGAGTTTGCTGTCGGTCGCGGTCGCTGGCGGCGTGCTTTTTGTGATGCTGGTCGCAATCGGTGCTATCGGAATCCGGTTTACGCGACCACTCGAGTTGGTCGGACGAGGGCTCAACCGATTGTTCATCACCGTGGGCGGCTGGCTTCGGCAATCCTGGGGCGTGACGCCGTCGCATCTTGTCGCTGAACGCGACCGGTTGGTTGCGGTGGTGGGAAAGAAATGGCCGCAGGTAACTATTGCGGCAGCCCTCAACTGGGTGTTCGACTACCTGACGCTGGTTGCGGCGCTGTACGGCGTTGGGGCCGATCCGAGACTCAGTCTTGTGCTTATCGCCTACTCAGGCGCTGCGGTGTTGGCCATGATCCCGATTACGCCGGGCGGTTTCGGTTTCGTCGAGGTTGGCTTGACCACGTTGCTTGTCGGCTCGGGTATCAGCACACAAAATGCGCTGCTGGCCACCTTGGCGTACCGCATTATTTCATTCTGGGTGCCTCTCGCTAGCGGCTTGTTTGCGTGGCTGGCGTTCCGGTCGAGATTCCAGTTGACTGAGTAACCCCGATCTACCCCTGCACTGATGGGGAAGTGACCGGTGTACCGTCCCAGGTCTCGTAGCGGGCGAACTCTTCAACCGGTCGCCTCGTGAGCTTCGTCAGCCACGTGGTTGGTTCGCCGATCGGAATCGATGCGGCAAAGGCCACATGTTTGGGAACCCCCAGCATGTCTTGGATTTCGGCTTCGGCGGAATGTAGATAGGTGGTGAGCACGCCAGCGAGCCCTTCGAGTCGGGCGCCAAGGAGAATGTTCCAAACAAACGGGAAGACCGACCCGCCGGGCGCGAGCGCGATGCGGTCGAGATCCTTGTCGAACGCAACGACATCGCTGAGGTCGGTGAAGATCATGAGGATCACCGGTGCTTCAGCCATCGCTGTTACTGCCACCGGTTCAATCGACGTGTCGGCAGCCGCTGCTTCGAGATCGAGTGAGCTTGGGTTCACAACGTTGAACGGCACCTCGCCTGCTGCGCTTTGCGCCGCGTAGGCCCGCATGACCGGCGACGCGAGATCGATGAGTTTCGCTCGCACCGCATCGTCTCGCACGACGAGTACCCGCCAGCTCTGCCGGTTGCCGCCGCTCGGTGCGAATCGTGCCCGGTCGAGAATGCGGGCGATCGCCTCGTCGGTCACCGGTGTGTCGGTGAACGACCGCGCAGAGAAACTTGTGCGCATGACCGTTTCGAGATCGTTGGTGTAGTCGGCGTTCATCAGGGGCTCTCTTCGTTCGGGTCTGGGTCTGGATCTGGGTCGGTATCGGCGTCCGAGGTTGCGAGTCTGGTGGCGACCAGATCGAAGATGTCGGGATTGATCGGCATGCCACCATGGGGTGCATCGATCTCGACATGCTCGACCTGGTCATTCATGTGGTCGACGCACGCTTGCCAGTTCACGACCCCATCAGATTTTGAAAAGATCGCGGTGATCGGCACGGTGATCGGTGTGCGATTTCGTTCGGCAACTTTGGCAGCGATGTCTTCGACGTCGATGCCACGGTCGCGATACGACGATGCCGACACGGTGTACTTCGGGCCGCCGACCACGGGGGTTCCGAACGTGATCACCCGCTGTACTAGTTCTGGGTGATCTCTTGCGATTTCGCGGGCGAACACGCCACCCAACGACCAGCCAACGAGAAAGGCCTGCTTCGGAGCCTCAGAGTCAGTGGGACTGGTGTGGAAGTGCAATTCGTACTGCAGACGTTCGAACACCTGTGGCAGCAACTTCTCGACATCGCCGTGGTTGCGGCCGAGACGCCAACCTCTCGTGCTGAAGCCGCGGTTGGTGAGGTAGGCCCGAAGCGGAGCGGTTGCCGTGTCGCCCATGCCGTAGCCGGGGTAAACGATGACCAACTCGCCGTTGCCGTGGGGGACGTTTCGCAGCAGTCGCTTGCCGCTCGTCGCCAGCCGAACGATCTCGCCAAATGACCGGATCTCGCTGGTCAGGTTCCGACGCGACGGCTCCTCGAGATCTTCGTATGGGTCGCTGGGCACGTCCAGGACTGTAGATGGCACAGTGGCGTCCTCGAAAGCCCTGCTACGACCGCCGAAACCCTTTGCGGGGTGGTAAGAATGAGTGGTGCCCCCAATTGCTTCAGATGCACGTGTGGTCGTCGTGCTCAGTGCCGGGGGACCGGCGGCATGGATGTTTCATCTCGGTGTTCTCGACGCGCTCGAGGAGGTCGGCTTCGACCCACGCCGAGCCCACTTCGTCGGCACCTCGGCCGGTGCCGCGGTCGCCGCTTCCTACAAGGCTGGAGCCACGACAGCCGAGATCCGCTTGGCGCTGCAGGCGCCTCCGAGCGATGCTGATCGCAAACAGATGGCCAACACACTACGAGAGGCCCGAGTTGGCCTCGCCGGACGTCTGAAACCTTTGGCGCCCCATCTCGCACGCCAGGTTCTACCCGGAGGACGAGGGTTGGCAATGGCCCTTGCGGGAGTGTTGCCTTCGGGACTTTTCCCCAGCGATTCGCTCGGGCGCCTTCCGGCGCTCGCCGAACTCGACCGCTGGCCTGAGGGGTTGTGGATTCCGGCGGTCGATGCGGAGACCGGCGACGTCTGTGTTTTCGGCCGCGACATCCTCTCGACCTCGGTCGGCGACGCCGTTGCCGCGTCTTCGGCGGTTCCGGCCATGTTCCAACCCAAAGACGTCGACGGGTCGCTCTACATCGATGGGGCGGTATCTTCCTCAACTCATGCCGGGCTTGCTGCCGAAGTGCGCGCCGACCTCGCGATCATTTCCACGGTGCAGACGCGGCCGGGAGTCCGGCCGGTTCGGATGGGGGCTCGTCGCCGGCTACGCAATGAACTCGCTAGTCTTGAGGCTCGCGGCATCGCCACGTTGGTGGTTGAGCCAGAGAGTGACATCAGAGCCGAAACGGTTGCCGAGCATGCACGGGGTCGCGTCGAGAATGCTTTGGCCGATCTTCGCTGGTCGTCAAAGGAAATGATCTGAGCTTGCAGGTGACAAAACGGTTGGTCGATGAAACCGACGGCCCTCTCGACGCCAGCGAGTTGGCGGATGCGGCCATCGCGGCAGCATTGGTATTCAGCCTGCTGGCTATTGGTCGGCTGCTCGCTGCAGGACTGTTCTTTCAGATCCTTGGCACCGTGGTTTTTGCGGTGCTTGCTGCCCGACATCGCACCCGGACGGTCGTGCTCTCGGTTACGGCGACGGCGCTTTTTACGGTGCTCCTCGGCGGCACCGGACCGATCACGCAGTCGATAATCGCCGGGCTCTTTGGGTGGACCGGAGGCGTCTCGCTTGCCCGCAACCGATCGATTCCGCGAACGGTCGGTCTCGCACTCCTTGTGGGGTGGCCGCCAGTGGCACTCGCGACTGTGGCGTTCTTTTCGGTCGCTACGGAGTTGCGGGCGCTGGCGTTTGAGAACGTTGAAAACCAGTGGAACGGCCTCAGTCGCGTTTTTGAACCACTCGGGTTCCCCGGGGTGCGAGACGCCGGCGCAGATTTCATCTCGGGTCAACTCGACTGGTGGATGATTGCGGTTCCCGTGGCGCAGCTGTTCGTGTCAGCGGCCTATGCCCTTCTGGTACGGCGACTGGGCAGGCGGGTCCTGCGGGGTGTGAACGATGCCCTAGGTCCTGTGGTTCCGCTGTCGTTGCAAGAGCCCGAAACCGGCACTTCTTTTGAGGGCGGAGCGCCGTTGCCGTTGTCGCTCGATGACGTGGCGATCGAGCGGCAGGGCTACGTGGTGAACAGCGGCGTGACGGTGTCGGTCTCGCCTGCCGACAACGTCGCCATCGCCGGGCGCAACGGTGCGGGCAAGTCGACGCTGCTCGATGTGCTGGCTGGTCTGATTCCCAACAGTGGCGTCGTGCGAAACGGAGCGCCGAGGTTGGGTCTGACCGGCGGCACGTCCTACGTCAGTCAACGGCCCGAGGGGCAGGTACTTGCGCCGACCGTTGCCGAAGATATTCGGTGGGGTGCCGCCGCAGACGTTGATGTCGCCGATGCGTTGGGGTCGGTAGGTCTTGTGGGTTTTGATGACCGGCTCACCAGTGAATTGTCGGGTGGCGAGTTGCAACGCCTGGCCTTGGCCGCTGCCCTGGCGAGGAAGCCTTCGCTGCTTCTCGCCGATGAGATTACGTCGATGCTCGATCCAGAGGGCCGCGAACAAATCAACCAACTTCTTACCGACATCAATGACCGTGGCGTCGCCGTGGTTCGCACGTCGCACCTGGCGGGTGACCTTGCTGAGGCGGACCGTGTGGTGACCATCGGGCGGCCGCAGGAGTTGGTGGAGAACGAGCTGCTCAACACGATCTATGTCGGTCGGCCGGTTCTCACCCTGACCGACGTCTCGTATACCTACGACGGTGGCAAGCCGTGGGCCCGCACGGTGCTTACCGATATCGATTTGACGATCAGGTCGGGCGAGTTGGTTTTGGTGACCGGTTCGAACGGATCGGGCAAGTCAACCTTTGCCCGGGTATTGGCCGGGTTACGAAAACCGACTGAGGGAACGGTGGAGAAGGAGCCGGGAACAAGTGTGGCGATTGCTTTTCAGCACGCTCGGCTTCAGCTTCTCCGACCGCTTGTTGATAGCGAGCTGCGTTCGCTGGCGGGTGCTCATTCGATGGACGAAAAGGGTCGCGCTCGTCTAGAGCGTCTGCCGAGGGCGGTCGGCTCGCTCGGGCTTGGCGACCTGCTCGATGCTCGGGTCGACAGCCTCAGCGGCGGGCAGCAGCGGCGGGTCTTGCTCGCTGGTCTTTTGGCTCGAGGGGCCTCGGTGATTGTGCTTGACGAACCCCTCGCCGGGCTTGACGACGAAGGGCGATTGCAGTTGGCCGAGGTGGTCGACGACCTTCGGCGGCAGGGCACTGCGGTTGTGGTGGTTTCTCATGACGCGTCGTGGGGGCACGACCGGGTGACGAGGGTGTTGCGTCTCGACAAGGGCCGGTTGAGTACTGAGCGGAGCGATGCATGAGTACTGAGCGGAGCGATGCATGAGTACAGACATCTTTCGCGATGTTCCGGTGGACTCGCCGGTACGACGCCTTCGAGCCGAAGCCAAGTTGTTGTCGATGGTTGCCCTGTCGATGGCGTTGGTCTTTGAACCAACGTGGTGGATGATTGGTTTGGCTGCGGTGCTTGGCGTGTTGTTGTTCAAGGTCGCGAAGTTGCCGGCCGCAATTCTTCCCCGTCCGCCGATGATGTTGGTGTGGGGACTTCTGGGCGGTGCGATTGGTGCGAGCCTGTCGGGCGGCGAGCCGTTCGTTTTGGGCTTAGGGCTCGGCGGGTTGCTCGACTACGTCCGCCTTATCGTTTTGGGGTTGGTGCTTCTTTTCTGGGCCGGAATGTTGGCGTGGACGACCGGCCTGGCCGAGCTTGGTGCCGGGCTCCGGCGCCTGATTCACCCGCTGCGACGCCTAGGTCTGCCGACCGACGAGTTGGGTACGGTGCTGGCGATTACGGTGCGTGCTCTGCCGCTTGTTGCCGAGGAAGTTCGCGTCGTGACCGACGTGACGATGACTCGCCCAACCCCACCGGCAGATTCGTCTAAGCGAGGCTTTGCAGTGTTGCTGCACGGCTTTTCGCTTGCGATCGATGCGGCAGTCGCGGTGGTGGTTGGCACGAATCGTCGCTCACGCGATCTGGCTCGATCGATGGTGAGTCGTGGGTCGACGTCGGCTCCGCAGCCGGCGCCGATGCCGGTTCGGTTCGCCGATGTGTTGTCGCTCACGGTCGCGGTCGCCCTGACGGTGGTCTCGTTCGTCTTTTAGCGAGCGTTCTACTTTTAGCGAGCGTTCTACTCTAGCGAGAAGATGCGACGACGTGCAGCGGCATGTTCTGTCCCTCGGCGACCGTTGCCCACCGGTTGTTGTCGATAAACGCTAACGCTTCACCTTGGAGCTCGAACGCCGCTTGAGCTTCGCACGGCTCCTCGAGGATGACGTCGGCGACGCCGGTGTTGGCCGGTCGCGGCCAGAGCCAGACGCTTCCGTAGGTGCGCAGGGCGATGGTGCGACCATCGGGCGAGACGTCGCCGCCGGTGGCGAGGCCACTGAGTTCGAGCACATCGAACGGATGCGCCTTGGTTTCGGTCGAACGTTCGCGCAGAGCCGGCAGGTCGATAGTGCCGGCGTGCCACATCTCTATCGGGGTGGGGTTGCTGGGCGTGCCATCAACTCGAACTGGCAGATCGCCAACGTAGAGGTTTGCTTCTCGCAGCACCGATTGGTCAGTGTCGGGTAGGCCGTCTTCTTTGGTCACCACCATGATCTGGTTCCATTCACTGTCGATCAGCAGCACCTCGGCATTGTGCGGGCCGTCGGGATAGCTGATGACCGCGACTCGGGCGGCGATTGCGTCCATGGCGACGGTTGGTTCATCCACAAAAAGAAGCTGGTGGTCGAGACCGCGGGAGAAGGTATTGTCGCCGATGTCGGCGAGCACGATCTGGGGCCCAGCCTTTGCCTGTCGCACTGCAATGTCTTCGAGGTCGAACGCTTCGACGCCTTCGATGGTTACCTCGCCCAGATCTTCGCCTGCCGGCCCCACCGCGTACAGCGTGGCGTCTCCGCCGTCGTTGTGGGCCCAGAACCCGTCGTGGGTTGTGGCCGCGACCAGTCCAGAAATCTCCAGAAGTCGTTCTGACTCGATACGTCCGGTGGCGTTGGGTGCAGGCGAAGCACAAAGAGCTGGCGGGATGCTCGTGGGGAGGGCTGTTGGGACAGTCGTCGGGATACTCGTTGAGGCGGTGGTTGACACTTCGTTGGCGCCGAGGACGCGCGCCGTCGCCGTTGTCGGCGCAGGTAGCGCGGTATCTGGCGGTGGGGTATCTGGCGGCGAGGCAGCAATCGACGGGCGATTGGTTGCCGCGCAGCCAGCGGCCAGCAGCATCAGAAACAAGGCGATGCTGACGACCAGGCGGGGGGTGGTCACGTCAAAGGAGAGTACCGGTCGATCAGTGCTTCCTTGCACCGGGCACAGAGAAGCCGGGCCTAGGGTTGACGTGTGGAACTGACCGACCTGCCCATCGAAGGGTGTATCGAGGCCTTGCGGTCGGCGATGTCAGAACCCGGCCTGGCGGTGCTCCAAGCCGAGCCCGGTGCCGGAAAAACGACTGTCGTGCCGTTGCGTATGCTGCATGAGCCGTGGGTCGCTGGTGGCAAAATTCTCTTGCTTGAGCCACGTCGGCTGGCAACGCGAGCTGCGGCTACCCGTATGTCGGCCATGGTCGGCGAAAGGGTCGGCAAAACGATTGGCTACGTGACTCGAGACGAGCGGCGGGTGTCGGCCGAGACAAGGATCGAGGTTGTCACCGAAGGCATCCTGACCCGACGATTGCAGAACGACCCCGAGTTAACGGGTGTCGCAATGGTGATCTTTGACGAGTTTCACGAGCGAAGCTTGCAAGCCGATCTTGGGCTTGCGCTGGCGCTCGATGTACGTCGCTCGATTCGCGATGACCTGCGCATCCTTGTGATGTCGGCGACCATCGACACGGCCGAGATTGCTGGGCTGCTCGGAGGCGAGCACCCCGCGCCCATCATCGCCGCCGAAGGTCGCACCTTTCCTGTCGACATCCGGTGGAAGCCGATGGCGCCAGCGGGGGCTGGCAAGCCGGGACGGCCACGGCACGCTGCTCGGGGGAGGGCTCGGGCCAGCAGTGCGCGAATCGAAACACCGGTTGCCGAGGCTGTTCGGTTGGCATTACAAGAGCCCGGCGATGTTCTGGTGTTTCTTCCGGGCGCTGCCACGATTAACCGTACCGCCGACCTGCTTCGAGGTGCAGGTGTGGTTAGCGCACCCGACGGTGAGCCGGTCGACGTCCACCGGCTTTTCGGCGCGTTGACGCCCGCAGAGCAGGATGCGGCGCTGCGTCCTGCGCAGCCTGGTCGGCGGAAAGTCGTGTTGTCGACCGACATTGCCGAGACCAGCTTGACCGTCGAGGGTGTCCGTACGGTGATCGACAGCGGCCAGGTAAAGAACCCACAGTTCGACGCTCGTACGGGTATGACCCGCTTGCTGACTGGCGTGCACTCGCAGGCCTCTGCAGACCAGCGAGCGGGACGAGCGGGACGTGTTGCTCCGGGGGTGGCCATTCGTCTGTGGTCAAAGATGGAACACGCTGCGCGACCAAAGTTCACCGCTCCAGAAATCACGAGGGTGGATGTGTCGGGGCTCCTGCTCGAACTCGGCTCGTGGGGCGTGGCCGACCCGTCGAGTCTTCCGTTCCTCGACCTGCCGCCAGAGGCGTCGATCGCCGAGGGTCGAGAACTTCTGTCGATGCTCGGTGCTCTCGACGGTGCTGGCCGTCTAAGCACGGCCGGACAGGCGATGGCACGGTTACCGTTGCACCCGCGTTTGGCGCGGATGGTGCATGGGGCAAACGAGATGCAACTTGGAGCGATCGGCTGTGTGCTGGCGGCGCTTCTTGAAGATCGCGATATTCTGCGAGGCAGGCCGGGCGATGTTTCAGCCGATCTCGCCGACCGTATCGAGTTGATACTCGACCGAGGTCGACGACATCCGCAGGCCGATGGCGGAGCCGTAAAGCGAGCCCGCGACCGGGCAGGCGATATTGCACGGCGCGCTGGCATTGATGGGGGAGCTACGACACGCCACGGTGTCGATCTGGCCGGAGCGGTATTGGCGCTCGCCTATCCCGACCGGGTGGCGCAGCAGCGGCAGGGAAAAGTCGGCAAGTTTCGGCTTCGATCGGGAAGCGGGGCCGTTCTGCAAACGACCGATCATCTTGCGGCCGAAGAGATGTTGGTTGTTGCCGACCTGGACGGAAGACGCAACGACGCGCAGATTCGGCTTGCTCTTGCGACGGCAAAGCAAGACATTGTGGTTGCGTTCGCCGACGACATAGAAGAGGTGGCGACACTCACCTGGGATACGGGGCGTGACGATCTTGTCGCGAGGGTCGAGCAACGTCTCGGTGCCTTGCGCCTAGGAATGGTCGAGCGGCGACCAGAGCCGGGGCCGCGTACGGTGGCGGGCCTCTTGCAGCGCGTGAGGGACACGAACCTTGAGGTGCTCGGCTGGACCGAGAAGTCGCGCGAGCTGCAGCACCGACTGCGGTTTGTGCACGCAGCTCGCCCAACCGATTGGCCAGATCTTTCCGACGCGACGTTGCTCGACACCCTCGATGACTGGTTGGCCCCGTTCCTGGACCGGGCGACGGGAAGAAAACAACTTGAGCGGGTCGACCTGCATACGGCGCTCTGGAACCAGGTCGGGTATCACCGTCAAGACGAGCTTGAGCGGCTGACTCCCGTGTCGCTGGCTCTTCCGACGGGCCGCGACCGCCGGATCGACTACGCATCGGAGAAGCCGGTAGTGCGGGCCAGAGTGCAGCAGTTGTTTGGTGTCACCGAACACCCGACGGTGCTTGAGGGTGCAGTGCCGATTGTTCTTGAGCTCTTGTCGCCCGCTGATCGTCCGGTGCAAATTACCGCTGACCTGCCTGGTTTTTGGCAGGGTTCTTGGGTTGCGGTGAAAAAAGATCTCGCAGGTCGCTATCCAAAGCACAGTTGGCCCGACGATCCGGCCGCAGTGGCGCGATGATGAAGTCATGCCTTCGTCAAAGAAACCGGGCCCATTCAGGTCTTCGCGTCACCCCGAACCCGATCCTGTAGCCGACGGCCAGGAGTCGGTTTGGGAGTACCCCCGACCGCCCGCTATCGAAGCTACGGCTCGTTTGTTGCGCGTCGAGCTGGGAGGTCAGGTGGTGGGCGAGTCGGCTCGTGGCGTACGGGTGCTTGAAACGTCGCATCCGCCGACCTATTACGTGCCGCTCGCCGATTGTGATGCTGCACTGTTCACGGAGGCGCATGGGCGGAGTTTCTGCGAGTGGAAAGGTGTGGCGCAGTACTTCACCGTCGCAGCGGGTGGCGTCGTAGCTGAGGCCGGGGCCTGGACCTACACCGACCCGTCGCCGACGTTTCGGTCGATCGTCGACCATGTGGCGTTTTATCCGTCGGTGTTTTCTTGCTTCGTCGATGGAGAAGCGGTGCGGCCGCAGCCAGGTGGCTTCTATGGCGGCTGGATCACCAGCCAGGTGGCTGGTCCATGTAAGGGCGAACCCGGCACCGAGTGGTGGTAGCTCGGGTTACCTGTCGGTGAGCAGGTGCTCGAGAATGAGCCGGCTATCGGTTTGACGAATACCGCCCTCGTTTTTGAGCCGGTTGAGGAGTTCGTTGAGGTCGTCGGTTCCGCTCACGATTGCCCGGATGCGAAAGTCAACGGGTCCGGTGAGGTGGAAACACTCGATGATCCGGTCATCGAGGATGACCTCACGCAGCAATGTTTCGTCGGTCCGGTCTTCGCGCCAGACATCGATCGACGCTTCAATCGTTCTCCCGAGTTTCGCGTGATTGAGTTTCGCATGGATACCGCTGATGATGCCTTGGTCGACGAGTCTGCTTACTCGCGCACCAGCCGCGTTGGGGCTGAGGCCGACCGCCTTGCCAATCTCGCGTTGGGTCAGTCGTCCGTCTTTTTGCAGCAAACGGAGAATATCTCTGTCAATGTCGTCGATCACGGTGATTAGTACTGTACCGGATGAAATTGAGGGTGCAATTCAGTGACACCCACGGAACGATCCGTCGCATGATGAACACATGGAAAACACCACACATCCCGCCCTTCAGCTACTTCTCCAAACGTGGAACCATCACCAAGACCTTCGGGCAGGTGGCGCCGCAACCGCCGAGCTTTGGGCCTCTCGCGCACAACTCGACAGTGCTCGCCTCGATGCTCGCAAGGCAGTAGCAGGGTCGGTTTCACTCGCCGCGTAGGGTTGCGAACTCACTGGCTCTGGTCGCTCGGTCGTAACCTCGTTCGTCGCGCGCCAACCGGGCACAGCGGGCACTAGCCTCGTGCCGGTGATTGCTCTCGATCGACCGCTGTGTTCGACCCATGAATCCTGTAGGGCCCTGCTGTGACCCGCACGGCGAATCGTCTTCTGGTCATGTTGGGCATCTTCATCCTCATCGCAGCCAGCTGCGGTGAGGATGAGCCGGAGCCAGTCGACGCAACAGGTGTCAAAGCGGCGTGGATCTACGAGGGGACCGTGAGCGATATTGGCTGGAATGCCACCCACGACGATGCTCGAATCATCGCCAACGATGCGACCCGTGCCACAACGTTCGCGGTCGAAAACGTTCCAGGCGAGGGCGAAGAATTCGCCAACATCGTTCGTGACCTAATTATCACCGACAAAATCAACCTCGTCGTCGGAACCGCTTTTGCTCACCAAAACAGCATGGAGCAACTCGCCGTCGAGTTCCCCGACGTTGTGTTCGAGCATGCCGGCGGTTTCAAAAAGAACCCGACCAACTTCGGCAACTTTTACGGCCGGATGTATCAGCCGCGGTACGCGGCCGGGGTCGCGGCCGCGCTGGCCTCGCCATCGGGTTCACTTGGTTATGTGGCCGGCTTTCCGTTTCCGGAAGTCATTCGCGGTATCAACGCCTTCACACTCGGAGCGCAATCGGTGAATCCTGAGGCGACAGTCGAAGTGGTGTGGACGAGTTCGAACAACGATCCGGCCGTCGAGACCAACGCGGCGAACGCTCTGGTCGAGATTGGCGTCGATGTCATTGCTGCCCATCAAGACTCCGTAGCGTCGGGCCTGGTCGCCCAACAGAACGGTCTTCGGTGGGTTGGGTACGACTCCGACCAGCGCGACGCCGCCCCATCGGCGTTCCTCACCGCAACCGTCTGGAACTGGAGCGATCGATATATCGACGTCATCGAGTCGATGGCTCGGGGCGACCACGAGATCGGCAGCTACTGGGGTGGCTTGGACGAAGGGATCGTCGGTCTGGCTGAGCCAAGCGGCCTCACCGACGAACAAGGAGAAAAGGTTGCCGACGTGCTGGCCAAGATTGCCAAGGGTGATCTTGGGATCTTCGACGGTCCGGTCTTTGACCAGTCGGGGGCCCTGCGCATAGAAGAGGGAGCACGCTTGACCGATGACGACCTGCTCGCGATGAACTGGTTCGTGCAGGGTGTGGTCGGGTCGATTCCTCGCTAACTGGTTACCGGCCGGTTAGGCGCTGGTAGCCGCGGGCGAGCACGACGGCAAGTACGTACAACAAAGAGAGCGCAGCGAGAAGTGCCACGCCGAGCATCATCGCAATAACCACGAACCGCAGGATCGAACTCACCAACGAAGGTTGGCACCTCGGAGGCCGTCGTGGCGCATCAGGCTCGTTTGCTTGGAGGCCTCGGCCCGGCGTGCCAAACTCCACCCAGCGACGAGAGGGGAAGTCAGATGACTGTTGAGGCCGAACAAGATCTGTCCAGCATTGATGTGTTGTCAAACGCCGCCTATTCCGAGGGCGTTCCGCACGAACAACTCGCGATGCTTCGGCGACATCGACCAGTGCATTTTCAGGCGATTCCTGATCAGCGCCTCTTCGACGAAGCTTGGGTGCTAACCAAACATGCCGATGTCTTGGCAGCAAGCAAGGCCACCGACGTTATGGGCAACGCTCATGGTCTCAATCTGCGAGGTGATTACAGCGACGACGAGGACCGGCATCTGCTCAACCTCGACGATCCCTACCATCTCCACCTTCGACGAATGACCAACAAGGGTTTCACCCCGAAGGTGGTCAAGCGGTATGCCGAGCACTACCGGAACCTCGCGCGACAGCTGTTCGATGAGGCTTTGGCAACCGGCAACTCTTTCGATGTGGTCGACAAGTTGGCGGTGCCGCTACCGCTGCTGGCTATTTGTGAGCTCCTCGGAACGACGCCGGACAACCGCGACCAGCTCATTGCCTGGAGTAACGCGATCATCTCGAACGACGACCCTGATTACTCGCCGAGCGACGAGCACCGCACCCAGGCATTCACCGAGATGGGCGCGTACTCGATGGAGTTGCTTAACGCCCGCCTCGCTGAACCGGCGGACGACCTCGCATCGGTCCTGGCGGAAAACCTCCGCAAGGCCGAACTGACCGAGGGCGAATACCGGGCGTACGTGGCGTTGTTGTTCATCGCCGGCAACGAGACGACGAGAAACAACATCAGCCACGGTATCGCTGCGCTTGCTCAGAATCCTGAACAATTCGCGTTGCTCAAAACCGGTGCGTACTTCGATTCGGCGGTCGAAGAAATGATTCGTTGGTCCTCACCGGTGACCTATATGAGTCGCACTGTCGAACAGCAGACGGATTTCAATGGGTATACCTTCAACGTTGGCGACAAGGTTGTGCTGCACTACGGCTCGGCCAACCGTGACGAAGAGGTGTTCGCCGAGCCGATGCGCTTCGACATCACCCGCGACCCGAACCCGCATATCGCGTTCGGTTTCGGCGCGCACTTCTGCCTGGGAGCCCACCTTGCTCGTCTCGAGACGAGGTGTCTGCTCGAAGAGCTGGTTGCGCGGGCCGACACCGTGAACCTCGACGGCCGCATCTCCTATGTGCGGTCGAGTTTTATCAATGGCATCAAGGAATGTCGCATCAAGATTGCGTAGCCCCGAAGAAATCCTGGTTACGAACCTGTGACTATCGTCACGCTACTGCTATACTGGGATTCTGTTGACAACTGAGGCAGTGGCGAAGTCTTCGCAGAAACATTGCAATGCCGAGTTGCTGACCTCACGACCAGGAAAGGCCATTGTTATGCCGCACCGAGTCGAAGAATTGACCCGTCGGGAAATTCGCGCCCACAAGCACAGCGAGAAATCGCGTGTTCGTAGTCGGCTGCGAAGTCTCACGGGAGCGGCCGGGATCGATGTTGACGATATTCCCGAGCCGGGGTTTGCGTGGAAAACCCCACAAAAGGGCTGGGACCCCGACAAAAGATCGAAGAATTCGCAGAAACATTGGCGAACCCCTTATTGGAAACGCCGAACCGCCGTGCGGGCCGAAAAAGCCCGCCAAATTGCAGCGTCTCGGTAGCAAGAGAGCGGGTATCCGACAGGACCTCGGGCTTCGTGCCCGGGGTCCTGTCGCGTCTGACGCCAGTGCAACGATCAACGGAGCGACAAGGACGGGTACGAGGAGAGATAGGATGAGGGGCAATGACTTCCCTTGTCGATGAGCTACACGCCCTTCGACGACTTGTCGGTGACCTCGAACTCCCCCTAGAGGTCGGCGGGGCTGACGACGCTCGTCGAGCCCAACACGAACTGGCCGAACAAATCGATGACTACCTGCTGCCCAAACTCGAGCGACTCGACGCACCCCTGCTGGCAGTGCTGGGTGGCTCAACCGGAGCAGGCAAGTCGACGCTGACGAACTCGCTCATTGGCGACAACGTCTCGATCCCCGGGGTACTTCGTCCAACCACACGCATGCCGGTGCTGGTGTGCCATCCCGACGATGAGGCATGGTTTCTCGGCGAGGGCGTGCTGCCTGATCTTCCTCGCACCACCGGCGAGTCGCCGGGTAGCGGCGCTGGGCTGCAAGTAGTCACCTCAAAGAACCTTCGACCCGGGCTCGCATTGCTCGACTCGCCCGACATCGATTCAGTTGAGGTCGCGAACCACGATCTGGCCGCGCAACTGCTCGGCGCCGCAGACCTGTGGCTGTTCGTCACGACAGCTGCCAGATATGCCGACGCGGTGCCTTGGGAATACTTGGCCCGGGCCCAGGAACGATCGGTCGCATTGTCGGTCATCGTCAACCGGATCCCGGCCGGCTCCGAAAAGGAGATCGGCACCCACCTAGGCGACATGTTGCGCGACAAAGGACTCGGCGACGCCCGACTGTTCGCGATAGCTGAGGGTGACCTCGCCGACGGTCGCCTCACCTCGGGTCTCGTTCCGCTCAACTCCTGGCTTGATGCTCTCGTGCAGGACTCAGGGGCACGCGCCCAGCTTGTTCGCCGCTCCCTGGACGGTGCACTTGATTCGTTGCCCGGCAGGGTCGAGGCACTCGCCTCAGCGGTCGAGGTGCAGGCGAGTAGCGGCGACGCACTTCGGGCATACGCCGACCAGCAGTACGACGAAGCACTGTCGCGGGTCGATCGCGAACTCGATAGCGGCAACCTTCTACGCGGCGAAGTACTCGACCGCTGGACTGAACACGTCGGCACGGGCGAAGTCATGGAGAAGTTGCAGCGCGGTGTTGGGCGCCTCAAAGATGCCATCGTTTCGGTGTTCAAAGGCACCGACGAGCAGCCCAACCGTGAGGTGCAAGGGGCGCTCGAAAGCAGTCTGAGTGTGCTCGTTCGCGACGCAGCAGACACCGCGGCCCTCGAAGTTGTGGAGGGCTGGGAAACAATGCCCGGGGGGCCCGAAGCCTTGGTTGGCGCCTCGGCAAATCTCAACCGGGCTACCACCGACATTCGTAAACGCATCGAGGGCGAAATCGAAAGCTGGCAGGCTGAAGTCCTGCAATTGGTCAACGACCAGGCTGGCTCGAAGTTGGCTGTCGCCCGCACACTTTCGCTCGGCATCAACAGTGTTGGGGTGGCGCTCATGGTCGCTGTGTTTTCCCAAACCGGTGGTCTCACCGGTGGCGAGGCAGCTGTCGCCGGCGGCACAGCCGCGGTAAGCCAGGCGGTGCTCACTGCAGTGTTTGGCGATAACGCTGTTTCGGCTTTGGCGCGCGATGCGCGAACTCGACTTCTCACCCGAGTCCAGTCGGTCCTCGACACCGAGCGTTCGCGCTTCGGTGCGCAACTTGGTCGCATCCCCGACGCCGAGTCGGGCGAGCAACTTCGTTTGGCGGCGAGTTCGGTCGAGGCTGCGAGGTCGTGACAGCCCACGATGAGCTAAATATTCGGGTCGATGCGCTTGCGTCGGCCGTTAAGGTTGCCGATGGGCGGCTCGATGTCGATCGGGTGACGCCGGCTCGTGCGCTAGTCGACAGGGTTCGAGGCCGCCTTCGTCACGGGACCACCCACACCGTCATCGCGCTTGCCGGGCCGACGGGCGCCGGAAAGTCGACCCTGTTTAATGCGTTGGCCGGAACCGACATTTCGAGCACAGGCGTTCGGCGACCAACGACGTCCAGCACCCATGCGGTGATCTGGGGCGAGGGCGCGTCAGCACTCCTCGATTGGCTCGAGATCGAGCGTCGGCACCAAGCCCCCGACACCGGTCCGTCCGGCGACACCGCAGAGCTTGACGGTTTGGTCTTGCTCGACCTACCCGACTTTGATTCGACCGAGCGCACCCATCAAATGGAAGTTGACCGGCTGATCGAGCTGGTCGATCTGCTGATCTGGGTCGTCGATCCGCAAAAGTACGCCGACCAGTCGCTGCATGAGCAGTATCTGCGCCCATTGCGGAGCCACAGCGAGGTGATGAGGTTCGTTTTAAACAAGGCCGACACGCTTGCGAATCCCGCAGAAGTTGTTGCCGACTACGAGGCCCGGTTGGCCGAGGACGGCATCAGCAATGCCCAAGTGCTCGCGGTGTCGGCCACAAGTGGCGACGGGATCGCGGCGGCGTCGTCCCTGCTCCGTTCGCTGGTGGCCGAGCGCAAAGCGGCGGTCGCTCGCCTCGACGCCGACTTGAAGTCGGCAGCAGACGAGCTGGGCAGCGGGTCGATCGACCCGGCGACGGGCTCGCTGCGCGATGACGATGTACTCACGAAAGCTGAACGCATCGACCTCATCGAGGGGTTCGGCAGAGCAGCCGGCGTCGACAGCGCCGCCGATGTCGTCGCCGCTCAGTATCTGCGGGATGGCGCCCTGGCCACGGGTTGGCCCGCCTCGAAGTGGGTACGAAAGATTCGCAAAACGCCGTTACGATCTCTGCCATCACCAGCAGCGAGTTCGATGGCGACGGCCGAAGTAGGAGTTGCTCTGCGCGACGCGGCCGAAGCGGTAGCTGGTCGACTGGAGCCCGGGTGGGCCACCGCAGTCCGCGACGATATGCGATCGGCGCAACCCGAGGTGCTCGATGGCCTCGCAAAGGTCCCGCTGCGGGCTGCCGATGCCGCCCGCGACCAACCTGGTTGGTGGTCGATAGTCGCATGGTTGCAGCGCCTAGCGGCCCTCACCGCGGTTGTCGGAGCCCTCTGGCTTCTCGCAATGATTATCGGAAGTGCCTTCTTTCGGATCGACACCGACGTATTGACCCCCATGATCAATGACTGGCTCCCGCTGCCAACACTGTTGGTCGGAGTCGGACTACTTCTCGGCCTCGTGATCGCTTTGATCGCAAGAGTTCCGCTCAACGTCGGAGCGAAACGCCGGAGCAGCCGGGTGCGCAAAGAACTGCACGAGCACGTAGCGAGCGTGGCCGACACCACCGTTGTCGCATCGCTCGATGCGACGTTGGCCGACAAGCGTGAGCTCCGGCGGCTGCTCGAGGTAGTCCGCGGTAACGGCTAGCCGCTAGCCCCGTCGCCCGGCGTCCGGTCGTCTACTCTGCAGCGATCTTCGATACCGACCCGTAGCCGCTAAGAAACGCGTCGACGTCATCTGCGATGACGTCGGGTTCGCTTGTGCAATCGGTCGCGAACGGATCGCGATCGCCGAACGTCTCGGCGACTGGGATCTCGAGCAGCCCTTTATACGACCCGCCGTCGACACAGTTGGGAATATTGATCAGCGTCACCTCGGCCGGAAGCGTTTCGGCTACCAGGGCCTCGCGGTTCGCGTTGAGCCAGTCGATCGCGACCTGGGTGCCTTGGCGGAAGTCATAGGGAGCAGGCACGCCAAGACCAATGGCAAGGCTTGGGATGTCTGCTCTCGCTGCGACCTTTCCAGCGCCGACGATTGCCGATTGCTCTGCGAACACCCCGATGTTCTGGCCTTCGTTCGGGCCGGCGATCACCACATGCGGGGTAACGTCAAGCGTTCTGAGCGCCCACGAAACAGCGTCTCCCGGCGTGCCGTCGATGATCGTCGCCTCGACGTTGTTGATCGTGCGGCCAGGCGCAGTGGAGACCGCTCCGTCGGACTCAAGATCGCCCGCGCCGCTCTGGTTTTCTCGAGGAACCACCACGTGCACGGTCGTGTTGTCGAGATCGCCGAGCGCACGGGCGAAGACATCGAGGCCCACCGCTTCTACGCCGTCGTCGTTGGTGATAAGCACCACCAATTCCACAGGCTTCGCGATGGCGGTCGTCGACGCACTGGGCGACAACGAGGTGGTCGCAGACTCAGCGGGCACCGTGGCAGCAGAAGAACACCCGACGGCAAACAGTGCGGCTAGGACGAGCACGACCGGCAACCAGAGGGTCGTGCACGCTGTGGTGGGCTCACGATGCGACATAGCGCTTTCCTATCGGCACGAAAGTCGTTCGGATCAGTGTGATCCGTGCATCGGGCATGCCAAATGGTGCAAGGATGACAACATGATTGAGAACCCCTATCTGGCCGGAAACTTTGCTCCCGTTCTCGAGGAGCACACCGCCATTGACTTGACGGTCGCTGGGCAGATCCCCGAAGAGCTGGCTGGGCGCTGGTTGCGCAATGGCCCCAATCCTGTTGGCGACGTTGATGCGGACACTCACCACTGGTTTTCCGGCGACGGTATGGTGCATGGCATCCGGCTCCGCGATGGGCGAGCAGAGTGGTACCGCAATCGTTGGGTCCGGTCGACCCAGGTCGCCCAGCAGCTCGGCGAGGTTCGCTCGATAACGACCCGCAATGGCGACCGCAACTTTGGGGCAAACACGCACGTAAGCGGGTTCGCTGGCAAGACCTATGCGATGGTCGAGGGGGGTGCAGCGCCCGTTGAACTCACCTACGAGCTCGATACGGTCGACTCCACCGACTTCGGTGGCACGTTGCCCAACGGATTCACGGCGCACCCCAAGTACGACCCGCTCACCCGTGAGTTGCACGCGATGGTCTACACCTGGCCTGACCTGGTCGACCACATTCAGTATGTCGTCGTCGGTCGCGAGACCCAGCCTGACGGTACCTCTGCTGCACTCGTGAACAAGGTTGTCGACATTCCGGTGCCACAAATGCCGATGGTGCACGACATGTCGCTCACCTCGAACTACGCAGTCGTGTACGACCTGTCGGTGGGCATCGATCTGAACTTGTTTGGTCGCACGTCGATTCCGTTTGGCTGGATGCCCGACAAGCCCTCTCGGGTCGGGTTGTTGCCACGCAGCGGCGGCGCCGAGTCGATCATTTGGTGCGACGTGCCCCCGTGTGCGCTGTTTCATCCGTTGAACGCCTATGACACCGTGGCCGATGATGGTTCGGCCCGAGTGATTATCGATATTTGCCGCTACGACACCCTGTTCGATTCCGACATTCGAGGCCCGCTTGGCGACTCGCCATCGAAGCTTGTTCGCTGGACGATCAATCCGAACGCTGCGACCGTTTCAGAAGATGTTGTTGATGGGCGTTCGCATGAGTTCCCACGTCACAACCCGATGGTCGGCACTATGGAGCACCGGTTCGGCTACACCGCCGGTGGCACCTCGAATCGCGAGGCGACCTTTGGTAGCTCGTTGCTTGGCTCTACCTTCAAGACCGACTTTCGATCGGGAAACGTGGCCGAGTTTGACCATGGCGAAGGCCGCCAGGGCGCCGAGCCGGTGTTTGTTGGACGGCAGGGCGCAACCGATGAGGACGATGGTTGGCTCTTGGTGACGGTCTACGACGCCACGACCAACACCAGCGATCTTGTCATTCTCGATGCGCGCGATCTTGGGGCCGCTGAGGTCGCACGAATCTCGCTGCCGGCTCGCATCCCTCATGGATTTCACGGCGATTGGGTGCCCGACACCTCGGTCGCTCCACCCGAATAAGACAAGGCGCGGCCTTGTAGTCGGTGGGTGTTAGTTCTCGATACCCGACTTCCGGCTGCACCGAGACGCCGAGTCGACGCCACCGCCGCCCTTGCAGATGTCGGCACCGGGCCCTCCGTTGAGCCGGTCGGGTCCGCCGCCCGCCTTCAGCACGTCGACGCCGCGACCACCGGTGAGAACGTCAGCACCACCGTTTCCGACGATGACGTCGCGACCGCCTGACCCCGTGAGGTAGTCGTTTCCGGGGCCGCCGACCACCCGGTCGCGTTGTGGGCCACCGCTGATGAAGTCGGCACCACCGGCGCCACGCAAGAGGTCGCGGCCGCCATTGCCGCAGATGGTGTCGTTTCCTCCGAGTCCGTCGATGGTGTCGCTGCCATCGAGGCCGACGATGACGTCATCGCCAGCCGTTCCGACAATGGTGTCCGCCGCATTGGTACCCACGATCGTCGCCGTTCTTCCGGCACACGACAGTGGCGTGGTGGCGACCAGTCGTCGAATCGTTCGATCCCACTTGTTCAGCACATAGATCTCCTCATCTTCGCCGAGGCCGAAACGGAGGTCGGCGCGATCGCCGCCCGGATTGACGAGGTCGATGAAGATTGTCTCGACACCGCTGAGCTCGACGAGTAACTCGCGTATCGCAGCGCTGGGTGTATTTGTGTCGCGAGCGGCGTTCATCTCGGTGAGGTCGGTATGGAAGAAGCGGCCGCGAACAAGATCGCCAAAGACGTATTGGCCAGCCAAACGATGATCGCGCGACCCGGTGTACACAAAGCCGCCGATCACCGCGATGGGTCCGGTGGCCGGAAGCTCACGAGCATTGATCTGATTTGACGGAAGTATGTGGTCGTATTCGGCCACCGGCTCAATGGCTGGGCTGGGTCCACTGATGGGCGTGAGGGGTATGTTCGGGTTTGGCTGGACCGGTAACGATCCCTCCCGAGCGTCCCATCCGAGGTTGTCGCCACTTCGTACCACATCAATCTCTTCTACTTCGTTGAACCCGATGTCGGCGACGATGATGCTGACCGAGCCGTCGAGTTCGCGTCCGAAGCTGAACGTTTGTGGATCACGGAGCCCGTAGGCAAAGATCTCCCCGGCTGCTCCCGGAATGGCGACGAATGGATTGTCGGGAGGCACGCTGAACCGGCTGCCGCCCAGCGGATCGATACGGATAAGTGATCCGAAAGGGTTGGTAATGTCCTGAGCCCACGGCGCGTTGATAAACGAGTAGCCGTTGGTGCCGTCGCCGATGGCCGCGTACAGGTTGCCGTAGTCAGGCTCGCCGGGCTCCGCATAGGGATTGAAGGCGAGTTCGCCAATGGCGTGGGGGTTAGCGAATTCGTCCTGATACTCAAGCCGGTATACCTCGCGGTAACTCGCAGCGTTGGCGGTGTTGCGTCCGGCGCCAAGCGGGTCGTCGATGCGCCACTCACCAATAACGTGATGGTTGATCACGTTCTGATTGGCGGGGATGGGCCCGGCATCTCGTAAACGGTAATCGGGCGTGCCGTTGGGTATCTCCTCATGGGCGGTATAGAAGAGCCCAAAGCCTGGTGCAGTTGTTGTCGCAAAGTCAGGGTGGAAGGCAATGTAGGTGAGGCCGCTGAAGGCGCAGCAACTTTTCGTGAACCGGCTTGCTGTCGCTGGCGCCACGGTGAGATCGAGTAGGGGCGTCGCTGGCACTGATCCGTCCGGGTTGATCACCCAAATTTGGCCTTCCTGTACCGGGATAAAGCCACGGCCCGAGCCATCGCCAGCATGGGTGAGTTCCATCATCCGGCGCCCTGCGGTGGCAGGGAGTTGACCGAACTCCTCAAGGCGTAGACGGAGTTCCGAGCGAGTTGGGTCGGGGAGCGACGCAGACTGAGCGCTTGCTGTGGCGGTGAGCGATGCGGGCGACACGGCGGCGATGACGGTGAGGGCCACAAGAAGCACCGTAGAAACGTACAAAGGCCGCCACCGAGAAGATGTTTCCATCGCCACAAGGTAGCGAACCCTGACCCACTGGCAAACGAACGCCCGCGCTATTGGTGATGTGTCGGCTTAGCGAGCAACCGCGTTCGCACCGATTACCCTGACGCAATGGCTTTCGTACCAACCGACTTTCGGCATCTGCTCGAACTCGAACCACATGGTCCCGACACCTATGTCGGACTGAGCCCCGAGTATCCGTGGGGTCGAGTCTACGGGGGACAGGTTGTCGCCCAGGGCTATGTCGCGGCCGCAAAGACCGTAGAACCCGAGTTTCAGATTCACTCGCTACACGCCTACTTCATCCGCGGTGGCGATAGCGACGAACCCATTCGGTACGAGGTCGACCGTATTCGCAATGGCCGATCGTTCGTTACCCGCCGTGTGGTCGCCCGCCAGTCAAATGGGGCCATCTTGAATCTCGCGGCCTCGTTCCACATCACCGAGGACGAACCCGACAACGCGACCGTCGAGATTCCGAGTGACACACCCGACTTTGCAGGCATCGCTGAGGACGAAATCTGGACCCCGATGATGAAGCGGCGTTCAATAAACACCGACCCGCTCGACTACCGAGCAACCGCCTGGACCCGCCTTGTCGATGACCTCGGCGACGATCCTGTCCTGCATGCTGCAGGCCTTGCGTACCTTTCCGACGATTACCCGACCGAGGCGGTCCGGGAAACCCACCCGCTCTGGCAAAGTCGACGTGACACCGGCGAGGGGCACGAGCTGTTCAATGGGGCGAGCCTCGATCACTCGATCTGGTTTCATCGGCTCCAGCCGGTGACCGATTGGCAGTTGCACGACTACCGCGGCTCGGGAATGAACGGCGGCCGCGGGCTGGCCATCGGCAACGTTTTTGCGGCCGACGGGACACACGTCGCAACGGTCGCTCAGGAAGCGTTGCTGCGCGTAAACCGCAAACGAACTTCCTGAAACCCGCCGGTAGTTGCGGGTGGCCTAGCTCAGAAGCTTTTCGAACTCGGCAGGTTTTCCGACGATAACCCCCGCGACGCCCAGTGTGAGGAGCTCTGCGTAGAAGTCGGGGTTCTCCTGGGTTTGCCAGTCGCTTGGCCAGATCCACAGGTCGACGCCGGCCTCTGAAGCAAGGGTGAGAACTGCGGGTGTGAGGACTTCTTGGCCCTGATACTCGGGGGGAATTTGCACGATTTGGTGGACCGGGTCGAGGGGAACACCTGCCAAGATCCAGTTGGTGAGCGCGGTCAGGCCCGGACTGGTTGCGACCTCGGGCGCGGCTTGCGAGAACGCTGCGATGAGATCGTCATCGAACGAGGTGACAACGGTTGACTCGAGACGGTCGGTTTCGTGTAGTTCGTCGGCAAGAACTTGTGCGACGTCTGGCGTGGTGGCAAAACTGCCTTTCATCTCGATATCGAACGGCATCGTGGGGAAGCGTTCGGCGATCTCGCGAAAGGTCACAATGGCGAAATCATCGGCGGTGAACCCAGCGGGCGGTTCGACGTCGCCAGTGCGGACGCCACGGTAGATATACGCCGATGGGTCGAGGTCGCGTATCGGCCAGCTATTCGGTGCGAACCAGTAGGCGCCGTCCAGCTCATGAAGCTCGGCTGCTGAGCGTTCGCTAACCGGGCCAGACACATTGGTGCGCCGGTCGAGTGTCTCATCGTGCTGCACGATGAGGACGCCATCGCCCGAGAGCTGAACATCCATCTCGAGGACATCCGCACCGTCTGCCACCGCCATGGCAAACGCGAAAGGAGTGCTGTGCGGATACGACTGGTCGCCCCCCGCATGAGCAATGTTGAGTGGCTCGTCAGCCGCGATGAGGTCACCGATCGATGGCGGTTGTGCCACTGCTGGTTCGGTGGTGGTCGGCGCGGCCGAGGTCGCTGGCACCAGGCTGGTCTCTGGCGAAGAGGATGTCGTGGGTAGCGGTGACGATCCGCCACAGGCGCTGGCAAGAAGCGCTCCACACAGCAGTGCGATAGTCGAGCACTTGTTTTGTGGGTTGTTGACGATCTTCATGACGAGACGGGCGAGGCGGGTTGTTCGCCCACCGTCGTGCGATGAAGCTCGCGGCGGTACCCCACGTAGTCAGCGAGCGCGAGATGTTGTGTCACCCGGTTGTCCCAAACAACCAGGTCGCCCTTGCGCCAACGGTGGCGGAAGGTGAACTGATGTTGCGTCGTGAATTCGTGTAGCCACCTGCGCAACGAGGCCTCATCGGTGAACTGCGGGTCAAGACCAGCAGCGGTTGGGTCGAGGTCGAAGAGCGGCCCGCGAAGTTCCTTCACATAGCCGGAGTTGAAGAACAAGATTGGCTCGTCGGTCGCCGGGTGCCGTCGGATGAGGGGATGTTCCTGGGTATCGAATGCCCGCTCGTCGGTGAGGATTCTCATGCCCGTAAGTTGGTCGTACATCTCACGAAGCGCAGGCGAGTAGGCGCCACGAGCGGTGTGCACGGCAACGACAGTGTCGAGATGGTTTCGCAGCGATGGGGGAAGTGCTTCGTAGGCTGCCGATGCTGACGCCCAGACGGTGTCGCCCCCATAGGGCGGCATGTCGAGTGCGTGGAGCACCGTGTATGCGGGCGACGGGTCGAGGAAACTCCAGTCGGAATGCCAAGCGCCGCCGAAGTTGAACGCATGCCCTTCATCGGCTTCGCGCACGACTCGTACTACTTCAGGGTTCTCGTCGATCCCCTCGACGAACGGGTCGGGGCTCGAAGGTCCGAGCGCCCGACTGAACTGCACCTGCTGGTCGGGGGTGAGGTGCTGATCGTGCAGGACGATAACCCCGAACTCGTCGAGCGCGGCGCGTAGACCATCAGCTTGAGCTTCGGTGAGTGGAGCTGAGGCGTCGAGGTCGGTGATCTCGGCGCCAAGAACGCCGGTAAGCGGTGCGAACTTCATGTCCGAAATCTAGTCCGGCAGTGCGGTATTACTGAAGCGCTTGTGTCCGCCAGGCGTTGGTTGCCTCAACGTTGTTGAAGGTGAACATGTGCAGGCCATCGACGTTGAGGTTGAGCATGTCTTCGCTCAGCGGGATCAGCAGGTCGTTGGGGTCATAGCTAGCGGTGGTCATCATTTTGGCGACGGCCGTCTTGTTCTTCTTCAAGTAGCTCAGCGACTGGCCGATGCCGAGCCGCACACCCATGGTCATCAGCTTGGCTTTGTCGACGACGCCCGCGAGCCCGAGGTGAATCGGCAGCGTTAGGCCGTTTGTGCGTTCGGTGTGGAGCCACTCGGAGATCGTTTTCGGATCGAAACACATTTGGGTGCTGGCGTATCCGGCAACACCGGCCTCAGCGAGCATTGTTTGTTTGTCGAACAGAGCCTTGTGCAGGGCTTCATCGCTGATGAACGCGTGATGATCGGGATAGGCGGTGACACCAATGGTTGTCAGGCCATGATCGCGATCGAGTAGCGCGGCAAGAAGTTCGACTGCGTCGTTGAACTCGCCGGGTTCTTCAGCGTCGCCGCCGACGAGAAACATACGGTCGATGCCGACCTGCTTGAACCAGGTGACAAGTTCATCGACATGTGCCTGGTCGCGCACCATCCGTGCGGAGATGTGGGGGATGACCCGGAAGCCGTCTTCGAGCATGCGCTCGCTGATAGCAACCGTTTCGCCGAGACCCTTTGCGGGTGAGGCGGTGACCGAAACCTCGGCGCCGGCGGGCAGCGCGTCGATTGCCGCGTCGAGGCTCTTCAACGGCACTAGTTCAAAGGTGAGATCGTCGATGAGTGCAAGGCGATGGGTTCGGGCGGCGTCGCTTTCGGTGGTGGTGGATTTCTTCGCTCGGAACACCATGGCTAGCTCAGTCCTACGATGTTGCCGTCGGCGTCGATGTCGATGCCAGCAGCGGCGGGAATTCGACCGAGTCCCGGCATGGTGCGCATGTCGCCGCACAGCGGATACACAAAGCCGGCGCCAACCGAGGCGCGGACTTCGCGGACGGGAAGGGTCCAGCCGGTTGGGGCGCCCTTCAATGTCGGGTCTGACGAGATCGACAGATGTGTCTTGGCGATGCAGACCGGCAGGTTGCCGAAGCCGGCGGCTTCGTAGCGATCGAGCTCGCGGTTTGCTTGGGCGCTGTACTCGACGTCATCGGCTCCATAGACCTTGGTAGCCACGGCGTGGATCTTGTCGCGAAGCGGAATGTCGTCTTCGTAAAGCACTTTGAAGTCGCTCTCTTCAGCAGCTGCGTCGCTGACCGCTTCAGCGAGGGTCGCAGCGCCAGCACCGCCATCGGCGAAGTGGGTGGCGAGAGCCGATCGGGCGCCGTACTCGTCGGCAATCTCGGCGATGGCTTGGAGGTCGGCGTCGTGGTCTTCGGGGAACGCGTTGATGGCAACAACAGGTGTTACGCCATGGATCTTCATGTTTTCGAGCTGCTTGCGCAGGTTGTCACCGCCGAGATGCACCTCGTCGGGGTTGGCTTTAAGGATGTCTTCGGGGAGCGGTTTGCCCGCGACGATTTTATGATTGCCGGAGTGTGCTTTGAGGCCTCGTACCGTTGCGACGAGCACGGCTGCGTCGGGTGAGATACCCGAGTAGCGGCACTTGATGTTGAAGAACCGTTCAGCACCCATATCGGCACCGAAACCAGCTTCGGTGATGAGGAAGTCGCTGGTGTGAATGCCGACGCGGTCGGCAACGATTGAGCTGTTGCCGGTGGCGATGTTGCCGAAGGGGCCGGTGTGTACGAGCGCCGGGGTGCCTTCGAGAGTCTGCATAAGGTTCGGTTTGATGGCATCCATCAAGATGACTGCCATCGAGCCGGCGACCTTGAGCTCTTCGGCGGTGACGGGCGTGCCGTCCTTGGTGTAACCGACAACGATGCGACCAAGTCGGGCTCGTAGATCCGCCAGGTCGGTGCACAGAGCCAAGGCGGCCATGACTTCCGACGCTGCGGTGATGTCGAACCCGGTCTGGCGGGGGACGCCGTCGAGGCGGCCACCGAGGCCGATGACGGCGTTGCGAAGTGACCGGTCGTTCACGTCGAGCACGCGACGCCAGGTGATGGCGTTCATGTCGAGTTCGAGTTCGTTGCCGTGGAAAATGTGCGCGTCGAGCATGGCCGAGCACATGTTGTGGGCGGCGGTGACCGCGTGCATATCGCCCGTGAGGTGCAGGTTGAGAAGTTCCATAGGAACGACCTGGCTGTAGCCGCCGCCGGCTGCTCCACCCTTGATGCCAAAGGTGGGGCCCATCGAGGGTTGGCGCACCGCGATTGTCGCAGTCTTGTTGATGTGTTTGAAGGCTTGACCAAGGCCAACGGTCGTGGTCGTCTTGCCCTCACCGAGCGGTGTCGGGGTGATTGCCGAGACCACGACGTACGCAGCCTTCGGCCGGTCGGCCATCGCTTCGATGGCATCGAGCTTGATCTTTGCTGCACCAGAACCGTACGGCTCAAGGCAATCTGCGGGGATCCCTGCGTCGGCAGCGATGTCGGTCAGAGGGCGAAGTTGTGCGCCACGGGCGATCTCAAGATCGGATGGAAAAGCCATGGGTGAACCGTAGACCTTTCCCGTCAGACGGTCAACGAGTTCCCATATCGTGGCAAGACCGGTTGGCGTTGAACTCGGTCACTGCCGCGTCCGCAGCGGCGTCGACTGCTGGCCCTCGCTGTCGAAATTTTCTGGTGCCAACCAGGCCGACATCGCGGCGTCGATTGCCGGCCATTCGTCATCGGTTATCGCGAACCATGCGGTGTCGCGGCTTCGTCCTTTGTAGTGGGTGGCTTTCTTGAATGTGCCCTCATAGGTGAACCCGAGTCGCTCGGCCGCGGTCCGTGATGGGGCGTTGAGATCGTCACATTTCCATTCGTAGCGCCGGTAGCCGAGGTCGAACGCGTTTTTCATCATCAGATACTGCGCCTCGGTCGAGGCTCTGGTTCGTTGCAGGTCGGGCGAGAAGACCACCGATCCAACCTCGATGCTGCCGGCATAGTCGTCGATGCGCAGATACGAGAGAAAGCCGACGACAACGGTGTCGACAACAACCGCGTAGGGCTGCCAGTCGGGCTTTTTGTTGATGCCATCGATTGTCTGCCCCAACTCTGCTGCATCGAGAAACGGTCCGAAAGGGAGGTATGTCCACAGCGAGTCGGGTGCATGTTTGAACACGTGATACAGCGGCACAGCGTGTTGCGCCCGGTGGAGCGGTTCGAGGAGCACCGACGACCCCTGCATTGCCCGCCATGGCGGTGTACCCGGAGATGTCCACTCGCCGAGACTGGGGCCGACGGGCTGGTCGAACTCGTTTTTTTGGCTCACCCGATCAGGCTACTGGCGAACCCGGCCGTGTCAGTCGACGTACTTCGCCGGCCGCTTTTCGAAAAAGGCGGTTACCGCTTCGACCTGGTTCGGTGAACCAATGAGCTCGCCGATGACGCGACGTTCCTCCGCGAAACCGGTGGCCCAATCCTGCTCGCTTGCCAGGTTGATGAGGTACTTGCCGCCCCGAATCGCCTGCGGACTTTTCGCCGCAATCTCCGCTGCCATCTCGAGCGCTGCAGCGCGAGGATCGTCGGCCACCCGGGTGGCGAGCCCGAGGCTGACCGCTTCGGTGCCACTGACCTCGCGTCCGGTCCAGGTGAGCTCCTTGGCGACATCGACACCGACAAGGCGGGGGAGTAGCTGCGTAGCGGTCATGTCGGGGCTAAGACCCCATCGAATCTCAAGGACCGACAGTCGTGCATCGGGGCTGACGATGCGAATATCAGCCCCCAGTGCCACCTGGAGTCCGCCGCCGAAGGCAACGCCGTGCACGGCTGCGATGACCGGAACGTCAAGTTCTTGCCACACCCAGCTGACCTGCTGCCCGCGGTGCGTGATCTGATTGGCTTCAATGCGTCCAATGCTGCTGGTGCCTTCGCCGCCGTCATCTGTCGACTCATCGCTGTTGCCAGCCATTGCTTGGAACCCGCTGAAGTCAAGACCTGCACAGAAGCCTCTTCCCTCGGCGGAAACGACGACAGCCCTGACGGTTGGCTCGGATTTGAGGGACTCGCCAGCATCAGCGATCGCTTTGAACATCGCCGGATCAAGCGCATTCATCTTGTCGGGGCGGTTCAGACGGACTTCCGCAACGCCGTTGATGATCTCTACCTTTACTCGATCTTCCATGTCGTGCACCTTCACACACATCGTCGGCAGTCCGCCACTTGACAGCTTTGCAGCAGGTTTCCACCCCGGTCATACTCCGTGGATGACCGATTCGCCCGTGGGTGTCGCCGACCTGCTGCTGTTTTGCCACCGAGCGATTGATGCGATGGTGATCGGCGTCGAGCGCCTCGACGACACGTTGGTCAACATCGCTCCACCGGTTCCACACGTCAACACTCCAGCTCAGCTGGTCGTGCACGCGTTGTCTGCCTGTGAGTGGTGGTGCGCCTTTGTGATCTGTGGGCACCCGACTCCTCGAGACCGCGACGCCGAGTTCATGGCGACGTCGACGGTCGATGCGCTCCGTCAGCAGGCGTCGGAGTTGAAGGAACGTTTGACCGAACTCGCTCCCGAGATCGCGGCGAAGACGGACTTGCACATCGAGCCGACCACGACGGTCCCGCTCGCCGTTCCGTGGACGGTCGGGGCGGCGTTGGTGCATGCCTACGAGGAGTTGGCGCAGCACCTTGGTCATCTCGAGATCACCATCGATATGGTGCTGGCCGGCGTCGCGTCGACCCCTCACTGGCTGCAGCAGGGGTGACCGACTTCAGCGCCGATGGCGACGCGGGTCGGCAACTCCTTACCGGGGTGAAACCCGAAATTCGACAGATGTTGCCGTGGTTGATCCTGCTACGACTCATCACCAATACCGGTATGCGTATGGGGTACTCGTTCCTGCCAGCGTTCGCCCGCGGAGCCGGAATATCGCAGTCAGCTATGGGCACCGTGCTAGCGGTGAGAGATCTGACCGCACTTTCTTCTCCGATTGCGGGTCGTGCGACCGATCGTTTCGGCACCGGACGAATCATGGGCATTGCCGGAATCGGTGCAGCACTCGGCATGGCTCTTTCGGCCGCTGGTTCGGTGGGGCTGATCGCTGGTTTTGTTGCGACCGGGTTCTTCGCCGTGGTGTACAAGATCGCTCTTTCCGCCTGGGTCGGGCACGCCGTTGCCTACGAAAACCGGTCCCGGATAACCGGTCTCATCGAGTTGTCGTGGGGAGGATCTGCGCTGCTCGGTATTCCGCTCGTTGGACTTTTGATTGACTATGTTGGCTGGCGGGCAGCGCCGGCGTTGCTGGCGTTGCTTGCCTTGCCGCTAAGCATCTTCCTGTCCAAACACGACTCAACGCTTTCGGCCACTGATCCGGCTACCTCGTCGACGTTGACCATGAGCCGCGCTGCAGTCGGCGCAATTTCGGCCTACACCACCCTCACGATGTCTGCGCAGTTTCTCTTTCTTGGCCACGGGCTCTGGTTGGAAGACACCCATAAACTCAGCGCCGGGCGCATCGGGCTCGCAGTATTTGCTGCCGCAGTCATGGAGGTGCTGGCAACCCTCGGTTCGGCGCGAATCACTGACACGATTGGCAAAAGACAGGCGATTCTATTAGGGACCGGGTTGCTCATGGCCGGCTTGGTCGGACTCGCATTCTTCTCCGAAGGCTCACTTGTTGTCGGTGTGATCCTTCTTGCTGTGGTGTTCCTTGGGTTCGAGTTTGCCGTCGTTTCGGCACTGCCCCTGATTTCGGAACTCGACCCGCTGGCGCGGGCCTCAATGATCGGCCGTACCACCGCAATCTCGACGGTCTTTCGGGCGCTGATATCGCTATCGGCGGTGGGCATCTACAACCGGTACGGGTTTGCGACGCTTATGGCGATTGCCGCAGCATTCGCCATTGCCTCAATGTTGCTGACGATCTTTGCTGTGGAAGAACCGGTGGGCGTGTCGGCCTCGCGCTAGAAGGGCGACGGTGCCGCCGCCGCAATATTGAGCGCCGTCTTCACGTCGTCGAGGGTGGTCTCGCCGCGAAAGTACGACACCACAACATCTGGAAGTTCTGCGCGCGGCCATCTTCCGTCGTCGAGCAAATGGCAGACGCTCGAAACTGTTCCGTCGTCGTCGAAGGAGTAGGTACGGAACCCGGGTGGCAGCAGCGTGCCCGCTTGGTAGTCGAGGTTGTAGGTGAACGCGGGGCAGACAAATACCGGAACTCCTGCGAGGTCGGCGACAATGTCTGCGTGCACGTGGCCGGCGCCGACGCCTCGAATCTTGGGGTGATGATCCACAAGATCGAGAAACTCGCGGTGGTAACTCGGCGACATGTAGCTGGCGACGATGCCTTCCATCGCCGGGGGGTGATGGACCCAGATGAAGACGTGCTCGGCGTCGGTGGTCTCGATCATCTCGTCGATCCACGCGGCCTCGGCGGCTCCGAGTTGGCCTGACCCAGCTGTGCGTTGTTCGGTATCAACGAGTCGGCCCGCTTCGTTTGTTTCTCGGCCGTAGAGGTTCGAGTCGGCGAAAAGAAACAACCAGGAACCCGCTCGCGCTGTTCGTTGGTAGGCAACGTTGCCGGTCGGAAGGCATGCTTCAAATGCTGCCTGACGGTCGTGATTTCCGGGCGCAACAATCACAGGAACTGGCAGGCGTTCGAGCGCCGACTGCGCCTTGGTGTATTCGGTTGCCCATCCATGATCAGCGATGTCGCCGGTGCAGATGACGAGGTCGATTTGGGGTGCGGGGCCGCCGAACGCATGGGCGAACACCGCCTCACTTGTCTCGTCGGTGTCGTATCCGAAACCACCGTGGCTTCGGGCCTCGCTTGTTGAGATATGAAGATCGGAGAACTGCACGACGCGTATCATGCCCAACTGTAGACTTCGACAGCGTGAACGATGCGCAACGCAGCTGCCAAACAACGGGAACCAAACGATGAGCGAAAACCTTCGTAACTTCACCACCGCCATTTTCGGATTCGACGCCGTCGTGCAGCGAATGCCTGCTGAGGCTTGGGACGCGCAGTCGGCGTGCGAAGGTTGGACAGGCCGCGACCTCCTCGAGCATCAGTGTGGTGTCCTGAACGGTGTCGCAGCAGTTGCGTCGACAGGTCAAATGGCTGGCCCCTCAGCCCCGTCCGACATGTCCGACGCCGTCGCCACGTGGAACGACTGCCGCGACAATCTCTTCGCCAGCCTCGACCAGCCGGGTGTTCTGCGCCAAGAGGGGCCGTTCTGGTTCAACGCCCCGACGGTCGATGCCATGATCGGCATCGTGCAGTGGGACCCGCTGGCTCATGCGTGGGACCTGGCGCAGACCTGCGGCATCGACCCGTGTTTGAGCGAGTCGATAGCGGCTTCGAGTCTTGACACCATTGTGGCAATGCAAGACATGCTTGTCGACAGTGGCCGCATCACGACGCCGGTGGAGGTCTCGCCCGACGCGTCAGCTGTCGACCGTTTCCTCGCGGCCACCGGTCGCAAGCCTATCTAGGCTCGTTCGTCTTGTAGGTCTGCTGCAGGTGGCGGCTCTGAAAACCGAAGCGGTCCGGGTCAAC
>CALLQB010000010.1 GCA_938015295.1 uncultured Acidimicrobiales bacterium
ACTTCGGCCTGCAGCCTGCGTAGCTCAACCTCAAGCTCGGCCCGAACGACCGCATACGCCGGATCATCGATGACGTTGTTGATCTCGAGCGGGTCGGCTGAAAGATCAAAGAGCTCCCACTCGATGCGGTCGGCTGGCCCATTGGCCCCCGGCTGGCCAAGCGGATCGTTGTAGTAGCAGATCAGCTTGTGCGTTCGGGTGCGCACCCCGTAATGGGCCGGGCAGAGATGTGAACCGTCGCGGTGCATCCAGTAGCGGTAGTACATCGACTCGGGCCAATCACTGGGGTGCTCACCCGCAAGCAGAGCGGCGAACGAACGGCCCTGCACATGCGGCGCGCTGTCGACACCCGCCAAGTCGAGAAACGTTGGTCCGAAGTCGACGTTCACGACAATGTCGTCGCACACCGATCCGGCCTGCACAAGCGGTGGATACTGCACCAACAGCGGCATCGACAAAGACTCTTCGTACATCAGACGCTTGTCGAACCATCCGTGGTCGCCAAGGAAGAAGCCCTGGTCCGAGGTGTAGACCACGATCGTGTTATCGGTGAGGTTGCGATCGTCGAGATAGTCGAGGAGCCGGCCGACGTTGTCATCGATCGATGCGACCACGCGCAGATAATCCTTGATGTAGCGCTGGTACCGCCAGGAAATCTCCTCACTCAGGGTCAGTCCTTCGGGCACCGTCGCCTTCAAGTCGATGATGGGGTCAAGATCCATCATCCGCATCTTCACTGCCTGCACCACGTCAGCTCGCCCCACAAGGTCGTCGTTGAACGAGTCGGGCTCGGGAATCTCGACATCGTCATAGAGGGTGAAATGTTCCTTCGACGGCTCCCACGTGCGGTGTGGCGCCTTGTGATGACAGAACAGCGCGAACGGCTGGTCGGCCGGAACGCCGTCGAGAAAATCGATACAGTCGTCGGTTATCAAATCGGTGACATAACCGCCCCGTTCAACAACCCTCCCCTCTGGCTCGAGCATTACCGGGTTGTGATAGTGCCCCTGACCAGGCAGTATCCGCCAGAAGTCGAAACCTGAGGGGTCGTGCGCCGCTCCGTGACCGAGATGCCACTTGCCGATCATTGCCGTGCTGTACCCACTGCTGCGAAGTGCCTTCGGGAAGGTCCACAATGCATTGTCGAGCGGTGTCTCAAGGGTCGTGACCCCATTGACGTGGTTGTAGGTCCCGGTGAGGATGGCGGCTCGACTCGGCGCACAGATTGAGTTCGTGCAGAACGCAGCGTCAAACCGCATGCCGTTAGCGGCGATCCGGTCGAGGTTCGGCGTCTGATTAATCCGGCTTCCGTATGCCGAAATCGCGTGCGCCGCGTGGTCGTCACTCATGATGAACAGCAGATTGGGGCGAGACATACCCTTGTTCTATACCCACGTGTTCTCTACCCACGTGTTCTCTACCCAAGACACAGGCCACAGGCCTGCTTTGGCGCGTATCAGAAGTTTTTCGCGCCGAGGTGTCGATTTTGTGTTGCACTGTTCGTCACCGTGATAACTGTGGGCATACGGCCCGCCAAACTCCAACGGGAGACACACCATGAAATATGCATGCTTGATCTACTCAGAAGAAGGCAACCCCGACGTCAACCCCGACCCCAGCAGCGATGCTTGGGGCGCGGTCATCGCCGGATACATGGCGTTCGGCGAGGAAGCGGGCGGCGCCGGAAAAATTCTTGCGGGCGAAGCGTTGCAGGATACCGAAACCGCCACGACGGTGCAGGTTGTCGACGGCGACATCATCACCACCGATGGCCCGTTTGCCGAAACCAAAGAACAACTCGGCGGTTTCTACATCCTTGAGTGCGCCGATCTCGACGAGGCGATCTCTTGGGCAGCAAAGATTCCTCACGCCGTTGGCGGACGCATCGAGGTTCGGCCCGTCGAGGATTACGGCTAAGCCAAGAAGTGTCACAAGTCGCTTCTGAAGAGGTCGCCCGGGTGGTTGGCGAGCAGTGGTCACGCGTGATGGCCACGCTCGTCAGCGACCTCGGCGATCTCACCATCGCCGAAGACGCCGCCCAGGACGCGGTCGAAGTCGCGCTCACCACCTGGGACGCTTCGGGTGTGCCCGACAATCCAGGCGCCTGGATCACCACGGTTGCCCGACGCAAGGCCATCGACCGGATACGCCGTGACAAGAACCGCAAGAACAAGAGTGAACAGCTGGGCCGCCTCGAAAGCAGACTCGACGCTACCCACCCACCAACTGGCCCCGACCAACAGCTCATGAACGACGAACAACTCCGACTCATCTACGGATGCTGTCACCCGTCGCTCAACCTTGAAGCCCAAATTGCACTAACTCTTCGAGCTGTCGCAGGCCTTTCGACAGCAGAGATTGCGTCGGCGTTCTTGGTGCCAGAAGCTACGTTGGCCCAACGTCTTGTGCGCGCTAAACGCAAAATTCGCGACGCGGTCGTGCCCTTCCGGATTCCCCCTGATGCCGAGCTCCTCAATCGGACCCGAGCCGTGCACCACGTCCTGTACCTGCTCTTCACCGAGGGATACGCAGCCAGCGGCGGCGATCAACTGGTGCGTTCGGACCTGTGCGACGAAGCGATTCGGCTCGCACGTCAGCTCGCCGACCTTCTCAACGACGACGCAGAATCCTACGGCTTGCTGGCCCTGATGCTTCTCACCCAAGCTCGCAAAGACGCCCGCACAGCCGCCGACGGCTCAGTAGTACTTCTCGCCGACCAAGACCGGTCACTCTGGCGCCAAGACCTCATCGAAGAGGGCACCGCCGTCCTTGATCGAGGACTCCGTCGCTCTGCAGTCGGCCCCTACCAACTGCAGGCCGCCATCGCCGCGCTACATTGCGAGGCACCGGTGGCCGACGAAACCGACTGGCCGCAGATCGAACTGCTGTACCGGCGGTGGTTAGCGATTGCGCCGACGACCGTGGTTGAACTCAACCACCTCGTCGCCGTGTCGATGGTTGCCGGCCCGCAACAAGCGCTCGACCGACTCGACGCCAGTCGGTTGCCCGAGGCGCTAGCCGAATACGGGCCGTATTGGGCCCTCCGCGCCGACCTGCTTCGCAGAGTCGAGCGATACAACGAGGCTCGGGCCGCCTACCTCATCGCAGCAGAGCACGCTGGTTCCGGCCCCGAACGGCAGTTCTTGCAATCAGCGGCAGCGACTATCGAGCCGCTCTGACCTGCCATTACAGCAACAGAGTCGTTCAGGTCAGATGTAGTTCGTAGCGTCTGGACCAACAAGCGAAAGGGCACGATCGGCCGAGAAAACTTCAGCCGCGACGGCATTCAGTTCGTCGAGGTCAACCCGCTCGATTGCCGCGACAGCTTCGTCAAGTGGCTTTACCCGATCGAAGAGCAATATGTTCGAGCCAAGACGTCCCATCCGACTGGAGCTGTCTTCGAGGCCCATCATGGTGGCCCCCGAAACGCCGCCCTTCGCCGTGGCGAGTTCTTCGGCAGTAAAGCCGTTGTCGATCAGTTCCTGGATTTCGGCATCAACAACGTCGAGCAACTCACGGGTTTTTTCTGGCGACGTCCCCGCATACATCGTGAGGATGCCAGCGTCGAGGTAGCTCGACGACGACGAAAACACTGAATACGCCAGACCCCGTTTCTCGCGAATCTCATGAAAAAGTCGACTCGAAAGACTGCCGCCAAGAATCTGGTTCGCCAAGCTCAATGCGAACCGACGTTCGTCATCGAGGCCAAACCCGCGCCAGCCGAAGGCGACATGGGTTTGCTCGACCGGCTTGTCGATAGCGGTCACCCGTCGCACTCCTGCGTCGGGCTGCATCCGTGCCGGCCGCTCGCCCCCATGTTGTGCCGCGAACTTTGCGCTCATGGCATCGACCAGCTCCTGATGGTCGACGAGGCCAGCGGCGGCGATAACCATGTTCGCTGGCTGGTACCAGTGCCCGTGGAAACCTCGCACGGTCTCGGCAGTCATGTGTTCGATGGTGTCGACCGAGCCAAGCACTTCACGGCCTAGCGGATGGCCAGGAAACAGCGACTCTTGGAGTTCCATGTGCACAAGGTCGTCAGGGGTGTCCTCGGCCATGGTGAGTTCTTCTTGAATCACCAAACGCTCGGATTCGAGATCGTCGGCATCGAGCGTGGGCCGCGTAATGACCTCGCCGAGCAGCTCGGCGGCAAGTGCAAGCGACGTATGAGGAACACGAAAGGAATACGCCGTGTACTCACGCGAGGTGAAGGCGTTCATGTCTCCGCCGACGCCATCGATGGCGACCGACAAATCACGAGTGCTCCACTGGGCAGAACCCTTAAAGAGCAGATGCTCAAGAAAGTGCGACGACCCGGCGTGTTGCGCTGGCTCGTCGCGATTTCCAACACCAACCCAGCAGCCGAGTGTTACCGAACGAACAGAATCCATCCGTTCGGTAACAACTCGCAGGCCATTGGGTAATTCGGTGAGCAGAACCTCGCCCGAGGAATCAACTCCTACGGGAGATTCGCTCACGTTTCGTACTGCCTAGTTGCGACGACGACGACGGCCGCCGCCACCACCGCCACGATTGCCGCCACCACCGCTACGACGTCCGCCGGTAGCAGGACCAAGGTCGCCCAGCTCTTCAGACATTTGTTCGTCGAAGGCAGCTTCAAACGACACCTCTTCGGGGCCGTCTTCTGCAGCCGACCCGCCCGAGCTGTCGTTGTTCCCGCGGTCGTTGTTGTCGTTATCAGAGCCACGTGATGCGGCAACTGCTGCGCCGCCACCAACAACCGCTGCTGCGCCGGCTGCAGCGGCTACGGCTGCGCCGCCACCCGAACCTGCGTCGCCTGCGGGCATGAGCGATACCTTGCCGTTGGGGTCGACGTCTTCGACCGTGACCTCGATGGCCTGGCCGAGTTCGAGAACATCCTCAACCTTGTCGATGCGTTTTCCGCCACCAAGCTTGGAGATATGTACGAGTCCGTCACGCCCAGGAAGGATGTTGACGAAGGCGCCGAACTTGGTGATGTTTACCACACGACCGGTGTAGGTCTGTCCAACCTCAGCGGTTGGCGGATCGAGGATCAGTTCGATCTGGCGCCGTGCTTCGTCGACGATTGCCGAGTCGGTGGAGGCGATTGCCACGATGCCGACTGCGCCGTCGTCGTCGACGCTGATGTTTGCGCCGGTCTCGCCCTGAATGGCGTTGATGACCTTGCCTTTCGGCCCAATGACCTCACCGATTTTGTCGATCGGAATTTCGAAGCTGACGATCTTCGGTGCGGTAGGACCGACCTCAGAGCGTGGTTCGGGGATGGCTTCTGCCATGTTGGCCAGAACCGCAAGACGGGCTTCTTTGGCCTGGTTCAGCGCAGCAGCAAGCACGTCGGCAGGGATGCCGTCGATCTTGGTGTCGAGCTGTAGTGCGGTGACAAATTCGCTGGTTCCGGTGACCTTGAAATCCATATCGCCGAAAGCATCTTCGGCGCCGAGGATATCGGTAAGGGTGGTGTATTTGCCTTCGTGGAACACGAGACCCATAGCAATACCGGCAACTGGCGCCTTGATTGGAACGCCAGCGTCCATGAGCGAGAGGCTCGAAGAACACACCGAAGCCATCGAACTTGAACCGTTCGAGGCAAGCACCTCAGACACCAAACGAATGGTGTACGGGAACTCTTCGATCGACGGAATCACCGGAAAGACTGCACGCTCAGCGAGCGCTCCATGGCCGATCTCGCGGCGCTTGGGGCCCCGCATGAAGCCGGTTTCACCGGTGGAGAATGGCGGGAAGTTGTAGTGGTGCATGTACCGCTTACGCTCGACCGGATCGATACCGTCGATCATTTGGTCCATGCGGGCCATGCCGAGGGTGGTGAAGTTAATCACCTGGGTCTCGCCACGCTGGAACAAGCCAGAGCCGTGAGCGGTGGGGATGACATCCACCTCAGAAGCGAGCGGTCGGATATCGGCGGTGCCACGACCATCGATGCGAATGCCCTCGTTGACGATGCGGTTACGCACGGTCTGCTTGGTAAGCGATCGAATCGCAGCCTTGATCTTGCTCTCGGCGGCATCGTCGTCGGTGAACTGCGGAAGCACTGCAGCGACGATGGAGTCGCGCATGGCACTTTCAGCTTCGTCGCGAGCTGCCTTGTCGGCAACCTTTTGCGACTCGGCGATTTGCTCGGCGCCAGCAGCGGTAACTGCGGCCATGATTTCGTCGCTGTAATCGGCTGCTGCTTCGAAGGGGAATGCCTCGGGCTTGCCGCCGATCTTGGCAACAAGTTCCTTTTGCAGTTCGATGACTTCTTTGATCCAGACCTTCGAGGCGTTGAGACCATCGGCCAGAACAGCTTCATCGACCTTGGGTGCGCCTCCCTCGAAGAGGTCCCAAGCAGCGGCGGTGCCACCGGCTTCAACCATCATGACAGCAACGTCGCCGTCATCGAGAAGGCGACCGGCAACGGTCATTTCGAAGGTGCTTGCTTCGCCCTCTTGATAGGTGGGGTGAGGAATCCAGTTGCCTTCGGCGGAGAACGCGATGCGACACGCACCGATTGGTCCGTTGAAAGGAATGGGCGAAAGGCTCAGCGCACACGATGCAGCGTTGATAGCCAGAACGTCGTAAGGGTTCTCCATGTCGGCACCCATAACGGTTCCGACGATGTGGACCTCGTTGCGGTAACCATCGGGGAACGACGGACGCAGAGGACGGTCGGCAAGACGGCACGCCAGAATGGCAGCTTCACCGGCGCGTGCTTCACGACGGAAGAAGGATCCGGGGATCTTGCCGGCGGCGTACATCTTTTCTTCGATGTCGACCGTCAGCGGGAAGAAGTCGGCACCCGGACGCGCTTTGCGGGCACCGGTGGCGGTCACAAGGACCATGGTGTCTCCGATACGACCCATTACGGCGCCATCGGCGAGATGGGCATACTTGCCCGTCTCGAAGGACATGATTTTGTCGGGCGCGCCGGTTACGGGCGCACTTACAGAAGTGGCTTCAGCCATTTCATATCTCCTTGGGGCAACGTTTGCCCCATAGAGACAGCTCCAGGCGGCCAGTACCCAGTAGACGCACGCCACAAAAACCTCTTGCGGAAAGCCACCACTGAAGACTGACCAGTCTGCGTTCTGGAGATACCAGAACTGTTTCGGAACTGTCAGTTGGTTAAGTTGTCAATATTTCTGCAAGCTGCCAGAGGCAGCGTATTTCTGCAAGCTGCCAAAGGCAGCGTATTTCTCAGGACGTAAGCCTACTAGGAGGAGTTGCGCCCGTCGTGCCACCTGTCGGCGGCTTCCTTACACGCTAGAGGGCAACACGCCCCTTTACGCGACTCGGGCGGCCGCAAGGCCGCCCGACAAGACTTGAGGTTGTTAGCGACGAAGGCCCAAGTGAGCGATCAGTTCGCGGTACCGCTCGACATTGTTGCCAGCGACATAGTCGAGCAAACGACGGCGCTGGCCGACAAGCATCAACAGGCCACGACGGCTGTGGTGATCCTTCTTGTGACCCTTGAGGTGGTCGGTGAGATGATTGATGCGATCGGACAGGAGCGCGATCTGCACCTCGGGAGAACCAGTGTCGCCACTTGGAAGACCAAACTTTTCACACGTGCGTGCGATCGTTTCGGTCTTGGAAGGCAGGTTTGCCGGTTTGAGGTTTCCCATGATGATGTACCTTGCAATTCTTTGGGTTTCGGACCCAGCCACGAAGAAGCGCTATGCGACAACCGCAGCTGTATGAAGTTCGTAAGCATACCGGTTACATCGCAAGTTCTCCCTGTCCGGGGAACCTTTCACATACTGGTGTACCCGGCCGGTTGTTGCTGTCGGAGCGTGTCAGGACAAGATTCGCACCGGGAGCGAACGCGGCCCGCGGATTTGGCCGGTCGACCAGGTCACCGTCGACGGATCTGCCAACTCGAACTGCGGCACTCGTTTCATCCACTCCTCAAGCGCCACGCGCAGCTCTAGGCGAGCAAGGTTTGACCCGATGCACCGGTGAATACCGAGCCCGAAAGCGCCGTGGCGGTTCCGTTCGCGATCGATAACGAACTGCTCGGCGTCGTCAAAGACCTCAGGGTCGCGGTTGGCGGCCGGAAACGGCAGGAGCACCCAGTCGTTGGGCGCCATCGGGCAGCCGCCAATCTCAACAGGTTTGGCGACCAATCGGGCCATGGTCACCGGTGCGTAAAACCGAAGAAACTCCTCAAGGGCAAAACCTTGCACATCTGGTTCATCGATCCACCGTTGGCGATCTTGCGGATGCTGGGCCATATGCCAAAGGCTCGCGCCAATTGCCGACCAGGTCGTATCGATGCCGGCGATCAGCAAAAGCGCGACGGTACCCCGAATGTGTTCGGGAAGCAGTCGATTTCCCTCGATCTCGGCGGCGTTGAGAAACGAGATCAGATCATCACCCGGGTGTGCAAGTCGATGGGCGATGGCGTTGTCGAGATAATCATCGAAGGTCTCCTCGCCAGGAACCTCTTCGTGTTGCCCCGGCTCGGTAATGATGCGGTGAATAAACGTACGGAATTTGTCGCCATCTTCCGCGGGAAGACCAAGCATCTGAGCGATGACCCGCACCGGGATGTGTTGTGCGTACTGCTCGGCGGCGTCGACGATCCCGTCGGCTCCCCTTCCGGCGAGCAAGTCATCGAGGAGCTGGTTACACGACGCACGTGCGCCCTCTTCGAGTTTCGCAATCGCCTTCGGAGCGAATGCCGGCAACAGTAGCCCTCGAGCAATGGCATGAAATGGCGGGTCGGAGGTGATCGGCGGAGCGAAACCCATCGGGGCCGGAATATCAGGCCGTTCGTCACTCACCACAACACCCATCGAAGTGAAGTTGTCAGTATCGCGAGCGATGGCGGACACATCCTCGTGACGGGTCGGCAGCCACGTTCCGCCGAAGCGGTCTGAATGCGCTACCGGGCAGGTACTGCGCAGTTCGGCCCAAATTTCGGGTGCTGCGGCTGCATAGTCGGCATGCGTATGGTCAAAGTCGGTTGCCCAATCGGCGACATCTGGGCGGGTTGGCCTAGTTGACATACATTCTCCATCGGCGGCGTTGTCTAAACTTACAACGTATATTAGCCAGCGAGGACGAGGGCCGGCTTTGCCGTGTCGCCACGATGCGCCTGGTATACCGCGAGAAGCCGGCCTGCCGTATTGACGATTGGCCACGGCCCTTCGCCGATCACACCCAACCGATCGAGCGGCAGTACTTTGCCGTGGCACACATCGATCTCGAGATCTTCGTGAACCTCGGTGAGACCCATCGACCGCACTCCTTCGACTGCAGGGAGCACCTCGAGCGACGCGAGGGGGTTTGCCTGCTCAAGGCCAAACGGACCAACGGCGGTGCGCCGCAACGAACGCAAGTGGGCGCCGCCGCCAAGCGCTTCGCCGATATCGGCGGCAAGCGTTCGAATATAGGTACCAGAGGTGCAGTCGACAAACACCCGAAAGGCCAGCGGCTCGCCATCGATCTGCTCAACCACAAGTCGGTTGATGGTGACAGGTCGCGCCTTACGTTCGACCTCAATGCCCTCCCGAGCCAATTCATGGAGCCTCTTGCCGCCGACCTTCAGCGCCGAAACCATCGGCGGAATCTGTTCGATGTCGCCCCGAAATTGTGCAGCGGCAGTTTCGATTTGGGCGAAGGTCGTGCCGGCCATGTCGAAGGTGCCGGTGACGTCGCCGGCAGCGTCGAGCGTGGAGGTAGTAGTTCCTAGCTGCACCTCGCCTACATAGGACTTGTCCATACCGGTCAGGAAGGTAAGAAGGCGTGTGGCACGGCCGACACCGAGGACCAAAACGCCGGTTGCATCAGGGTCAAGGGTCCCCGAATGGCCGACCTTCTTCGTACCGAGTAGCCCTCGGGCCTTCGCCACGACATCATGGGACGTCCAACCAGGTTCCTTGTCGACGATGACGATGCCACCTTCAGGCGGAATCGGCGGCGTCTCACTCACTTTCAACAGCACCTTCATCATCAGCACGATCCATCGTTGCGCCAACGACGGTTTCGGCGCGATCGTCATCGACAGCAGCCGCAGCTCCATCGACAGTTGGCTCGATGCCCCGCAAAATGTCGTCAATTCGCTCGGCTGAGCGCAGCACGTCGTCGATGAGGAATTGAAACGGGGGCACCCGACGAACACGGGTCTGATTGCCGACTGCGCGTTGCAGGCGTGGTCGGAGCTCACCGAGGGTCGCAAGCACAATGTCGTCTTCGGCGGGCTCAAGATTCGAAACCGACACCACAGCCTTCGACAGGTTGCCGTCGACCTCGACCGAGGTCACCGAAACAAGGCTCAGCTCTTCGCGATCGATCCGCTCGAGTTCTTCCGCGATGATCTGACGAAACAGTTCACCTAATCGGTCGCCACGATTGACCTGACGCCCACGGGTGGGCCGTCTACGACTCACAGGCCTGCTCAGGTCCGGGCGATTTCGCGCTCTTCGTACGTTTCGATGATGTCGCCGCTACGAAGATCTTGGAAGTCGCTGAGGCCAATACCGCATTCGAAGCCGGCTGCGACCTCGCGCACATCATCTTTGAATCGACGGAGCGAACTGACGTCGCCTGTCCAGATGACGGTGCCTTCACGAATAAAGCGCACCTTCGAGTTGCGGGTTATGACACCGTTCTTGACCATACAACCGGCGATTGTGCCGATCTTTGGCACCTTGAACAGTTCGCGGACCTCGGCGTCGCCGGTGACAACTTCTTCGTACTCGGGAGCGAGCATGCCAATCATCGCGCTCTCGATTTCTTCGAGGAGCTTGTAGATGATTTCGTAGGTGCGAATTTCTACCTTTTCGGCGTCGGCGAGTTCACGTGCCTTGCGATCAGGGCGCACGTTGAAGCCAAGAATCGTGGCGTTGGTCGATGCGGCGAGCTGAATATCGTTCTCGGTAATACCGCCGACCGCACGGTGCACAAACGCCAGCTTGACTTCGTCTCGTTCGAGCTTGCGCAGGCTTTCGGTGACAGCTTCGAGCGAACCGTTGACATCCGCCTTGAGGAGCAGGTTGAGCGTGGCTGCTTCACCAGCTTGGATCTGGCTAAAGACATCTTCGAGCTTTGCTCCACCACTCATCGCGTGAGCGTCACGACCAAGGTTGGTCTGACGGTGGTAGTACTCGCGAGCGTCAGCGACCTTGCTGGCCACCTTCTCGCTCGGAGCAATCACGAACAGGTCACCAGCATCGGCGGGCTCGGAAAGACCAAGAACCTCAACCGGGGTGGATGGTCCTGCTTCTTTTACCTGCTCGCCCCTGTCGTTCACGAGTGCACGAACACGTCCCCATGCGGCGCCAGCGACCATCGGGTCACCAACGCGAAGGGTGCCGTTTTGTACGAGCACCGTTGCCACGGGGCCACGTCCGGTGTCGAGGTGCGATTCGAGGACCACACCGGTGCACTGCCCATCGGGCAATGCACGGAGGTCTTCGACCTCCGAAACGAGGATCAAGGCGTCGATCAGTTCCTCGATGCCTAGGCTTTGCAACGCAGAAACCTGAGCAGTGATGACGTCGCCACCCCATGCCTCGGTAATGAGTTCATGCTCGGCGAGTTCTTGATAGACGCGGTCGGGGTTGGAGCCTTCGCGGTCGATCTTGTTCACCGCAACCACAATCGGCACTTCAGCGGCCTTGGCGTGGTTAAGCGCCTCGATGGTTTGTGGCATGACACCGTCATCGGCCGCAACAACAAGTACAACAATGTCGGTTGCCTGGGCGCCACGCATCCGCATGGCGGTGAAGGCCTCGTGGCCCGGCGTGTCGATGAAGGTGAGCTTCGTGCCGTCGCGCTCAATCTGGTATGCACCGATGTGCTGGGTGATGCCTCCAGCTTCGCCATCGATCACATTTGTTTGGCGGATTCGATCGAGAAGCAGCGTCTTACCGTGGTCGACGTGCCCCATGATGGTGATGACCGGCGGACGCGACGGCGCATCGGCGACATCGATGTCCTCATCGGCTCCGAGGAGCTTCATAAGTTCGACTTCTTGTTCTTCGCCAGGATCGACCATCCGAATTTCGGCGCCAATTTCGGCAGCGAAGAGTTCGATCATGTCGTCGGTTAGCGACTGCGTAGCCGTAACCATCTCGCCCTGTTGCATAAGGAAGCGAACGACGTCGGCTGCGGTGCGGTTGAGCTTCGGACCGAGGTCGAGCGGCGTGGACGAACGTTCGACCACAACAACACCCTCGGGCACTGCTGCATCGACCGGCGTGTACGACGGAGCGTCCATCGGCTGGAGTTCTTCGATGTTGCGACGACGACGTCCGCGACGACGGGGTGGTCGACGACCGGGACCGCCACCAGGACGACCGCCAGGACGACCGGCACCGCCACCGGGGCCACCGCCACCGGGTGCTCCGCCACCGCCGCCACCAGGACGCGGCGCGCCAGCGCCAGAGCCTCCGGGACGGGGTCCGCGACCGGGTGCTGCAGGAGCAGGACCGCGGCCACCGCGGCCGGGCGGAGGAGGGATGGGTTTGCCTGTGCGAGATTGCGGTGGGCCGGGCGGCGGCGGAATCGGCCGACCGGTAGAAGACGTTGGTGGGGTCGCCGGGGCTTCGGCGCGAGCGGGAGCAGGCGGTGTTGGCTTTGCGCCAATATCGTTCACCGGTGCCGACGGCGTGGGAGGTGCTGGCGTCGCTGCCGCTGCTTCGGCTGGGGGTCGAGGGGCCTTGCTGCCACTTGAAGAGATCACACGCTTTGGCGTCGGTGCTGGCTCGGGGGCTGGTGCCGGAGCAGGAGCTGGAACAGGAGCTGGAGGTTCGGCAACTGGCGCCGGTGGAGGCGCAGCTGCAACAGGAGCCGGCGCTGGGGCTGCGGGCGCCGGCGGGGTTGGTGCTGGCGCTTCGACAGGGGGCGTAGGTGTCGGCGCGGGCGCTGCCGCTGCTTGCTCAGCGGCCGCTGCATCGGCCGCGGCCTTTGCAGCTGCGGCCGCAGCTTCAGACTCGGCACGCTCGGCGGCTGCCGCTGCTGCGGCTTCGGCCTCGAGTTTTGCCGCGGCCTCTGCTTCTTTCGCCGCTTTCTTAGCGTCCTTCTCGGCCTGAGCTGCAGCCTTCTTCTCCGCCGCTTCCCGCTTGGCCTTGGCCTTTTCGTCCTCGGGCTGTTCGTCGCGAATAAGACCTTCGCGCTCGGCCTTGCGGCGGGCGCGGTCCGCGTGCGCATCCTCCATACTGGAGGAATGACTTTTCACACCGATTCCTAGAGACTCACAGAGGTCAAGACACTCTGCATTTGTCAGGCCTAGTTCTCGGGCCAATTCGTATACGCGGATCTTAGCTGCCAACGGTTTGTATTCTCAGTCCTTCGAATGTGTTTCGCTCGGGGTGCGAAAACGGATAGTGCGGCGGGCGCACGTACCCAATGCGGTTCATACTGTCATGATCTCACCGTCACTACGTGCTCGGGCGAGGCGCGCCTCGTGAACATCACGGCATGATGCAGACCAATGCAGGCTACCTGCACCAGTCCAGATATTCCTCTTTATTACTCCTGCTCAGCGGCTGCGGCCGGTTCGTCGCCAGAATCCTCGCCGGTGTCGGCGGCATCTTCGGCGCCATCATCGACTGCGTCGCCTTCGGCAGCTGCCGAAAGTTCGTTCCATTCTTCAACGCTGATCGCCGGGCTGCCATCAGCTGGCTGCCACATCTGCTCACCGGTCTCTTCGTTGACGATCCACTCACCGGCTGCCCAGTCAACTGCACCGTACGCTTCTTCTTCGGCAAGCTGGGTTTCGCTCTTGATGTCGACACGCCAGCCGGTCAGGCGAGCCGCCAACCGAGCGTTCTGGCCTTCCTTGCCAATAGCCAGCGACAGCTGGTAGTCAGGCACGATGACCTCAGCGGTGCCGGTCTCTTCGATGATTCGCACCTCTTTGACCTTCGCCGGTGAGAGCGCCTTCATAATGAAGTCACGCAGATCCTCCGAGAAGGGGATGATGTCGATCTTTTCACCACGAAGTTCGTTGACCACCATGCGGACACGGGCGCCGCGGGCGCCCACGCAAGCGCCAACCGGATCGACGTTGCCGTCGTTCGAGTAGACCGCGATCTTTGTGCGATGTCCTGGTTCACGGGCGCAGGCTTTGATTTCGACGATGCCGTCGGCAATTTCTGGCACCTCAAGCTCAAAGAGGCGTTTGACCAAACCGGGGTGAGTACGACTGACGACGATCTGCGGACCCTTTGCGGTCTTGCGAACTTCGACGATGTAGGCCTTGAGACGGCTGTTCGGTTCGGGCCGCTCGTAGGGAACCTGCTCGGCCTGAGGCAGCAAAGCTTCGACCCGACCGAGATCTAGCAGCGTGTACCGAGAATCGGTTTGCTGGATCATACCGGTGACAATGTCGCCCTCGCGACCTGCGTATTCCTCGTACTTCATCTCGCGCTCGGCTTCACGGATGCGCTGCGTCATAACCTGACGAGCGGTTTGCGCGGCGATGCGACCGAAGTCGTCTGGTGTGACGTCGATCTCGCCGCCGAAGGCCACACCGTCGTCGTCGAGTTCTTGTGCCATCACCCGGATATCCATCGAATCTGGATCGATCGTGACCCAGGAGAACTGATGGGCGTCTGGCGAACGCTTGTAGGCGGTTTCAAGCGCGTCGGCGAGTGCCGCAAACAACGCGTCGACGGAAATGCCCTTTTCTGAGGCGAGCGCCTGTAGCGCTTCCATCATTTCTGCATTCATGATGCCGCTCTCTTTTCTTTGGTTTCCTGCTGAGGCGATCCGGGACTTTCCTCCGGATCGTTGCCCTCGTGATTGGATTTTGCTGACTTGTTCTTCGAGTTCTTCGAGGAGCCGCCGCCGGGCTTGTCCTGGGGGCCCCAGTCGAAAACGGTAGTGGCTTTTGCGATATCGCTGATGTCAAGTGTGCGCTCCTCCCCTTCAGGAGAGGTCACGGTAATCGCTGTTTCGGTAGCCGCGCTGAGCTGCCCTTCGACCCGCCGGTCGCCGTCGACGCCGGGAAACGTTTTGATCTTGACGGTCTCGCCAAGCGAGCGGCGGAAGTGATCCGCGGTGCGGAGTTTCCGCTCGAGACCAGGGGAGCTGACCTCGAGGGTGAAGGCCCCCGCAATGAGGTCGCGTTCTTCGATTTCGTAGGCGATCTTTTTAGAAAGCTTCTGCAACATTGACAACGCGGCGCCAGCTTTGGGATCGGGTTTGTCGAGCCGATCGGCGGTGACGCGCAAAAGGCCACCGGAGAACTCGACATCAAATACTTCAAGGTCGAACGTGGGAGCATGCTCGTCTGCAATCGCACGGACCGTATCGACGGTGTTCAGTGATCCCATTGCAGACGCCCCTTTCAAAACCGGCGGGTCGGTAGTGCTCAGTAGTACTCGGTAGTTCGTTCGGTGAAACGTCTCTACAGGCATGAAGAGCGTTTCGGTGTTCTGACAGATGCATCGGCAAATCAGCTAAGAAACAGCAATGGCGTGGGCCAAAGCCCACGCCAGCTCAGAGAACATTTGCGCAGCGACCACTCTACCAGAAAGTTCTGCGAGTACAGCCTCGGATCAGGTGGGGGTCCCGACTCCTTCGACGGCGTCGGCAAATTGGTCGGCGGCTTCAAGAAACGTCACCTTGCGCACGAGCAGATCAACATGAATCGACGGACGAATCCACGGCAAGACAATAAGGGAATACACCGCAACAACAACACAGAGCACCGCGCCAACACCACACACCACCGCTAGCGGAACAAACGAGCGAGCAATAAGAGCAAGCACACCGAAGCCAACCGCCCCCCACACGCCACGACCACGCGCCTCCTGCAGCCAAGAGATGCGGCGTAGTTCACTTTCGGCGAGCGGCACCTTCACCACTACCCCGCCCTTCACCCGAGCAATCAACGCGAGCGCGACCCAACCCGGCGGACCGAAAAACAGCAGCGCCCACCAAAACCCGAGACCTTCAAGCCGGTACTGCAAGGCTTCGAAGCCAACTGCGGGCGAACCAGACAGCGGAGACACAAGCGGGAGGTTGCCGCTCGTTGCAACCGCGACCGGCACCGAGACCGAACGAGCCACGCGACGGTCAGGTGCGCTTGCGCATGAGTTCGACCCGGGCGCCAGCATGATTCGCGTCGTCGCCTTGCTCCTGTAACAGGAGCTGCCGGTCCTTTTCGGCCTCGCGAGCTGCCTTGTCGACATCGACCTTGGCCAAGGCGGCGTCGATGCCTTCGTCGGCAATGATCGTCGCCCACTCGACCAACGTGTCGACCATCTCGTCTTCGGGCACCACGGCGGCGTTGACGCCCTTGATGAACAGATGCCCACGTTTGTTTCCCGCAGCGATACCAAGGTCGGCATCGCCTGCTTCGCCCGGTCCGTTCACTACACAACCCATGACCGCGACCTGGAGAGGCAGCTCGCGTTCGCCGAACGCTTCGAGTGCTTGCTGGGCAACCGCATAGACATCGATCTCGGCCCGTCCGCAACTGGGGCAGGCGATGAGGTCGACGTTCTTTCGTTCACGCAAGCCGAGGCTTTCGAGCAGTTGGCGGCCCGCTCGCACCTCATCGATCGGGTCCGAGGTCAGCGAGTACCGGATGGTGTCGCCAATCCCTTCAGCAAGCAACGTAGCGATGCCTGCGGTTGCCTTGACCAGACCATTCGGCGGAGGTCCGGCTTCGGTCACACCAAGATGCAACGGCGCGTCGGTGACCTCCGAGAGCTGCCGGTAGGCCTCGATCATCAGCGGAACACTCGATGCTTTGACCGAGATCTTGACGTTGTCGAAACCAACTTCATCGAAGTAGGCGAGCTCTCGAAGCGCCGATTCGACCATGGCTTCAGGGGTGACCTTGTCGCCGTACTTTTCGCGGATGTCCTTGTCGAGCGAACCGCCATTGACACCAATGCGAATCGGCACCCCACGATCGCGAGCCTCGGACGCCACAAGTTTGATGTGCTCGGGTTTGCGAATATTGCCGGGATTGAGGCGAAGACAAGCTACGCCGGCGTCGAGGGCGTCGAGCGCGCGCTTGTATTGATGATGGATGTCGGCGACGATCGGCACCGGCGAACGAGGAACGATCTGGGCCAAGCCCTCGGCGGCCTCCGGTTCGTTACACGTGCAACGGACGATGTCGGCGCCAGCCGCGGCGAGCGCGTAGATCTGCTTCAGCGTGCCTTCGACGTCGGCGGTCTTCGTGTCGGTCATCGATTGCACAGTGATTGGCGCGTCACCGCCTACAGGCACATTACCGACCATGATCTGACGAGTTTTACGGCGAGGGAAAGAAGCGGTTACGTCCACACCTCAACGGTACTTCGTTGGGCCGATTTCGCATGCAGGAATGATGCACATTCGATGCAGACACACCTGCGCAGCACGCAACACCCCCTGAAGTACACAAAATTCACGGAAGCAGATGTCATATGCCGAAAAGTAGGAAAGTAGGCTTTCGCGCATGTACCCCACCACACGCGTCAACCGAACCCCGGCATCGACGGCCCTGCGACTCCTCGTCATTGCCGCACTGGTGCTGACCAGCGTGTCACTGCTGAGCACCGACGATGCGGTGTCAGCTGCAGCAAGCCATCAGGGCCGGCTCGTCAGCGAGCAGCCCCGCACCGACACTCCCCGACCGCTCAACGGCGATGTCTGGGACATTCGCCAAGTCGGCAACCGCATCATCATGGGTGGATCCTTCACCCAGGTTCAGCTACCGAATGGCCAAATTGTCGACCAGGCCTACCTCGCTGCCTACTTTCTCGACACCGGCGCCTTCGACACGGGGTTTCGGCCGTTCATCGACCGGCAAGTCGAAGCGGTCGCGGCAAGCGACAACCAGCAATACCTCTTCATCGGCGGCGCCTTCAACCAAGTCGACGGCGTAGCGCGCAGCAAGGTGGCGAAACTGAACGCAGCGGGCGACCTCATTACCTCGTTCACGGCAAACGCGACCGCTGCCGTGAAGACCATTGCCGTTCGCGGCGACCGTGTTTACCTAGGTGGCAGCTTCAGGAAGGTCAACGGTGTCGCCCGCGAACGCCTTGCGTCGGTACACGAGGCCACCGGCGCCGTCGACCAGAACTTCAACTTTCCGGTCGCCACAGGGATCGGCGGGGGCGGTGCGTTATCGGTGCGGGCGCTCGACATTTCTCCAGACGGCAACCGACTACTAGTCGCCCACAGTGGCCTCACCGTTGGCGGGCAAGATCGCGTCGGGGTCGCGTTGTTCGACATCGCAGGTGCAGTCGATGTGCTCGACGACTGGCAGACCGGGTTGTACCGCGACAACTACAGCCGCTGCTCTTCGGGTGCGCTTCGACTTCGCGACGCAGAATTCAGCCCTGATGGCAGTTACTTCGTCGTGGTAGGCGCCGGAAACGACCGACCGCCGGTTTGTGACACCGCTATTCGCTGGGCGACATCGTCGGGCAGCAACGCGATGCCTGACTGGATTACCCGAAACCACGACAGTACGTACTCGGTGGGGATCTCCGATACCGCCGTCTACATCGGTGGCCACTTCTGCTACACCGAAAGCCAGCTAGCACCCGACCCGTGGCCCGGCGATACCGACACTGTTTACGATTGTTTCCGCAACGCACAGGTCGTGCTCGGCGATCTGGTGACACCTCGAAATCAGCTGGCTGCTCTCGACCCCGTTGACGGCCACGCCCTCGATTGGAATCCAGGTTCGAATGCCTTCAAAGGAATCCAAGCACTTGAGGTGATCGACTCGGGGCTCCTTGTCGGACAAGACGGCAGCACGCTTGGCGGAACATTCACTGGCCGAGCCGGCCTGTTCCCGGTCGTCGGAGGCCCTGCTCCGACCACGACAACATCGACGACCTCGCCGCCAACCACTTCATCGACCACAACTACATCCACGACGACATCGACGACATCGACGACCACCACATCTACCACGGTGCCCGACGGACCCGACACCACCCCGCCGGCCGTGCGATTCACCAACCCGACCGAGGGTCAGGTGCTCAACACCGGAACCATCACCCTCGCTGGCCTCACCGACGACAATGTCGCCGTCTCGAAGGTTCGCATCACGGTAAGAAACCGCAGCACCGGCCAATGGCTGCGGGCCGACGGAACAGTTGGCGGCTGGCAGGCGATAGCGGCAAACGTAGCGAGCAACGGACCCAGCAGCAGCTGGTCAACAACGTTGACCTTTCCGGCCGGTCGTTGGACCGTATATGCGAAACCCACCGATGCGGCTGGCAACAACGGCAGCACCGTGCTGAGAAAATTCGAAACCCGCTAGCAAGTCCTCAGTCGTCGTTCGATTCGGCAACTTCGCCTTCTTCGCTGGCCGCGATCCAGCGGAGAATTTCATACAACGCACCCACCGTTTCGTCCGCTGACGCACGTATCGGCAAGTCATAGGTCAGCACCGACGAATCGCTCAACGCCTTGTTCTGCGTGGCCTCCAAGGTGCCGAGTAGTCGACGCATACCCCGATTCTCCCAGAGGGTCTCGAACCGAAGCTTTTCGACGCCGGCAATCGCGGCAGTGCTCACTAACAGTTCGAGCAACAGTCTTCCGGCGCCCCGCTGCTGATAATCGTCGGTCACCGCCAACGAGGCTTCGGCGATGCCCGGCGTATCGGCCGCACCGATCAACCGTGCAACAGCGATTCCCCGCCCCTCCTCTTCGCCTTCGATATCTGACGCAGCAGACGGATCGATCACAACCCAGGCTCGGTGCAACTGATGATCGATATCGGTGAACGCCGACAACAACGACTCGCCGAGCTCCTCACGGATCGTAAAGAACCGCAAATATCTCGAACGGGTGGACATACGTTTGAACGCGGCGTCGAGCGCCGGTCCGTCGTCGACAGTGATCGGCCGAATACGCACTACCGTGCCGTCGCCAAGGGAGGTTTCGATGCCGTCCGATGACAGCGGAAGGTTCCACTGCAGCTTCATAGGACGGCCTCCGGGTAGCGTTCGCTCAGCCTAGAACGTGATTGGGTTGGATATGTCGAGATAGAGCCCGAGTACGAAAATTCCGAGCAGCACCGCGAAGACGCCATAGGTGAGCGGCAACAACTTGGTGACATCAGCGAAATGTCGCACGCCCTTCATCCGTGAGCGAATTGCCTCGTAGGTGCCAATGATCACGTGACCGCCATCAAAGGGAAGCATCGGTGTCAGGTTGAACACGCCGATGAACATATTGATCGACAAGAAGAACAACCCAAAGCTTGCCCAGCCGGCATTAAAGGCCTGATTGCCAACGTTCACCGCACCAACCGGCGACAAGAGTCGGTTGGGGTCGATCTGTTCGAACTCTTCGAGGCGTTGCAGATCGAGCGGGCCGATGTTTACATCCGCGCTAGGGGCGATTGCGTCGGCAAACATGCCGAACAGGTTCGGTGGCCAAAGCGTGGTCGCAATTGCCTTGGTGCTGCTCCACAGCAGCTGACCGAATTCGGGGATCGTACGAGCCAGAGCCGAGCCCACGCCGATCGAATCGACCGTATCGGCATCGGGATCAAGCCCGACGCCGAAGAAACCGCGAGTGGCGCCGTCGACGAGACGGCCGGTGATTTCGATATTGGTGGTGAGCGGTTCTTCGGTGAGCAGGTCGAGGGTTACTTCAATCTGTTCGCCCTCGCGACCAGCCGTAAGAGCAACAAACTCGGCAAAACTCGACAGTGGCTGCCCCTCGACCGCGAGGATGCGTTCGCCGGTGAGAGCACCATCGATGGCGTTCGCTCCCTCTTCGGTCAGCCGTTCGCCAAACGTTGCGGTGAGCTCGATCAGCTCGCCACCACGATCGACAACAACAGGCACCGTCTTGCTTCCGAGGTCGCTGATGGTGGGCCCAAGGTCGTCCCAAAGCGGAATATCGACGCCGTCGACAGAAACGATGACATCGCCGGGCTGCACACCGGCGGCGAGAGCACCGCCCTCTGCACTGAGTGATCCGACGACCGGAGGTGGGCCAGCGTCGTCCCACAGCGGCCCTTCGGTCACTAGGAGCGCAAAGATCAGGCCGAGAGCCAGCAGAAAATGCATCGTCGAACCCGCGACTGCCACCGACATGCGGCGGAGATAGGACTTCTGCCGGTACGTCCGCGACTCGATTGCGGGGTCGACGGGTTCGACATTGCTCATGCCGGTGATCTTCACAAACGCGCCAAGCGGAATCGCCCGGATTCCGTACTCGGTTTCTCCTCGTCGAAACGACCAAATGCGTGGGCCGAAGAACAAGAAGAACTGCGTCACTTGCATCCCCGCCCACTTGGCCGTGACGAAGTGGCCGAGCTCGTGCAGAAAAATCATGCCAAGCAATGCGCCGATAACCCAAAGGATGTTCCAGCCGAATTGGAATCCGAGAAACAGCAAGCCGCCAACCAGAAGCACAAGCCCGACGATGCCGGTGCCGTCCTCTGATGGCTCACCACTGCCCTCAAGCAGGCTCGTTGCTGAACGCGAGGTATCGGGGTTTGGATGGTCGGCTACTTCGTGAGGTTCGAGTGTGTTCGTCATGTGTTTCTCTGAAGTCAGGTGTTTGAAGAAGAGATGCGCCGTGAAACAATGGCCTCGGCGACCCTTCGGGCCTCCGCATCGGTTTCAAGGACAACGTCGAGAGATGTCGCTGGTGTTCCCGGGTACTGATCGAGGGCTTCCTTCACTACATCGGCGATGCTGGACCACCCCATTAGCCCGCCGAGGAATGCCTCGACAGCGATTTCGTTAGCCGCGCTCAACCAGGCAGGCGCCGTTTGGCCCGCGCGACCAGCCTCGTACGCAAGATCGAGGCACGGAAACGCTGCGCGATCGGGTGGTTCGAAGTCAAGACGGCTCATCGTGGCCCAATCGATGTCGCCATACGCGATATCGAGGCGATCGGGATAGGCAAGTGCATACCCGATACAAAGCCGCATGTCGGGCAACGAAAGCTGGGCAATGGTTGCGCCGTCGCTGAAGGTCACCATCGAATGCACCACCGACTGTTGGTGCACCACCACGTCGATGTCGTCGTAGCTGGTGCCATACAGTTCGTGCGCCTCGATCACCTCAAGGCCCTTGTTCATGAGCGTCGACGAATCGACGGTGATCTTTGGCCCCATGCTCCAGGTCGGGTGAGCAAGGGCATCGTCGATAGTCACCGTGGCAAGATCGGCCGCAGAGCGCCCGCGAAAGGGGCCGCCGCTAGCGGTAAGCACCAGTTTGGCCACCCGGCCCGGTTCGTCGTTGGCCCGTAAACACTGGTGCAACGCGCAGTGCTCGCTATCGACGGGTAGCAGTTCGGCCCCTGGTGTTTCGCGCACCGTTGCGACCACTGGGCCCGCAGCGATCAATGATTCTTTGTTGGCTAAACCGAGGCGGCGTCCGTTACTAAGCGCAGCCATAGTCACCTCGAGCCCGGCGAAGCCGACCACACCGTTGATCACGATCTCTGAGGAGCCGCTGACCGATCCGAGCGACCCAGGTCCGGCGACGACTTCGGTGCCAGTTGGCAACAGTGCTTTCAGAGCGGGCGCCAGCGATTCGTCGGCGATCGCGACGACCTCGGGGCGAAACTCCTGTGCCTGCTCGGCTAGCGCGTCGACCGAGCTACCAGCCCCGAGAACGTCGACGCGATAGTCGTCTGGCCGCTCGCGCACGATGTCGAGGGTCTGGGTACCAATTGACCCGGTCGAACCGAGAACTGCAACTGCGGTTTGTGTCACTTGTTCAGCGTAGGCGAGCGCTCTGGCCGACCCTTGTCAGCTCCGGGGTGATTCTTCGAACGCCCCAGAGCAGCGGACTCGCTAGTAGAGAATCATCCGAGCCAGGTAGTAGGTGGCGGGAAGCACGAAGAGCAACGCATCAAAGCGGTCGAGGAGTCCGCCATGGCCAGGAAGAATTGTTCCCATGTCTTTGATGCCCAGATCGCGTTTCAGCAGTGACTGCACCAGGTCGCCGAGCGGCGCAGCGATCGCTGCAACGACGCCCAGCAGCAGCACGGCAAAGAACCCGCCGCTCTCGGGCATCGAAGCCGGGCCGTTTCCGGCGAAGGGTTCAACATCGAACAAGAACAACAGCAATGCGGCAACCACCGCAAATAGCGCGCCGCCGACCAAGCCTTCGACGGTCTTGTTCGGGCTCGCAGACGACAGTGGCGACCGACCAGCGGCACGGCCGATCAGCAGTGCACCAATGTCATGGCCGGCGGTAACCGCCACAGCGCTGAGCATGAGGCCCACACCATCGCTTGGCACCTTCAACATCAGCCCAGCGAAACTGCCGAGGAAACCAATCCAGAGCACACCGAGGAACGTCACGCCGAGGTTCATCACCGGCCGATCAGTTCCGACACCGGTTAAGTACCAGAGCATGCCAAAAGCAACCGTGAGAAAGAGCACCAGCGGAATCGCCGACTCGCCTCGCCAATAGGCCGAAAGCACAAGACTGACCGAAGCGACGAGGCCGAGCAGCACCGCAGGCTGGAACCCAGGCGCCCGAAGAGCATTGAAGAATTCAGCAGTCGAAAGACCAACGATGATCGCTACAAGAATTGTTGCGACGAGCGGGCCCAGCCACAACGCGACCAAAAAGAGCACAACCATGCCGATGCCGGTCGCAACCGCCATGCCCATGTTTCGTTCTGGGGGCTGCACCATTTCAGCTTGACGGGTCGGCGCCGCCGCCTCAAACTCTGGCGCAGCAGCAGCTACCGGCGCAGCAACCGATGCGTTGCCCGGTGGCAAGAGTGGTGGGTCGAAGTCTGATGGTTCGTTGCCTAGTGCGGGAAGCTCATCGATCTCGTCGTCGTCAAAGCCGAAGAAGTCTTCGCCGAGTTGACCATCGACGTCGCCAACCACCGGAGCGGCCACAGCATCGCCAGACCCCGTGTCCCACTGCGGGTCGTCTCTGCCAAGTGACGACCACACCTCAAGGTCATCGTCGTCGGCGGGAACGACAGCGACGAGGTCGTCACCATCGTCGGCAAATATCTCATCGTCGGCAAAGACGTCGTCATCACCAATCGCCTCAAAGGCGGCAGGAGCTGTCGCTTGCGGTGTGACGACGGCAGGTTCATCCCAGGGCAACAGGTCGTCACCGTCGTCGGCAAAAACAGAGTCACCACCAAAAATGCTGTCGCCTGGTTCGATCTCGTCGTCGATGGAGTCGCCGCCGATGAGGCGGATCCCATCGAACTGATCATCGTCCACATCGAACTGGTCGGAATCGTTACTCACAGAAGATCCTCCTGGTGCGTGGTCAGATTTCACGCAGTTCGTTCTCTTTGGCTTCGCGAGCCGATTCGATCTCGGCTTCCTTTTTATGAATCAGATCATCGAGTTGGGCTTGCGCTCGGGTGATTTCATCTTCGGAGATGCCACCCTCCTTCTCGAGACCCTCTAGGTCTTTACGGCCGTCTCGTCGCACACCACGCATCTTATTGCGAGCGTCCTCCGACATACCGTTCACTACCTTCACCAACTCGTTACGACGCTCTTCGGTGAGCGCCGGAAACGACAGGCGAATCATGCGTCCGTCATTGCTGGGTGTCAGCCCAAGGCCCGCATTCATGATCGACTTCTCGATCGCTTCGAGGTTTTGCGGATCAAACGGCGTCACGAGCAGCTGCCGTGCCTCGGGCACGGAGAACCCGGCAAGCTCCTGGAGCTTGTTCTCAACACCGTACGCCTCGACAGTCAAACGTTCGATCAATGCCGGGTTTGCCCGCCCTGTGCGGACGCCCGAGAACTCAGATCTGGCATAGGCAAGGACGTTGGACATCTTGTCTGCGGCTTCTTCAAGCACCAGCTCAACTAGTTCGTTACTCAACGAGATGCCCTCCAGGCAGAATTAGCTCACTAGAGTACCCACCGCTTCGCCCGCAAGGAGGGATCGTGCGTTACCTTCACCCAACAAGTCGAACACCACGATGGGAAGTTCGTTATCCATACACAGAGCGATAGCGGTCGAATCCATAACTTTCAGACCCTGCTGCAACACGTCCTGATGTGAAACGTTATCGATTTTGGTGGCCGTTGGGTCGAGTTTTGGATCTGCAGTGTAGATCCCGTCGATTCCCGAGTGAGTTCCTTTGAGAACAACGTCGGCTTCGACCTCGACGGCTCGCAGTGCCGCAGCGCTATCGGTGGTGAAGAACGGGTTGCCGGTTCCGCCACCGAAGATGACCACTCGACCCTTTTCGAGGTGACGCATTGCCTTGCGGCGAATATAGGGCTCGGCAACTCGCTGCATGCCGATCGCGGTTTGCACGCGGGTTGGCTGACCGAGGTGTTCCATGGCGCCCTGCAGGGCAAGCGAGTTGATGATGGTGGCGAGCATTCCCATGTAATCGGCCTGGGCCCGGTCCATGCCGGCGCCAGCGCCAGTCATGCCTCGCCAGATGTTGCCACCGCCAACAACCACGGCGATGTCGACGTCGAACTCTTTACGAAGCTCCACGATGTCATGAGCAATCTTTGCAACAACATCGGCGTCGACGCCATACCCGGCCTTACCGGCGAACGCTTCGCCAGAAACCTTCAGCAGGACACGTTTCCACCTAGAGGTTCGGGTGCCGGGCGTGATTGGGTTGTCGATCTCCATGGGGGGCTCCTGGTTGGGGTCGGTAGTCGAACGGGGGCGCCAAGGGGCTACCTAGCCCATCGGCCTGACTTCAGTAGGATGTAGCACGCTAGCGAAGCAGCGCGAGCGGCTTAAGCGCCGGTAAACGCCTGCACGAAACGTACGATCTCGCCAGAACCAATCGTGTCACCCACACTGACTTTGTCACCGTGGAGACCCTGATCGAGCAAAACGCGCTCGCCGAACCAGCCAGAAAGACGACCGTCAACGATCTTCTCCCACGCTTGTTCGGGTTTGCCTTCGGCCTTGGTGATCTCGAGAAGGTTGGCCCGCTCGGCTTCGACCTCGTCTGGTGAAACTTGCTCGCGAGAGAGGAACTGTGGCTTTGCGAAGGCGACATGTAACGCGACCTGGTGGAGCGTGTCGGCGTCGATGCCGGAGCCCTCGACCACAACCGCGTTCTTGCCGCGGCCTTCCTGCATGTGTACGTAGGTATCGAGAAGATTCCCGTCGCCAGCTTCGACGACCTCGGCGAGACCAACCTCGATGTTTTCTTTGAGAAGAAGTTTGAGATCTTCGAGCTCGCTGCCAAGCGCTGACTGTGCAGCCTCGGGGCCATCGGCCAGCACTGCTGCGGCGAGTTTGTTCACAAAGGCAACGAAGCCCTCGGACTTTGCCGAGAAGTCGGTTTCGCACTTTACGTGCACCATTGCAGCTCTCGAGGCATCGCCAACTACGGCGACTGCGCCTTCCATGTTCTCGCGGTCGCCGCGTGAGTCGGCCTTGGCCAAACCCTTCTCGCGAAGCGCCTGCTTTGCGGCTTCCATGTCGCCATCGGCGGCAACAAGGGCCTTCTTGGCATCCATCATTCCGGCGCCGGTGGCGTCGCGGAGTGCCTTTACGTCTTTTGCGGAAATATCAGCCATTGATAGTGAGGTTCAGCTTTCCTGATTCGCAGCTTCAGCTGCGGCTTTTGCGTTTGCAATTGCCTCAGCCTGAGCAGCTTCGGCGCGGGCGATTGCGTCAGCAGTCGCCTGGTCTGCGTCGGTAGCAGCAGGAGCCTCGGCGGCGGGCGCTTCGGCAACCGGAGCAGCGGGTGCTTCAGCAACTGGTGCAGCAGGTACTTCAGCAACTGGTGCAGCAGGTGCAGGCGCAACAGGCGCCTCAGCAACCGGAGCAGGAGCAGGAGCAGCAGCAGCGTCGGCTGCGATGCGTGCTTCGCGTTCGGCGGCAGCGGCGGTAGCGGCGGCGCGGGCTTCGACCTGAGCAGCATCCTTCGCAGCTTGCTGTTCGGCGGTGAGCGTGACCGGTGCGTCGGCGATCTGGGGGTTCTTCTTCGAGGCGATGAAGCGCCCCTCGATCACTGCTTCGCTGATGATTCGAGCCATCAGGTCACCCGAGCGAATCGCATCGTCGTTACCGGGGATGACGTACTTCACCAGGTCCGGGTCGCAGTTGGTATCGACAACCGCAATGATTGGAATACCGAGCTTGTTCGCTTCGGTCACCGCAATGCTTTCCTTCTTGGTGTCAAGAATAAACACCGCTTGTGGAAGCTTTTCCATGTTGCGGATACCAAAGAGGTTCTTTTCGAGCTTCGTCAGCTCGCGGTTGATGAGGAGGGCTTCTTTCTTTGGCATGGCCTCGAACTCACCCGAGTCGCGCATGCGCTGATATTCCTTCATCTTGGCGACGCGCTTGTTCATCGTTTCGTAGTTGGTGAGCATTCCACCCAACCAGCGTTCGTTGATGTACGGCATGTTCGAGCGTTCGGCGTAGCTCTGGACACTGTCTTGCGCCTGCTTCTTGGTGCCGACAAACAGCACCGTGCCGCCATCAGCAACGAGGTCGCGCACGAACTCATAAGCCACAGCAAGACGCTGCAGCGTCTGGTGCAGGTCGATGATGTAGATGCCGTTGCGTTCTCCGTGCAGGAAACGCTTCATTTTCGGGTTCCAACGACGAGTTTGGTGTCCGAAGTGCACGCCTGCGTCAAGCAGGTCTTTGATGGTTACAACAGCCATAGCTGTGTCCTTCCCAGCGGTTGTTGACGATGCGGGTGGCGCCTTCGGCGACCGTGGGTTACCGCAACGTAGTGAGTGAAGTAGACGAATGCCCGAACGCGGGCAGCGGCCAACGTTTGACCAGCATGTGAGTCTAACCCCCACAACGCCGGGTGCCCTCTTGGGGGCGGGTTTTCCTTGCCAAGTTTCCCGGGTCTCCACACGTGCGTGCGTGCGGCATCGCAGCCGGGTCCCGCCGTCAGTTCGCGCTCACCAAGCGCACCTCGGTGCGCAGTTCTCCGAACAAGGTGTTCGGGTCGAGGTACACACCGTTGCGCTTGGCCCCGAAATGGAACCGCTCGCCAGCAAAGCCGACCACGTCACCCTGGCGAACCGCTTCTCCCCTGCTGACGACTCGAGAGGAAAGAAACGAGTACGTCGTTCGAAGACCTGCGCCTCCCGAACTCTCACCGTGATCAATGCTGACGTACTGCGACGAGCCGATAGTGCCGGAGAACGCAACAATACCGTCGGCGGAGGCTCGCACGGGCTCGCCCGAAGCCGTGTCGTACTCGATACCACGATTGCCTGTGCCATACGCCGAAGCCGGGGGCCGGTACGGATCGCTTACCGGCGACCCGACAGGAGGCAGATGCGGCATCGACAGGGCACCAACAACCAGCAAAAGACCAAGCAACTTCATCATCAAGAACAACTTTCCAGAACTAGCCAGAACCAGCCTGCACTGGCCCAACAGGTACAACGACGAAGACATCGACCAGCTGTGACGCGTACGCCAAGTCTTGGCAGTGCTTCGTTACCTTCGACGGGAAAGTCGGTGAGTTACCCCGTAGAGCGTACTACAGAGGAGCGGGAAGTTCTGCCGAGTGCACGATCGTCAATCGCTGCACGGCGCGAGTGAGGGCCACGTACAACAGCCGAAGTCCGTTTGGCAGCTCGCTCAAAGCCGCCGGCTCAACCACAACCACCGAGTCGAACTCGAGGCCCTTGGCAGCCGTGGCGTCCACAACCGAAATGGTCGCACCCAACGCCTCTGACGTTCTGGTGTCGACCGCCTCAAGGCCCGCCTCGCGCAGTGCCTCGAGTAGCGCATCGAGTTCGCTCGCCGCAGCGATCACTCCAGTAGTACGAAACGCTTCGGCGCTTGACGCAACAGCCTCGGCCACTACCGCAGCCCGTTCGTCAACCTTTGCGAACGCAATCGTGGGCCCCGGCCCCGCATGGCGCACCGATGTCGAAGGTGTGATGTCTGGCGCCGTGATCGGCAAGAGCGCGTTTGCATAGTCGAGAATTGGTCCAGGAACACGGTATCCAACCGTGAGCTCGGCTCGACGCACCGCTGTTTCGGCGACGTCGATCCCCAAAGCCGTCACCACGTCGTCCCAACTTTCCTGAGCGCCGGGTGCGGTGGCTTGTGCGATATCGCCGAGGATCGTTATCGACCCCTTGCGCGCTCGGCGCCCCACAACGCGCAGGGCCATCGCACTGAGATCCTGAGCTTCGTCGACCACCACATGGCCATACTGGGTTGCCACTCCCCCACAAAGTTCCTGCGCCTCGTCAAGCAAGGCAAGGTCAGCGACAGTCCACTTGTCGGGCTCGCCCTTCCTCGCTGCCGATCGGTGCAAAAGACGCCGCTCTTCATCATCGAGAAGCCCCGAAGACGCACGCGCCAACAATGCTTTATTGCTCAACACCGATTGCACCAGCGTCACCGCCCCAAGCGTCGGCCACGTTCGTGCCACCAGTTTCTTGAAATCGGCACTCGATCGAACCGCGCCAACTGTCTCATCCACCTGCAACTCGCCCAACTCGCGGGCGACGAGTTCTTGCTTGACCTCGCGGAGCAGAAGTTGACTGAAGATCCGGCGGGCGTCGTTGAGGGCCATATCTCTACTCGCCGCATCTTGCTGAGCCTCCGCTATCTGCTCGGGACGAAGGGTCACGGTGCGCGCCCCCACCGGCAATCGCACGTCTTCGGTAGGTGCTCTCAATTTGTCGAGCGCCGCTCTACGCAACACCTGCGACATTCGAAGATCGCCCTTCAGCACATGACAGGCAAGCGAATCTTTGCCCCGCAGTCGGTACTTCACGTCGAGCAACGATTGCACCGTCGACTGGGTTACCGCGGTCTCACCCAGCGACGGCAAGACATTGCCCACGTAGTTCAGAAACATGCGGTTGGGTCCAACAACAAGCACCCGACTCGAGCTGAGCTCCTCACGGTGTTCAAACAGCAAGAAGGCCGCTCTATGCAAGCCAACGGCAGTCTTGCCAGTTCCAGGGCCGCCCTGCACGATCAAACACTCGGCCAGCGGTGCACGAATGATCTCGTCTTGTTCCGCAGCAATCGTAGCGACGATGTCGGCCATCTCTCCCGTGCGAGACCTTTCGATCTCGGCCAGAAGCGGATCCGGGAGTCCGGCGCCAACGACCGATTCGGGATCATCGAGGTGCTCGTCGAAAATCGCGAGCAAGGTGTCGGCCTCGCAGGTGAACCTGCGTCGGAGCGCCAAGCCCTGCGCGTCAGCAGCGGTAGCTCGGTAAAACGGGATAGCTACTGGCACGCGCCAGTCGACAACCACCGGTTCGGTGTCGGCGTTCTCGATGTGGCGACGACCGACGTACCAACAATCACCATCGGAAACAAGTGGGTCTTCGTCGATACGCCCGAAACACAGGGTCGCCGCACCAAGTTCGAGCGAAGCGGCGCGATCGGCTAGGTGCGCTCGAGCGATTCTGGCCTCGGCGGTGTTCTCTTCGCGAACCGCTCGCTCGCCAAACTCAAGCGTCTCTTCGGCCCGCTGCTGCATCGACTCGAGCGACCGGCGCGCTGCGTGGAGGTACGCCTGCTCGATCTCAAAATCTGGATGGGCCGCCGCTTCAGACATGGCCATCGATGCTACTCCGGCGCGGAGTCAGCTTTAGAGAATTTCTTTGCCAGGCCTATTAGCGAACCGGTTCGCGATCGGTTGCCGTCATTCTCGACCGCAGCTGCAGGACAGCCTTGGTGTGAATCTGGCAGACCCGACTCTCGGTCACGCCCAACACATCGCCAATCTCTGCGAGCGTAAGACCTTCATAGTAATAGAGGGTCAGCACCATCTTTTCGCGCTCGTTCATACGGTTGATCGACTCCGCAAGAAGTGAACGCATCTCTTCTACTTCGTACTGGCCTACTGGCCCTGCGTCGGCATCGGCGATGGTGTCGCCCAAGGTAAGCGTTTCTCCGCGGTCGCCGCTTGACGACAACATTTCATCCAAGGCCACGATTCCGACGAAAGAAATCTGCCCCATGATCGTCTGGAGCTGGTCAAGGGTTATCCGCAAATCGGCGGCGAGTTCTTCTTCGGTCGGAGCCCGGTGCAGTTTGGCTTCAAGTCGGCTAAACGACTTCTCTAGGTTGCGCGCCTTCGCACGCACCGATCGCGGCACCCAGTCGATCGAGCGGAGCTCATCAAGAATTGCACCCTTGATCCGCGAGATGGCATAGGTCTCAAACTTGTAGCCACGTTCAAGGTCGAACTTTTCGATCGCGTCGATAAGCCCGAACATGCCATAGCTGACCAAATCAGACTGTTCGACGTTCTGCGGAAGACCAACAGCCACGCGGCCCGCGACATACTTGACCAACGGCGAGTAGTGCACGATCAGTTGATCTCGTGCCTTGGGTTGTTCTTTGACCTTGTAGGCATCCCAGAGGGGCTGCACATCGGGGCGTTCGTCTGCCACGTTCGTCCTTGTCGTATCTTCGTCGTGTCGTATCTTCGTCGTATTCAAGCTCTCGGGTGGGTGGCCCGATGAACCCGTTGTAAGTGCTCTTTGCTGACATGGGTGTAGATCTGTGTAGTGCTCAGGTCAGCGTGTCCGAGCAACTCCTGCACAGCTCTTAGATCGGCACCGCCATCCAAGAGATGAGTCGCGAAGGTATGTCGGAGCGCATGAGGGTGCGTTGGACCTAGAGAACGCCTATCGATAATTCTTCGTACATCTCGGGGTGTTATGGGATTTCCTCGCAAGTTCACGAAGACCCTGTCGCCCGAGCTGGAGCCCGACAGTTCCCTAGCCGGTCCCTGCTTTGACGGCTCTTCGGATTCACCACCCGCAATGAATGGCCCGCGATGTTCGAGCCAAAGCAACAGTGCATCGCGTGCCGCATCAGATACTGGGCAAACCCGCTCCTTTTGCCCCTTACCCCACACGCGTATGCGGTGCCGATCGAGTTCGAGTTGGCCGAGCGCGAGCCCGCACAGCTCACTCACCCGAAGTCCGCTGCCATACAGCAGCTCGAGGATTGCCAGGTCGCGTGCCTTGCGGCCAGCAGCATCGTCAGCAACGCGAGCAGGCGGCTCATCGAGAAGCGCCGCAACCTCATTGTCGGGCAAGATGCGCGGAAGTCGCGCCGCCCCCTTTGGCGCACTGAGGCCAATGGTGGGGTCACTCTCGACGATGCCGTTCTTTCGTGCCCAATCAAAGTACCGGCGGATCGATGACGCCTTGCGAGCAATAGTTCGTTTCGCGTACTTCTGCTGGTCGAGAAAGGCGAGATATCGCCGAAGCGTGCGGCGCCGCACCTGTGATGGACGGTCGACCTGCACCGCCTCAAGCCAGGAAATAAAGGCGCGAAGATCTCGACAGTAGACGGCATTCGTGGCATCAGAAACAGAAACCAGCGATGCCGAGAAACGATCAATGCTCCAACTCACGACCCCTAGAGCGTACCGGCATTCTCACAAATACGGCACAAATGGCCACTCTGTGTGGTCAATGGTCGCAGGAGCTCTCACCTCTCGCCACTCGCTCAAACCATCCCTCGCTTTCGATCACCCATCCGGTGGAACGCAGCACGTCGAGGGCACCGGCAAGCTCTGCCGGTGAACAGCGCACGCCAACCAAGAGCTGCTCGGCGGCAGCCGGTTGCCACCCCATTGTGGCCAACACGTCGCCTGCTAATCCTCCTGGCTCCAACCGCAGCTCGCTGCTCGAGCGTTGCGCGGCCGCCGTGAGGCCAAGCTCGATAAGCACATCATCGACACCACATGCTGGCGCACAGCCGTCGCGAAGGAGCGCATTTGTGCCCTCGGCAGACGGGCTATGTATTGGACCGGGCACCGCCATCACCGGCACACCCCGGCGTTCGGCCTCAGCCACGGTGTGCATCGATCCGCCACGAACGTGTGACTCGACCACTAGAACCACATCGGACAATGCCGCGACTATTCGGTTCCGGGCGGGGAAACGCCACCGCTCGGGCTGCGTACCGATCGGCCCTTCCGACAACACGACACCGGTTCGCGCAACGTCCTCCCAAAGCAAGCGGTTGCTGGCCGGATAGACCGAGTCGAGGCCGTTGGCTACTACCGCAATGGGCGGTGCACCCCCAGAATCGATTGCCCCATGATGCGCGGCCGCGTCGATGCCCAGCGCAAGCCCCGAAACGACGCCGACCCCGGCCAGCGAAAGATCGCGTGCGAAGGCCCTCGCAATGTCGTGGCCGTACCTCGTACATTTTCGAGTGCCGACGATCGCAACACGCGGACCTGCGATCACATCGGGGTCGCCCCGATGAAAGAGTATGGCCGGGGGCTCGGGATCGTGTACCAAGGCTTCCGGAAATGCCGCCGAGCCAAACCAGAACGCGCCGATTCCGCGTTGCATCGTGTCGTCCCAGAAAGCCGCCACATCAAACTCCTGCGCATCGGCAGCCCACCGCGAAAGCATCTCGGCGCCACCGCGACCGAGCGCATGCGCTTGACCCTTCGTGCCACCCCGCATCACAAGCTCCCAAGCGGCGCGCGGCTGCCGGTCGGCAAGGAGAACTCGCAACCTACGGGGCCCAGCGCCAGCAAGAGCTGCGAGAGCGGCCAACCATGCAGCGGTCGGCAAAGCCACGTTCTGCTCATCGGGGTTTCGCTTCTCGGTGCTTCGACTATCCATGTGACGCCTTCCGGTAGAGGCGAGCGCCGGGTCGACCCGCTGCGAGCGGCTGGGTACGCAACATCAACGCCGTTTGTACGTGTTCGGCGGTGAGTTCGGCCAGGTCGCCAGCGAGGTCAGCAATCGTTCTTGCTACCGACCGCACGCGGTGAAGGCCGCGGGCGCTGAGCTGCTGGTCGGACAATGCTCGCTCAAGGACCGACCGAGCGCCTGCACTAAGCGGTGCAAATTCCTCGAGCTGGGTCGGCGAAAGTTTGCCGTTCGCCCGCACTCCCCTGCTGGCCGCCAAACTTCGCGCCGCTGCGACCCGCGTAAAAACGTCGCCGCTACTTTCGCCAGGATCAACACCGAGCAGTTCAAGGGCGCTTGGCCGCTGGACAGTGACTCGAATATCGAACCGGTCGAGAAGAGGACCGGACACCCGCTGGTGGTAACGATGTCTCGCGCTTTGCGAGCATCGGCAACCTCCCGGAGACCCGGCGCCCCCGCAGGGGCAGGGATTCATGGCACCAACCAACAACACCTCGGCCGGGAACGTCGCCGCACCGTGGGCGCGGGCGACTCGAACCACCCCGTCTTCCAAGGGTTGCCGAAGGGCATCGAGAGCGCTCGGCGCGAACTCGCCCATTTCGTCGAGGAAGAGCACGCCACCCGAAGCCAAACTTAATTCACCGGGCCGCATCGAAGCGGTGCCACCGCCAATGAGCGACACCGACGACGCTCCGTGATGAGGCGACCGGAACGGTGGCCGTTGAATAAAGCCGTTTCGGGGCAAGAGCTCACCTGCGGCCGAATGAATACGACTGACCTCGAGCGATTGGCGAGCATCAAGCTCTGGGAGCAAACCCGGCAGCCGCCTAGCCAACATCGACTTGCCCCCTCCCGGAGGGCCGACAAAGAGCAGATGATGCGAACCGGCGGCCGCCACTTCAAGAGCAAATCTCGCAAAGTGCTGACCTCGCACATCGGCAAGGTCGGGGTACTGAGGTTCGTCGCCGGCCTCGGGAGGCGGCGGCGGGGCAGGCCATGGCTGATCGTTGACCAGAACGTCGATGAGTTCGCGCAGACTCCGTACCGCCCGCACCTGGCCATCGGCGACAAGATCAGCCTCGAGGAAGTTGGGACGAGCGACGACCACGGTGTCGGTTGCGATGACATCGACCAGCGGAAGCACCCCAGGCACCGGCCGAAGTGTGCCGTCGAGCCCCAACTCGGCCAGTGCCCCAATGCCTTCGATGCACCGGGGTTTCAACTGGTCACTGGCGACGAGAATTCCCAGAGCGATGGCCAGATCGAGACCAGCTCCGCCGGCTGGAACACCCGTCGGAGACAGGTTGACAGTGATGCGTTGCATCGGCCAGTCGGCATCGCAACTCAAGAGCGCGGCGCGCACTCTGTCGCGTGCCTCTCGACACGAGGTGTCGGGCAAACCAACGATGCTGAACGATGGGATACCACCCGAAACGTGCACTTCTACGCCAACGGGCCAACCCTGGGCTCCCGATAACGAAGCAGAGGAAACTGTCGCTAACACGCGACCTCCAAAACAAATCGAACTGTTTGGAGGAAGAACTACGCGGCTTCCCGAAGCGTTAGAAAGAATCTAGCGAGGGGCGGTGACACGTTCGCCAGATTGCTTGTTGGTTCAGTTGAGAACCTCTCGGCTATACCGCACCACCGCAAGGATTTCTTCGTCAGAAAGCACGCTGGAAAACGACGGCATGTTGTTGCGCCCTTGCACCACAACGGTCGTCTGATCTTCAGCGTCAGGGAAGTTTTCGAGAACCTGCCCGTTGTTCAAACGAGGTCCAGTTCCGCCACCGCCATCTGGGCCGTGGCAGGTCGCACATCGGGCAGACCAGACGTCGCGGCCCTGCGTTAACGCTGCGTCAGCGCCCTCCGGAACTGCGGGGGCCTGTGCACAAGCCCCCGCAAACAACGAAAGCGCCGCGACGGTCATCAACAGATACACAAGCCTCACGGCCCTACGTTCACACCACGCCCGCGGCTATGCACAACCGAGCGGAAGAGGCCTCGGTCACGTATCCTCCAAGACATGGGATTCGACCCCAACCGCCCGCACAAGAAGCGGCCCACGGACCTGTTGTATGTGGGAGCCGCAACCGTCGTCTTTGTCGCGCTGGCCCTGTGGATGTTTCTCGGCTGATGATCGATCCCGAGAGTTTGGGCGATGTCGAGACCCGCTTTATCCAGCCGTATCAGGCAAACAAGTTTTACGTGTGCCCCGGATGCAACCGTGACATCCCCCCGGGCATGGGCCACATGGTCGCGGTGCCTGTCGACGCACCCGACCTTCGCCGACACTGGCACCGAGGTTGCTGGAACAATCGCAAAAACCGAAAACGTCGCCGCTAGCTGGATCCAGATCGATCTAGGCGAAGAGCCAAAGAACGATCGGAATCGATACGAAGAACTCGGACACGACGACCATCGCCACCGGTAGCAGCCAAGAAGCGCTCGTCTGCGGCGCTCCAGCAGGCATTCTGTGGTCGTACACAACTAGGGCGACAACGCTGCCAACGACTGCGTAAACGACAAACGGCACCGCGAACAACAACCCGAACCAATCCGAGCACGACTGAAACAGGCAGTGGGAAACCAACAGGAAAAAGACGCCTATCGCGGACACCACGCCGGCGATCAGCGCAGCGATCACTCCGAAGAATCCAGCCACCAAACCGGGGCTATCATCGACCGCTGGCTGTGGACCTTGACCGTCGGCGAACCCAGTTTGTGGCCTGGCATTCGACAGTGAGGTGTGCGACCTCAAGGTTTTTTGCGACGGGGTGTGCTGCGACGAGGTGTTCATACCTCAAGTGTGACCCGAGCAAACCAGGCATCGACTAGGGGTTCACCCCCATTACCGCGTGGGGCACGCCGATCGTGTCACACCGCCATCGTAGGTTTTGGTCAATGGCACGACATATACAACTTGGTGCGTGGGGCGAAGAAGTCGCCGCCAGGCATTACCAGCGCAACGGGTATGAAATTCTCGACCGCAATTGGCGCTGCGCCGCTGGCGAACTCGACCTCATTGTGCGCAAGGGCCGCCAAATTGCGATCGTCGAAGTCAAAACTCGACGCACCACAAACTACGGCCATCCACTTGAGGCAGTCACCGAAGACAAGCAGCGCCGAATCCACCGACTCGCTGCGCAGTGGCGAGCCGCAACGGGCACAAAAGCACGGCGGTTTCGCTACGACGTAGCGGCCGTGGTGGGGAACCGAGTTGAGATTCACCCCGGCGTGTTCTAGTCCAGCCCTTGCGAACCCGTCCTTGAAGGCCGGTTCTCGAGGTCGTTCTCCAAAGGTCGGGTGCAGCGAGCACCCGTCGACCTAGTAGTTGTCGCGCTTTTCTTTGACCTTGGCTCGCTTACCAACACGATCACGCAGGTAATACAGCTTCGCTCGACGAACATCGCCTCGCACCGCTACTTCGATCTTTTCGATGATCGGCGAGTGGACCGGCAGCGTACGCTCGACGCCGACACCAAAGCTGACCTTGCGCACCGTAAACGTTTCGCGGACTCCGCCACCTTGGCGACGAATCACCACGCCTTCGAAGAGCTGCGTACGCTCACGGGTACCTTCGACAACGCGAACATGCACCTTCAGTGTGTCGCCGGGCGCAAAGTCGGGTACGTCGTCCCGCAAGCTCTGCTGGTCGATTGCATCGGTGAGGTTCATGACACGCTCCGTGAACGGCGAGTGGTAGGCCAGACATTGGCCAGCAGCCCAGCATAGGCTGCACAAACACCGCTGCCATGACTCGGCCAACCAGAAAATGGCCGAAATTGTGGAAAATTGGTCACGTCATTCAACGAGTGACCCCTTGGCCGCGGTCGCCCAAGAGCCCAAACTCGGCCAAAACCGCCCGATCTTGCTCGCTGAGCCCACCTCGGGCTTCGACAAGGTCGGGCCGTTGCTGTTGCGTTCGCACCAGCGATTGGGCAAGACGCCATCGCTCGATCAGCGCGTGGTTTCCCGAGCGCAGCACCGCCGGCACTTCAAGACCCCGAAACTCAGCGGGGCGTGTGTACTGCGGATATTCCAACAACCCGTTTGCGAAGCTTTCTTCGTCAATCGACGCATCGTTGCCAAGAACCCCAGGCAGCAGGCGTGCCGTCGCCTCGATCACCACAAGCGCAGCGGCCTCGCCGCCAGCAAGCACGACATCGCCAACAGAAATCTCACCGTCGCAAAGTTCGCTCCGAATCCGCTCATCGACTCCCTCGTACCGGCCGCAAAGTAACGAGAATCCGTCGGTCGCTGCGAGTTCGTGCGCTAGATCCTGATCGAACGTTCGCCCCGCAGGCCCCAGATAATACAGCGGGCGCTTCGGCTCGACAGCCTCGACCGCCGCAAAGACTGGCCCGGGCATCATCACCATCCCGGCGCCGCCGCCGAAGGGCGCGTCGTCGATTGTGCGGTGCACGTTTGTGGTTTGCGCACGAAGGTCGTGAGCCCGCACATCGAGCAACTCGTTGCGAGCGGCCCGACCGAGGATGCTCTCGTTGGTAAAGGTGGTAATCAGCTCCGGAAAGATGCTGAACACATCAATCTGAAAACTCACTGATCAAAAAGTCCTTCGGGCACGTCGACGACGATGCTTGTTCCCGGCACAAACTCGACGATGAACCGCGCCGGAATGAAACCGCCAGCGCTGGTCACGAGAAGATCGCTGGCCGGGTTTTGCTCTACCGATTCGACCACGCCGCGGTTGGTGCCGTCGATTGTGGTGACGGTGCACCCAATCAGTTCGTGGACCCAAATCTCGTCTGGGTCGTCAATGGCCTCGGCATACAGCAGCCGCCCCCGCAATTCGTCGGCGTCCTCACGAGAGTTGACTTCAGCAAACTTCACAATGAAGCGGTCCTGATGGGGTCGAGACGATTCGACAATCAAGGTGTCATCGTCGGCAAACAGCACCGCACCAGCCGCAACCCGTTCGTCGCGCGACGTCGTTAAAACCACAAGAAGGTCGCCCCGAAGCCCATGGGGCTTCGTGATGCGACCAACTTCGAGTAGCTGTGTGGACTCAGGCCCGCTCATCTGGGAGCCCAAGATGCTTTAGTCGAGGAATTCGACGTCGACCTCGGCGCCATCGCGCACGGCGGCCGCACGAACGACAGTACGGATTGCGTTGGCGACGCGTCCGCGTTTTCCGATTACTCGCCCCATGTCGCCAGGAGCAACGCTCACCTCGAGGGTCGAACGCTCGCCGGAGTTGTTGACGCCAACTTCGACAGCATCAGGATCTTCGACGATCGATTTGGTGAGATAGGTCAGCACACTCTGGGCCGTTGCGGCACCAGCAAAATCGTCGGCTACGTCTTCACCGTTGTCTTCTACGTTTGCGTCGCTCATTCTTCTTCACCTGCAGCTTCGGCGGCCGGCGCGGCGGCGGTAGTTTCTTCGGCCGCATCATCTTCAGCAGCCTCAGCTGCTTCCTCGGCCTTCGCTTGCGCTTTCTTGCTTGGCTTGCTGTCGCCAGCGATGGTGATCGCAGCGGGTGCTGCCTCGCCCGTGTGTGCCTCCCACGCACCGCTAATTTTGAGAAGCTTCTCGACGCGTTCGGTGGGCTGGGCGCCGTCGGCGAGCCACTTCACTGCTTTGTCGTTGTCGATCTTGATGACCGAAGGATCTTGACGAGGTTCGTAGGTGCCGATGATCTCGATGAACCTTCCATCGCGCGGCGAGCGACCATCGGCCGCTACTACACGGTAGGTCGGTTGTTTCTTCTTGCCCATCCGCATGAGTCGGAGCTTGACTGCCAAGGTTTTCTTCCTTCGTTTGGTGCGACCGAGGTACGAGGTTGGCCACAACCGAGATTGTTTCTGGGGTTTGCCTGCACACGAATACGACTGCGCGCGTGCACGTTCGTCTAGTGCAACGAAGCTAACAGTCTGCCCGAAGTTGCGCTGAAACCAAGCAACGGGAGCAATAATTTGTAACGACGACTACTCGTCGGACGCATCCGCAAGGCCAGGTAGGTCAGGAATGCCTGGAAACCCTGGCATGCCTTCGAACTCTTCGAGCCCGGGAAGCGCAAGTGCCTCCTTGGGGATCTTTGCACCACCCTTGGCAGTGACGCGACCGCCACTCGATCGACCCTTCTTGCCCTTCTTGCCCGACTTTCGCTTACCGCCACGCTTCTTGGTGCCAAAGCCACCCATCTGCTTCATCATTTTGCGCATCTGTTTGAACTGGTCGATGAGCTGACTGACTTCCGCTGGCGATGACCCCGACCCCAGCGCGATGCGGGTGCGGCGCGACCCGTCAATGATTTCGGGCTTGGCCCGTTCCTCAGAGGTCATCGAGTGGATGATGCCCTCGACCTTGCCCACCTCCTTGTCGCCGATTTCGACGTCGCGTACCTCTTTGGGAACGCCAGGCATCATGCCTAGGAGGTTGCCGATTGGGCCCATCTTCTTGATTTGTTGCATCTGGTCAAGAAAGTCATCGAGGGTAAATTGGCCATCGAGGAGTTTGGCCGCTGCCTTTTCGGCTTCATCGGCTTCGAAGACCTCTTCAGCCTTTTCGATGAGCGTGAGCATGTCGCCCATTCCGAGGATGCGCTGGGCAAGCCGGTCGGGATGGAACTGGTCGAAGTCTTCGAGCTTTTCGCCAGTTGAGGCAAAGGCAATCGGTCGACCGACGACCTCTTTCACCGACAGCGCCGCACCACCACGAGCGTCGCCGTCGAGTTTAGTGAGGATGACACCATCGAGCTCGAGGGTCTGGTGGAAGCTCTCGGCGACGGTTACTGCGTCCTGGCCAGTCATTGCGTCGACAACTAGGAAGGTATACGTGGGGTTGATGGCCTCGCTGATCTGGCGAACCTCGTCCATGAGTTCGGCGTCGATCGCCAACCGACCAGCGGTGTCGCAAATGATCACGTCGCGTCCAAGGGCCTTTGCTTCGATCATGCCTGCGGCGGCGACAGCCACCGGATCGCTAGCTTCAGAAAAGACCGGGACGTCGATTTGGCGCCCGAGGGTTCGAAGCTGCTCGACAGCGGCCGGACGCTGGAGGTCGGCACCGACCATGATCGGGTTGCGACCCTGCTTCTTGAACCACATGGCCAGCTTTGCCGAGTTGGTGGTTTTTCCCGAGCCCTGAAGCCCGGCCATGAGGATGACGGTCGGCCCCTTTTGCGCGGGAACAACCTTCATTGTTTCGCCGCCGAGGCTGGCCGTGAGCTCCTCCATCACGATCTTGACGATCTGCTGTGCCGGGTTGAGTGCGCCGGAAAGCTCTTCGCCAACGGCCCGTTCGCGGATGCGGCTCTGCAGGCTTTTGACTACCTCGAAGTTGACGTCGGCTTCGAGTAGCGCAAGTCGGATCTCGCGAAGGACTTCGTCGACATCGGCTTCAGAGAGTCGCCCCTTCCCGCGAACCCGCGCAAAAATGCCTTCAAATCGATCAGAGAGCGTCTCGAACATAGAACGTCCAGACTACTGCGATTCGCACAGATCGCTATCCCGGCACCCAAGAAGGGTCAGGCAGCGTCGGATTGGCCTACACCAGACGGCCTGAGAGGGGCAGTTGAGCTAGCGGCCTTCGAGCTTGGCAACAAGCGACGCGAGGTGGTCGACACGACGAGCCAATGCATCGACCCGAGCCTCAAGGGGATCGGCGGCAACATGGCCTGCGTCGGCGACGGCGTCGGACATCAGCGACCGCTGTCTCCCCGGCTGCGGCGCTGACGAACCTGGCTGGATCGGCGCCAGCCCCGTCGTAGCTGTGGCAGCTGCCTGACCGCGCTCCTGCGGCTCGGCCGGGGAGCTACCGGGCGAGGCTAAGCCCGCACGTTCACTGCGCATGTTCGCCAGCACATGCTGCACGGTGGGCCCCTGGTTGCGGAGGAGCGCAAATAACAAATGGATACTGTCGATCTGCGCGCTACCGGCCGCATCGGCCTCGCTAGCCGAATGCCCGATGGCAGCTTTTGCGTTGTCGGAGAACGAAAGCGAGCCGTCGCCAGCGCCAGCACGGTTGACTTCGCCGCGGCCAGTAGCCGCCGCGACTGCCCGACGGGCGCCATCAAGGGTCACGCCCTGTCGGCCTAGCGCCTCAGCGCTTGGGCCATCGTCGCGCAACAGACCGAGGAGCAGGTGTTCACTTCGGCACGAACTCTGACCGAAGAAACGAGCTTCTTCCTGAGCAAAAGCCAAAACCTGGCGCGTGTTTGGGGTGAACCGCTCGAACATACTTCCCGAGAGTACATCGAAAACTTGAGAAATATCGAATTGTATTGAAAGTTAACGAAGGTTGCCTTGGTGGTCGCTACGAGGCGTTGATCGTCGGAGAAGCCTGGCTATTCGACAGCAAGAAGCGCATCGACGAATGCATCCGGGTCGAACTCGATCAGATCGTCGGCACCTTCGCCAAGACCCACCAGCTTTACCGGAATGCCGAGCTGCTGGTGAATAGCGACCACGATGCCACCCTTGGCCGAGCCATCGAGCTTCGAAAGCACAACTCCGGTGACCTCGACTGCCTCGGTGAACTGCGCCGCCTGGGTCAGCCCGTTTTGGCCGGTCGTGGCATCGAGTACCAGGAGAACCTCGCTCACTGTGCCCGCACCCTTTTCGGCCACTCGGCGAACCTTGGTGAGCTCTTCCATCAAGTTCGACTTGTTGTGCAGCCGGCCAGCGGTATCGGCCAGAACAAGGTCTGCACCCCGAGATGCCGCAGACTCGACCGCATCAAAGACAACCGAGCTTGGATCTGCACCTTCGGCGCCTCGAATAATCGACGCTCCGGCACGGTCCGCCCACATCTCGAGCTGCTCGGCAGCAGCCGCACGAAAGGTGTCGCCAGCAGCGAGCACGAGCGACCGTCCGTCGGCCATCTCGCGTTTCGCCAGCTTGCCGATGGTGGTCGTCTTTCCCACACCGTTCACGCCAACGAACAACCAGATGCTCGGACTGGTGTCGGCCAACTTGAGTGTGCGATCGAAACCGGAGAGCCGCGACTTGAGTTCAGCTCGAAGGATCTCAATGACCTCAGCACCCTCGGTGACCTTGTCGGCAGTGGCTTTTTCGCGCACGGCTGCGAGGACGTCTTGGGTTGTCTGCACACCAACGTCGGCCCGGATCAATGCTTCTTCGAGCTCTTCCCACGTCTGTGCGTCGACACTTCGGCCGACAATCGAGGTGAGATACCCCGTGAAAGCGCTGCGAGCCTTGGCGAGTCGCTCGCGAAACGTCGGCTTGACGACGGGTTCGTCGACTACCTCGACCTCTTCGACCTCCGGCTCACCGGGCACGTCAGCCGAAGGGCGCTCGAGTAGGTCGGTTCCGGCCGAAGAACCAGCCGTCTTGTTGTCGCCGACATCAAGAACACTTGTTCCCGGCTTTGGTCGTGGTGTTCCCTGAAGAGGTGGCGTAGCTCCGGAGCCACCTCCACGGAAGAAGAAGAGGCCAGCGCCCAAAAGGACGACGGCGGCGACAGCGATAACGATTATCCAGATCATGAGTGGCCGAGTCTACCGACCGCCCCTGCGCGTGCGGCCTTCAGCAGCCGCAACGCCGCTAGTTCGAGCCCAACTCCGCTACGAACGTTTGCAGATCGCCGTTTCGGGAGACCACGATCTCCACGCTTTCGCCCGGATTACGGATCTGGATTGCGGCCGCAAGGGCAAACGTGCCGTCGACCGGACGTCCGCCAACCTCAACGATGATGTCATCGACCTCGATGCCCGCCAGGTCTGCAGCGCTCTCGGGGTTCACGTCGGTTACCTGCGCACCAACTGGGTCGGTTACCGAATCGCGCAACACAACCCCGAGAAACCCGGTTTCAAGCGATTCGCCATTCACGATCCGTTCGGCGATCAGCAACATGGTGTCGCTGGGGACAGCAAAGCCGATACCGACACTGGCGTTCACTCCCCCGGCGGTCCGAATCGACGTGTTCATGCCTATGACGCGGCCCTGGCGGTCGGCCAGCGCTCCACCCGAGTTGCCCGGGTTGATCGGCGCATCGGTCTGCACCATTGCGACAAGTTTGACCACGCCGCTCAGATTGTTTTCGACCACTCGATCAACAGCGGAAACAATTCCGGCCGTGACACTTTGTTCGAGGCCAAAGGGGCTACCGACCGCAACGGCTAGTTGCCCGACCTGCACCGAAGACGATGGTGCGAAAGTTGCAGGCACGAGAACTGGTTGATCGACTTCGACCACTGCCACGTCGCGGCTCTCGTCGGTGCCAAGGACCGTGCCCGCTACCTCGCGGCCGTCCGACAACAACACCGTCACATCAGTAAAATCGCCGACGACGTGAGCGTTGGTTATGAGGCGCGTGCTGGTATACGCCACGCCGGAACCCTCACCAAGGTCGTTCTGGAGGCCGACAACAGACTGGGCTAGCACTTGAGCAACCGCAGCAACAGGCTCTTCTTGGTCGCCGTCGAGCACAAGGGGCGCAGGAGCCGAAGCCGCAGGTTCTTCGTCTCGTTCATCATCATCGTCATCAACGAGAACGGCTCCGGTAGACCCGTTCGCCGTGGCAGGTTCGTCGTTTGTTGACTGCTGGCCCAGCCAATAACCACCGGCAGTAAGTAGCCCACCGAGGAGAAGTCCGAGCAACAGCGGAAACACCCAACGTCCCCGGCGACGAGGCTCGTGTGGCGCACCGGCCGGCGTTTGGCTGTCGGGCGAAAAAGCGGCGCCGGGAGCTTGGCCCAGCGGCTGTGGTTGGGGTGATACTGGCGGCGGAGCGGCGGGAAAGGCACCGGGCGCCCCATACGGCTGACCTACCTGGCCCGGACCTGCTTGTCCCGGCTGGCTGGGCGGGGCGGGCGGCGGTGGCTGCGCCGGGGTCCAGTTTGGACCCGCGGGAGTCGGTGATCCGCTTCCTGGATTCGGACTGTAAGGGGACGGGTAATCCATGAGACCAACTCTACGCAGCTATTGCTAAAGGATCGGTAAGGAATGGCAAGTACTGAGTCAAGATTGCAAAGAGAAACTTGCGACTACCAGCTATGCAGAGAGGAGTGCACCGTCGAAGGCGGCGCCGACCCGGCCGCAGTTTCGGCTGTCGGTAACCACAGGGTGAAAACCGAACCCTCGCCGACTTTCGAAGCCAGATGCACCGAACCACTGTGCGACTCGGCTATCTGGCGCACGATGGTAAGGCCGAGGCCCGTTCGCCGGTCGCGTCCAGTCGATGGTCCATCGCCGCGCCAAAACCGGCCGAAAATTCGCTCCTGGTCTCCCGCGGCGATGCCGACCCCTTGGTCCTCGACAGCTAACCATCGCCACGAACCCTCGCTGCCAGCGGCCAAAGAGATGGTGTCGCCGTCGGAAGAGTGCCGCATCGCGTTGACCACCAGATTGGCTACAGCTCGACGCAGTGCTTGAGCGTCGGCCGAGACCTCGACGGGTCCGGTGCCAGCAGCAGTGCCGCCCGTGTCGCCAGTGCCTCCAGTGCCGCCGTGACTCTCGTTGCGATGAACAATGGCAACTCCGGTTTCACCAGCAGCAGCTGCGAACTCCGCCGCGGCAGCACGTGCCAACTCGTCAAGGTTGACGACTTCCCTGCGAAGTTCAGGCGACTCGTAACGGGCGGACAACAACAAATCGTCCACCAGCACCGACATGCGCTCGGCGGCGTTGAGTACCACGTTGTGCACTTGCCGGTGATCGGCAATATCGGCGGCAGGATCGTCGATGACGACATCAACGTTGGTCCGAATAACGGCGAGCGGGTTCCGCAACTCGTGCGACGCTTCCTGAATGAAGTGACGTTGGCCCTCGAAAGATTCGTCGAGTCGACCAATCATGTCGTCGAACGTGTCGGCCAACTGTCGGAGCTCATCGTTTGGCCCGCGAAGATTTATTCGACGTTTGAGACCAGTGGCCTGGATATCGCGGGCGACGCCGGTAATTCGACCGATAGGCCGCAACACCATATCGGCGACAAACCAGCCCACGGCCAAGCTTCCAATGAACAGCAACACCAGCGCCGCAAACGAATACTGACGCAGTTTGTCGAGCGCCCGGGTGTTGACCTCACGTTCGAACGCCGCGAGCGGATCGATGCGAGAGACTTCTTGACTGGTCATCACCAGGCCGTCATCGACCCCGACAATGGTGTATTGACGCTCTAGCCGCGAGATGGGCTGGTCGTTGAGCGTTCTAGCAAACCCCGCATAGATTCCGCCGACCACGACCGCCGCTAAGCCGAACAAGAGCAACGAGTACAGCAAGGTCAGGCGAACCCGGATGGAACCAAGCCAAGGTGGCACGCGCTCGGCCATCCGCTGACCGAACCGCAACGACCGGGTGACGTCACCTTCATCGGCGCCGCGCAGGTCGCGAAGCGACGGATCGTCTGTCATTGGCTCGGCGAACCGGGGAGAAGCCGGTAGCCCTTTCCGATCACCGTCTCGATGAGGTTAGGCAACGACGCTCCCGCAACCGGTTCGCGAATGTTGTCTGGACTCTGCAGCTTTTTGCGCAAGGTACCAACCGTAACCCGCACCGTGTTGGTAAAGGGGTCGGCGAACTCGTCCCACACATGCTCAAGCAACTCCTCCTGGGAGATCACCAGGTCGGGGTGCGCCATGAAATACCGAAGCAACGCAAATTCCTTTGCCGTCAACGACAGTTCTTGCCCCGACCGGGTCGCACGGTGCCGGCTGGTGTCCAACTCAAGCTCGCCCACAACAAGAATCGCGCTCGACTGGCTTGCCTCACGACGCATCAGCGTTCGTACCCGAGCCGCAAGCTCCGCGAACGCAAACGGCTTGACCAGGTAATCATCGGCGCCCTGGTCGAGACCGGTCACTCGATCATCGACACCGTCGCGGGCCGTGAGCATAAGCACTCTGGGCTGAGAGGTCAGCTCGGTCGAGTTGCGGATCTGGCGACAAACTTCGAGACCGTCGATTCCCGGCATAGTGAGGTCGAGGCACACAAGGTCGTAACCGTTCAGACGAATCTTGTCGAACGCCTCGACACCATCGTGAGCGACATCAACTGCATACCCCTCGCGGCGAAGGCCCCGAGCAACAGCATCAGCAAGATCAACTTCATCGTCTACCACCAAAATTCGCACACTTGGCACGCTACCGGCTCCCTTCACTTCAAGACATCACGACAAGGTTCGTGAAACTGAGTCAGATATAACCCTCGATATCGGGCCTTGCGACGCCGATTAGGTTGGAGAGTCGGCCATCATGGGTGAAACACCTTTATCCTCACCAGTAGTCCTGTTGGCCCTCAGCTGCAGTTGCTTCTGTAACGATGGTGCCGCCCCCGATATAAGGAACGCCGAAAATTCATGGCATTCGACGATGACACAACCGAACAAGAGATTGACCCGGAGCATGCCGAGACCCCGACGCTCGATCAGTTCGACACCGGCGACCCGGGCCACACCGATGAGTCATTCGCAACCGCATGGAACGATGACGACACGGCCAGCGCGTTTGAAGCAGTCGAGGCCGATGTAGCCAACCAGCCGTCTGTCAGTGTCGACCCAGCGATCCTCGAGACGGCATTGTTTGAAATCAAGAAGGTCATCGTCGGCCAAGAACGTATGCTCGAACGACTTCTCGTTTGTGTGCTTGCCCGCGGGCATTGCCTGCTCGAAGGTGTCCCCGGCGTGGCGAAAACCCTCGCCGTCGAAACATTGGCCAAGGTCACCGGCGGCTCGTTCGCCCGCCTGCAATTCACCCCCGACCTGCTCCCCGCCGACATCGTCGGCACCCGAATTTACCGGGCCTCAAACGAAACATTCGATGTCGAGCTGGGCCCGGTATTTGCGAACTACGTCCTTGCCGACGAGATCAACAGGGCGCCCGCCAAGGTGCAATCGGCGCTCCTTGAGATCATGGCCGAAAAACAGGTCTCCATCGGCGGCACGACCTACCCCGCTCCCCTGCCCTTCCTCGTGTTGGCCACGCAAAACCCCATCGAGTCAGAAGGTGTTTACACCCTTCCCGAGGCCCAACGAGACCGTTTCCTCATGAAGGTCCTCGTCGAATACCCAAGCCCTGCCGAAGAGGTCGACATCGTGTACCGGATGGGTGTTGCTTCCCCTGAGCCCGTGCAAATCCTCGAACCCGAACGCATCATGGCGTTGCAAGCTGGCGCAGACGCAACCTATATCGACCGATCGGTGGTCGACTACGCCGTCAATCTTGTGCTCACCACCCGCAACCCAGAAATGATGGGACTACCCGACCTCAGTGAACTACTCACCTATGGGGCCAGTCCGCGTGCCAGCCTCGGGCTCGTCCGCGCCGGACGGGCGCTGGCGTTCATGCGCGGCCGCAGCTACGTCGTTCCTCAAGACGTCTTCGACGTCGCTCCGGAGATCCTTCGTCACCGACTCGTCTTAAGCTACGAAGCTCTCGCCCGCGACATCAGCGCCGATCAAATTCTGTCGCGCATTCTCAGCACTATTCCGGCACCCCAAGTTTCACCACAGCAGGATCCAGCGACCTTCTAATGGCCACCGGTTCTGCTGAGAAGCCATCAAATCGAGAGGTGTTGCGTCGACTTGAACTCGACGTCTCGCGACGCCTCGACGGCCTGTTGCACGGCGACTACCGAGGCTTGTCGACAGGCCACGGATCCGAACCCGGAGAAACCCGTCAGTACGCACCCGGCGACGACGTGCGTCGTATCGACTGGAACGTCACCGCTCGGTCCCAAGAAACCCATATCCGCGAGGCAATCGCCGATCGCGAACTCGAAACCCGGGTCTTGCTCGACCTGTCACCCAGCCTTGACTTCGGAACGGTGCAGTGGGAGAAGCGCGAACTCGCTCTGGCGGTCACGCAGGCACTCGGCGTTATCACCGGCAAGGTCGGCAACCGCTTCGGCGCCTTGGCGCTGCATGCACATGGCGCACTCGACGTTCCCTCGCGTGGCGGTCGAAACCATTTGATGTCGCTGCTCCACCAGGTCCGCAATCTCGACCGCGGCGCCGAAGGGCCGGTCAGCCTCTCAAACGGCATCGAGCGGCTCAGCTCAACCGCTCGACGAAGTGCACTCATGGTGGTCGTTTCCGACTTCCTCGGTCACGACCCGTGGGACGAGGCGCTCAAACGCCTGGCAGTGCGCCATGAGGTCGTCTGTGTTGAGGTTGTCGACCCTCGTGAGCTCGAGCTACCCGATATTGGCTTGGTCGACCTGATCGACCCCGAGTCGGGCCGAACGCTCGAAATTCAAACCAGCAACAGCGAAGTTCGAGAGAAGTTTGCCGCGTTGGCCTTGGCTCAGCGGGCAGAACATGCTTCAGCGATTCGTGGCGCTGGCGCCGACCATGTGTTGCTGCGTACCGATCAGGATTGGCTGCTCGAACTCGCCAAGTTCATCGGCCTTCGAAAACGCCGCAAAGGCGCAAATCCAACAGTGGGCGCCGCCCTATGAGCTTTTTCCATCCCTGGCGGCTCATCTTTCTTCTGGCGGTTGCCGCACTAGCAGTCGCCTACGTGGTGGTTCAATCGCGCCGCAAACAGTACGCACTCCGCTTCACCAACCTTGAGCTACTCGCCGAAGTAGCGCCCTCAAGTCCTGGTTGGCGCCGACACGTTCCGGCCGTCGGTTTTCTCACGATGCTTGCCGTGCTTGTGGTCGCCTTCGCTGATCCAGCCACCGAACGCAAAGTGCCGCGCGAACGCGCCACCATCGTGCTCGCAATCGATACGTCGCTCTCGATGTTGGCCGACGATGTCGACCCCAGTCGGATTGAGGCGGCAAAGACCGCCGCCAAGACCTTCGTCGCACAAGTCCCTGAATCGATCAACATCGGCTTAGTCGGATTCCACGGCTCCGCGACGATCTGGGTACCGCCGACCACCGACCGCCTCAAGGTCGAAAACGCAATCGATCGTCTCGAATTGAATGAGCGAACCGCTATTGGCGACGCGCTCTTTGCCAGCCTCGAGGCGCTCGAGTTGGCTCCCGAGGCCGAGAACGAACTCGAAGCCGTCCCAGGCGCAATCGTCCTCATGTCCGATGGCGAAACTACGGCGGGGCGACCGAACGCACAGGGTATCGAGGCTGCGATCAATGCTGAGGTGCCGGTAGCAACCATTGCGTTCGGCACACCAAACGGTCAGATTCTTCTGCCCGAATTCGGCCCCGACCCCATCGATGTTCCGGTGCGGACCGCAGACCTGCGTGAGATAGCCGATCAAACCGGCGGTGAGTTCTTTGCCGCTGAAAGTGCCGAGGAACTCGAGCGGGTCTATGCCGATATTGGCTCGTCGGAGGGCTTTGAGGTCGAGCTCTCAAGCATCTCGGACTGGTTTGTTGGTGCCGCATTGCTGCTCGCGTCGATTACCGGCCTGCTATCGCTGCTTTGGTTTTCGAGACTTCCGTAGGTCTGCGAACACACGTGCCCTTGATGGCAGAGACATCCACGCTGATCGGACCGTTTCGGCTGCTTGCGTTTCGCGAGCCGCGAGTCCGCCGGATGGGCCAACTCGTCCCAGGCCTTGTGCTTTTTGGCCTCGCGCTTGCGCTCGCCATCGAGGCGAACTTCGGGACGAACCCGTGGACGGTGTTTCATCAGGGCGCCGCCACCAAGCTCGGATTGTCGATCGGCACTCTGGTGATACTTACCGGCGTCGTCATTGTTGTGTTGTTCGCTCCGCTCCACGAACCACTGGGACTGGGCACACTCTTGAACGTGATGGTGATCGGCCCTGTGGTCGATCTGGCACTGGCCATCATTCCCGATCTGGAGTCACTGGCTCCCCGGCTTCTTGCGATAGGTGTTGCGCCGGTGTTGTTGGGCCTTGCCTCGGGTCTGTATATCGGCGCTGGTCTCGGGCCTGGCCCGCGTGATGGGCTGATGACCGCACTCGAACGGCGCGGGGTCAAAGTGTCGATCGCTCGAACGCTGATCGAAGTCAGCGCCCTAAGCGCTGGCTGGCTCCTCGGGGGTCAAGTAGGCCTTGGAACGTTGTATATGGGGTTGACGGTCGGCTTTTGGGTTCAGACCTTCCGCGAGCCGTTTCGCCTTGACACCAGCTAGGCGTCAGGCCACCGGCACCGCGGCTGCCGGTGCGCCCACCCGGTCGTCGCTCGTGACCTTCTCGCTGACAACACGTGAGGAACCGCCCGGCTGCATGCTGACGCCGTAGAGGATGTCGCCGGCCTCCATCGTGCGCTTTTGGTGGCTGACGATAAGCAACTGCGCTTCGTCGCGGAACTCTTTCACCAGTTCGAGGAATCGGTGCAGGTTCACATCATCGAGTGCGGCCTCGACCTCGTCCATGACATAGAACGGCGAAGGCCGAGAGCGGAACACGGCAAACAGGAAGCCCATCGCTACGAGCGTGCGCTCGCCACCACTCAGCAACGAGAGTTTCTTCACGTTCTTGCCTGATGGTTTGGCCTCGATCTCGATTCCGGTGTTGAGCGGATCGTTCGGCATCGTGAGTCGAATCCGACCAACGCCACCGGGGAACAACTTGCCGAAGAGATGTTCGAAGTTCTGTGAGACGTCAGCGAACGCCGACGCGAACACGTTGACGATTTCTTCATCGATCGATCGAATGACCTTTGCGAGGTCGCGCCGGGTGCCACGCACATCATCGAGCTGACTCTGCAGAAATTCGTGACGCTCCTGCAGCTGCTCGAACTCTTGCAACGCCAGTGGGTTGATGGGCCCCATGACCTTGAGTTCGCGTTCGAGGTCGCGAACCCGGGCCGCTGGTTTCACGCCCTCGGCGAGTTCTGGACACTGGGCTTCGAGCGCTGCACCAGGTTCGATGTCGAGGTCACGTCGAAGAGATTCAACCGCCGCCTCGACACGGAGCTTTACTTCGGTTTGCTCAAGCTCGACCCGGCCGGTGAGCTCACGTAGCTGCTCGAGACGTCGTTCAAGCTGATTGCGTTGCTTGCGCAACGAATCGAGGTTGGTGGCGATTGCCTGTTGGGTCTCGCTTTGCTTGCGGCGACGTTCACGAATGTCGTCTAGTTCGAACTCGATGGTGCCGAGTCGGTTCTCAACGACCGACGCAAGTTTCTTGACGATGGCTTCACGGCGGTCGAGCTTGAGACGCGTCGCTTCTACCTCGGCAAGCGACTCGGCGTGCTCAACGAGCTTGGCATCGACATCGGTAAGTCGGCTGCGAAGTACCGAGCGGCGCTCCTCAACCGCGGCAGCCCGAACTTCAAGGTCGGTCCGGAGCGACGACACCGCTGCGGCCCGCTCGTCGAGACTCATACGCTCGACATTCATCGCTTTACCTTTTTCGACAACCGCCTGCTCGGCCGCCTCAAATTCCGGCAACGATGACTGGAGTTCGGCAACCCGTTGCTGATCGCGGTCGGACCGGTCGGTCAACTCGGCGACACGTACCTGCAGCGACTCGAGTTCGACGGTAGCTTCGCGCTGGTCGCGAGCCAGTCGCTCGAGACGCTCGGTGGCCGCGACCATACGAGAATCGGTGGCATCGAGCTGTTGACCAACCCGGTTGTGCTCGGCTTTGGCCTCGCCAACCTTGGTCTTGGCTTGGGCTTGGCGGTCCCGCAGCTCGGTCAGTCGCTCCATAAGCACGGCGACGGCTGCCTCGGCGTCATCGAGCGCGCCCTTGGTCGCTCCGGCGCCGCCAGCGCCGAGGCGCCAGCCTCCGGGGCCGAATCGGTCGCCTTCACGGGTAACGACAACCCGGCCAGGCGAAGCGATGGCCTGATCGAGTGCGGCAGTCCACTCACCGTCGACGACGTCGACGTTGAGTAAAAGGCGGTCGAGGAGTTCGTCGAGGCCGGGCCGCAACGCACGCACCCGGGCTCGGAGGCCACCATTGCTCGCCCCAGAGGCTGCTGCTGGTGCTGCGGCGATGAGGACCTCACCGCCAAGATCTTCTTCGCTGAGCTTCGACAGGGCTCGACGGGCAGCGACATCGCCCTCGACGACGATGCCAGCAAGCGCTGGCCCCACCGCTGCTTCAAACGCTGCTTCGAAACCGTTGTCTACATCGACGAGTTCGACGAGTGTGCCAAGCACGCCGTCGATACCGGCAAGCGATTCAATACCGGCTGCGGTTCGGGCTTCGTCGAGGGCTAGTTGCAGTGCTTCGATACGCGCCTGGCCAGCGTTGAGTTCGCGTTCGGCTAGCGCGGCTTCTTCGTTGACAGCTTCGGCGGCCTCGGTCGCGCTAGCAAGTTGCGCTTCGAGCGCCGTGATGGCCTCGACCAGTGGTTCTTCGTCGGACTCGGCCGACTGCATCGTGGTAACGAGCTCAGTGCGTTTGCCGTCGAGTTCGCCGAGCACCTGCTCGAGTTGGGTGATGCGTTCGGAGAGGCGGCTCCGCTCGGCAACCGCTCGCTCGACTGAAGCGCTGAGCGCACCAAGCTCGCCGCGGACCTCAGCGGCACGACCCGTGGGTGGCTCGACACCTTCGGCCCAATCTTTTTCGAAAGACTCGCGTAGCCCTGCGAGTTCGGCGTCGGCGAGCCGAACCCGTTCGGCGTCGGGTTTCAGGCCGAGTGCTTCACGCTCGACCTCATCAAGGTCGGACCGCAGGCGGGCGGACTCGGATTCGAGAGTCGCCACGACAGCCTGATCGACAAACGCGTCGCGGTCGCGGGAAATGCCCTGCCGCCGCTGCTCGAGCACCGCAACAAGGCCTCGCGAGCGTTCGCGGATCGACTCATAGCGCACGAGTGCATCGCCGATATCGGCGCCGCCCTGGGTCGACAGCTGCGATTCGGCGGTAGCGACGGCGGTATCGAGTCGTGCCAGTTCGTCTTTGACCTGGCGAGTTTCGACAACAAGCTCGTTACGTTTTTCTCGTTGCGATTGTGTCTGAGTGTGCAGACGAGCAAGCTGTTGACCAGCGACAAAAACCTGCAACGCGTGAAGCTCGTCGACCAGATCGCCGTGTCGGCGTGCGGCGTCGGCCTGGCGTTCGAGAGGACGAAGTTGTCGCCGAACCTCGCGCAACAGATCTTGTACTCGGGTGAGGTTCGCCTCGGTTGAGTTGAGGCGACGTTCCGCCTTTTCTTTGCGCTTGCGGTATTTGAGGACGCCAGCCGCTTCCTCGATAATCATGCGCCGGTCTTCAGGGCGAGCGTTGAGCACCTGGTCGATCTGTCCCTGCGACACGATGACGTGCTGCTGACGGCCGACGCCAGCGTCGCTAAGCAATTCTTGGATGTCGAGCAGGCGGCAGGGTGCCCCGTTGATCATGTATTCGCTGTCGCCGCTGCGGAACAGCACGCGCGTGACCGTTACTTCGGTGAACTCAATCGGCAGAACACCGTCGCTGTTGTCGATGGTGAGTGAAACCTCGGCGCGGCCAAGGGCAGGGCGCTTTGCGGTACCAGCGAAGATGACATCGTCCATCTTCTGACTTCGGACCGCACTGGGCGCTTGGGCACCAAGTACCCAGGCGACGGCATCGACAACATTGGACTTACCCGACCCATTTGGACCCACCACAACGGTGACTCCCGGCTCAAGATCGAGCTGGGTTGCGTCGGCGAAAGACTTGAAGCCCTTCATGGTTAACGACTTCAGGAACATGGCGCGCGAACGTAGCAGGAAATTACAACGAAGTAATTACGGGAACGAGATTTCGCGTGGCAGCCCCCACAACCCCAAATCTCGTGACACAGAGCGACAAAGTTTGTCGCCTGGTGTCACGAGATTCCGCTAGACCTGGGTTTCGCAGTAGTAGGTGACCGAGCCGTTGAACTTGGTTTTCATGATCGGGGCTCGCGAGCGAGGGCTCAATTCACCCTCACGCTCAAACACCTGCAGGTGCTCCTGGTACGTGCCAGGCTCGCTAAAGAGGTCGAGATAGTTGTTCTTGTCGGTGCTGGTTCCGCGGTACTTCATGGCGTCGTGCAGGGTCTCGACCAGTGCCCGGTACAACCGCCGTACTTCCTGGCTTGAAAGCGAGCTGCTGCTGCGGTCGTATTTCAGCCCGGAGGTGAAAAGGATCTCATCGGTATACATCGTGCCAATACCGATAATGATCCGCTCGTCGGTGAGGAAGGTCTTGAGTGCCGTGTCGTGGTGCCGAAGCAACTCGCCAAAATGGGTCCATGACAACGGTTCTGCCACCGGATCGAGTCCAAGCACCGCCATGTCAGCCGTGGCCTCTTCAACGTCCTCGGCGGCAATGATCCGCAAATCGCCCTTGCCCTTGGGGTCGACGAAACGCAATTGGCCGTGCTGGGTGAACGTGATGACAACTTCGGTGCCGTCGGCAACCGCTTCCTTATTGGTTGCTCGCTGAGGACGCATCGACTTCGCCATGTCGATCACCAAGACGTCTTCGGTATCGAGCGTAATGAGGATACGAAGACCAATCCGTTCGACGCCGGTCATCTTTACGCCGTCGAGAGGCGCGGTGAAACCTTTGCGGTTCTTATACGAGCTGAGCAGCGACATGCTCTCGGCGTCGACTGACTTCACCTTCTTGCCAATAACTTCGCGCTCGAGATCGCGACGGAAGGTTTCTACCTCGGGAAGCTCAAACATCGGCTTGTGCCCTCTCGTCGAGTGTCGGCCGGGATTCGGGACGTTCTGTCATCGTCTCATTCGTTGTGTTGTCGGAGGGCGGCGAAAGCGCCGCCCATGCTTCTTCGGCCGCGTGTTGCTCGGCCTGCTTTTTGGAGGTTCCGGTACCGCTCCCGCGAGCGATTTGGTCGATCACGACCGTCGCCAGGAAACGTTTGTTGTGATCGGGGCCAGACTCTTCGACTGTGTACCCCGGTGGCGCATGCCCAAGGTGGGCTACCAGCTCTTGAAGTCTGGTCTTGTAATCACCTGCACCTGGGCCGGCGGCAGTGACATCTTCAATTTGTTCGCCGAGTAGTCGGATAACAAGCGCCTTGGCTGGTTCCCACCCACCGTCGAGGTACACCGCCCCGATCAGCGCTTCTACCGCGTCGGCAAGAATGGAGGACTTGGTGCGACCACCGGACGCATCCTCCCCTCGCCCAAGCCGCAGATGCGGACCGACCTGAATCCGTCGAGCGACGTGCGCCAACGAGGGCGCGCTCACGACCGCGGCCCGCACTTTGGCAAGCTCTCCCTCGGAGTGATCGGGAAACAGCCGGTAAAGCTGATCGGTTACCGCAAGTCCGAGAACGGCGTCACCAAGAAATTCCAGCCGTTCATTTGGCTCATCGTCGGTGACCTCGGCGACCCAGCTTCGATGCGTCAAGGCAAGACGAAGCAGTTCGGGGTCGCCAAAATTGTGGCTGAGTCGTTCGCTGAGTTCGAGAGCGCCGGCCGGCTCAGCCGGTGCGGGCAACGACATAATCCACTGCGTCCCGCACAGTTTTGAGATCCTCAAGATCTTCGTCTTCGATCCGGAAACCAACGGTTCGTTCGCCGACTTCTTCTTCGAGCGCTTCTACGAGCTCAATGAGAGCGAGGGAATCGGCTTCAAGGTCGTCCTGGAAGGAATCGCCCTCACCGATGGTGTCGGGCTCGATCTCAAGAATGTCGGCCAAACGGTCACGGATGAGCGCTAGTACTTCTTCGCGATTCATCGGGGTTCCTTCCACGTGGGTTTCTGCCGGCATCAGCGGTACCTCTGTCTTGTTCAGTCGTATTTCATGCTTGGAATACAGATATCGTCGAGCGTTGACTTCAAGCAACAGTCAAGCCTCTGACCTGCGGAAACGATAGCTTTTCGCAAGCGTCCGCCAGCATAGCACAAACCCCTTTTTGACCACCTAGAGAGAGTCTACTCCCACGTAAAGTGGCTGATGGGCAGGCTCTTTCACACGAAGGGGTTTTTCAAGCGAAGAGGGCTTTCAGGAAAGGGGTCTTTCAAGCAAAGAGACCTTTCAGCGGTGAATGGCCTCGTGCAAATGGTCGACCACATTGGTTTCCAATAACTCAGCGGTGGTCACCAGCGCATTGGTCATTGCCGACGCAGACGACGACCCGTGACTAATCATGCAGAGTCCGTTGACGCCGAGCAGCACAGCGCTGCCGTAGGTATCGGGGTTGAACCTGCGATACAGCGGTTCGAGAGCCGGAGCTAGCGCTCCAGCGGCCGCTTCGGCTTCGGGAGACGAACCAAAAGCATCGAACAGGCCGGCGATGAGCGTCTTCATTCCGCCCTCTAACGTTTTGAGCGCCACGTTTCCGGTGAAACCATCGGTAACGATGACGTCAGCCTCATCGGTCATCAGATCGCGCCCCTCAACGTTGCCCACAAAGGTTGCGCCAAGGTCAGCCCACGGTTCTTCGACGAGTGCCTTGTGGGTTTCTTTGACGAGAGCGTTGCCCTTGCTGTCTTCTTCGCCGATTGACAACAGCGCAACCTTTGGTACCTCAACGCCATACATGTCTCGGCTAAAGACCGCTCCCATCCGAGCGAACTGGCACAACATCTCCGGAGTGCAATCGGCGTTCGCTCCGGCATCGAGTAGCAACGTCGGTGACCCAACGAGTCGGGGAATCGGCGTCGCTATCGCTGGCCGACTCACGCCCTTTATACGCCCCATCCGAAGCAACGCACTGGCCATAGTTGCACCGGTGTTACCCGCCGAGATCATCGCAGAGGCGTTCCCATCACGAACCGCCTCTGCTGCGCGAACGAGCGAGGAGTCTTTCATTCGCCGAACGCTGGAACCCGGTTCGGCGTCCATGGCGATGACCTCCGAAGCAGCGAGGATCTCAAGGTCGCCCGTGTCGCCCAACTCGTCGGGTCGACCCACGAGCAAAATCGGAATGCCATGTTGCTCGGCGGCGACTCGAGCGCCAGCAACGATGTCGGCGGGCGCGTTGTCACCACCCATGGCATCAAGAGCAATGGGTAACAGAGACATAGAAACGACCCCTTGTGATCGTGCGATTATTTGGCGGCAGCCAGACGGGCTGTGCTACTCGACGTCGATAGCTTGGCGACCGTTGTACCAACCGCAGTTGCCGCACACACGGTGGGGCAACTTGGTGGAGTTACAACGAGGGCACACACTCTTCGAGGGCGCGTCGAGCTTCCAGGCCGACGCACGTCGACTCCGGCTCTTGGCTTTAGAGGTCTTCTTTTTTGGGACGGCCATGGTTGCTCCTGTGACTCTCGGGTCAGCTAGGCACGAACGGTGAATCTTACCGGCAAGAACACGCAATGGTGAAGTCCTGCTCTGATGATCCGCAGAACTTCTGCCCGGCGGCCTCGCGCTCTACCGGTCGCTGGCGGCGTCGGGGCCGTCAAATGTCACATCAGACAGCGCCGCCCACCGCGGATCGATCGAACGGGCTGGCTCAGCTTCGGGCTCGAGGCTGGCACCGGGTTCGGAACTTGTGGGGAAACGTTCGGGATCGGGGCCGACGCAGTTCTCTTGACAAAGCGGAGTCATCGGCAGATTCAACGCGAGGGTGTCGCGAACCGCTGGCTCGATGTCGACCGTGTCGTAGCCCAACCGATAGGTCTCGCCTTCAGAATGACGAACTTCAAAGATTTCGTCGATGGTAGCCACGAGGTTTCCGGACACGACTTCGAGGCACCGACGACACTCGCCGGTCCAACCTGCACCAACCGTGCCAGTCATTGCCAGGCCGTCAGCGAGCACCTCAAGGTCGACGTCGAGATCGACCATCGTGCTCGATCGAACGTGTGCCGATTCGAGCACGATTTCGCCCATCTCGACTTGTTCGACGATGGCCCGGTGGGCCCCGACCTTGCCCCGAATGTCGGAGATACCAATGACGAATCGGCCGTCGGGACGTTGTGGATCTTCAGCTTTCATAGTTGACCGGACCCTACGAGCCGTCCTGGTCGAAGAACCCTCCGACGTCGCCGGTGTCGGGGTCGGGCAACGCAAGCGGGTCGACGCCAGCATCGGCGGCGCCACTCTCGGCCAACGGATTGCGCTGCAACTTGGCTCTACCCTGCTGCACGACCTGCATCGTGCGCTCAAGCACATTCTCGAAACTCCCCAACTTCTGATCGCAGAAGTCCTCGGTTTCAAGTCGCATTCGGCGAGCGTCGGTCTCGGCCGCCTCAACGATCTCGCGAGCCCGCTTTTCTGCCGCTCGCACCACTTCAGTGCGCTCGACCATACGGCCAGCCTGCGTTTGCGCCTGCTCAAGGATGTCGTCGCCCTCGCGACGAACCTTGGCCAAAAAGTCTTCACGTTCTTTGAGTAACCAACGAGCCGCCCGAAGCTCATCGGGCATGAGGTCGACAGCCTTTTGAAGCAGCTCAAGGACCTCGTCCTTATTGATCATCGACGAGGTCGACAGTGGCATCGGCCGCGCCTGTTCGATCACGGTGATCGTGCGACGGATAAACGCCTCGGCTTCAGGAGCCTGATACGCAGGAGCACTGCTGGACGAAAGGGGTTCGACCTCATAGTCGGCAAGGTCGGATGCGAAATCGTTGGTGAGGTCGTCGCTCACTACGTCGTGCCTTTCGAGTCGTCGGGGAAGCGCTCGTTGAGCCGTTCGAGAACGGGCAGCGGGACCATCGATGATACATCACCGCCGTAACTTGCGATCTCTCGGATCAATTTCGAAGCCAGAAATGAGCGACGTGAGGCGGTGGGCAGAAACAACGTCTCGACGCCAGCGATCTCCTTGTTCATCTGCGCCATCTGCAACTCGCTCTCGAAGTCCTGAACGACACGCAGGCCCTTCACAATGAAATCGGCTTCGACGTCACGGGCGACGTCGACCACCAACGTCGAGAAGCTCATCACTTCGACATTCGACAGGTGAGCAAAGCTCGCATTTAGCATCTCTTTTCGCTCGTCGAGCGAAAAGAGGCCACTGCCCTTCTGCGGGTTACCTACCGCAGCCACGACAACCGATTCGAATAGTCCTGCGGCACTTTCGACGATCTCGAGGTGCCCAAGGTGCACTGGATCGAACGAACCCGGATAGAGAACCCTTGTCACTGACTACCCCTTATTCCCTTATTCGGTCTTGAATTCGGTCTTGAACTCTGGCTTGATGCAGTCTTGCGGCGCTGTTGGCGGTGTGTATTGGTGTTGGTGGTGTTACTCGCGAAAGACCTGTGTTCAGGACGCTTGCTTTGGCTCCATGAACATCACCACGCTACCCCCGTACTTGCGCGTCCTAAGTATCGACCACGCATCACCCGGGTCAACGGGACGGCCCGACTCGACAACAACCATGGTTTTGGGCAGTGCGTCGAAGAGTTCCTGCCACTGATCAAACGCGTACGGCGGGTCGACGATAAACAGGTCGATGCCCGCCGTTGGATCGCCGTCGCGAACGAGCGTCTCGAGATAGGTAAAGGCGTCGCGGCGATGCACGGTCGCTTCGCCTGTCAGCCCGGTGGTCTCAAGATTCTCTTCAATCGATCCAATAGCCGGTGCCGTCGTATCAACAATGTGAGCGTGTGCTGCGCCGCGGCTGAGCGCTTCGATCGCCATCGCCCCGGTGCCACCAAAGAGATCACACACCACCGCATCGTCAAGAACACCCATGCTGAACAGCGCATTAAAAGTCGCTTCTCGAACTCTGTCGGTGGTTGGGCGCACGTCTCGACCCGCCGGAGCAACCAGACGCAGTCCTTTTGCCGATCCGGCTACAACTCGCATTCCACCAGAATAGAGTGCGAAACGTGGAAGTTCCTGATCAGATCATTTGTGTCGACTGTGGTGGGGACTGCTTTCTTCTCTCGTACCCACCTGAAGAAGGCTTTCAGCCCGGAGACATCATCGCGTTTCGTTGCCGCGATTGTCTCGACCGATGGGACATCGAGTTCAACGACGACTGAGCCTGCCGGTTGCGGCGACGCGAACAACAAACGTTGCGTCCGCTAAAGAATCAGCCCTTCAGCAGGAAATCCGACTCGGTTTCGCCGAGGAACAGGCGAAGTTCGTCGGCCAACTCCGGGTAGTCGGCGAGATCGGCCTGGGGATCGACCAACTCGAACGCAACGCCGCGCGCCCGCTCGACCCACTCACGATCGCTACGAAGCGATGCCAGCTTCAAGTCGTTCTGGCCCTTTTGCCGCTCACCCATGATCGTGCCTTCGCCGCGAAGTTCAAGATCGACCTCGGCCAACTCGAATCCATCGGTTGTGCGGACCAACGCAGAGAGGCGCTCATCGCCATCGTTGGAAACCTCGTCAGCGAGTAGATGACAATACGATTTGTGCTGCCCTCGACCGACGCGGCCACGCAACTGATGCAACTGAGCTATACCGAAGCGGTCGGCGTCGATGATGACCATCACGGTCGCGTTCGGCACATCGACACCTACTTCAATCACCGTTGTTGCGACAAGCACATCAACATCGCCCGCCCTGAAGGCGCTCATCGTCGCCTCCTTCTCCGCCGGCGTGACCCTTCCGTGCAACAACCCGAGTCGAAGGTCACGCAGTTCGCCAGAGCTCAGTTCGTCGTAGGTTTCCTCGGCCGACCGAACCTCGAGCTTGTCGCTTATTTCGATAAGCGGGCACACGACGTATGCCTGACGTCCGGCGGCGACCTCGGTACGAATCTGGTCCCAAACAAGAGCGTCGTCGAGCGGGCCTTTGGCCCACGAGGTCACGATCGGCGTTCGCCCGGGCGGGAGTTCATCAAGGATCGAGACATCAAGATCGCCGTAGACTGTCATCGCCGCTGTGCGGGGAATCGGTGTGGCGGTCATCACCAGTACGTCGGGCACGAGTCCTGAGGTGTTTTTGTCGCGTAGCGCTGCCCGTTGTTCGACGCCGAACCGGTGTTGCTCGTCGATGACCACGACACCGAGCGACTTGAAGTCGACCTTCTCTTGGATAAGCGCATGAGTACCAATGACGATGTCGACCTGGCCCGATGCAAGGTCGGCCAGAACCTTCGTTCGGTCAGAACCACTGACCCGGTTCGTAAGCAGTTCGACCCGCAGCGGACGGTCGCCGAAAATTGTCGACTCGTCGGTGACCGAGAAGTCCTTGAGCAATTCGGTCACACCGAGATAGTGCTGCTCGGCGAGCACCTCGGTCGGCGCCATGAACGCACCTTGATGCTGTCCCTGCACCGCGACAAGCAAGGCGCTGACCGCGACGAGCGTCTTGCCCGAGCCAACATCGCCCTGAAGCAGCCGATGCATCGGCTTCGGCGACTGTAGATCACGTTCGATCTCGTCGATGGCCCGGTGCTGCGCTGCGGTCAGCTCGAAGGGAAGCTGGCGATGAAACTCGCCGACAAGCGTTCCCTCGAGGAGGTGCTCGATTCCGGCGGACGTACGCTCGATGTGCAACTTTCGCTGCACAAGTTCAAGCTGCACTCGGAGAAGCTCGTCAAAAACCAGACGGTCTCGGGCCATCACCGCGTCATCCATCGTCTCTGGATTATGGATGTTGTTAAAGGCGTGCTCGCGCGACAACAGGTTCCACCGATCGAGGATCTCGACCGGCACCGGGTCGGAGAAGCCACGGGGTGCACACTTTGCGAGCGCACTAGTGTTCCAGCGCCCGAGCTCGCCGGTGCTGACCCCCGACTTCTCCGATTGCGGGTACACCGGCACAATCTTTCCGGTCTGATCGCCAACCATGTCAACGACCGGGTTACTCATCTGTTTTCCGCCCTGGTACGTATCGACCTTGCCGTACACGACGGCCTGGGTGCCGACGACGAGCTGACGTTCGCGCCAAGGCTGATTGAAGAAGGTGAGTGAGATTCGCCCCGTAGCGTCGACCAGCGTCGCGGTGACCATCGTTCGATTGCCCCGGATGCGCCGGCTGCTCACGCGGTCGACCTCGGCGAGGATCATGCCCTCTTCGCCAACCGCAAGGTCAGCGATAGCTGCCTGCCGGGTTCGGTCGATATATCGGCGGGGATAGTGCGTTAAGAGGTCGAGAACCGACGTGATGTCGACCTTCGCGAGCGCCTTCGCCCGCTTGGGCCCAACAGATTTGATCGACGTAACCGGAAAACTCGCGAGCTCGGCCAGCGTCAACGGAGGTTTCGGCTGGTGCGTCGATGGAGTGCTGGCAGCGGCGTCGCTCACACCCACAACCTACTAAGACCCCCCGACAGCGACGGAGCCGAGCAACCGCCATCGCCGGCCCGACGCCATTGGCTTATTCGATGCCAACGTAGAACGGGTAGAGCGGCTGTCCGCCAACGTGTGCTTCGACCTCGATATCGGGATGGTTCGCCTCAAGCCACGCTTGGATGGCGACAACATCGGCCTCGGTCGAATCGGCTCCAGCGATAAGTGTCACGATTTCGTGAGTGTCATCGATCAGATCGGCGAGCAACCCAGTGGTTGCTTCGATCATCGTCGCGGCGATCGACCGAATCCCCGAAGGCCCGATGCCGATGAAGTCCCCGGTGGTGACCGGTCCAACATCGGTTGTCGAGTCGCGGACTGCCTGGGTGATCTCGCCGGCTGTCACCGCATCGCAAGCCTCGGCCATACCCTCGACGTTCTCCTCCGCGGTGGCTTCAGGGTCATAGGCGAGCAGCGAGGCAAATCCTTCGGCGATGCTGCGGGTCGGCAAGACTCTGACGGTCTTGGTTTCCGATTGCTCGTCGACCTGCTGGGCAACAGGAATAATGTTCTTGTTGTTGGGAAGAATAACCACTTCAGATGCCGCAACTGCTTCGACTGCGGCCAGCAAGTCGGCTGTCGACGGGTTCATTGTCTGGCCACCAACGACCAGCTTGGCGACACCAAGCGACCGGAAGATATTGACTACGCCATCGCCGACTGCCACAGCGACCACCGCCGAGGTTCGGCCGTCGGCCGGAACAGAAGATTGCCCCATGGCTTCCTGGACCCAAGCATTTTCCTCGAGCTCTTCGAGTAGATCGGTGACCCGGATGCCGTGCGGTCGGCCGACCGCGATACCGGCCTCGATAGCTGCGCCGATGTCGTCGCAGTGCACATGACAGTTCCAGAGGCCTTCGCCACCGACCACGACGATCGAGTCACCAATGCTGGCCCAAGCCGCCTTGAATTCTTCGATGGTGTCGTCGGGAGCATCGAGGAAAAACATGACTTCATATTTAAGGTCGGCAATCGATTTCTCGCCTGCGTCGCCCTGCGCAGGCGCTGACGAGATCGCCGAGAAGTCGAGTTCCTCGACGACTGCAGGCTCGGGAATTGCCCGACTATCGACCACGTTCAGCATCGCGTCGAGGAACAACACAAAGCCGCTCCCGCCCGCATCGACGACTCCGGCGTCCTTGAGCACCTGCAGCATCTCGGGAGTTCGCGCAAGCGCGTCGGCGGCGCCGTCACGTGCCGAGTCGAGCACGGTGACGAGGTCGGTCGATGCCGAAGCGACCGCCGATTCGGCCGCTTCGCGTGCCACCGTCAGAATTGTGCCTTCAACCGGGTTGCCGACCGCGCCATATGCAGCGGTGGCCGCAGCGGTGAGCGAGGCGGCAAGTTGGCTGCCATCGATGGCGTCGAGGTCGCCGACGTCCGCGACCAGTCCACGCAGAAGCTGCGAGAGGATGACACCCGAGTTGCCGCGAGCACCCATCAACGAACCTTTGGCGATCGCTCCGCACACGGCCTGCATGTCCTGACCAGCAGCATCGAGTGCCTCGACGACCGATCGTAAGGTGAGCGCCATGTTGGTGCCGGTATCGCCGTCGGGCACCGGATACACATTGAGCGCGTTGATGGTGGGCCGGTGCGCGTCGAGCGCTTTGGCAAACACTTGCATCGTCTCGCGCAATTTTGCAGCGTCGAGTAATCCCCCGGAAGTCACGTGCTCAGCGTACCGACCGGTCACGTCAGGCTAGAACTCCGGTGAGCTGGTTCTCGCCCGAGGTGGGTACCACTGCTGCGAATGGCTAAGCTGGTCAGCTGTTCGCAATGTGAGTGCCACTACTGTCGCACCTTCACGGTCCCGAGGAATGTATCGATGTCAGCTATTTGTGAAATCTGCGGCAAGAAGCCCCAGTTCGGCATGAACGTCAGCCACTCTCACCGTCGCACCAAGCGCCGCTGGAACCCCAACATCCAGCAGGTTCGCGCCAAGGTCAACGGCGGAACCAAGCGCATGCGCGTGTGCACGGGTTGCCTCAAGGCCGGCAAGGTCGAAAAAGCGGTTCGCTAGATTATGCAGGGCGTCATTAAGTCCTACGATCCAGGAACCGGCGACGGCGTCATTATGTGCGACACCGGTGACTTCACCGAGTACGACCTCGCAGTAAATGCGCTTGAAGGTTCCGTGTTTCGGATGCTGCGCCAAGGTCAACGCGTCAACTTCTTCGTCGACGAAGACGGCCGCGCAACCGGACTCGGTCTCGGCTCCGAAGTCGACTTGGGAACCCCCGACCGCTAGTCGGGTTTCGAACAAGGCACCGTGGAGCTCGAACAATAACGTGGGGTGCGAACAATAACGTGGCGTTCGAGCAGTTCAAGCTTACCGATCACGTCGCGATCGTCACCGCCGCCGGACGCGGCATCGGCGCAGGCATAGCCACGACGTTCGCCGAAGCAGGCGCCGATATTGTTATCGCTGCCCGGTCAGCCGAACAACTGGCCGAGACCGCAGCGGCGGTCGAACGGTTCGGACGGCGCTGCCTGGTAGTACAAGCAAACTTGGCCGAACCAGGAGCCCTCGAAGATCTCGCGGCGGCTGCGGTGGCCGAGTTTGGCCGGATCGACTCGGTCGTCAACAACCTTGGCGGCACCTTCCCCGCCGCATTTGCCGATGTCTCACGCGCGAAATTTGAACGAGCGATCTCTTTCAACGTCGGCACAGCCTACGAATTAACCCAAGCCTCGCTCCCCCATCTGCTCGAGTCACCGAACGGATCGGTCATCAACATCGCGTCGGTCGCCGGCAGTATGGCCGGGCGGGCCATGAGCTCCTATGGCACCGCAAAGGCCGCCATGATTTCGCTCACCCGGCAGCTGGCGCAAGAACTTGCGCCCAAGGTTCGCGTGAATGCAATCGCCCCGGGATTTATCGAGACACAGGCCACCGAACTCGTCACCACCAGCGATGAGATGCGCGAAACCGCGATCAGCAATACGCCGATGAGAAGATTCGGGCTACCGAGCGACATAGGAAATGCCGCTTTGTACTTGGCATCACCAGCAGCAAGCTTCGTCACCGGAGTACTGCTGCCGGTTCACGGCGGTGCCGAAGGTCCGGTCCTCGACTTCGGAACACCGGACCTCTGACCGGTCGGACTACATAACCGCTTCGATACCCAGCTTGTCGTAGCCGTTCTTGTCGTAGTTGGCCTGGAACATGTCACGCAATGAGGTTGCGACCCGGTCGTATTCTTCCGGGTCATCCCAGGTGTTACGAGGGTTCAAGATGTCGGCCGGCACACCGGGGCAGCTCGTGGGCATACTGAGGTTGAAGATGGGGTGCTCTTGGGTCTCGACATCGTCGAGATCGCCGTTGAGCGCAGCGTTGAGGAGCGCACGGGTGTACTTGAGCGACATACGCTCGCCCTTGCCGTAGGAGCCACCGCTCCAACCGGTGTTGAGCAACACACAACGGGTCTTGTGTTCGCCCATTCGTTTGGCGAGCAACTCGGCGTAGACCGAGGGCTTCTGAGACATGAACGGTGCACCGAAACACGAACTGAACGTAGCTTCGGGCTCGGTAATGCCGACCTCGGTGCCCGCCAGCTTCGAAGTGAACCCGGTAACAAAGTGGTACATCACTTCGGACTCATCAAGAATTGACACCGGCGGCAAGACGCCGAACGCGTCGGCGGTGAGAAGCACGATCGTCTGTGGATGTGGGCCTTTCGCTCCCTCGGCAACGCCAGGGTTGCAGGTGAGCGGGTAGGCAAAACGGGTGTTCTCGGTGACCGAGCCATCGGTGAGGTCGAGATCCTGGGGATCGGTGTCCTGCATCGCCTTACCCGGAATCGGCGGCACATTTTCGATGAGCGTGCCCTTCATCGACAAAGCGGCTGCGATGACCGGCTCATTTTCTTTGCTGAGATCGATGAGCTTTGCGTAGCAACCGTCTTCGAAGTTCGAGACACCAGCATCGGTCCAGACATGCTCATCGTCACCAATGAGTTCACGATCAGGGTCGGCAGAGAGCGTGGTTTTTCCTGTGCCTGAAAGCCCGAACAGGATCGCACTGTCGTCGTCGTCGCCAATATTGGCCGAGCAGTGCATCGACAATTGGCCTTTGGCCGGAAGCACATAGTTCATGATGGTGAACATCGTTTTCTTGTTCACACCGCAGTAGTCGGCTTTGCCAAGAACAAGCCCAACGCGCTTCTCGACATCCATAATGACGGCGCGTTGCGACTTTGTGCCGTCGCGGGCTGGATCACAAACAAACGACGGAACGTTGATCAGGGTCCAGCCAGACTCGGCGCGGTCGGCGTCGTCGCGAACGTTCTTTGGGAACATGATGTTGCAAAAATACGCGTGCGTCGCATATTCGCCGATGAATCGGTAGGGCTCGGCAAACTCTGGGTCCCAGCCACAAAAGACGTCGGTTGTATAGAGCGTTCCGGCCTTCGCATTGAGATGGTCGATAACGCGCGGAAGCAACGCGTCGAACGCGGCAGGGTCGAACTGCTGGAAATCAGGCTTCCACCAAATCGAGTCGACCACGCCGGGGCGGGCAACAGCGAAGGTGTCCTTGGTTGGCCGCCCGGTGCAGGTTGGGTCGGTGTAGTAGACCAACGGACCATCAAGACCAAGAGCGGTAGGCATGGCCTTGTGCTCGTCGTTGGGTCCGTCGGGCCGAATCTGTCCCTTGTCGTTGGCGATCGCAGCCTCAAAGAGTTCGTCCTGAGACAAACCTGAGCGGATGGTTACATCAGAAATCCCAAACTGGGCTTCAAGCTGATCGGCAACTGACATTGGCGCTCCTTGGGGGCAACAGCGGGTCGCGTTTCACGACCCATATGACGCACTTGATCTTCGATTTTTGCGACGAATTCTGATGTTTCCTGTCGGACAATTGAGCCGTGACCCAATACGTGCGGGAGAAAAATCTCTGAAAACCTACGCCAACGGAGTACTGGCATGAACCGTGCCCGGCGCAGCAGGCACAAAACTGACCATAGAACAACTTCAATACAAGTCAAAGTATTCATCGAACATTCAGACAGATTTCACACGAGGTGAACAGTCATCACTCTTGGCCGGATCGAGCCATCGCCGACACATCTCGGCCATGGGCGCACTTCTGCGGACTGGCGCAATACGATGGGTGTCCGATGATCCCAAGTTGCCCCACCCTCTTCGCGAGCTGCCTGAGCTCCCAGATCTCACCGGTGCGCCGATGATTCTGGCCGAAATGCGAGGCCTTGTTGCTGTTGTCGTCGTCGGCATCCTTATCGCCGTTTTGTTCGTCCGCATCTCTGAATACGGCCAGGATGAAGAGGTTTCTGCTGCCACAGGGCCAACGACAACCACGTCAACGTCTTCCACCACTAGTACCAGCGCACCTCCGTCGGCCATCGTTAGTGCGCTAAGCGGCGTCCGGACTCTCTGTGAATCCGCTACCGAATTCATTGAGGCCTCGAACACCGATATCGAATACCCTGGCAAGACCCAACAGCTCGCCGAAGAGTTCTACGTCAAGGTCAACGAGTCGGTCGGTGCGCAGGTTCAGCTCGAATTCGACGCCGCTCTTCGGTACTACACCGAGTACAACGACCTTGCCGAACCCTATGTGTACAACGGGCTCGATATTCTTCGAAGCGACGGCGGACAGCGATGGGCACTCCTTGCCGCTGGTGAACCGCCAGGCGTTGAAGCCACCCGTGCCAACGTCGCCTTCCTTTGCGACGGTATTGAGATCCCCGAACCGCCGCTCATGAGCACCCGCGAGCTCGATCGGCTCACCGATATTGTTCGCAAAGAGCAGGGAAACTAGCCCGTCCCCCTGCCGCGGATACCGCTTGAAGCTGGCGGACGCAGACTTGTGCAGATGTTGTGAAGAACCGTCGCAGAGGCTGGTCGCGACCCCTGTTTGGCCCCCTTTTGCACGTACCCTCAAAGCTATGCCCCATTCCGTCGCAGGCCGCCGTGCCATCTTCGGCCTTTTCCTTTTCGGGTTCGCGCTAAGCGCTACCGTGCTGAGCCTCTCCGACGCCGCACCCGGAATGGTTCGCCCCCTCAAGGGTGTGGGCATCGCCATTGGCCGAGTCATCGAGCGAGTTCTCAACATCAACGTCGAGCGCGAGTCCGTGCCCGTCGAGTTCGATCAGCTTGGCCATGCAGTGCTTTGGGGTAGCGGCATGCTCGGCATCGGGTTCGGACTTCGCAAACGAGTCTGGCTTCCCGTCACCGCGGTAGTCATGGTTGCTATCAGCCTGGGCTTTGAGTTTCTGCAGGGGGCGTACACGTCGAGCCGCACCTTGTCGATCGCCGATGGCTGGGGCAACATTGCCGGCATCGCCACCGCGACCGTAATCGTGGCAATCGTTGCGCCGATCTACGACTGGTGGGCGGTGCGGTCGAACCGCTACGCCGGCACCCTCTAGCAGGCCCCTTGCTGCCGGCGGCTACCGCCACAAAGTCGGGTTCGCCAAACGGCGTTAACCAAAGTGTGCCGCGAGTGGCGTCTGCATACGGCGAAAGAACTGCTCAGCGCCAAGAACCAGGGCCAGCAGCGCTAACGGAGCTACAGGGATAGCCGCCATCGCCAGCAAGGCGTTCACTGTCCAGAGGTACACGATTCCTGCAGCGATAACAGTAAGTCCCACGAGCGCCACAAGACGCAGGCTACGCAGAAGTCGAACCTCGTTGCGATTGAACCATTCAGAGACCCGATGGCCTTCGAGCGCGAGCCGGTGCTTGTTTGCGGCGATCAACTCGCGTTCAAGTCCAACAATCAGATCACGAACATCGTTGTCGATCTGTGACTCCTGTGAGTCTGCGCCCATATCCAACTCCCTAACTTCCCTACTCCAGATAGCGGCCGCCCAGCCACTGAGCCAACGATTGCGAGTCCTGCAAATCGGGCTGTATAGGCCGAAGGTACCAGTAGTCCATCTGAACTAAAAGGGGATGTTTCTGACGACATTTCCCTGCAAGCCCTTGGCACACTGGAGACCAATGATTCGTTTGATTGCTGCCCTTGTCGTGAGCCTTGCTGTGTTGGCCGGCGCATGCCAATCCGAGGAGGACATCGCACCAACGCGCGAATCCACGCTGCCGACTGTTGCACCAATCGACTCGCTGCCGCCCTCAGTACGGCGAACCCCCACGACGGCTCCGGTCGATGAGGTCGCCGATCCCACGCCTCGCGGCAACCTCGGACTCGAGCTCGTGAGGAGCTTCCCGCACGACGCGAATGCGTGGACTCAGGGTTATGTCATCGAAGATGGACGGATCTTTGAAAGCACGGGCGACTGGGAAGCTTCAGAGAGCACCCTGCGAGAGATCGACCCAATCAGCGGCGAGACCCTTCGCAGCGTGGCCATCGGCGAGCCCTACTTCAGCGAAGGCATCGAGATCGTGGGCGATGAGATCATCATGATCACCTGGCAAGACAACACAGCTTTCGTCTTCGACAAAGACACCTTCGAAGTTCAGCGAACCTACACCTACGACGGCGAAGGCTGGGGCCTCTGTCTCGACGACGCTACTGGCCCCAACCGCCTTGTGATGTCCGACGGCTCCGCAACACTGACTTTCCGCGACCCGGCGACCTTTGAGATCACCGGCACGCTAGAGGTCGCGCACAACAATCAAGACGAGTTGCGCCTCAACGAGCTCGAATGTGTCGATGGCTTCGTGTACGCCAACGTGTGGACCACCAACACGATCGTTCGCATCGATCTCGCCACGGGCAACATCGTATCCGCCATCGATGCCTCGGTCCTTAAAGATCGAGAGCTTGGCGGGGCCGGCAATATCCTCAACGGCATCGCCTATGACGAACGCAAGGGAACCTTTCTACTCACCGGAAAGTTTTGGCCTGCCGTGTTTGAGGTTCGCTTCGTTTCGCAGTGACGCTGCGTGCTGAACTAGCGCTTGTTATGACCTTCACTCGAGTACTTGCCGTCGCCGCTATTCTCGGGCTGCTGATTCCCGCAGCCCTGCTCGGCGAATGGGTCTTTTTCACTCTTGGGTTAGTCGGCGTCGGCGCCTTTCTTGTGCCGTTTCTGTCTCGCCGGTAGGACGCAGACCTAGGTCCAGTGCTCGGAAATCCCGTAGCTGTGCCCGGCGACGTAGCCGCCGTCCACCGGCAGGGCCACGCCGGTCACAAACGACGAGTCGTCACTGGCCAAAAAGAATGCAGCGCCCGCAATTTCTGATGCCTCACCGAAGCGACCAAGCTTGTGCTGGTCACGAATCTTGTCGGCCCATGGCATGTGGTCGACCACCGCGTGGAACATCGGCGTTTGGATGAACCCTGGGCAGATGCAATTGGCCCGAATGCCGGCCCGCCCATAATCGTTGGCCAAGTTTTTGGTGAGGAGCACAACACCGCCTTTGGCAGCGTTGTAGCTGCTACCGCCTTCACAACCCTCGAGGCCTTCGACGCTCGCCACCGTAATGATGCTGCCTGAGCGCTGCTCGAGCATCGGACCCAACGCGTATTTTGCCGACAGCATCGTCCCGGTGAGGTTGATGTCTTGACAACGCTGCCACTCGTCGAGGTCGAGAAGATGTACGGGCCCGCCAGAGGCGACCCCGGCAGCAGTGACCACCGCATCGAGGCGGCCATGTTCGTCGACGATCCGCTCGACGACTTCGCGTTGGCGGCCTTCGTCCCGCACGTCGAGTTCGACAAATGAGGCACAAGCGCCGTCCACTGGAGCATCGACGACATCGCTGCCAATCACCACCGCTCCTTCGTCGGTGAACCGCTTCGCGCACGCTGCACCGATTCCTGATGCGGCACCGGTTACGTGCATCACTTTCCCTGCTAACCGTGTCATTTTTCTCGCTCCTCGGGCGGTTGTGTGTTCCAGGCGTTGGCGAGCAGCGCGGCCGTCTGTGCCGCGTGCTCATCTGAGTCGTAGGGGTTGCGCGGCCAAAAGAACCCGCGAAGCCCGTCCCTTTTCCGTCGCGGCACGATATGCACATGCAGATGCGGAACGCTCTGGCTCACCGTGTTGTTCATCGCAACAAATGACCCCTCGGCACCAAGCACACCAACCATGAGAGCCGACAGCCTCTGCGCCCGCGCAAACATCGGACCGACTTCCGCATGCGGCAGATCGGCCAAGGTTTCGTGATGCGAACGTGGCACGAGGAGCACATGGCCAGGAAACAACGGCGTGCTATCGAGAAAGGCCACGGTCGACTCGTCGCTGAACACCACATGGGCCGGTGCCTCACCGGCGATGATCTGGCAGAAAATACAGGCCACGAGGGCACGTTAGCCACCGCCAAGCACCCGCGTGTCCCAGTGGCCATCTATGGTTTGCACATCGCTACACCCGACCCCTCCTCCACGCCGCTTTACGGCCTCGACATCGAGACCGACACCACCGTCGACGGTCTTGACCCAGCGGTGTCTCCTATCGTGTCGGTCGCGATCGTCAGCGCCGATCAAGAGTTTGTCATCGAGGGCGATGAATCAAGCTTGCTCACACAGCTCGATGCCACCATTCGAGCGCTACCAAATGGGGTGCTTGTTACCTGGAATGGCGCGGCCTTCGACCTGCCATTTCTTGCCCAAAGGGCCGAGACCTGCGGCATAGAAACCGGTCTGCGTCTCTGGCACGATCAGTCGATTCTGAGTCGCAACGAGCCACTCCCGGGGCACCCCGGTTCGTACCTGGCTAGCTGGTACGACCATCAACATCTCGACGGCTACCGGGTTTTCCGGTCCGATGCTGGAGCGGTGCTTCATCTGTCGTGCGGGCTCAAACCAATGGCAAAGTTCGTCGGGCTCGACCCCATCGAGGTCAACCGCGAGCAGATTCATTTACTTTCCGACGCTGAACGACAAGCCTACGTGGCCAGCGACGCCGAGGTCACCCGCGAACTCATCATCAGGCGGTGGGCTACAGCACGTCTTTCGATCGATAAGATGCCGCAAACTCAAACGATCGGGTAATACCCAGCGACCTGATGGTGCGGGGTATCGAGGTACACCTTTGCTTCGGGTGCGCCGCCAAAACGTCCGTGACTCCAGCGAACTTCAACGTGCCCTTCAACGTTCAGCGCATCGTCAGCGAGCGTGTCGACGACATCGGCTCGCCAGCGAACCAATGGCTGGCCGACCGAGTCACCCCACACATCGAACTTTTTGATGTCGTATCGGTCGCGAAAGTCCCACGGCGTGCCGACCCGGTACCGGAGCGGATCGCCTTCCATCGATGCGCCAAGAACAAAGTACGGCGAGGCCTGCAACCGAAGCAGACGCCACAACATATCTTCGCGGGCGGCCTTGGTCGTCAGCTGAGATTTCCAGCGCTCGGCAGATTGCTGCGAAACCGTATTAACGAACCACCGGTAGGGCTCGATGAGTTCATCAGGCCACGAGCGCCCCTTCGGTAGCGCGTTCTTTAGTTGCGTCCGTTGATCGGGCTGAAGATCCTCGACCCGTTCAGGCAACAGCCACAGCCCGGTGAGTCGTCGGCTCTGGGCATAGAGGTCCTGAAACTCCGCGGCCGCGACCTCGCCGAACCAATCGGTTCGATCGACGCGCTTTTCGGCGAGTCGCCGATCGAAGAGATGGCTCGGCGACACGTTGTGCAGAATGTTCGAGCCGTACTTGCAGCTGATGAGATACACGTGGTCGATACGAAGATCTGCGGGAATCTGCTCGTAGCCGGGCGGTTTGTGTGGACCCTTCCACTCGACCAGCCACGGAACCCGGCCCCGAAGGCCGTCTTCTGCTCGTGCGAAGGCAAGACCATTCGCCCAGGCCGTCTCGAACTCGGCGTCATAGTCGCCGCCTTCCCTGGCCCGGTCGAGCCGATCGAAGTGCTCCTCGGTGACGTGGCTGACAAGGCGCGGCCGCACACCGAGCGCATGATCGAGCTCGCGGTACCCAAGAAGGGCCAGGCCGGTAATGATCTCGGTGATCTCTGTGCGGAGCGATGACACGAAACGGCAGGACTACTCGCGGAACAGGCGGCTGAACTGGAGTTGTGCGCCCAACAGGTCGGGAGGAAGATGATGATCGGTATACACCGGCAGGTGCGTGTAGACGTCGACCGCAATATCGGTCAGCCGTATCCACCGCGACAGCGAGTCTGCCCACCGTTCTTCGAAGAGTGCTTCTCGAAGTTCGTCGCGTTCATCGGGCTTCAGCGCCATAGGGTCGGTGCGAGCCACAACTTCGAGGGCGAGCACGCGTTGCAAAACCGCAATGTCATCAGCGACAAACACACGCGGCGGATCGTCGTGCACGACGGCGTACGCAACGCTGGCGCCCACGAATCAGACCAGGTCCTTGTCTGACCAGAATCCTGGCAGGGCGATATCGGGACCGACCGAGGCGTAGTGGCGCAGCCGTTCGACGCCGGCGGGGTCGAACATTTCGACCGCGTCGAACACCGACTTTGGCCCCACTGCTCGAAGGGCTTTGAACCCTTCGCTGCCGGGGCGAGGAAGGTTCGACGTGAGGATCAGCACGCGCGCTTCGGGATCGAAGCTTTGTAATACATGTATGCGTCCCAACATCTTCCAGAGCGTGTCGGTGCGCATGAGACCTGGGCGGGCCGTCGTGAACGCCCCAGCGACATCGACGTAATATTCGCGGCCCTCAGCATCGTCGGTGACCAGGAAGTTGAACTGGATACCGAGCTTGGTGATCTTTGGTTTGTCGGTGACGACGGTGAAGCCAGCTTCGGTGAGCACCATCTCGGCCAGATCGTGCGCCTTCTTGCCTTCCTGGGTGGCACGAGCTTGGAAGTTATCGGCAGAGATCTCAGGTTCAGGTCGCTCAAAGAGACCATCGGCGCCCTCGACCTGCACCGGGGCAAATCGCGGATGAGCACGCTCGGCTTCGAGTCGTCCACGGGCAATGTCGATGTACGCCGGGTCGAGGTCAAAACCGACGCCGCGTCGACCGGTTCGGGTGGCGGCCACCAACGTAGTGCCTGAGCCCAGAAACGGATCGAGGACAAGGTCGCCCTTGTAGGTGTAGAGGTCGATCAATTTGCGGGGAAGTTCGACCGGGAAGGGCGCCGGGTGGTTCACCCGTTTCGCGCTCTCTGGATCGATACGCCACACATCGAGCGTGGCTTCCATAAATTCGTCGGCACTAAGCGTGCTTTCGAACGGCAGGCCCTTTTCTTCGCGGATTTTTTTGCTCGGCGCTCGATCAAAACGGCCCTTGCTCGCGATAATGACCCGTTCGGTGAGGTCGCGCAGCACCGGATTGGATGCCGAACGGTACGAACCCCAGGCCAGCGAGCCTGTGGCGCCATCAGCTTTATGCCAAATGACTTCGCCGCGAAGTAGCAGACCAAGGTCGTCCTGCAAGATGCTGATGATGTCGGCCGATAGGCTTCGGTAGGGTTTGCGGCCCAAGTTCGCGACGTTGACCGCTATGCGACCGCCGGGCTCGAGCACTCGAGAGCACTCGCTGAACACGTTGCGCAACATCTCGAGGTATTCGAGGTAAGACGTGGGCACACCGGCCCGAGGATCGCTCGGATCTTTGTCGTCATTGAGCACTGCATGTTCGTACTCCTTACCGACGAAGTAGGGCGGTGAGGTGACCACGAGTGCTACACACTTGTCGGGCAGCATCGACATGTTCGTGGCGTCGCCCAAAATGCACGGATCGTCGAGTTCGGGGCGGGGTCCTAGCTCTTCGTCGTCGGACAACAACGGCGGCGTGAACCGCGCATAGAACGCAGAGGCATCGTGACTCTCGCGTTTCCCGACTCCAAACGCTTGAGTCTGTGTTGATTTTCGTTCAGCCACAGCGGCACAACCTTTCCTCGCCCTCTGAGTCTACGGAGCGACAACCAAGACCCTATGGAAGGGGTGTGACAGTTTTGGGTTTCGTGGGGTGATCGGACACCGACGAGGTATCGCCCCTCGCAGGTCCGGTTGCACTTCCGCGTGCGATTACGGCGACGGCAAGAACAATCAAAAGGCCGCCAAAGGCGAGCGACGTTGTGAACAGATCACCAAAGAAGACTAACCCTCCGACGACGCCAAATACCGGGATGCAATACCCGATGACCGACACCTGTCCGGTCGTGCCGATTTCGTTGGCCTTGAGCATCGAAAGGAACCCCAGGTAGGTCGTGAGACCAAACAGCAACAACACGGCGAGATGCCAGGCGGCAAACCCCTGCGGCGGCGCGAACGGGCGGCGGAGCGCCACCGAAAGCGCCACAACGATCAGTCCCGACAGCAGCAGTTGTGGTCCGATGAGTGCGGGCGCCCCAAACCGCGTCGCGTAGAGCCGCGAAAGCAGCGCCGACCCGCCAGCGACGATCGAACCAACCAGCACCATGGTCAAGGCGGCGCCCGAACCCTCGCCTTCAAGGGAACCACTGGCGAGGATCGATACTCCGGCCACCGCCATCGCCAAACCGAGGCTCTTGATGCGGTTGAAGGACTCATCGTCAAACATGAAATGTGCACCGACAGCTGTGAAAACCGGGCCCAACGAGATGAGCAGCGTGACGATGCCGGCGGGAAGTCGGTCGAACCCCATGTTGAACAGCAGCGGAGGGATTGTTGAGACGGTTACGGCGAGAATGACTGCCGGCACCAACGCATCGCGCCGCAGCGTTGAGCGCGACATACCGATAGCGGTGGCGAGGATGCCTGCTGTGAGGAACGGAATCCACGTCACGGTGAACGGGTCTACACCGTCGTCGACCAGCGCTTTTGCCGGAAGACCGCCGCCACCAAAGACCACGCCCGTAAAGGCGATAAAGGGCCACGGGGAGGGGTCTCGGCGGGGGTCTGAAGAGCGGCGTTGCACCCGCGAACTGTACAGACTGTCACGAGGGGTCACTACCTTGTAGGCGAAGCCTTGCTGCTGAGCTGATCGGCGGTCTCAACCTCACGTTTTTGGAGACCCAGCATGGCCACACGCGACCCCGCGTCACCCGCCCTACCCGACCTCCTCGCCCTCCTTGTCGGCGATGGCCCCGATTCGACTTTTGCCTTTGGCGTTTCGCTTTGCGACGGCACCGAGACGGTCGAACTTTCGGTGTGCGACTTACCCGCGTCGATCGATCCGGTCTCGTCACTTGTCGGCATGGTTGCGCCGGCCTCGTGGGACGCGTTCGGCGTGGTGTCGGGAGCCATCGCACACGCATCTGGCAAACACGAACAGGTGTGGCTCGGCGCACTCGTCGATCGCAACGGCGAGGTCTTTGCCTCGATACGCAACCTCGACGGGAACGTCGACGCCGTGCCACAAGGCTGCGAGGGGCAACTCGTCGATCTGTGTCGGCGGGTGCTGAAGCTTCCCTGTGCGCCGCCTGACGAAACCGCTGTCCCCAGCGTGCTTGCGGCGCTCTGGTGCGCGGCCATCGATGACTTTCTCCAAACACACCCCGCCGGCGCAAGCGTGGGGTGGGATGACCTCGCGGTCATTCACCCAGCCAACATTTTGCTACCCGACTCGTTGGCACCGCTGAGCGAACGAGCACGCCACGTCGCAAGCGAGGTGTGCTGGGCGGATCTTCGCCGGGCATGCGTCGACCGAAGGTTAACCATCGGCGACATTTTGCCCGAAGACGCCGCATGGTTCGACGACGGGTCGTTTAGCGGGTGGGTGCTTCGCCAACTTCCCCGTTGGCAAGAGCTGTATCCGTTCGTAATCGAAGGCGTCGATTACGAGGTGGGCAGCACCCTGCTCGACCACATCGTCGACATGCTGTCAGGGACCAGAAAGTCCCGGCAGAGCTGATGCCGCACCAGAGGCAAAGAGTTCAGACAGCACCCGGCGCGCACCAGCGTCAAGAGTCACCCAGTCATACATCGAGCCTCCGATCGACCCGGTATCACGGAGACTTTCTGCAAAGCCTTGCAAATCGCCCACGGTGGCGAGCGGTTCGCTGCCTGCCGCGCCACCTTCGCTCGCGTCAGCAGCGCCAATACCTCCGATGCCGTGCACCAATGCGTCGTCGTCACCTATCAGCTCGCGTAGTAGACGGGTGCTCTCGGTGTTGTAGGTGTATCCGTCGTTGTATCCCGACGACTCCGACCGAAACGACCAATAACTCATCGGCATCCAGACGTCATAGAGCGGCGCAAGCTGTCGCCACGGGAACTGCGGCCAGAAATCGGGGTTCACCTCTTCGGTAAGCACGGGGGGAAGCACGATCGCTGCAAGTGGGTCATCGCCAACATGGCGGTGCACCCGTCGACTCAGTTGCACCAACCGCTGGCTACGTTCGAGTGGTTCGAGCCCGTCTTGGTTGTACTCGATGTCGATGCCAATGCCGTCGAAGCGGTGCCCGAGGAACGAGAAGTCGGCCATGGCTTTGATCTTGCCAAGATCCTCAGATTCCCACTTCGGCAGGTACCAAGCGACCACCGCCATGTCGTGCTGATGGGCCGCAAGGAGAAATTCCGCGAGCACCCAAGGGTCCTCGGTAAGCCCCGGCGAACGGTCGGCCCGGTGCGAAGCCTGGAGGTAGAGCGTTCGCACTCCCTGGCTGTTCATCTCTGCAACATCGGCGGGTTGCACCGGAGGGTTATCGCCGGTGTACGGAGGCGAGAAGTCGAATCGGTCGATCCAGGTGCCCAGTCCAACATAGGGCTCAAGCGTGCGGGGTGTGGGCGCGACGGGTACCACCTCGCCCACCACCATCGACGGAGCACCGGCAACGACGACCGGGTCGACGGTGCGATCGCGCTTGATAGCGACAACGAGCAATGCGAGTGCGACCACACCGACCAGTAGGGCTGCGGTGGTAGCGAGCAACCATTTCGATTGCCACGCGCCAACTGCGAAGCGGCCGGCAGCTTGATCGGCGCTCGTTTCGCCAGCGGTTGCTTCGCCAGCTGGGGGATCGGAACTTGGCGACACGAGTTCTGACGGTAGGCCACCGCCGCTCGCTACCGGTGGAGCGCTGGCAACAATCAAAAGTGCCCTGCGCGAGACGTCGTGTGCCAACGAGCCCGAAAGAGGTATTCGCGGCGGATGCATCAAGTAGTAGGTGTACGAGCGGTAACTTGAAACCAGTGGAACAGCCGCGCCCACCGGGGCAACCTTCAGTCGACCGCCGAAAGGTCCTTTTTGGCCTTGGGTTCGGGGCGGCAAATGCCGCACTTTTGCGTCAGCTAGGAACCGGCAGCGGCGAAACAGTTATCGCCTCCGGCGGGGCCGGAACCTCTGCCGAGGGGGGCGATCGGGTAGCGACAACCCTAGGCCCACCAGTGGTGACCGACCCGCCTTCGCTCACCGACGAGACTCCCCCGGCTGACACGCATGTCTACGACAGGGTCATTTCGGGCGGTCGTGTCATCGACCCGGAAAGCGGCTTCGACGCCATCGCCGACGTGGGAATCGATGGCAAAACCATCACGGCGATCAGCTTGGCACCCCTGCAAAGCAGCGGTGCCAGGATCGATGCCACCGGCATGGTGGTTGCCCCCGGTTTCATCGACATCCTCAGCTATAACCCGAACGGCTATGGCGAGTGGTTCAAGATTCAAGACGGCGTGACCACCAACCTCTGCATGCACGGCGTCGATGTGAGCGGCGAGTCGTTCTTCCGCCAGGTAGAGCAGCTCGGCGGGTCGCCGGTGCACTATGGCGGCGCCTCCGACAACGACAAAGTTCGCAACACCATCGCGGGGCTCGGGGTGTTCGACGAGCCCACAGCCGGACAAATCGGCGAAGTGGTTCGGGGCGCCCGAGCCGACATCGAAGCCGGACTTATCGGCATTCACATGCAGCCCGAATACGCTCCTGGCGCAACCGAATCCGAGGTGCTTGCCCACGCCGAATTGGCTCGAGAGTTCGGGGTGCCCCTGTGTGTGCACGCCCGGTACTCCGACGATCTCGAACCCGGCACGCAGGCTGAGGCGATGAACGAAGTAGTGCGCGTGGCCGAAGCTACGGGTGTTCGCCTCCATGTTGAACACATCAACAGCACCGGTGGAACGGGGAGAATGACCGAAGCCCTCGCAACGCTCGAAGCCGGTCGCAATAGCGGCCTCGACCTTTCGGCCTGCATCTACCCGTACCGATTCTGGGCCACGTACCTCCGCTCGCCCCGCTATGACAACTGGCAAGAGAAATACGGGATCGACTACGGACAGCTCCAGGTGGCTGGGTCCTCAGAACGACTAAATGCGTCGACCTTTCCCGCGGCGTTCGAGGAGAACAAACTCACCGCAGCGTTCACGATGACCGAAGAAGACATCGCCACGGCGCTTCGGTCGCCATGGGTCATGGTCGGAAGCGATGCAATTCTTGAACCGGCGCACAACAATCACCCTCGAAGCACAGGGTGTTTCTCTCGAATCGTCGGAAAGTATGTGCGAGATCTTCAGGTCATCGACCTCCGGTCGGGTCTCGCCAAACTCACGATCCTGCCCGCCAAACTTGTTGAGGTCGGCGCGCCAGCTATGCGTCGAAAGGGCCGCATGCAGATGGGCGCCGACGCCGATATCGCAATCTTTGACCCCACAACCATTATCGACCGTTCGACCATTGCCAAGCCTCAGCGGCCATCGGAGGGCATGAAGTGGGTCTTGGTTGATGGCACTGTCGTGCTCAGCCCCGAGGGCCTCGACCGCGATGTGCGGCCCGGTACCCCGATTCGGTCAGCCGTCTAGCTAACTTCAACCCTATGCATGACGGCCATGACTCGGATCTCGAAGAGTTCCGCGAAGCGAGAAACCAGCGACAGGCCAGCGGCAGGCGGTTGCCGACGAACCCAGCGCCGATTCGCTACGACCGCCTCGCCGGTTGGATTGCGTTCTTTGTGGTTCTCGGGTTGTGTGCCGTAGCGCTCACCACCGACCCGACCGCCGGTTCGATTCCTGGCGTCACCGCCCGCGATATCGGCGGCGACACCGAAGGTGAACCAACCGCGGGGCCAACCGAAGCCTCGACCGAAGCTGATGCCGACAGCGAATCGGTTTCGGAGAACAACGACGGCGAAGCTAACAGCGAGACCGGTGAAACCGAGGCAGGCGGTGGAGTTACCGACGCTACCGACGTGAGCGATGGGGGAACCGTTACCTTGGCGTTCACCGGCGACGTCTTGGTACACGAATCGGTTGCGGGAAATGCAGCGACAAACCCGGGCTACGACTTCTCGCCACAATTCCGAGACGTTGCTCCCATTTTGCAACGTGCAGACTTGGCAATTTGTCACCTCGAGACCCCAATCTCGTCAGACAACACCTCGTTGTCGTACTACCCAGCGTTTCTTGTGCCCACCGAACTTGCAGCCGGCCTCAGTGGTGCGGGGTTCAATGGCTGTTCGGTGGCATCAAATCACGCGCTTGACGCGGGAGAAAGCGGTCTGCAAAGTACTTTCGAGCAACTCGAACGTGCCGGCCTCGGCATCTCAGGCATTGCGGGGCCCGCCGATCAGCGAGCGCGCTCTACGGCCTACCGGGTTCGAGAGGCAACTATTGGCCACTTGTCGTACACCTATGGCCTCAATGGCTTGGAACCATCGGGCCGCAACGCTCAGCTGACCAACCTCATCGATGAATCGGTAATCGAAGCCGACGCGGCGTCGCTCAAGAGTCAGGGCGCCGATTTTGTTGTCGTCAGCATGCATTGGGGCACCGAGTACACGACCGGGCTGAACGAGCAGCAGGCGGCGCTGGGTCCACAACTGATCGCGTCCGACAACATCGATTTGTTGGTGGGACACCACGCTCACGTCGTACAACAGGTAAGCGAATACGACGGAGAATTTGTGGCGTATGGGTTGGGGAACTTTTTGTCGAACCAGTCCGGTGAGACCTGCAGCCCGTGTCCGGATTCGACGCAGGACGGCGTGATTCTCCTGGTCGACATTGCTCCTGGATCGTCGGGGTCCTACGAGGTCACCGACCTGCGAGCCGTCGCCACCTGGGTCGATCGAACGAACGGACACGTCATCCGAGTTGTTGATGCAACAGCCACGGGCGAGGGTGCGACATCGGCACAGCGCACCGCTGAAGCAATCGGCGGCGACAGCGTCTCGGTGGCATTCACTACGCAGTGACACCTCTTTCGGTGCAAGAACGGCTACGTTGAGACGGCAATCACCCTTACTCCCCCCCTCACTGGAGCGCTACGAACCTCGTGATGCTCCAAAGAAGTCTCTCTGTCACTTTGTCGTATGGCGCCCATGAGTGTCACGATAGAGAACTGGCTTCTAGTTCGATTTCTGCCCTGGAGATACATTGACGTTCAAAGCAGGCGACCGCGTGGTCTATCCGCACCATGGTGCGGCGATTGTCGAAAAGAAAGAAAAGAAGAAGGCATTCGGCGAGGAGAAGGAATACCTTGTCCTTCGCATGGCCCACGGCGAGATGGTTCTGTCCGTCCCGGTCGACAAGGCAGAAGAGGTCGGCATGCGCTGGCCTATCAGCACCGAAGATGTCGAAGACCTCTTTGAAGTGTTGCAAAAACGCGACGTGCGCGAGCCAGCTAACTGGAGCCGACGGTTCAAGAACCATCAGGAAAAGCTCAAGTCTGGCGATGTGTATCAGGTTGCAGAAGTTGTTCGTAACCTTGCGCTTCGCGACGCCGAAAAGGGCCTGTCGGCTGGCGAGAAATCGCTGTTCACCAAAGCCCGCAGTGTGCTCGTTTCCGAACTCAGCTTTGCGCTCGACGTAAGCGAAGAAGACGCTCTCAACAAAGTCGAAGGCGCACTTACCTAACGGCACTCGAAAAGCGAACTGGTATCACCAGTTCGCTTTTTGTCGTTCTGCCCTTCCCTACGAGCTTTCCACACTCTACGCTGAGTGTGACCACCGTCACCGAAGACGGTGGTCGCGGTACAAAGTCGAAGGGAGTCGCATCGTGAACGAAGATCGTCAACATCGCATCGTCGTCGGGGTCGAAGGATCTGGTGGAGCCCGCAAAGCACTCCGCTGGGCAATCTGTGAGGCGAAATATCGAAACGCTCACATTGAGGTTGTGACCGCGTACGCACCTACGTACGTTCCCGCTGCTCCCGATGTGGGCTTTGTGCCCTTAGACGCCGGCGATATCCAGCGCGAAGTACAGCGGCTGCAAGACAGCGTCGTCGCCTCGGTACAGGATCGAATCGACGCCGCGGGTATCAGCCTGTCGCAAACAATCGTCCGTGGCCGCGCCGCCGATGTGCTGGTCAGGGTGGCCGACGGCGCCGACATGTTGGTAGTGGGCAACCGTGGTCGAGGCGGGTTCCGAGGGCTACGCCTTGGCTCGGTCAGTCAACAAATCGCCCAACATGCGTCCTGCCCGGTGATGATTGTCCGCACCGACCTTGAACCCGAGGATTGGGACGAAATTGATCTGTTAGAGAAATCTGCAGAGGCGACCGACGCCACGAACGTCGCTACGACGCCATAGTTAGCCGCTGCACCGCAGGCGCCCGATCTTCACCGGCACCCCGTCGCTGTAGTGCACAAGTGGTTCTGTTGAAGGCGCTGGCAGTCCAGCCGCAACGACGAGTCCATCGTCGAGTTCTGTCAGGCTCGCCCGTTGAAGCGGCCAAGCCGGATGATCGACGCTGCCGTGATAGAGGCGGCCGCGCCACGATGTCGACATCCCCCATCGTGCGGTCAGGAACAGCTCGAGAGAGGTCTCCTCGCCAGAAGCAATAGCCGCACCAGGGGTGATAGCGAAGCGGGTCCGTTCCCGTTTCGGTGATCGTCTGCGAGCCTCATAGACCCAGCTCTCGCCGGATTTCGTTACCGAACACTTTCCCCATCTGTAGGGCAAACCAAACAGTTTCTGGGCGACGAGCACTGGCGCATAGCGATTGATGTCGAGCGAGAAGAACCAGACGTCGCGCCGCCCGTCGGGATCAATGACATAGGTTCGGACGTTGATTTCTGGAAAGTTCGAGAGGTAACCGGCACCATGGCCACCTGTGGTTCGAACGTTCTGCATCGAAAAGCCAATAAGGCCAACCCAGGCATGGCCACCAAAAACATCGACAGTAAGACCGTGCGGCAGCAGAGCTTGGACAACTTCGGCGTCGTACCGCCAGTGGACGAAGCCCAGATGTTTCCACTCCTGGAGCATCACCGGGCGCGCAACAGATCCTCGGGATTCAGCGGAAATTGGTTCGGCGGACACAGTAGGAGGAGTGTAGGGACTACAGCTCAGGCAGCGTGAAGCTCGGCGATGCCATCTGCAGCGCGTTTCGACATGTTTTCGAAGGCTACTTGCAGTCCACCGTCGAGCAATCGCAGCGGTCCGGTGAAGTTGAACTGTGCCGATCGGTGCACCAGGGACCCGCCACCGTTCTGTTTCACCACGATTTCATCGCGGGCGTTCACACGTCTGCTCGTTGCCTCAAGGACAAGTCGCGACTTGGGTTCGAACTCGACCACCTCGTACTCGAGATCGAACTGTCGCCCATAAAACGTGAAGATCACGGCGTACTTCGCTCCGAGTCCGGGGCCAATGCCGCCGACCTGCTCGACTGATACGTAGGCGGGGTTCCACTTGGCTGCGAGCGTGTAGTCAGCAACCTCGGCAAACACGAGGTCAGCACGCGCCGCGATTTCTGTCGTCGTCTCGAAAGCTGCCATAACGGACCCATCGGCACCGTTCGGCAGGGTTCAAGGCTGTCGACGCCCACAATCGCAGCGACCAAGGGGACGGCTACGGCCAAACAGGTTCACCGAACGGCGACCGTAAGCCCATCTTGCCGGGGTTGAGGATGCCCGAGGGGTCGAGAGCATCCTTCATCGATTGGTACACACCAAAGCCAGAGCCAAGAGCGTCGGCGACGAAGCGCGAACGGTTGAGGCCAACACCATGGTGGTGACTGAGTGCTCCACCATTTGCAAGGACCGCACGGGTGCCGGCTTCCCACATCGCGGTGTAGTACTGCTCGGGTGTGTCGCCGCCAGTTGGCTTTCCGCCAAAGGTGAAGTAGAGACAGGCGCCATCGCTGTACGCGTGCGACTGATGCGCCGAGACTGCATAGGTCTTGCCGATAGGCGACATGGCAGCGATGGTGTCTCGGTAGATTGCGTCGAGTCGGCTCCAGGGTCCGGCGACCTCCATCGTGTCGACCACGAGCCCGCCCCCGATCAGCGATTCAAGGGCACTCACATCGTTCCGGTGCCCCATCCACGAATCAACAAGGTCGTCGCTCAGCCGCTCGACCGAGGCGCACTCCTCGACAACCACAGCCAACGTGGCATCGGCAATCAGCGGATCGGCCTCATCAAAAACCAACAACACGTTGCGGCCTTCGCCGGTTTTGTAGCCACGGTCGCTTTCGATTTCGTCGTACAATCGAAGCACCGCGGGCCGGGCGCCGCGTCGGAGAATGCGACGACAGGCGTCGAGTCCCTCAGAAAACGTCGAGAACGCCCATGCCCCCTGCACCGTATGTGTTGGACGCACACTGGCCTTGAGGGTGACTTCGGTGATGATGCCAAGCGTGCCCTCGCTACCAACAAAGGTCTGGGTTAGATCCGGCCCCGCAGCCTGCCGCGGTTGGCCGCCCGTGCGTACCACTTCGCCGCTGGCCAGAACTACCTCGAGGCCGGCCACGAGGTCCTCGATCTTTCCGTACCTCGTCGAGAACTGCCCTGCGCCGCGGCATGCTACCCAACCACCAACGGTCGCAAGCGACATCGACTGTGGCCAATGCCCAATCGTGAGGCCGTAGTCGGAGCCGAGCTCTGCCTCAAGGTGATCGCCATAGGTTCCGGCGCCGACACGAACAAGAAGCGACGTGTCGTCAACATCGACGATGCCGGCAAGCGCATTGGTGTCGAGCGTTACCCCGCCATGTACGGGCACCACTCCCCCGCAGACGCCACTGCGCCCGCCCGCTGCGGTAACGGCAATACCGTGAGCGTTGCACAAGGCGAGCACGCTCGACACCTGCTCGGTCGATGTTGGCGACACAACTGCGGCGGCCCGGGCCGGAACCTGTGCTTCGGTCGCCCAGATCATCGCAAGCGGCCACCAGTCGCGTCCGAATTCGGCGGTGAGTTCGTCGGACGTGACAACCTCGCAGATCTCCGAAAGCGCAGCCACTAGGTCGTCGCTAAGCGGCGGCGATGCGGCAAATCTCGACGAGGCCGATGCGGCACCTCCTGCGATAGCGATTGCCGGGGTGGGCGAAGCCGGTCCGAGGGCGGTCATACAGAACTCCGTAGGTCGATCGATGGGTGACATGGTGATTGATGAGCGGCACGTAGCGAGTACATCAGCGAACAAGCGCGAGAGCTGATGCGGCCCGTTCGGCGGCAACCGAGGCGAGGTAAGCCGAAACATTGGCCGATGTCTCGGCGGGCGACCAACCGAGTTCGTCACGGAGGAGTTCGGCAACACGGGGTGCGGCTTCGGCCGATGCGGCGAGGGTTCGGAAGCGCATCTGGGTTCGTCTTTCGAGGACATCGTCAAGACTGCGAGCCATTTCGTTGCGGACCGCGTGGACGACCTCAGCCTGCAGATAACGAGAGCCAGACGCCAAAGGTTCGGCCAACGCTGCATCACCCGACATGAGGCGTTCAACCGCTGCTGCTTCGCTGCCGTAGCGTTGGGCAAGGTGGCTCTGTGCGAGGTCGGGCGCAGCGCCGAGCAACGCGACCTTCTTCGTTCGACATGGTCGCGGACGTTCGCCCAACACCTCAAGCGCCACGTCGACGGTATCGGAAGCCATCGCCCGATACGTGGTGAGTTTTCCGCCGGCAACGGTGATCATTGATTGCACCGAAACCGACACCGCGTGGCGGCGCGACAGGTCGGCGGTGCGCTTGGTTTTTGCACCCGCAGGCGCTGCCCCCTGCACCAGTGGCCGCAACCCGGCCCAGGTACCCGTGACATCAGCGGGAGTCAGGTGCGTGGTGAACCACCGGTTGAAGCCATCGAGCAGGTACTCGACGTCGGCAGGGGTGCACGTCGGATGATCGGCGTCGCCATCGAAGTCGGTATCGGTAGTGCCGATGTATGCCTGGTCACCCCAGGGAACCACGAACACCGATCGCTTATCGCGGGTTGCTAGGCCCGAAACCGCCACGGTGTTGCCGACCAACGAAAGCGGAACCGTCAGATGCACGCCCTTTGCCGGCCTCATGGTGTTGGAGGCTTCGCCGCTGGCGAACCCAAGCAGATCGTCGGCCCAGATGCCGGTGGCGTTGATGACCGAGCCAGTCGAGATGGTGAAGGCGTCGCCGTCGCACGAAACGTCGACGCCTCGGATCCGTCCGTCGATGTTCCGTTGGAAGCCGGTGACGCCGACATAGTTCGCAACCGCTGCCCCTCGCGACGCAGCAGTTCGCGCCAACGTAAGGGTGAGTCGAGCATCGTCGGTCAACGCGTCGTAGTAGAGGTAAGCGCCCCCAAGCTTCTCGGCGTTGAGGGTTGGGGCTCGCTCGAGCGCTTCGTCAGCGCTGATTCGTTGATGCAGCTTGCCGATTCGAGCACCACCGGTGAGATCGTAGGTCCACAAGGCAGACCCGAACGCCTTCGACAACTTCTTCGGGATGACACCACCAGAACCGAACAACGGAATCAGGTGAGGCATGATCCGTACAAGATGTGGGGCATTGCGAAGCAGCCTCTGGCGTTCGGCTAGAGCTTCGTACACGAGCCCGATCTCGCCCTGCTGCAGGTAGCGCAGGCCACCGTGCACCATCTTCGACGATTTCGAGCTGGTACCCGAAGCAAAGTCGCCCCGATCGATCAGGGCGACTCGCAGCCCGCGGGTTGCGGCGTCGAGTGCACAACCAGCACCGGTGATGCCAGCGCCAACTACCACGACGTCGAAATATTCGTCACTGAGGCGTGAAAGGTTCGTTGATCGATCGAAAGCCAGCACCGCGACAATCTAGCCATCTTCACCAACGACCGAGTCACCAACTAGAAACAACGGAGTGACCACATCTTTTCGTAGCGTTCTCTTTGCGCCCGGCAACAAGGGCGACATCCTCAAAAAACTCCCGCGGTCAGCACCCGATGTTGCCGTGCTCGATCTCGAAGACGCCGTGCCGGCTGCCAACAAGGAAGAGGCTCGCCTGATCACCGCGGAAGTTGGTGCTGAACTAACGGCCATCGACGGCGGTCCAGCCGTTTTCGTACGGATCAATGCGGTGGCTAGCGAGTTCTTTCTCGACGACTTCGCTGGGGTCCCAGTCGGTGCGACCGGTGTTGCGGTGCCCAAGATCGAATCGCTCGCCGACGTCGACGCAGTTGCCGAGCAGCTCCAGGCCCGCGGCAGAGATGACGTAGCTATCATGGCGGGACTCGAGACAGCACTCGGTGTCCACCGTGCGGCCGATATTCTCAACCACCCGGCGGTGTCGTCGGTCTACTTTGGTGCCGAAGATTTCATCGCCGATATGGGAGGCGTGCGCACGGCGGCGAACACCGAGGTGCTGTACGCCCGCAGCGCCGTAGCGCTCGCGGCCCGGATCAACGGGGTGGCATCGATTGACCAGATCGTTGCCGACTTCGGCGACGGAGAGCGGTTCACCGGTGAAGCTGCTGTCGCAAAGTCGCTCGGCTTCGCGGGAAAGCTCTGTATCCATCCTTCGCAGGTGGCTCTCGCCAACGAGGTGTTTACCCCAAGCGCAGCCGAGATCGAACAGGCAAGACTTCTCGTTGCTGCCTACGATCAGGCATTGTCTGAGGGCAACGCCTCGATCGCGTACGAGGGACAGATGATCGACGAGGCGTTGGTGCGCCGAGCCCGTGCGATTTCTTCACGTAGTCGCAGAATCTGAATTCACCGCCAGCAGTCACCATAACTTTGCCACCATACGTTAGCCACGACGCACGAAGGATCGATCTTGATGCAAGCGCCCCACACCGGACGATGGTTTGAACAACTCGAGGTTGGGCTCGTGGTTGAGCACGCCATACGGCGCACCGTGACCGAAACCGACAACTTGTTGTTCACGACGATGACCCACAACCCGCAACCGCTCCACCTCGACGCCGAGTTCGCAGGCCAAACCGAGTTCGGTCAGATTCTCGTCAATAGCATGTTCACGATCTCGCTACTTGTGGGCATGACGGTTCCCGAACTCACCCACGGGACAACTGTGGCAAATCTCGGGTTCGCGGAAACCGTGTTCCCGAAGCCGGTGTTCATCGGCGACACCATCCGGGCACAGACCGAAGTCATTGGTTCGCGTGCTTCTTCGTCGCGTCCGAGAGCGGGCATCGTGACCTTCGAACATCGGGCCATCAACCAACGCGACGAAGTGGTGTGTCGGGCACAGCGCTCTGCGTTGATGCATCGCGAACCCTGAAGCTCAAGCTACCGAGCGCCGCACCCGCGGTTAGGGCCAAGCCTTGGGTTCAAGGTCCCTTCGCAGCTCGTGCTTGAGGATCTTGAGCGTTGCGTTGCGGGGCAAGACATCGATGACTTCGAGTTGCTCGGGGATCTTTTGTTTCATGAGCCCAGCGGCGGTGCATGCCGCGACCATTTCGTCAAAGGTCGGAGCGTCTTGCCCGGGCGCTGGTTCGACAACTGCGCACACCCGCTCCCCTCGTTCTTTATCTGCGATGCCGATCACAGCCACCGCGCTCACCGACGCCAGACCATAGAGCACATCTTCGACCTCTTTGGCAGAGATGTTCTCGCCCTTGCGAATGATGACATCTTTGAGCCGACCGGTCAGCGTGATGTGACCATCGACGGTCTTCACACCCAAATCTCCGGTGCGGAACCGGCCCTGATCGTCAAAGGCATCGGCCATGAGCGACTCATCGGTGTACCCCCGAAACAACATGTCGCCCGTTACCCGTACCTCGCCCTCCTCGCCATCCTCGAGGTCTTTGTTGTCGGGTCCGACAATAGAGACCGTGCAGCCGACCACCGCATGTCCTTCGGTGTTGGCGAGCTGCTCATCGGTGTCGTGCGGGGAGCCCTGGGCGATCATGGGACACTCGGTCATCCCGTAACCGTGCGACACTGGGATGCCCATTTCGTTCTTGACCTCGTAATACACCTCCGGCGGCTTCGGAGCGCCGCCCCCCGAAAGCAGACGCAGCGAGGGCACCAACGGTTCGCCGGGGTTCTTACGCTGCTCGTTGAGGAACATCGTGTAGAACGCTGTGCTGCCGCCAGCCATGGTGCCGCCGTGCTCGCGCAGCGCTGCCAGAACATCATCGAGCACAAACTTTTCAATCAGAATCGCCGGGAAACCCGACACCAACATGGTCACCAAGTAGTCGGGACCGCCGATGTGCGCGTAGGGAAAGGCAATCGAACCAACATCATCGCCAGACATGTCCAACGCCTGGGCCAGCCCAATGCCGCCCGCAATGAGCGTGGCGTCGGTGTGTTGCACTCCTTTCGGGTCACTCGTCGTTCCGGAGGTGTAGTAGATCCACCGGACCGGAGCGTCGGCCGCAGCGACATCGGTCGCGACAGGCGGAAGTGTTGAGGGGTCACCGTCCGGAAGAAGGTCGTACACCTCAACAATTTTCGGGGTATTCGCTGCATCGGCGGTGCAGTTTTTCACCATCTCGGTGTAGTCGAAGCCGGCCCAGGTACCTGGCACCAGCACGAGTTCGGCCGCTGTCTGGCGAATACAGAAGCCGACCTCCTTTTCACGATAGATGTGAATGATTGGATTCTGCACCGCACCGAGGCGGCTCAGTGCGAAAGACGCGACCACCGTTTCGATGCGTGTGGGTAGCACCCATGTGACTGGCGTGCCCTCGCGCACACCCATTGCGGCGAACCCCGCAGCCACCCGCTCGGCCTGATCTCGGAACTCGGCAAAGGTGACGATGCGCCCGTCGGCAGAGTCAATCAGCATCGGCCGATCGGGAGTCTGTGCGATTCGGTGTTCGAGCAGGGACCAAAAGCTGGTTGGAGAAGGGGTTTCGACGGTCATAGGCAGGACTTTAGGCCGGACGGCTCATGCGGTCGAACAGACGTTAATTAGTCGTTCGGATTGTTGAATTTTCTGGCTAAAGAAAGGCGGGGCAACGCGTCGATAGCAGGTGATATGCCTCGCCCCGGTGGTCCAACCCAAATGGACTACAAAAAAGCTGCCAAGGACGCAGAGGGACAGTCGTGGAACGGCCGTCCCGGACTCGCGCGCCTCATCCGCTTCATCTTGTGGATCCTGCCCCTCGCCGGATCACTCACCTTCGGCTTCTGGGCATCACAAGAACTCCCCCCAGAAAAACTCGG
>CALLQB010000011.1 GCA_938015295.1 uncultured Acidimicrobiales bacterium
CCTACGAGGTGCAAGGCCCGAAAACTCCGAACCCAAAGGGGTCAGGCACTTTAAGTGCCTGACCCCATAAGTGCCTGACCCCTTATTCGGTGGTTGGCGACCAGACGAGGGTGTCTTCGTGGAACTGGCTCCAGGCGAACCAGAAAGCTTCGTGGGCGGCGAGCGCGTTGCCGTCGACGTCCTCGGCGCGAAATCCGCCGGCATCAGCGACAATGGTGACGCCATCGAGGCCGGGGGTCTCGCCTGCATCGATGGCCGCCCGCACGGCCTCGGCTGGAAAAGCGATTGGCTGACCACCGGGCGAAATGACACCAACGACCGACGCCTGAACACCTAGACGAGGATCGACATCGCCCACCGGGAAGATCGGCCCGTTATCGTCGCGTCCGCGGAGCGGATCGCTCGGGTAGCTTCGGCCGAGACCGCCGTCTTCAGCCACGATCGAGGTGCCGGGATACGCGGCCTTCCAGTCAGCCCAGCTACTCGTCACCACGGTCAGCTGCTCAAGCTGCACCCCAGCGTCATGCAACGGGCCGGAGAGCGCTTCGCCGGTGAACGTGTCGAAAACCGAGAAGCTATCGAGATCAAACATCACCTTGTTCGACCGGGCCAGCAGCCCCGACGTACGGATCTCGAGGGTGTCGAACCCGTCGACATTGTCGGTCACATACGCTTGCGCCGACCCACACAACGTGCAGTAGGGGATAGCCACACGGCGCCCGCCGATAGTCGTGTTGACCATCTCGTGCACCTCCATGATGTTCTTCGGGAAGGCGACAGCCTCGTCGCCGACGGCCACGCCAAAAACCACCGCGCTATCGTCGTACCAGTCGCCACCTGCCGCGTCGGTAAGAGCCGGGTCGTTGATGGCCGGTATGCAGCCCAGCCGGCAGGTGTCGTCGACCTCATCGCGGGGACGGTCGTCAATCCGAACGCCACCCCAGCTGTACAGACGCCAGTCGATCGCCGAATCCTCATCGTCGAAGAAGGGTGCCCAGCGGTCATCGACGAGTTCGAAGGGAAGGCGTTTCCACCGTACGTAATCGGGAGGCGCCGGCACATCCCAGGCAATCAGCGCGTCGGTGGCTTCTTTCCACCCGTACTCGTCGATCACCGGCAGGCCAGTCAGCGCTTCGTAGGTGTTGGCGATTGTCGAGCCGGGAGGGGCCGGCACAAACCGCATCAGGTCGGTCATCAACCATGCGAGTCGGACATCACCAGATTCGCCGATGGTTGTCATGGCCTCCGGTCCGACCCTGCCCAACTCCAATGGTTCAAAGGCCTCGTCGAGTGCCTGACGGATCTCGGGCGACAGATCACCGGTCGGAATCTGTGGAGCAACAACAAAGTTGGCGCCGGTCGAGTCGACCAGGTCGCCGGTCGGCCTATCGGGAGCGGCCTGGCCGACCGGCGCAGGCGCCGACGAACACGCTGACGCCAAAACAGCGAATGTCAGCAGCATGAACGCAAGAACGGTCGCACGGTGTCTACTTCGAAGGTCAATCACAGGTACCTAACGCTGCAGAGGTCGTCGCAGTTCCCAGACTGCTACGGTGCGGTGACGAAAATTTGAGGTAACCACGCCTGCCTACAATGCGTCTCATACGTGGAGTCCTACTATCCTCCGCCTTTCCGTTTAAAAACCAGCGCGGTAAACCAGCGCGCTAGCTATTCCGCTAATCATTGCCGTCGTCGTTGTCTTCCCAGTTGGAGTGTTTGTGATCCCCCGTAGCGAATCAGTCGCCCTGATGGAAGCGGTAACTCCGACGATCGAACGGCTCATCGCCGAACATCGCGAGCGCCGCGAACACTGGTACTTCCACGAGTTCATTCCGTGGGAAGAAGGCCGAAACTACGTCGACGAACCATGGGACAAGTCGCAGGCAACACTTCGCCCCGAGGTTCGCACCGCTCTGCTGTTGAACCTGCTCACTGAAGACAACCTGCCGTACTACTACGGACAGCTTGCTAAAACCTATGGTGAAACGCCGGCTATGGAAGCCTGGTCGGGCCTGTGGACCGCCGAAGAAGGTCAGCACGCCATCGCCATGCGCGCGTACCTTTTGGTGTCGCGCAATGTCGACCCGCGGGTTCTCGAAGACGACCGTATGACGGTTGTCGAACGAGGTTGGGACAACGACGTCGAAGATCCACTCGATCTGTTTGTCTACACAGCGACCCAGGAGCTCGCCACCCGCCTAAGCCATTTCAACGCCGGTAAACAAGCCGACGACGAGGTGGCCTACACCCTGATGAAACGCATCGCACAAGACGAAAACCACCACTACTTGTTTTACCGAGGCGTCGTCACCGAGATGCTCAACCACATGCCGTCGGAAGTCTTGTGTTCGATGGCCAAGGTCAACGCTGGTTTCAAAATGCCCGGCACCACGATGCCCGGCTGGACCCGACGCTCATTGCAGGTCGCCCAGACCGGTATCTACAACCATCGTGTGCACGCCGAGAACATACTCAAGCCGCTGATTCTTCACTGGAAACTCGACCAGCTCACCGGCCTCACACCCGAGGCCGAACAAGCACGCGACTACATGATGGCGTTGCCTGGCGAATACCTCGCAATGGCTGAATCGTTCGAAGCGCGCATCGCGGCTCGAGCAAAGAAGCGCAAGCCCGTCGGGGTGTAGTACTGCGACACGCTGCCAAACTCCTTCGCGAGCTGGCACAACTCGGCCGATCCAGGAGTTGCTGATGCCGCTGCATTTCAGCGTCGAAGAAATGACCAGCCGAGGCGATCGGGCTGCAGCAGAAGTTCGTGCTGCGGGCATCGACGCTTTGCTGCTTTTTAAGCAGGAGTCGATGTATTGGCTCAGCGGGTATGACACCTTCGGCTTTGCGATGTTCCAATGCCTAGTGCTCACCGCCGATGGACGGCAGGTGTTGCTCACCCGGATGCCCGATCGCGGCACAGCGGAGTACACCTCGAACCTCACCGACATTCGCGTTTGGCACGACGTTGAGGGCATGAACCCAGCCATCGACCTTGTGCAGGTGCTCGACGACCTCGGCTTGCGCGGCTCGCGGCTGGGCATCGAGCTCGATAGCTACGGGTTGAAGGCCTCGAACTGGCAACTCCTCGAAACGGCGCTTGAAGGTTTCTGCACGTGGACCGATGCATCGACACTCATACAGGAGCTACGCCGAACCAAAAGCCCGGCCGAGCTCGCCTATATCCGCCGCGCTGCCGAACTCGCCGACGACGCGTGGGATGCCGCGGTAGCGCGCTCCGCCGCAGGAGTCTCCGAAGCCGACGTTTTGGCCGACATGCAAGACGTGATTCTCCGGTCGGGCGGCGACTATGCCGGCAACGGCATCATCATCGGGTCTGGTCCGGCAGCGCTGATGGTTCGCTACATCAGCGGGCGCCGAACCCTTGACACCGATGATCAGCTCACCCTCGAATGGTGCGGGGTGGAACGCCAGTACCACGCAGCGATGATGCGCACCTTGCTTACCGGCAACGCGTCGGCTGAACATGTCGCGATGCACGCAGCATGTGCGGAAGCGCTCGTCGCCTGCGAAGACGCGATCGGTCCGGGTGTGACGCTCGGGGAAGTCTTTGACGTGCACGCTCGCGTACTGGACGAGGCCGGATTCCGCGACCACCGCATGAACGCCTGCGGCTACGGCATGGGCGCTGTCTACGCGCCGATTTGGGTCGATTGGCCGATGCTGTATCACGGCAATCCGCTCACCTTTGCTGCCGATCAGGTCTACTTTTTGCACATGATTCTGCTGAACCTTGATGACGGTCGAGCGATGAACCTAGGGCACTCGGTTGTCGTGACCGACGACGGTTGCGAACGCCTGAGCCGGTCGAGCCTCGACTTGGTCGTGAAGTGAAGGCGGGTATCGAGTTCGACGACGGCCGGTTCGCTCGAGCCAAGCTTGGGTTTGTCCTGCTGTCGAGTGAGCAGACGATCGAAAGCGAAATGATGCACTGGGCGCCCGAAGGCGTCGGCATACATTTCACCCGTGCGGTCAATCCCGACCAAATTACCGCCCACAATCTTGCTGGGATGCTCGACTCGTTGGCTCCGGCTGCTTCGGTGCTTGCCCCAAACGCCGACCTCGACGTCCTGTGTTATGCCTGCACCAGCGGCAGCGTGGTGATGGGCGAGGGTGCCGTGATGGCCGAGCTTCAGCGTGGCAATCCGACACCGATACCGACGACGCTGATTTCTAGTGTGTTCGCCGCGCTCAAGGCGATCGGAGCGCAACGAGTCGTCGTGGCCACGCCGTACCTCAAAGAGATCAATGACATCGAAGAGCGCTACATGGCAGAGCGTGGCTTCGACATCGTCAGTATCGACGGCCTCGATATCACCAACGACTCCGACATGGTCCGGGTGACACCGCAGTACATCCGCGATTTCGCGATCTCTCTCAACCGGGTCGATGCCGATGCAATCTTCATCAGCTGCGGTGCGCTTCGTTCGATGGAGGTCATCGCTGAGATCGAAGCCGCCACGGGCAAGCCAGTTGTGACGAGCAATCAGGCGATGCTTTGGCACTGCCTGCGGCTCGCTGGCATCGATGACCGGATCGACGGTCTTGGCTCACTGTTTAAGATGCACTGACATGGGATGGGAGTTCTGGATCGATCGCGGTGGCACCTTTACCGACATCGTGGCCCGACAGCCCGACGGCACAACGGTGACCAAGAAGCTGCTCTCGGAAAATCCTCGACAGTACGACGACGCTGCAATTGCCGGAATCCGCTCCTTGCTCGGTGTGCGCGACGGTCAGCCCCTACCGACCGCCGACATCAGCGCAGTTCGGATGGGTACAACGGTGGCCACCAATGCCCTCCTCGAACGGCAGGGTGCGCGCACCGCATTGGTGACGACATCGGGTTTCGCCGATGCCTTACGCATTGGTTACCAAGCTCGCCCCGACATCTTCGCGCTCGACATCGTGTTGCCGGACATGCTGTACGAGCAGGTGGTTGAGGTAGCCGAAAGGGTCACCGCCAAAGGCGAAGTGTTGGTCGCGCCCGACCTTGTCGCTGTCGAAGAGCAGCTGCAGGCACTGCTCGACGCCGGTATCGAATCGGTAGCGGTCGCCTTGTTGCACGGATACCGCTACACCGAACACGAGGCACAGGTTGCGGCTGTGGCACGGTCGCTCGGCTTCGAACAGGTCTCGGTCAGCCATGAGGTCAGCGCGCTGATGAAGCTCGTGAGCCGGGGCGATACCACCGTGGTCGACGCGTACCTTTCCCCGGTGCTGCGGCGTTACGTGAACCAGGTCGATCATCAGCTGCGCGGTGCCGATGGCACCGGGCCTCGGCTGATGTTCATGCAGTCGAATGGTGGTCTTACCGACGCCCATCACTTTCAAGGCAAAGACGCACTGCTCAGCGGTCCGGCCGGCGGAGTAGTCGGCATGATCGAGACGGCATCCGCGGCTGGGTTCGACAAGCAGATCGGTTTCGACATGGGTGGCACCTCGACCGACGTGTCGCACTACGCCGGCGAACTCGAGCGGGTGTATGAAACCGAAGTCGCCGGTACCCGAGTCCGCGCACCAATGATCGCGATTCACACCGTCGCCGCCGGCGGTGGGTCGATTGTCCGGTTCGATGGAGCGCGTCTACGGGTCGGCCCGGAGTCGGCTGGGGCGAATCCGGGCCCCAAAAGTTACGGCAACGGGGGACCTCTGGCGGTGACCGATTGCAACGTGCAGCTCGGCAAGTTACGTCCGGAGTTCTTTCCTGCGGTGTTTGGGCCCGACGGCGGCGACCATCTTGATGCCGGTTCGGTCGCCGAACACTTCAGCGCACTCGCAGCAGACGTGACAGAAGCGACTGGGCGTGCGCAAACCCCTGAGCAACTCGCCGAGGGCTTTGTGTCGATCGCGGTCGAGAATATGGCCAATGCAATCAAGAAGATTTCGGTCCAACGCGGCTACGACGTCACCGGCTACACGCTGGTGTGTTTCGGTGGGGCTGGCGGGCAGCACGCCTGCCTAGTAGCCGAGCGACTCGGGGTCGAACGTGTGCATATTCATCCACTCGCCGGAGTCCTTTCGGCGGTCGGCATCGGACTGGCCGATATTCGACACGTTGCCGATGACGCAGTCGAGGCGATGCTGACCGGTCCACTACTCGACTCGCTTAGCGACCGGTGGCACGAACTCGAGGTCGCTGGTCTGTCGGCGGTTTCAGCGCAGGGTGTTGTCGATACTGCGCTGACCACCGTTCGCCGAATCAGTGTTCGCTACGAAGGCTCCGACAGTGCTCTCACCGTTAGCGCTGGCGACGCACCGCACGTCAAAGCCGAGTTCGAACGAGTGCATTTGGCCAGATACGGCTTTGTTGCGCCAGAGAAACGACTTGTGGTCGAGGCGATGCAGCTCGAAACGATCGGCGCATCGGAGGCGCTCGGCGACCTGCATGCTGCATCGATGACCGGCACAGCAACCCCCGACCCCGTCGCCACGCACCAGACCTGGATGAAAGGCCGATTCCGCGAGACTCCGTTCTACCAGCGGAGCGACCTGGCTGCCGGCTGCGCGATTGTTGGTCCGGCAGTGATTGTTGAGGACACCGCGACCACCGTTGTCGAGCCCGGGTGGTCTGTGGGAATGCTGGCTACCGGCGACCTTGTGCTCGATCGGGTGGCGGCTCATGTGGCTGCCGATATCGGCACCGAGGCCGATCCAATCCAGCTCGAGATTTTCAACAACCTGTTCATGAACATCGCCGAGCAGATGGGCGTGGTGCTCGAAAACACCGCTGCCTCGGTGAACATCAAAGAACGCCTCGATTTCTCGTGCGCCATCTTCGACCCGGGTGGTGAGCTCATCGCCAATGCTCCACACATGCCGGTGCATCTCGGGTCGATGAGCGAATCGATCAAGTCGATCATTGGCCAGAACCCGGTAATGAATGACGGCGACGTGTATGTGATGAACGCGCCGTACAACGGCGGCACACATCTGCCCGACATCACGGTTATTAAGCCGGTGTTTGGCGAACACGACCGGCCGATTTTTTATGTCGCTTCACGCGGGCATCATGCCGACATTGGGGGAAGTGTGCCGGGGTCGGCGCCTGCGGATTCGACCACTGTCGACGACGAGGGTGTACTTATCGACAACTTTCTGCTGGTCTCCGCAGGCAAGTTCCGAGAGGCCGAGCTGCAAGAGTTACTGACATCGTCGACGTGGCCAGCGCGCAACCCGGCGAAAAATATCGCCGACCTCAAAGCCCAAGTGGCCGCGTGCGAACGGGGAACTTCCGAACTCTTGGCCGTGATCGGGCAGTTCGGGCTTGCTGTGGTCCACGCCTACATGGGCCACGTGAAAGACAACGCTGAAGAGTCGGTGCGTCGCGTCATCGATCGGCTCAGCGATTGTTCGTTTACCTATGCGATGGATGACGGCTACCAGGTGACGGTGGCCATCAGGGTCGACCGAGCGAGCCGCACGGCGGTCATCGACTTCTCCGGAACCAGCGGCACCCATCCCGGCAATTTCAACGCGCCGTCGGCTATCGCCCACGCTGCGGTCTTGTACGTCTTTCGCTGCTTGGTCGACGACGACATCCCTCTCAACGCAGGTTGCATGGAGCCGCTCGAACTGGTTCTGCCGGCCGAATCACTGATCAATCCCAGCTATCCGGCAGCCGTCATCGCCGGAAACGTCGAAACCAGCCAACTTATCGTCGACACCTTGTTCGGTGCGCTCGGCACGCTCGCCGCAGCACAGGGAACGATGAACAACTTCATCTGGGGCAACGACGAGTATCAGTACTACGAGACGATCTGCGGGGGAGCGGGCGCGACACCAAACGCCGCCGGATGCTCGGCGGTGCACACCCATATGACCAATTCTCGTTTGACCGATCCCGAGGTGCTCGAGTGGCGCTTTCCGGTTCTGCTTGAGACGTTCCATATCCGTCGGGGTTCCGGCGGAGAAGGCGAACGACCTGGCGGCGACGGTGTTGTTCGTCGGGTGCGGTTTCACGAGACCTTCGAGGTGAACCTGCTGTCAGGACACCGAGAGGTGCCGACGTACGGACTCGCTGGCGGCGGCGAGGGTGCGGTTGGCCACAATCGGGTCATCCGTCGAGATGGTTCGATCGAGACGCTGCCGGGTGTCGCACAAACCGTTGTCGCTCCGGGCGATGCGATTGAAATCGAGACACCCGGCGGGGGCGGCTGGAGCCCTTAGCGTGCAGCCCGGGTCGGCGCGTGCTAGCCCCGAGCGTTAGCCGCCCGTCGTCGGCGGCGATGCGGGCAGCGTGGCGTCGGGCAGCGTGGTGTCTGGCGGTGCATCGCCGTCGGGGGCGACAGTGGTGGCCGGCGGCAGCGTGGTCGGGGGAGTGGTGTCGAGCACACGTCGAGGCACATAACGGATCTCGATCGCTGGATCGCTGAGACCGCGTGCTTCGACCAGCTGGTTGTGGAGATCGTCGATTCGAGGTGCCCGCGGGCCGGTGAGCTCAACGATGACGCCTGCTGGCGTGCGTTCGACCGCGTTAATGACGATCGGGTTGTTGCTGTCGGCAGTGTCGGCCGCCCAAAGGTTTGCGACTTGGCGGAGCTGCAGCAGGTTGAGTTCTTCCTCGGTCGGCTCGACCTCCTCGGCGACGGCGAGAGGTTGGGTCTCATCGAACTGCATCTTGACCAGAAGCTGTGTGCCGGTTTCTTCTTCGAGTAGCGACTCGAGGACTTCGTTGTTTGGCTGGAAAGGGCCACTGACCACACCGGTTACCTGGTCGGCTTCGATTTGTAGATCGCTGATGCGTAGGTCCTCTTCGCCGCCCTCGAGCTCGAGCCACGCATCGACAACCCCGGCAACTTTGTCGCGAAACACCTCGATGTCGCTTGGGGGTTCGATCACGGGGGCGTTGGGCGCAACTTCGGTGACCTGCGTTGCTCGCACGTCAAGGTCGACGTCGGCCCCGATGATAGGAATCAAACGCTGGCGAAGGGTCTCGGTTGGTGCTGCCTGGTCGGGCCCCTCCACCGAAACCTCGACCATGGCGCCGTCGATACGGATGTCGCCGACGATGTCGAGGTCGAGCGGGCCGATCCAATCGATGACCGCCTCGTAGGTTTCTTGGTTCACCCGGGCATTCGAGAGTGCGCTTGAGCTAGTGCGTGCCAACGGAATGGCAATAAGCAACGTTGCGACCGCTGCGCAGAAAACGCCGAACGCGACCCACGGGGTCATCGTCGAAAGTCGGCGCTGCGGTACCAACCCCGTGATCACAAACACGACCGTGCCGGCGAAGACGATCGCCGCAAGGTTGGCTGAGTAGAGCAGGAAAGCGCCTTGCGCAAACTGCGGGTATCCGGCCTCGAGGGTGTAGCCGACGACACAGAGCGGAGGTATCAGTGCCACCGCAACCGCAACACCGGGCAGAGAACTCGACATATCGGATCTCACCGTTGCGTACGCCCCGGCTGCACCGGCTGCGAGTCCGACGACCAGGTCGCGAATGTCGGGACGAGTTCGGGCGAGTACCTCGCCGGGGAGTTCGCCGTTGGGCAACATCTTTGCCACGAGATACGACAACAAGATGACTCCCGCTGTCGACAAAATGACCGTGAACGCTGACCGGGTGGCATGGCGCCCGAGCGCCATGGCGATGTTGGCGGCCAATCCGAGCACTGGCGCCATCAGCGGAGCGATGAGCATCGCGCCGATGACCAACGCTGGAGAATCGGCGTCGAGACCCATGATCGCGACGAGCGCCGAGAGGGTGATCATCACGACGAAGCGCTGTGCCCACCCGACCTCAGGCAACACGTGTAGCGAGGTGAGCACTCGGCGACGGTCCTCAGGGGTCACCTTCGGAATGTGAAACGAGCCGTGGGGAAGTCGATGCTCGGCGGTGTCGGCGGTGGCAGCGTTCGCGGCGGTGGTTGCAGCGTCGGAGGGGGTCGAACTCACCAAGCTAGCTTGGCACGCGAACCCACCCCCGTGTGGCAAACGGCAAGGCAAAACGCCGAATGCCCGGCCGATGCGGCCGGGCATTCGTTTGATTCAGTGTGCTGCAAGCAGCTTTGGAGCGGGTGCGGGTAATCGAAACCCGATCATCAGATTGGAAATCTGAGGTTCTACCGTTGAACTACACCCGCAGGTTGATAGCTCAATAATACTACCGGGATAGTCGCCGGGACGGTACTCGTGGCACCCGCAATTTTTTTGGAGCAGAAAGTATCTCGCAGTATTCGGGTGCCCGAATAGTCCCCGAGGCCTCGTCAGTAGCAAAGTTGCAGGGTGCAAAGCTCTGTAACCGAACTCGAAGACAACAAAGTCAAGATCTCCGTCGAAATTGAAGCGGCAGATTTTGAGCCTGAAGTCGATGCTGCATTCAAACGACTCGCAAAAGAGGTGCGCTTGCCAGGGTTCCGCCCAGGCAAGGCCCCGCGCAAGTTGCTCGAAGCCCGGATGGGTGTCGGTTATGCCCGCGAAGATGCGTTGCGCGAAGCGCTGCCCGAGTACTACTCGCAGGCGGTGGCTGACAACGACGTTGACGTCATCGACCAGCCAGAGATCGATGTCACCGGCGGCCAAGAAGAAGGCAACGTCACGTTTGACGCCACCGTTGCTATCCGTCCGATCATCACCGTGGCTGGCTACAAGAGCCTCCGCATCGAGGTTCCGAGCCCGCACCTCACCGACGAGGAGATCCAAGATCAGCTCGACCGGGTTCGTCTGCCACACGCCGAACTCAAAACGGTCGAGCGCGCCGCAGAGAACGACGATCACGTGCTTATCGACATCGCGAGCAAGATCGGCGACGAAGAACTCGCTGGTCTCACCACGAGCGACTACGACTACGTCGTTGGTTCTAACGCCGTGGGTATCGCCGAGATCGACGAGAACCTCCTCGGTGCAAAAGCTGGCGACGAACTTTCCTTCACCGCTGAACACCCTTCGCCCGACGAAGAGAACGAAATCTCCTTTGAGATCACCGTGACCGAGGTCAAAGAATCTGTCCTGCCTGAGCTCACCGACGAATTCGTCGCCGAGAACACCGAGTTCGCCGACATCGCTGCGCTCAAAGCCGATATCGATCTGAACATGGGCAACGCAAAGCGCCAACAGGTCGCGATGGCGATCAATGACAAGACCGCCGAGGCGCTGGCCAATCTGGTAACTGATGATATTCCCGAGGCTCTCGTGCAATCCGAGATGCAGAACCGCATCCAGGACCTCAGCATGCGCTTGCAGAGCCAAGGTCTCACCCTCGACCAGTACTTGAGCTTCAGCGGCATGGCGCCTGAAGAGTTCACCGAACAGCTCCGCGAGGGCGCAAATCAGTCGGCGCGTGTCGATCTTGCGCTTCGTGCCGTGGTTGTCGCAGAAAATATTGAAGCTACCGAAGACGACCTCAACGAAGAGTTGGAGCGGTTGTCAGAGGCTTTTGGGCAAGATTCGAGTGCAATTCGTGAACAGCTAGAGTCGGCTGGGCAGCTCAAGGCGGTACGCTCTGACCTACGAATTCGCAAAGCGCTTGATGATCTCTCCGAGTCAGTGGAGATTGTCGACGAAGACGGCAATGCCGTAGATCGTGCGGATCTCGAACTCATCGAAATCGAAGATGCTGAGCCAGAAGATTCAGCAACTGATGCCGATGAGGTAACAGAAGAGGAATAACCCAACATCGGGAGTGAAACCGAGTGAGCGAAACCCAACAACGGGGCAATCTGGCCAGTATGACCGCCCAGAACTACCTTGTTCCCACTGTTGTCGAGCAAACCAACCGAGGCGAGCGTGCGTTCGACCTCTACTCCCGGCTTCTCAAAGAGAACATCATCTTTCTCGGCACGCCGGTCGACGACACGGTAGCCAACCTCATCTGTGCACAGCTGTTGCATCTTGAGTCGGAGAACCCCGACAAAGACATCAACATCTACATCAACTCACCAGGTGGCGACATCAACGCGCTGTTCGCCATCTACGACACCATGGCGTACATCAAGCCCGAGATCGTCACGATCTGTTTCGGCCAGGCTGCGTCAGCGGCTGCGGTTCTTCTCGCGGCAGGCACGCCCGGCAAACGCCTGGCGCTGCCCAACGCCCGAATCTTGATTCACCAGCCGTATGCCGGCGCTCAAGGGCAGGTTTCCGATATTGAAATCGCCGCCGCCGAGATCAACCGTCTCAAGGTCTCGCTCGAGCAGGTATTGGCCCACCACACCGGTCAGACCGTCGAAAAGATTTCGGCCGACACCGACCGCGACTTCGTGATGACCGCCGCTGAGGCCAAGGAATACGGCATCATCGACGAGGTCATCGACACTCGTAACGCCGTTGATACCAGCGGCGCGATCAAGGCCGTCGACTAAATCGCGTTGCGGAAGCAGCCGTTACAAAGTACGTCGCACCGTGGGTGTCCAAGCACGGCGAGTAGCCGAATGCGAGCAGGGCACCCTCGATATGTGCGAACCTAGTGGGGATTAGAGGGAGATCGAGGAAGTGGCAAAGTTCGGAGAAGGTGGCGAGCTTCTTAAATGCTCGTTCTGTGGCAAGTCACAGAAGCAGGTCAAGAAGCTCATCGCTGGTCCAGGTGTCTACATCTGTGACGAATGCATCGACCTCTGTAACGAGATCATCGAAGAAGAGCTCGCCGAGTCGACCGATCTCGGTTTCGGCGAACTACCCAAGCCCAAGGAGATCTTTGAGTTCCTTGGCGAATACATCATTGGGCAGGACGCAGCGAAGAAGATCCTTTCGGTCGCGGTGTACAACCACTACAAGCGTGTACAAACCGGCGGACTCGGCGACACCGACGTCGAGTTGGCCAAGTCAAACATCTTGCTCCTGGGCCCAACCGGTTGCGGCAAGACACTCCTCGCGCAGACCCTTGCCCGCATTCTCAATGTGCCTTTCGCTATCGCCGACGCCACTGCTCTTACCGAGGCCGGCTATGTCGGTGAAGATGTTGAGAACATCCTTCTCAAGCTCATTCAGGCCGCCGATTACGATGTGAAGAAGGCCGAAACGGGCATCATCTACATCGATGAGATCGACAAAATTGCCCGCAAGAGCGAAAATCCTTCGATCACTCGCGACGTGTCGGGCGAAGGTGTGCAGCAGGCGCTGCTGAAGATTCTTGAAGGTACGCAGGCGTCGGTGCCGCCACAGGGTGGCCGCAAACATCCGCACCAGGAATTCATCCAAATCGATACCACCAACGTGTTGTTCATCGTGGGCGGTGCCTTTGCTGGCATCGATTCAATCATCGAGGGCCGTGTTGGTAACCGTGGCGTTGGTTTCGGTGCGGACATCCGTCGCCCCGAAGAAAAAGATCTTGGCGAACTGTATGCGCAGGTCCTTCCCGAGGATCTTGCGAAGTTCGGTTTGATCCCCGAGTTTATTGGTCGCCTGCCGGTCATCGGTGCGGTATCGAGTCTTGAGCAAGATGCGCTTGTGCGTATTCTCACCGAGCCTCGCAACGCGTTGGTGAAGCAGTACCAGAAGTTCTTCGAGCTCGAAGAAGTCGAACTTGTCTTTGACGAAGACGCACTCAACGCGGTCGCCGACCAGGCGCTCAACCGTGGAACCGGCGCCCGTGGGCTGCGCGCCATCCTCGAAGAGGTTCTCGTCAACGTCATGTACGAACTCCCTAGTCGCGACGACATCGTGAAATGCACGATCACGAGCGATGTTGTGCTGAGCGACGCGGAGCCCACCCTTGAACTGGGTACTAAAGGCAACGACGAGCGTCCCCGACGGGCCGCTTCCTAGCCACAAGGCTCTACAGTCGGAGGCCTTATGGATCTCCGTGAAGCTCTTGGCTGGCTATCGCAGCGAATAAACTTTGAGGCGCGTGCTTCGGCACGGGCCGATATCAGTGCCGGAAAGATCGAAGGGTTATCGCTTGAGGCGATGACGAACTTGATCGAGGCGCTTGGGAACCCACACCGGAACTACCCCGTGATTCATGTTACGGGGACCAACGGGAAGGGTTCGACGGTGCAGATGATCACCGAGCTACTGGTGGCGATGGGCCTGCATGTTGGTTCGTTCACGTCGCCCCACGTCTCGGTCATAAACGAACGTTTTCGTACCAATGGTGTACAGATTGAAGACGACGAGCTCGCAGCAGTCATCACCGACCTGCGGCTCTTTGCTGAACCCCTCAACCCGCAGCCGTCGTACTTCGAACTGCTCACCGCCACCGCTCTGCAGTGGTTCTCTGACATTGCGGTAGACGTCGCCGTCGTCGAGGTCGGTCTGCTGGGCAGGTACGACGCAACAAACGTGGTCGATGGCCAAGTTGCGGTGGTTACCAGCATCGGCACCGACCACACCGATCGACAGGGCGACTTCCGTGTCAAAATTGCTAGCGAGAAGGCTGGCATCATCAAACCCGGCGCAACCCTTGTGCTCGGCGAAGCCGACCCTGAGCTCTATGGCGTGTTCGCCGCCGAAGCCCCTGCAGAGTTGAAGTGGGTTCGCCGCGATTTTGGATCGGTCAATCATGAGGTAGCGGTTGGCGGGTCGTTGGTCGATCTCTTTGGTCGCGGACGCTATGACGAAGTTTTTGTGTCGCTGCATGGGCAACACCAGGCGGCCAACGCTGCGGTGGCGGTGGCGGCCGTTGAGGAGTTCTTCGAAGCCGAGATCCCGACCGATGTTGTGGAAGAGGCGCTAGGGCAGGTTTCGCTGCCGGGCCGGTTCGAGGTGGTCAGCGCCGACCCGGTGATTGTGCTTGATGCAGCGCACACGCCCGAGGCGGCCGAAGCGGTGGCGCAGACTTTGCAGGACCATCTTGGTGCGTCGGGTTCGCGGGTGATCGTGCTGGGCATGTTGGCCGGTCGCGATCCGGCTGAAATTCTTGAAGGCCTTGGCGTCTCGGGTGCTGACTTCGTCGTTGCCACTGCGCCGGAGTCGGAACGGGCAATGCCAGCGAGCGAGGTCGCCGAGGCCGCTGCAGCCATGGGAGCCACCGTTGAGACGGTGACCTCGGTAGCCGAGGCCCTCGACCGTGCGGTGTCAGTCGCTGAAGATGAAGAACCAATTCTGGTGGTCGGCTCGTTTTATGTCGTCGGCGAAGCACGAACGGCGCTGCAGCGGCCGTGACCGCGCCTCTTCGTCGAAGAGCGTCGTAGAGCGGCGCTGTCGCGATATCCTCAAAGTCTTATGAGTAGTCGCACACTTGTCCTTTGCAAGCCCGATGCTGTCGAGCGTGGCCTCGTCGGCCAGATCGTCAGCCGTCTCGAGCAACGGGGCTTCACGCTCGCCGCGCTTGAGCTCCGCACGCTCAGTAGTGAGACGCTCGACCAGCATTACGAAGAACATCTCGAGCGGCCCTTCTACCCCGACCTCAAAGCATTCATGAGCCGCGGTCCTGTTGTTGCCATGGTCGTCGAAGGCCCCACCGACGAGACCTTCGCTCTGGTGCGTTCGATGATGGGTGCAACGAATCCCGCTGACTCGGCGCCGGGCACGGTGCGCGGTGACTTTGGTATCGAGATGACCGAGAACCTGATCCACGGATCCGACAGCAATGAGTCGGCCGAACGCGAGATCGGGATTTTTTTCCCCGGTTTGACATAGGGGTAAAGAGCACAAAGTGCTCGGTGCGCCCCATGTTGCTGATGTTGCTCCTGTGAAAATGCTCTGACCTGCGGTTTTGTCCCATTTGGGGCAACTCTTTGCCGTTGGGTTACAACGCTGCCCTAAGATCTCGTTCGGAGCGAGGGCCTTTCGCAGGCTCTAGCCACTAGAAGTTAGTGACGAGACGGCTAGCGCTTTGTGCGCTGCGCCGTGTGACGGAGAAGGCAGCAATCAACTCATGGTAGATATGCTCAGCTCAATCGGCCTGGTTATGGGCCGCGATATGGCTGTCGATCTCGGCACGGCAAACACCCTTGTCTACCTTCGCGGCGAGGGCATCGTGCTTGATGAACCGTCGGTTGTCGCAGTAAACACCATCGACGGCCGACCGCTGGCCGTTGGCGCTGAAGCAAAACGCATGATTGGCCGCACGCCCAGCCATATCCAAGCAATCCGTCCCCTCAAAGATGGCGTCATCGCCGACTTCGACATCTGCGAGAAGATGCTGCGTTACTTCATTCAGAAGGTGCATCACCGCAAGTGGGCAAAACCCCGCATGGTTATCTGCGTGCCGTCTGGTATCACCGGCGTCGAGCGCCGTGCCGTGCAGGAAGCAGCCGAGTTTGCTGGCGCCCGCAAGCCGGCCTACATCATCGAAGAGCCCATGGCGGCAGCAATCGGTGCTGGCTTACCAGTGCAAGAGCCGACCGGCAACATGATCGTTGACATCGGTGGCGGCACCACCGAAGTGGCCGTGATCTCCCTCGGCGGCGTGGTAGCGAGCCAGTCGGCCCGCACAGGCGGCGACGATCTCGACGACTCGATCATTCAACACATCAAGAAGGAATACAGCTTGGCGCTCGGCGAGCGCACCTCGGAAGAAATCAAGATTGCTCTCGGGTCAGCCTGGCCGCTTCGCCAGGAGATGCAAGCCGAAATTCGAGGTCGCGACCTGGTGTCTGGGCTGCCGAAGACCATCATTATTAACACCCACGAGATTCGCGAGGCGATCGAAGAACCGGTCTCGGCGATTTGCGATGCCGTCAAGCTCACGCTCGACAAGACGCCACCCGAACTCGCCGCCGACATCATGGAGTCAGGTATCACCCTTGCAGGCGGCGGCGCCCTCCTCAACGGCCTCGACGCCCGTCTCGAACATGAAACCGGCATGCCAATTCAGATCGCCCCCGACCCGCTGTACTCGGTCGCTCTCGGTTCAGGCCAGTCGCTCGAAGAATTCGAGGCACTGAAGGGCATTCTGTTCTCGTCGAGCATGGGGTAGCGGGTAGCTCTTCATGGCAGCTCCCGCGCACCGGGGCCGGTCGTGGTACACCATTGGACTCCTCGTCCTGACCGCGCTCACCCTCTTGACCCTCGATTTCCGCGGATTTGGACCGCTGGAATCAGCGCAAAACACTGCTCGGGGTGTGTTCGGACCCGCCCGTTCCGTTGGTGACGCTGTCACCACCCCGGTGACCAACGGTCTCGACGGACTCTTCAACTACGGCGAACTTGAAGATCGTAACGCCGAACTCGAAGCGCGCATCGCCGAGCTCGAAGGAGAGATTTTCGCGACCCAAGTCGATGCCGACGAACTTGCACGCCTCAAAGCCGAGCTTGGTCTCGAGTCGATCGACGACATTCCCGTGCAGGTTGCCCAGGTCGTTTCGGGGCCGCTCGGAAACTTCTCGGGCAACACCGTCGAAATCGACCGCGGCAAGCTCGACGGCATTCGCGATGGCATGCCGGTTATCACTGGCGCAGGCCTTGTCGGACGTGTCCTTTCCGCTGGTCGCAACCGTTCGACGGTACAGCTGATCACCGACACCGAGTTCACCGTCGGCGTGCGGATCACCCAAGACGGTGAGGTAGGTCTTGCACATGGCGACGGCGCCGGTTCTCCCGATCAGATCACCATCGATCAGGGAATTTCCGGCAGCGTCTCGGTCGGCGATCTCGTCATCACCAGTGGCGGCCGAACGAGCCGGTTCCCGCCAGGTCTCGCTATCGGCATTGTCAGCGATGTCATCAAGAAAGACCGCGGACTCGAGCTCAAGGTGGCACTCAATGCTGACCCAGCGAACATTGGTTTCGTGAACGTGGTGCAGTTCGCACCGCAGGAGTAGCCGTCATGCTCCTCACCACCGCACGCATGATCGGCGTGACCCTCGTTGCGCTTATCTTGCAGACGACCCTGTTTGCCGACCTACGAATCGGCGGGGTCGCACCCGAAATCGTGCTTGCTGTAGCGGCCATCGCTGGGTTTGTCGCCGGCCCAAACCGTGGTGCCGTCGCCGGATTCTGGATGGGGCTCGCCTATGACCTCATCCTCGATACGCCGATCGGCCTCGCCGCGCTGACCTTCTGCCTGGTCGCCTACGCGGCGGGGTTTGCCGGCGAGGTGGCGTTCAGGCCGAACTGGTGGTTTGCGTCTGGCGCTTGCGCAGTGGCGAGCGCTGGTGGGGTCGTCATGCTCTTCATCGTGTCGACGTTGGTAGGTAAGGATCTGGTCACCGGCAGCCTGCTGCGGCTGATAGTTGGCGTCGCGCTATTCAACGCACTGCTCGCGCCTGCCATAATGGCCGTCGTGCGGTGGAGCTACGGCCGTCCGCACGAGTTGCGGGCAGCAACCTAGGGCTCATCTCATGTTCTTGCAGACCTCTCCTCAGAATCCTCAGAAAGCCGTGTCTTGTCAAAAGGCAGGATTTCTTCAAAATAGTGTCTCCTGACCTCACCCGCTTTCGGCTCCGCATCATTGCGATCATCGGCGTATCGCTTTTTGTCGCGCTGTTCGTTCGACTCTGGTTTGTGCAGGTCGTCGCGGCCGAGGAAGCACAGGAACAAGCCGCGAGCCAGATCATTCGGGTAGTGCGCGAGCAAGGTCCGCGCGGTCGAATCCTCGACAAGAACGGCAAGGTGTTGGTAGAGAACCGGCTTACCAACGTTGTCGAAATCGACCGGGTCAAGCTCAACGCGAACTCGCCCCGCGACGACAGCTCGACCGAAGATGTCGACGAACGTGCCGAGTTCCAAATCGAGATGTTCACCAAACTTGCGACCGAAATTAACCGCTCAGGTCGCAGCGACTTGATCAAGGTCTCCGATCTCTTAGAGTCGACGAACGATCTCAACTACACCGACCTCGAAGCGGTACCGGTGGCCTGGGACGTGAGCGAGGATCTGTTGGTGTTGGTGGGGGAGCGACCCGACATCTTCCCCGGCGTGACGGTGAGCGAACGCTCGGTGCGTTATTACCCCTATGGCAAATACGCAGCGCACATCCTCGGATGGGTTGGCCGCATCAGCAGCGAATGGGAGTCGATCGCCCCGCCTAGCGATGACCCCGGCTACATCGAGGACCTGAACAACAAGCCCTATCAGCGGCGCGATGAGATCGGCAAAGAAGGCATCGAACGGTTGTTTGAAGATCAGCTTCGTGGCGTGCCGGGCGAACGAAAGTTCGAAGTCGATTCTGTCGGACGCGTCGTTCGCGAGTTCGACGACGAGCGGCAGTTTCCCCAGCCAGGCAACGACATCTGGCTGACCATCGATATCGATTTGCAGGCGCGAGTCGAGGACGAATTGGCGTTCGCCTTGGCGACGGCCCGCGATCAGGAGCCCGACGATCCCGCCGACCCGGCGTTTAATGCCACGGCCGGATCGGCGATCATCATGGATCCGCGCACCGGTCAGATTCGAGCGATGGCCAGCAACCCAACTTTTGATATTTCGGAGTTCGTCGGCGGCATACCTCAGGAGCGATACCAAGCGTTACTCGCCCTCAACAACCCCTTTGTGAACCGGGCGATATCTGGCTTGTATGAACCGGGTTCTACCTTTAAACCCTTTGTGGCTATCGCTGCGCACGAATTCGAGCTGTTCGGATCAGAGCCGTATATCCCGCCGATGGACCAGTACTTCGACCATGGACGGCAGTATGTGGCGCAGAGCTGCAAATTTAAGGCAGCTGCGGGTGACGACGAGGCAGCCGAAGCTCAGCAGTCGGCGGGTTGTGTGTTCAAAAACGCTGGTCAGCGATACAACAGCATCAACTTGGTCACGTCGCTCACCGAGTCCAGCGACAGTTTTTATTATGCACTTGGCGAGGGCTTTTGGATCAACGAACGCGACGACGATGACACTGCGATCCAAGACGTAGCTGAGAGGTTCGGTTTCGGCGCAGCGACCGGCATCGCCCTGCCGTCGGAGAACAAGGGGTACATCCCGACCCCCGAGCGTCGGGCTGAGCGCCACGAAGCCAACCCCGAAGCGTTTCCCAACCCCGACTGGTTGTCTGGCGACAACATTCAGCTCGCGATTGGCCAGTCCGATGTCGTGGTCACCCCATTGCAACTGGCGAATGCCTACGCTGCGCTCGCCAATGGCGGAACAATTTTCAACCCCAACATCGTGGCGTCGGTGCGTGAGTCGGGGGTCAGCGCCGAAGACGGTGAAGGCAAGGTCCTTTTGAAGTTTGAGCCTCGCATCGCCGCTGAGTTCGACATCCCCAAAGAGATAGCCGACCGGATCCTCGAGGGGCTTTTGGGCGTCCCGACAATCGCCCCAACCGACGCGACCAATGGCGGAACTGCCTATCAGGCGTTTGCCGATATCGACTTTCCGCACAAGCAATATCCGATCGCTGGCAAGACAGGCACCTCCGAAAAGATCGGCCTTGCCGACAACGCACTCTTCGCTGGGTACGGCCCGGTCGACACGAGGCCGAACATCGCTGATGACAAACGTCGGGTCCCCGCACGAGTCGGGGTGGCGATTCTCGAAGAGGCTGGGTTCGGTAGTCGATCGGCGGCGCCGCTTATCGCCAAGATTTTTTATGCGATGGCCAACGGCGAGGTTGGGTCTGCCCGAACCGCCGATGAGGTGCGGGCTGAATTCTTTGCCGAGAACTCCTTCGCCGGCCTCGAGGGGGTAACGGGCGATGGTGAGATCGATGTTGCCGCTATCGACGGTGACGAAGAACTGGACCAAGGCCAGATCGGGCCGGGCGGACAGGGAGGCGGCCAGTGACCACACTGGGAGTTTCGCGTCGGGTGGCCCGAGACAAAGCCGCCTGGTGGCATCACATCGATTACGGCCTCGTCGCTGTGGTGCTGGCGATCGCTGCGTTCGGAGCGCTTCTCGTGTTCTCGGCCACCCGAGGCCCCAGCACGATTGATCAACCGGCCAACACGGCGTTTCTTAGCCGCCAGGCCACCTTTATCGTTCTGGGAACCATCGTGATGGGTGTTGTCGCAGCAATCGATTACCGCAAGCTTCGTAGTCTCGTGCCGCTCGGTTACGGGGCAATGATTACGATGCTCATCGCCGTGCTGTTCGTCGGCCGCACAGTCAATGGAGCCAAAGCTTGGTTTCAGTTCGCCGGCTTTCAGGTGCAGCCGTCGGAATACGGCAAGGTCGTGGTCATCGTCACGATGGCGACGTTCTTTGCGTCGAGACAAGATTCGGTGACGTTTGGCGACCTTGGGATTGCCACAGCTCTCGCAGGCTTACCGATGCTTCTTATTTATCGTCAGCCCGACCTGGGCACCATCTTGGTGTATCTCGCGATACTCGCTGCGATGGTATTGGTGGCGGGCATCAAACCTCGTCAAGCGGCGGTGGCGCTGCTGCTCTTGGCGTTGCTGGGCGGAGCGGCGTTTTCTAGCGGCCAGCTCAAGGCGTATCAGATCGAGCGCCTTACCTCCTTTGCCAACGACAACCCCGAGACTGCCGATGAGAAGCGGGCTCGTTACAACGTCGACCAGGCGCAGATCGCCATTGGCAACGGTGGCATTTGGGGCCAAGGCCTGTTCGAAGGTACCCAGACTCGTAGCAACCTGGTGCCCGAACAACAGACCGACTTCATCTTCACGGTGGCGGGCGAAGAACTTGGGTTCGCCGGGAGTGCGACGTTGCTGGTGCTGTACGCGGCGTTGATCTTTCGAATATGGCGCGTGGCGGCGATCTCGCACGAGCTTACCGGCACGATGTTATGTGTCGGCGTGCTGGCGATGCTGCTGTTTCAGCTTTTCGAAAGTGTCGGCATGAATCTCGGCATCATGCCGGTAACCGGCATCCCGTTGCCGTTTGTGAGCTACGGCGGATCCAGTGTCATCACCAGCTTCGCCGCGATCGGCCTAGTTCTTAGCGTGCACATCCACCGCTTCGATTAGCCAGCCCCGCTCACCCGCTCCCGCCCTCCGGCTCACCCCACAAAAGTGTCCGAAATTTTGTTGCAGAGTGACCGTCAGCGGTACTTCTTCATCAAAATTTCGGGGGAGGGGGCAAACCCACAACTCAGCACCAAGACCGTCACCCCAACCAAGTACCCTGAGGCAATCATGAAATCCCTGTGGAACCAGATCGAAGACATCCTTCCGCTGGTTGAAAAACCGGCGCGCTATATCGGCTGCGAAGACGGCATGCAGCTGCCCGAACACGCCCCTCACAAGGTGTCGTGGCTGTTCACCTACCCCGATACCTACGAGATTGGCCTGCCCAACCAAGGCCTGCAGATTCTCTATGAGATCATCAATGAGCGCGACGACGCGGTTGCTGAGCGTTCCTATGCGCCGTGGGCCGACCTTGAGAAGTTGCTGCGCGAGCGTGGCCTGCCACTGTTCTCGGTCGACCAACACATGCCGGCTGGCGACTTTGACCTCATCGCGTTCAATCTTTCTGCCGAACTCACGTACACAAACTTGCTGAACTGCGTCGATCTTGCCGGTGTTCCGGTTCGGGTCGACCAGCGCGAGGCTCATCACCCTCTCATCGCCGCTGGCGGACACTGCACCTACAACCCCGAGCCGCTCTCGGACTTTGTCGACTTCTTTGTCCTCGGCGATGGCGAAGAAGTCGTCGGCGATATCACCGACGTCGTACGCGACTGGAAGGCCAGCGGTCGCAACGACGGCACCCGCGAGGGGGTGCTTCGCGAGCTCAGCAAGGTCGCTGGCGTGTACGTGCCGTCGATGTACGAGGTGACCTACGAAGGCACCGCAATCGTCGATGTGTCGCCAAAGTACAGCGACGTGCCCGAGCAGGTCGAAAAGCGCACCGTCGCCGACTTGGGCGAGTGGCCGTACCCAAAGAACCAACTCGTTCCGCTCACCGAGGTTGTGCACGACCGGCTCAATGTCGAAGTATTTCGTGGGTGCACCCGGGGCTGTCGGTTCTGCCAGGCGGGGATGATCACCAGACCGGTGCGAGAACGGCCGGCGGAACAGGTCAAATCGATGATCAACGAGGGCCTGCGCCGCACCGGCTACGACGAGGTCTCATTGACGTCGCTTTCCACCGCAGATTTCAGCGGCATCCAATCAGTCGTCGAAGACGCCATGACCACCGACTACAACGATGGGCGAGTGTCAGTAGCTCTGCCCAGCCTTCGGGTCGACGCCTTCACCGTTGGCATGGCGGCCCAGATTCAAAACGCCCGCCGAACCGGCCTCACGTTTGCGCCCGAAGCCGGTACGTGGCGTATGCGGCAGGTCATCAACAAACTGATTCGCGAAGAAGATCTGTATGGCGCAGTCGAGTCGGCTTACTCGCAAGGCTGGCGGCGAGTAAAGCTCTACTTCCTCACCGGGTTGCCAACCGAAACCGATGTCGACACGCTGGGCATCGCCGAGCTGGCCCGCAACTGCATCGAAATTGGTAAGAAGTACAACAAGACTGCGTCGGCAACGGTGTCGGTCGGTGGCTTCGTGCCGAAACCCTTCACCCCATTTCAGTGGTTCGGGCAAAACACCGAGGTCGAACTGCAACGCAAAATCAACCTTCTGCGCGACGACCTGGGTCGCGCTCGCGGCGCCCAATTCAAATGGCACGATCCCAAGGCCACCTTGGTCGAGGGCATTCTTAGCCGCGGCGACCGCCGTCTTGGCGCCGTCATCGAAGACGTTTGGCGTAACGGCGGCATCTTCCAGGAATGGTCCGAGTTCTTTAGTCGCGACCTCTGGGTCGACGCCATGGGCCGGGCTGGACTTTCCGTCGACTTCTATGCGCACCGTCATCGTCACGAAGACGAGATTTTGCCGTGGGAACATTTGTCGGCTGGCCTCCATAAAGACTTCCTGTGGCAGGACTGGCGCGACGCCCTTGACGAGGTCGGTCTTGAAGACTGCCGTTGGACCCCCTGTTATGACTGCGGAGCGTGCACCGGGTATGGCATCGAACATGTGGTGGCCTCGGCAACCCCGCCCGCTGGCGGAAGCCAGGGCACCGGCCAGGACCTCTCTGGCGGTGGCGCCGTCCCGGTGACCTTGCTGCCGACTCGTGCCCCGGTCGCCACACCATGACAAGGGAAAACCCGTCGCGCGTCCGACTTCGTTATGCGAAACACGGCAAAGTTCGGTTCACAAGCCATCGCGATATGGCGCGTATCTGGGAGCGCTCGATCCGGCGGGTTTCGCTGCCTGTCGCGTACAGCGAGGGATATAACCCTCGCCCAAAACTTCATTTCGGGCTGGCGTTGCCGACCGGGTTTGAATCAGAGGGTGAATTCGTCGACATCGATATCGTCGCCGAAGTTGTGCTGACGGCCAATGCTGCAGAAGCAGCCGCCGAGCACGAACGTTTGTCGCAGGCAGGCGAATCCCAGCAACCTCAAATTCTTGACCTTGAAGTGATGCGACAGAGACTTGACGAGGCAACGCCTGACGGCATTTCGGTCGAAGCGCTTGTGGAAATAGATCGAAAGGAAACCTCCCTGCAGCAAGCCGTTACGAGTTGCAGCTGGGAGTTCACTACCGAACTCGATCACGACGCACTGCAGCGTGTCGTGGACATGACCCTTGCAGCAGGTAGTCTGCTTCTCGACAGGGAACGAAAAGGTAAACAAATGACCGACGACATCAGGCCCCAGATTCTGGACCTCCATGTCGTTGACGGACCCCGGCTTCGAGCCGAGCTGGGCACGCAGCCGAGGGCTCTGCGACCAGCTGAATTCCTGCAAGCGATCGATATGCCGTCGAAAGAGACGGTTCGGGTTCTTCGAACCCATCAATGGATTACCAACAACGTAGGCGAACCCGCACGAGAGCCCCTCGTCGCCGGTGAGCCAGCTACTGCCAACACCGAGGTGTGTGCAGTATGAGAAGGGAAAATCATGACCGACCAAACGGTCGGTGGCGACTCGTCCGGCGAACGGCCGGCCTCGTCACAAACCAACCAGCCAGCGAACGGTGGGGATTCCGCATCTAGCTCCCCAAACGAATCTTCGAACGGAAAACGTCGACGTGGTTCGCGCGGCCGCGGTCGCGGCCAGGGTGCTGCCGACGCATCGAGCGGTGCAGCGGCAGCTACCTCAGCGAAACCGAAAATCGGCGACACACGTCCGGCCCCTCAAGCTGCGGCCGACGCGCCCCAAGCTTCGAGTGGTGATGGCTCCGGTGGACGAAGCCGAAATCGTCGCGGCGGCCAACGCAAGGGCCAGGGCGGCGAAAAATCCGAGAACCGCGACGCAAACAACGGAGCTAACTCCGGCAACGGCGGCAATCGCTCGGGTGGCAAGAACCAATCCGACAACCAGAACAGATCTGGCCAGGGCAATCAAGGCCAGGGCAACCAAGCACAGGGCTCTGAGGGCGGGTCAAAGCGTCGTCGTCGCCGTGGCGGGCGCCGTCGTTCGGGTTCAGGGTCTGGTCAAGGTCAGCCGGTAACAGCCCTTACCGGTGCTGCCGTCGAACTTGACGAAGCACAACTCGAAGCCAGAAAAGGCAAAGAGCGCAACGGTAAACCGGTTGGGCGCTACCTGATGTGTGTCAGCCGACGCGAAAACGCGACACAAATCGCTGTCCTCGAAGGACGTGCGCTCATCGAACACTCCGTGTCTCGGCCATCTGACGATGTCGCGCAGATTCACGGCAACATTTACCTCGGTAAGGTCCAGAACGTTCTTCCCGGCATGGAGGCGGCGTTCGTTGACATCAGCACGCCAAAGAACGCGGTGCTGTATCGCGGCGACGTGCAGCATCCCGATGCCGACAAGAAGTCTCGCGGTGGCGGCCCTCGTATCGAGCAGATGCTGAAGGCGAAACAGACCATCATCTGTCAAGTCACCAAGAACCCAATCGCTCACAAAGGCGCTCGGCTCACCCAAGAAGTATCGCTTCCGGGTCGATTCGTGGTCTTGGTACCCAATAGCGACACCTACGGCATCTCGAAACGGCTCCCCGACGGCGAGCGAAAGCGGCTTCGGGCAATCCTTGATCGCGTCCGGCCAAAGGGGCACGGTCTGATCGTGCGCACCGCGGCAGAGAACGTGACCGCACAAGAGATCGAAAACGACGTCGCACGCCTCGCGCAGCAATGGCAGGACATCGAAGCGTTGGCGAAAAAGTCCAACGGACCAACGCTGCTCTATCGCGAACCTGATCTGTCGCTACGAATGATTCGCGAGGAGTTCAACAAGGACTACCGGGGCATCGTGATCGATGATCGCGAACTCTACGAACAGGTTCGTGAATATGTCGAAGGCATCTCGCCAGCGCTCGCCGATCGGGTGCAGTACTTCGACACCGAAGCCGAAAAGCTCAGCCTGTTCGAACGGCACCACGTGGCCGAACAGCTCCGAAAGGCTGTCGACAAAAAGGTGTGGCTGAAATCTGGCGGTTCGCTCATCATCGAGGGAACCGAGGCGCTTACCGTCATCGATGTAAACACCGGCAAGAACGTCGGAAAGTCGTCGCTTGAAGAAACGGTCTATCGCAACAACCTCGAGGCAGCCGAAGAGATCGCTCGGCAGCTCCGACTCCGCGATATTGGCGGCATCATCGTGATCGACTTTGTTGATATGGAGAAAAAGTCGAACCGAGAAGAGGTCACGCGGGTCTTCCGAGATTCGCTGGCCCGCGACAAGACCCGCACACAGGTGTACGACATCTCCGAGCTTGGCCTGGTCGAAATGACCCGAAAACGTATCGGCGAGGGGCTTATCGAGTCGATGTCGACGCTGTGCGCCGACTGTGAAGGCGGCGGCTTCCAGCTCGACGAAGAGCTACTCAGCTACTGACTGGTTGGTGCCGGTTTTGGTCGAATATCTAGACCAAACGGCACATTCGGCAACGAAATAGGCCAAATGGCCCTCTCGGAATCGACACTTTCTGTCGATCACGGGGACGTGCGCAGCCACCTCTCCTTCCGTTTTCATTCGCTCGTCAGCCAACCCGCTCAACGTGGAGCGGCAATGGTCGAGTACATCTTGTTACTCGGCGTATTCGTTCTCGCCCTAGCGGTGGGAATCGGGTCGCTAGATGACTCGATCGAAGGCGAGACCATCGAGACAGCAGCAGAGATCGGCGGCGAGCCCCCGGTCTTTGTTTCGTCGTCGACCCCGACGGTCGACACGCCGACCGGCGTCACGACAGTGCCGCCACCTTCGACATCGAGCACCTCGTCGACCACGACACTTCCGGGTGCAGCGCCCGTGGTCGATGCGGGAGCCGACGCGTCGGTGAAACCTGGAGCAACGCGCACACAGACTGGCACTGCTTCGGATCCTGACGGCGATCCGGTGACACTCAACTGGACCGCGAACGGCTCGACGGTCACCTATGGCACAGCACGAACCGCACTAAGCGTGCAGCTTTCGTGGACCAAACCGGGCACCTATGAGGTGACACTTGAGGGCACAGATGGCTTCTGGACGGCCTCGGATAGTGCGTTCATTACGGTGTCGAGTGGCGAGATCACCCCCAACGGCATCGACCAGTCGTACTGGATCGATCGCGACAACTGGCAACCACAGATAAAGGTTGAGCTCTTCAACGAGTTCGGCGAGCGTGTCGCGCTCGGCTCTACCGTTGTCATCGAGTTTGAGCAGCCCGATGGAACGCTCCAGACGGCATATTGCGTGGTTTCAACGAACGCCGATGTCGAGTGCCCTGCTGACGCTGCCGGATTTGCCGTGCCGTATGTTGATGCGACAGTTGTGGACATCACCGGCCCGAACGTTGATAGCTGGGTGCCAATGCAGCCAAGTGCGACACTACGCCTTGAACCCGGACCTCGCCCGAGCGACCCGCCGATCATCGATGTCGGTCCGTGGATTACTGCGCAACACAACGTGGCTTTCACCCCAGCGGCGACGGCCAGCGACCCTGAAGGCGACGCGCTCACCCATAGTTGGGACGTCTATCTGGGCGGCAACAACTCCATCAAGGGCACCGTGACGAACGAAACGACGATCACGCCCAACATCACTATCGACACCAAGGGCCAACACTACGTGTGGGGATCGGCCAATGACGGCACCAACCCTGACGTGTGGGACTACACCAATGTTCTCGTCTTCGATGGTGGTATTACCGCTGTTGTAGAAGACAACAGCTACTGGGTCGACAACAAGACCTGGGTTCCCCGGTACTCCATCGAATACCGCGATGGCGACGGCGACCTGATCAAGTTCGACTCACAGAACAAGGTCGACTTTTCTGCGCCAAGCATCTCGCCCCGAACGAGTTGGTGCAACATCGTGGGCACAACCTGGGTGAGCAACAACTGGGAAGAGTGCTGGTTGGAATACGGCACGGTCGACTACGGCACTACGACCTATGTCGACGCGTTGCTCACCGAAGGCAACAATCCGTTCGGCGTACCGCTCAACCTTCCTACGACGCCGACCCGTTTGGAGCCGCCACGCGGTGGTCGTCCACCGATCACGACCACGACAACTACGACGACGACCTCGACGGTTCCGCCGCCTCCGACCACCGCTGGACCGACAACAACGACCACGACGACGACGCCTCCACCGACGACGACGACCACGACGACCACCACAACAACGACGACCACAACGACGATTGTTGGTGGTCTCTAACAACGCCACGCGGGAGGCGTGCAAAGTTACCGACGCGAAAGTGTGGCCGAATGGCCCTATTTGCCGCTAGAGCGGCTAGCGTGGTTAGACGATGTACGCAGTGATCGCTACCGGTGGCAAGCAATACCGGGTTGAAGAGGGCCAGCAGCTAAACGTTGAGCGTTTGGGCAGTATCGACGATGTCGTCGACCTGCCTGCCGTGCTCGTCGTCGATGGCGCCAATGTGCTCTCCACAAAGTCCGAACTCGCGAACGCTTCGGTTACCGCAAAGGTAATCGCAGACGTCAAGGGTCCAAAGATCGACGGTTTTGTTTACAAGAACAAGTCGAACAACCGTAAACGATGGGGGCACCGACAGAAGTTGGCCACTATCGAGATCACCAAGATCAAGAAGGGTTGATCCATGTCAAAGACTAAAGGTGGCGGTTCAACCCGCAACGGCCGCGACTCAAACGCGCAGCGTTTGGGCGTCAAGGTGTACGACGGAACGTTCGCAACTGCCGGCTCCATTATCATCCGCCAGCGTGGCACCAAGTTTCACCCAGGTGAGAACGTCGGCCGGGGCGGCGACGATTCGCTCTTTGCGAAGGTTGACGGACGAGTGAAGTTTGGCCACCGACGTGGTCGCAAGCTCGTCGATATCATTCCTGAGTAGCGATTTGGGCCGAAAGGCTCCCATTCGCAAGTTATCTCAAGATTTCTAGGTGGTTCTGCCGATGGGTAGGTGACCGGCAACGCGCGTCGTGCGCGTACGGTCGCAACTCATCGTGACCCCATTACCACCAGAAGTTCCTCGAAGAAGAATTCGCCGCACGGCCGGTGCCTCGCGTCGCGAACGCGGTGCCGTGCTCGTTGAAGCGGCACTCGTTACGCCGCTGCTGCTCCTGCTGGTGTTTGGCCTCTTCGAGATGGGCATGCTCTTTCGTGACTATCTGGGGGTCACGGCATCGGTGAAAGATGGAGCCCGAGCGGCGAGTATTGCGGCGAACGACCCGCAAGCCGACTGGCACATTCTCCAAGCGGTCAAACGTACGTCGCAGGCAATCCCTGATGGCGGCGTCAAAAAGATCGTCGTGTTTAACGCAAGCCTGGCGCCAAACGCCTCTGGTCCTTCAACGGCGTGCCTCGCCGGTACCGCACACGAGTGCAACGTGTACACGCCTGCCGACTGGGACACCTACGACTCCGACAAGTTCGAGTGCGATGGCGGTGTCGATCCGAACTGGTGCGGCAAAGACCGCTCGTCGTCGTTTAGCGACCCATCGCCAGCGTTGATCGGTGTCTACATCGAAGTTGAACATGCCTACATCACCGGCATGTTTGGCGACTCGATCACGTTGGAAGAAATCGCCATTTTCAAGATTGAGCCGACCGACCGATGATCTTTGCTGCTGCGCTGAAAGCGCTTGTCCAACGTCGACACGACCGTGAGCGCGGAGCGGTCATGATCGAATTTTTCCTGGCCGTGCCTATCGTTATCCTCTTCGCCTTCGCGATCATCGAATTCTCGTTGATCTGGCGCAACTCGCTCACCCTCGCAACGGCAGCCCAGCTCGGTGCCCGTACCGGAGCGAACGCTGGCGACTACCGACTCGCCGATCACGGAGCGCTTACCAGCACGTTGTCGGCACTTAGCGAACTGCCTGGCGACGCTCGCATCGAACGTATCGTGGTCTTCAACCCGATCGGTCTCGAGGCCAAAATGGACCCGGATTGCAAGACGGGACCAAGCAAACCGAACGTGTGCAACGTATATGAAGGCACAATCCTCACCAATCCCAAGCCAGGGGACTTCTCAACCGGTGATCCTGCAACCGCAACGAGCTGCGCCGCTGCCGAACCCGATGCTGCTTGGTGCCCGCTGGATCGCCTGAACGAATTCAGCACGGGGTTTGATCGAATCGGCGTTTACGTCGAAGTTCGGCACAAACATGTGACCGGCATTGTTTTCCCCAGTACGTACAGAACGCTCCGTGACACAACCGTCATGCAGCTTGAACCGGAGATCGATTCATGAGATCGGAACGATTTCGTCGTCATAGCGAACGTGGCTATGCGCTTATCTTTGTCGCCTTCTTGCTGCTGCCAATGGTTGCCATGGTGGGATTGGCTGTCGACGTCGGCTCGTTCTATGTCCGCGCCGCCCGAATCCAACGGGCAGCTGACGCAGCCGCATTGGCTGGAGTGATTTATCAACCCGACTTCGCAAAGGCTTCGCAGGTCGCCACCGAATTTGCCAAAGCCAACGGGTTCGACCCTTCTGCCGATCCGAAGATCGAAATCGTCGTTGAGGACATTGCTGGACAGCGTCTACGCGTGACCATCTTTGACAAGGACGTCGATGTCTTCTTTTCGAAGGTTTTCCTGAGCGACGTCGAGGTTGTTCGTTACTCAGCGGCCGAGTTCGTCCGCCCCGTACCTCTCGGAAGTCCGCTCAATTCGTTCGGTAATAGTACAGCGCCGCCCGACCCCACCGATCCCCAGTTCTGGGCGGCGATTCAAGCGCCGTTCACTCGCTATGCCGACGGTGACCCCTATGCCACCGCCTGTCTGACGGTGCCTGACGTGACAGGAACCGACGTCGGCCGAGGTTGCTCAGGGTCGACCGATACCGAGAACCCGGGCTATCGCCGCGAGGGCTATTGGTTCGCCATCGAGGTCGGGCCAGACCAAGTCGGATTACCGCTCGAGATCTCGGTCTTTGACGCCGGGTTCTATCAACGAGACTCGATCTTTGAAGAAACTGGTGACTACGTCTGGAACGACGCGTCAGGCCGAAAGCCAGATACGGGCTTTCAGCTCTACGACACTGACGGCACGTTGTTGGATCATCGCGACAATCCGCCGCTTGCCGGGTGCAACCTCCAAGTTGAGGCCGAAACCGGTGGCTATCGAGCGGTATGGGCGCCGATTTGTGTGATCACACCAGGCAAGGCAGGCATCTACCCGCTTCGCGTCTACACCTCGAATTCCTCAGACCCAGCATTTGCGGTCAGTAACTTCCCAGCAGGTTGGACGTCGGAGGGCCAGGGGTTCAACAGCTTCTCGCTTCGGGCAACCTGCGCCTGTCTGACGCAGCCGCGACTGTACGGTATCGGCGACATCTCGATCCTCAACAACATTGAAACGACGGCCGGAGCCTCATCGGAGTTCTTCTTGGCCGAGGTCGCGCAGTCGAACGAAGGCAAGTCGCTCGAAGTTCGAATGTTTGACCCGGGCGACGGAAACGCCGGACGTTTCGAATTGAGTCTGATTCATCCCGACGGCACCGTCCAACAGAAGTGTGACTTCGAATCCGACGGCGGTCCTGATGGTACAGACACCGTCCATTCAGGAAGCTTGACGAGTGGTTGCACCTTGCTGACTCGTGACGACACAGCAGCAGCCGGAAGCGAAAACCTGTTCAACGGCCAGTGGTTGACGATTACCGCTCCGCTCAAGAACTACACGTGCGCCGATGGCGTTACCGTCAACGGATGCTGGTGGAAGGTCAAATACGACTTCGTCGGCTCGGCCGCCGCTACCGACCGCACCGTATGGCAAGTTCGTGTTGTCGGCGATCCGGTTCGTCTCGTTCCCGCCTCATAGCCGGGTCCACCTACTCCGCTGGCCCAACGGGCCGTACCTCGCATCTGCCACCTACCCTTGGTGGGTGTCTTCCTTTGTCGATGAATCAGGTCTCCATGTCAAGGCAGGCGACGGCGGCGCTGGTTGTGTGGCTATGCGCCGCGAAGCTCATGTCGCCAAGGGCGGCCCCAACGGGGGGGACGGTGGCGACGGAGGAAGCGTCTGGCTCGTAGCCGACCACAATGTTGCGTCACTTCTGGCCTTCCGTGACTTTCCGCACCGTCGAGCCGAGAATGGCACGCACGGGCAGGGCAAGGACAAACACGGCAAGGCAGGAGCGGATGCGATAGTTGCTGTGCCCGAGGGGACCGTGGTCAAAGACCACGACGGCAATGTTCTTGCCGATCTTGTCACCCACGGCGACCGTTGGATGGCGGCTCGTGGTGGTGAGGGCGGGCAAGGAAACGCCCGCTTCCTGTCCAACAAGCGTCGGTCACCGAACTGGGCGGAGCAGGGCGAGGTCGGCGAAGAGATCTGGTACAAACTCGAGCTACGTCTGATGGCCGACGTCGCCATCATTGGTCTGCCCAACGTCGGCAAAAGCACGCTGATCTCGCGGATCTCGGCGGCGAAACCGAAGATTGCCGATTACCAGTTCACCACCCTTGAACCGAACCTCGGCGTTGTGCGGGTAACCGACAACCAGGAAATTGTTGTCGCCGACATTCCCGGACTCATCGAGGGGGCGAGCGACGGCAAAGGCCTCGGCCATCAGTTTCTCCGCCACGTCGAGCGGGCCCGCGTGCTTCTCGTGCTGCTCGACCTCGCCGCGTACGACATGGTTTCGCCCAGCGATCAACTCGACGTATTGCTGAAGGAACTCGGCAACTATCAACCCGACCTCCTCGAGCGGCCACGGCTGGTTGTCGGTTCCCGTGCTGATGTTCAGCACCCCGACGTCGAGTGGGACGGCATGCGCATCTCGGCGGTAGCCGGAATCGGACTCGACGAGCTGGTTGGTAAACTCGGGACGATGGTGAGCGAGGTTCGAGAAGCCATTGTCGAACCCACCGGCATGGTTGTGCACCGGCCCGTCGCCGATGCAGTTTCGGTCGAAAAGATCGACGATCACACCTTCATTGTGTTGGGTCGTGCAGCGCGTCGGGCGGTAGCCATTAATGACCTCACCAACATCGACGCGATGCACTACGTTCGCGAAAAGCTCAAAGGCATTGGCGTGAACCGGGCACTTCGTCGGGCCGGCGCACGCGATGGCGACACGGTGCAGATCGGAGAGCTGGAGTTCGATTACGAGGAAGACGATGCCTAGCCATCAGACCGTTGTTGCAAAGATCGGCACTTCGTCGCTCACCAACGACGACGGTGCCGTCGACGAACAGGCCATCGTCAAGCTTTGTGCTGAGGTCGCTGAACTGCGGGGCCTCGGTTACCGCGTCGTAGTCGTCACGTCAGGCGCGATTGCTGCTGGTCTTCCCGAGCTCGGACTCGGGGGCGACAAGAGGCCAACCGACTCGATCACGCTTCAGGCAGTTTCAGCCGTTGGCCAGCTCAACTTGATGCGGGTGTACAAAGCGGCGTTCGCCGATCATGACATCGTGATGGGACAAGCGCTGCTTGCCCCTCTCGACTTCACGATCAGATCGCAATATCTCCAGGCACGAAACACACTCGAACGGCTACTTGAGCTTGACGTTGTGCCGGTTATCAACGAAAACGACGCCATCGCCGACGACGAGATCCGCTTCGGCGACAACGACCGCATCGCGGCTCTGGTCGCTCATCTGGTGAGCGCCCAACAGCTTGTTCTGCTCACTGACACACCTGGTGTTCTGACCGCCGATCCACGGATCGACGATTCCGCCTCGTTGATCGAAGAGATTGTCGAGTTCGACCAGCAACTCGAGTCAGCTGCCGGGTCGGCAGGCACCGTGCGGGGGAGTGGCGGTATGGCATCGAAAGTCTCGGCAGCCAAAATTGCGTCGTGGTCAGGGGTGCGCACGATCATCGCCCACGCTGCCCGCGACAGAGTGCTCTGCGACGCCGTGCAGCTCGAAAGCGGCGTCGGAACGGTGGTTGTACCTCGCCGCAGCACGCTGGGCGCCCGCAAGCTGTGGATTGCGTTCGCTCTCGGTTCGAGCGGCACCGTAACCGTCGACGCTGGCGCAAAGCAGGCGTTGCAGACCTCGGGCCGTTCGTTGCTTCCCGCAGGAGTCGCTTCGGTCGCAGGAACCTTCGACATCGGCGACGCAGTCGAAATCGCTGGGCCGGCCGGCGAAGTCTTTGCCAAAGGGCTTGTCCGTCAGGGCTCGCAAGAGTTAGCGGCGAATGCCGGTAAGAAGTCTGGCGAGTTGGGCGACGGCGTCGCCACGGCGGCAATTCACCGTGACGACCTTGTCATGTTGCCCTAGTTAGCCCTCGGCAACAGTGCCCTCGGCGGCGGTGTCGCCGAAGTCCTGTGCGGCGGGAGCCGCCCCCGTGTCGATGCCGAGCTGCGCCTTGATCTCGGCGAGACGACCCTGTGCTTCCATGTTGCGAGAGGCTGCTTCGACCTCGGCCATGCGGCCTTCGACCGAATCCTCAGACAGCTCGGCGGCGCCCTTGGCTTGGGCGTGGCGGGCTTCGATTTTGTCGCGGATCTCGGTAAAGCTTGGCGATTCTTGCCCAACATTTTCGTTGAGCTGATCCATGGCCTTGTTGACCTGTTCCTGCATCTTTGCCTGATCGAGTTGGCCAAGCAGTTTCTGCTTCTCGCTTAGCTTGGCCTGCAGGTTCACCGAGTTCTGGCGAACAGCGGTCTTGGCCTTGTCAGACGCTTCGGAGGCGTTGAGGTGCAGCGACTTGAGCCCCTGGACCTCGTCTTCGAGGACGATCATCCGGTCGGCGAAGGACTCAGCCGCCTGGGTGTATTGCAGCACCTTGGCTTCATCGCCAGCGTTCGATGCTTCTTCGGCCATCAGCACCGCTTGTCGGGCGTTCTTGTTGACCTTTTCGAGATCTTCGAGTGCACGGTTGAGCTGCATCTCGGTCTGCTTTTGCTGAGCGATAACGCTCGCTGCCTGTTCTTTGAGGCGTCGATGATTGTCCTGTGACTCGGCGATTGCCTGCTCGAGCTGCACCTTCGGATCGGCCATCTCGTTGAACGAACCGGTCATTTTGGCCGTGAGGTACTTCCACCAACGTTGCGCAAGTTTAATCATGCGGAGAATCTTACTGCCCCGAAGCGCCAAGTGCTGTCTGATCTGCCAGACGGTGCAGTGGCGCTAGCGCCAGATCGCCCGACGGATCGGTCGCAGAACCAGTGTTGCCTCAGCTACACCTCGACGATGACTCAGCGACGTGTAGAACAGTCCGGCGATTCCCAACACGATCGGGGCAGCAAGAAGCGCTGGCAACCAGGTAACCAGCAACTTGAGCACGGTGAGCAAAAGAAACGCCAGCGCCGCTGGCAGAGCAAGCGCACCAAAGGCTCGCAATGGCGACACAAAGCCCACGATGCGCTGGCGAGCCAGTCGATTGAGAAGCACAAATTCGGTCCAGGCCGACGCGAGCAGGCCAACGGCAAGCCCGACGGGGCCCAGGTGCGGCTGTGCTGTGGCCACCGACGCCAATCGTGGGTCGGTTTCTGACATGACGGTTCGGCCGAAAACCACGTACTTGTCGAGCGGGTACATAAGGGCAAACCCGACCGCTGTTGCAACAACGACCCGGATTACCGCGATGCGTGCGGGCGCCTTCGTTTCGCCTTTTGCATACATCACGTTCTGGAGCAGCCGCGAGCTGCCAACCGCAGGTAAACCAAGCGCCAACGTGGCGACGACAAACCACACCGCCATCGAGTCGTCGGACGAAAACTTCCCGCGCTCGAAGAGCGCAGCGACAATAAGGTCGCCGACGGAGAAATAGGCGACGACGGTGAACATGAGGAAGAAGGCGATACGTCGTTGCCCATTCTGCGCCCGAACGATGATGGCAGCGTCGTCATCAGACTCGCGTGACAGCTCGGGGAGCTCGGCCGCGGCAACCGCCATGGCGAACACGCTGATCGGCAAAATGTAGAGGGTTTGGGCGAGGCCGAGGAGGCCAACCGCTCCGGCGGTCAGCAACGTAGCCAGCGCAAGGTCGATGAACGCCGAGATCTGCACGACGCCGCGGCCGAGCAACGTTGGGGTGAAGCGACTGATCACCGAAGCAACGTTGGGTGAGCTGCGGTCGAGGCTGAGTCGAACTGAGCCGAGGAGCTGCATCACCTTCGGCAGCTGGATGAGTAGCTGGGCAGCGCTGCCCGCCAGCACAGCCCACGCAACTGCTTTCACACCTTTGGTCGTCGACCAGGAAAGCAGCCCGACAGCGAGCAGTACGACGATCTGTGCAGCGTTCCACAACACAGGGGCGACGTAGGAAAGAAAGAACTGGCGATGCGAGTTCAGTACGCCCAGGCACCATGCTGACAGCACCAGAAGAGCGATGCCGGCTGTGGTGATGCGCATCAAGGTGACAGCAAGGTCGTGCGCTTCTGCGTCGAACCCGGGGGCGGTGAGTGAGATGATCGGCCCGGCGAGGAGGATGCCGATGGCCGAAAGCACACCGGTTACGGCGATAAGCAGACCAGCGACTGCTCCGGCGACTCGGCCGGCTTCTTCTCTTTCGCCTTTCTCGATGAGCTCGGAGTACACCGGAATAAACGATGCGGAAAGCACGCCTTCGCCGAACAGGTTTTGTAAAACGTTGGGTACCCGCATTGCGACCTTGAACGCGTCGAGTGGCACACCGAGCCCAATGAAGGCGGCAAGGCATGCTTCGCGGATAAGGCCGCTGATTCGTGAGAGAAAGATGCCCGCCGCCACAAGGCCTGACGACCGGCTGGAATCGCTGGCCATCGTCAGGCTGTTTCCTCCAGGCCGACACGAAGTGCTTCAAGCTCGTCGACCATGTGGTCGACCGAAGAGACCAGGCTTTCAACCGAGGCGACCTCGCTTGCGGTCGACAACTCGAACGAGCGGGTCACGGTCTCTTTGAGTTGTGCGTCGAGCGTGTCGAGACGATTCGTGGTTGCGTCGAGCCTCTCGTCGAGCCTGCTGGCCGATTCGAGCTGCGACCGAAGGGCGGTGACCCGGTCGGCGGCGCCGTCGGGCGAATCTTCGGCGTTGGCGAGCTGCCGTCGCAGATCGTCGGTGTCGATGCGCCGGCGTCCGTCGGCCAAGGATTGCCCGAGCTTTGAGATCCGCCACACCTCGTCAGTCGCGTCGGCGAGGCGACGGTTGACGCTCTCGAGTCGGTCGCGAACTGCGCCGTCCTTGGTTTGGGCGATGGTCGACTGCACTTCTCGCTGGGCCTTCTGCGCATCACGCACGTAAAAGCGCCAGGGCTCGCGCAAAGCGAACGGGTCGATGTCGTTCGGCCGATCTGCCCCCGCCATGAACCGAAGCGATGCGAAGGCGAGGGCGCCTAGCCACAGCACAAGAGCGAGCGCCAGGAGTAAATACCAAGGCACATCGAGCAATGCTGCTGCAACGACGGCGATACCGATGACGAGCAGCGCAAGAGGCGATACCGCGGCAAACAACGTGGCAGGGGAGCGCTGGGAAGGCATGGCCCTAAGGCTACCGGTACGATGATCGCCGTGACTGACACCCCAAATTCGACAACGCTGCATTCGCTGTCTCAGCAAGCCGCTATTCCGGAGCTGGGCAAACGGGTGCGCAACGCCTCGCGGCTTCTGGCTAAGGCATCAACGGCCACCAAGAATCAGGCGCTTGAGGTGTCTGCCGACCAGTTGGTTGCCCACGCTGCCGACATTCTTGCTGCCAACGCGTTGGATGTCGCAGAGGCCGAAGCAAACGGAAGTTCGCCGACGGTCATCGATCGGCTTCGACTTTCTGAGGAAAAGATTCAGGGTATGGCCGCCGGTCTTCGCCAGGTCGCTGCGCTGGCCGACCCCGTTGGGGAGGTCACCAGCGGGTGGGTTCGCCCCAACGGGTTGCGCATCTCGAAGGTGCGGGTACCCCTCGGGGTCATCGCGATCATCTACGAGAACCGGCCGAACGTCACCAGCGATGCATTTGCTCTCTGCCTCAAGGCCGGCAACGCAGCGTTTCTGCGTGGTTCTTCGGGCGCTATCAACTCAAATATCGCTATTGCGGCAGTGTTGCGTTCGGCACTTGCCGACGTGGGCTTGCCAGCCGATGGCGTGATCTTGGTAGAAGACACGTCTCGTGAGGCCGCTGTCGAATTCATGCAGCAGCGCGAGTATGTCGATTGTTTGATTCCGCGGGGCGGCACGTCGCTGATTCAGTCGATTCTCGCCAACGCCACCGTGCCGTTCGTCATCGATGGCGACGGTAACTGTCATGTGTACGTTGACGCTTCGGCCGACCTTGCCATGGCCACCAACATCATCGTCAACGCCAAAACCCAACGGCCGTCGGTGTGTAATGCCGCCGAGAGTCTTGTTGTCCATGAGGCGGTTGCCGCCACATTTATCCCGCTCGCCGTCGAGGCGCTCGTCGGCGTCGAGCTGGTCGGAGACGCTGCCGCGTGTGCACTCGATGCCAGTATTTCGCCGGCAACCAATGATGACTGGTCGACCGAGTTTCTTGACCTGAAGCTATCGGTGAAGATCGTCGAGTCGCTCGACGAGGCAATCGACCACATCAACCGCAATGGATCTGGGCACAGCGAAGCGATTCTTACCGCTGACATGACCGCAGCGGATCGCTTTACTACCGAGGTCGACGCCGCTGCGGTGGTCGTCAACGCCTCGACTCGCTTTGTTGATGGTGAAGAGTTTGGTTTCGGCGCCGAGATCGGCATCAGCACGCAGAAACTTCATGCTCGTGGTCCAATGGGGTTGCCACAGCTCACCACCGAGAAGTACATCGTGCGCGGCGAAGGCCAAACACGCGGCTGAACGCTCCCCGTTGCGGGTGGGAGTAAAGAACCCAGCCCCGTAGGTCGATATCTGTGGGTATGAGCGGGTTCAACCTGGGCGCATCACGAACCAACGTGGCCGACCTGTATCGTCACGGCTGCACACCCCTTGCCGACGATGCCTCTGCGCAACGCGACGACAGCCACCACGCAATCTGGGGTCTGCTCCTGCCCTTCGTCGGGGTCTTTGGCACGGTCGCAGTGATCGTTGGCCTGATGATCCGCACTGTCGATGCCGAGCAGTACACGCCATCGGCTCTTCGTTGGGTGTTTGGCGGTGGGGCTTCGCTCGCACTCGTTTGCGCGGTTTGGCTTTGGAAACGCGTCTGGGTGATCGACGATATGCCAACCATCGAGGTCGCGGCCGCCCATCCCGGAACCTGCGAGTTCGTCGGGAAGGCTCGCACCGATTACCCGGCAACAGCGTGGTTCAGCGGATTACCGGTCATCTGGTGGGAGGCCTCGATCACCGAGTGGCAAAAGAAGGCCGACGGCGGACGAGAACTCAAGACGATCTGGGAGGAGAAGGGCGGCCACAAGAAGTTCTGGGTGGATGACGGCACCGGATTGCTTGCGGTGAATTCGACCGGGGCCGCGACGAGTGGCGCCCGCATCACCGTCGATCGCACGATTAACAACATTCGTATTGTCGAGCGCGCTCTGGTCGCCGATGAGCGGGTCTTCCTCACCGGCCCAGTGCAGTTGCAACCCAACGGAGAGCTCGAGATGCGGCGGGCCCGCAATCAACTCGAGGCGGGTGTTGGCGCGCCGTTCTGGATTGCTCGCAGCGAAGCCCGACTTCGGTCAACTTGGCGCGGCGGGGCAATGTTTTTCACGACTCTCGCGATCTTGTTGGCTGCCGCGACTTCGATCTGGACAGTCGTGCCGTCGACCGATCCGCTGCATCTCGACAAGAACACGTTGATGATCAAGGAGAGCCCTATCCTCATACCGTTCCTTGTGGTACTGGCTGGTGGTGTTGGCTTGCAGTTGCTGCACTACGGGCTGCGCCTGTATAACCGGCTCGTCGCTCTCAAGCAGCAGGCGGCTTTTGCCTGGGCGACTATTGACGTCGCGGTTGCGAGACGTCACAGCCTCATCAGTCGCTTGACGGGCGTTGCTCTGGCCTCAGCGAACCACGAGCGCGAAACCCTCGAGGAGGCGATTCGCACGAGGTCGCAGTTGCCAAGCAAGGAAAAGGTGCGGTCGGTGACTACCGAGTTTGTGACCGATGGCCCCGGACGGACCAGGGTCGGCACCAAAGAAGCACATCCCGATCTTGAGGCGGCGGCGGCATTTGATGACCTGTTCGCCAACCTGGTCGACACCGAGAACCGCATCGCCGCCTCTCGTCGTTTCTATAACGATGCCGTGGTCCTGCTGACCGACCGAGCCAAGGCTGTTCCCGGCATCTTTGTGGCCCCGCTGGTGCTTCGCGGCCGCGGCATTCCACCATTGCTACGGTTTGGTGAGCCGATGGAAGGCACACAGAACGATCATCTGCTGCCCGGCACTGCGGGGGCATCGAACGTAACGTTTGGCACAGAGGCTGCCTGAAGTGACCTAAACAGGATCCGGCCGGTACTGTGGGTTTCATGAGTACTGACACTGCGGAAAGCCCTGAGAGCACCGAATCTGATTCGGTAACCGAACCTGCCGAGGGGCAGGCCGCGGAACAAGTGCTCGAAACGACTGGTGAGGTGCTGCTCGATGTCACCGCCGCGGCGATGACGATGGTGCTCGAGATCCGAAACCAAGAAGACGAACCCGACAAAACCGCGCTGCGCGTCGAGGTCTCCGGAGTGAGCGGCGTTGAGTACAAATACGACCTTTCGTTCGACGATGTCGCGTCGGCCGACGACACGTACGCCACGTACACCATTGGCGAACTCACCGTCATCGTCCCCGAGAACAGCATCGACCTGATGCGCGGATCAACCCTCGACCTGCCATCGAACCCCATGCAGGAGGGCTTGGTCATTCGTAACCCCAATCGTCCGAACCCACTGGGCGACGGTATGGGTGACGACCTCGAACTTACCGGCGAGCCAGCAGACAAGGTCGAGCAGCTACTCGAGATGCGGATCAACCCAGCACTGGCCTCACACGGCGGGTACGCACGTTTGGTAAAGGTTGAGGATGGCGCCGCACACGTGTTGATGGGCGGCGGCTGCCAGGGCTGTTCGATGAGCGCCATCACCCTTGCTGAAGGCATCAAATCGAGCATCCTTGAACTCATTCCAGAGATCACCGAGGTTATCGATGCAACCAACCACGAAGAAGGCGAAAACCCGTTCTACGCCTGACCGAGTGTGGGGCGTCGGCTCGGCTGACCAACGCTCGCTGTCCGAGCTTGTCGGTGCCACCCCGTAAGATCGTCGTCGATGCCTGACATTCGTTGTGGTCACTGTGGTGGCTCGCATGGTTCTGTAGCCGAAATTCGAGAATGCTCCGCCGGCGGCGAGCGCACCGCTGGCTCTGCCGCCGGTCAAACAGCACGCGCCGACGAGCGCGACGACGCCCCGCCAGCAGTTTGGGATGAAACGTTTGCTGAACCGGCAGGCGAACCCTCGGCGCCAGCGCCGGCCCGCGCCAAACTCCGCGATCCTGGGCGTCTCGACCCCGTCGCTTTCGGGGCCGGGCCAGGCGAACTCGGTCGTAACCTGGTGGTTCGGCCGGGCGATACCATCCCCGAAGCTTGGGCCGACTCGTGGATGTACAGCATCGACCCCGAGGTGTTGGCCTCGCCCGAGGCCTTGGTCGCCGAGCTACTGCCGCTGTGGCACGCACGCGAGCGGTTTGTCATCGAACTGGTCGGCGACTTGTCCTTTGACAGCAACGAAGCCACATCCATTCCGTCGTGGGAGCTGGGGCCTGAGTTCTCGTTCGACGTCGAGCGGCTTCATCACCTTGTCTGGTCAAACAGCGTCGAAATTCGCGATGGACAGCTGCTCTCGCGCGTAGCCGCCCGGGCCGTCGAGCTTGGTGCGACACTCATCGACCAGCCCGCCGACGCCGAGCTTCGCCTAGGCGACGGCACCGAGGTGGTGCTCGATGGGGGACCCCTCGACCCGCACGTTGTCTCGTTACCTGTTGTCCATGCCGTGACCTTGTCGGCCGGGCAGCTGGAGCCATTGGGCAAGAGCCTGCCGCGGGCCGAGCTCGCCGACGACCAGCTGGCGGCGGTCGGCCATGTCGGTGGCGCGGCCCGGATCATCGCTCCGGCCGGTTCGGGTAAAACCCGTGTGCTTACCGAACGTGCTCGTCACCTCGTACAGAACTGGGGCGTTCCGGTCGACACGTTGACGTTGGTGGCGTTCAACAAACGTGCCCAGCTCGAGATGCTCGAACGCACCACTGACATTCCAGGTTTGCGGGTCCGTACCCTCAATGCGCTTGCACTGGCGATCCTCAATGGCACCGATGGCTTTGCGCCCACGAAGCGTCGTCGCAACACCATCTCCGAACGCGACGTTCGGCAAACGCTCGACCGTCTTGTCGAGTTTCCCCGCAGGGCCAACACCGATCCCGTAGCGATGTGGATCGAGGCACTCACTGCAGCGCGCCTTGGTTTGCGGTCGCCTCGCGAGGTCGAGGCGTCGTATCAAGGCGACGTCGAAGGTTTTGCCGAAGTGTTCGAAAATTACCGGCAACATCTCCTCGAAACGAACACCGTCGACTTTGATGAACAGATATTTGCCGCCATCGAAGTTTTGCTCACCGACCCCGTGGCCCGTCAGCAGGCGCAACTCGCCGGTCAGGTGCTGCTTGTCGACGAGTTCCAGGACCTGACGCCTGCGCACCTGTTGCTTGTCCGGTTGCTGGCAGGCCCGCGAGCCGATGTGTTTGGCGTCGGCGACGACGATCAGACAATTTACGGGTTCACGGGTGCCTCGCCACGCTGGCTCATCGACTACGACCGGTACTTTCCCGGTGCGACGTCGCATGCCCTCAAGGTGAACTATCGCTGCGCCCCAGGTGTCGTTGGTGCCGCATCGAATCTGCTGTCGTTCAACGACGAGCGGGTCGAAAAAGATATCCGTTCGTCGCAGGGCAGAAAGCCGTCTGCGGCCGATCTTGTTGTCGATGCCGCGGACGATGTGGTCGTTGCGTTGCGCAGCAGGGTCGAGGAGCTGCTCGACGCCGGGAGTTCACCGTCAGACATCGTGGTGCTTTCGCGAGTCAACGTCACCCTGGCGATGCCCCAGGTAGTGCTAGCCGCAGCGGGAATCCCTGTGGTTGGTGCCGTCGATACCAAGCTGCTCGATCGCACCGGCATACGTGCCGCACTTGCCTGGTTACGAGTTGCGTCCGATACCGGAAACATCTCACCTCGCGACATCGCCGACACCGTTCGGCGCCCCTCGAGAGGTATGTCGCGCAAGGTTGTCGAATGGATGAGCGAACATCGCGACTTGGCGTCACACGACCGGCTCGCAAACCGCCTCAGCGGCCGCGACCCCGACAAGGTACGAGGCTGGATCAGCGATGCTGCCGGGATCTCACGGCGTCTACGAAACGGCGCGACCACCGCAGAACTGTTGGTGCATATTCGCGACCAGGTGGGCCTCAGCACTGCGCTCAGCACCCTTGACGACTCGCGGGGAAACGCCGATCGGTCGACCCATCTCGACGACCTCGAAACACTCACTCGCCTCGCTGCGTTGCAACCCAACGCGCGCGAGTTCGAGCGTTGGCTACGAGAGCAACTCGATGCGCCGACAAGCGCTGAGGGCGCAGGGGTACTGCTCAGCACTGTGCACCGGGTGAAGGGTCTCGAATGGCCCCATGTTGTGGTCATCGGTGCCGAGCAATCGACCTTTCCGCATCGTCTCGCCGAGATCGAAGAGGAGCGCCGGGTGTTTCACGTGGCGATTACCCGTTCGTCGGTATCGACCGCTGTCATTGCCGACAAGGCATCGCCGTCGCAGTTTCTTGACGAGGTCGAAGGCCGTGTGAGCAGTGTCGCCACTCCCGAGCGGTCAGGCTCGGCTACCGAAACAACGTCGCGTGGCTCGACGAAGAAGAAGCCAGCCTTGCCAGGCACCGACGACATCGAGTTCGACGAGTCGGTGTTTGAGGCCTTGCGGTCGTGGCGGGCAGACCGCGCAAAACGCGACAACGTGGCGCCGTTCATCGTGTTTCACGACGCCGTGCTCAAGGCGGTGGCCGCGACTCAGCCAACGAACCTGGCCGAACTGTCGAAGGTAAAAGGCATCGGGGCAGCAAAACTCGAGAACTACGGCGATGAGGTACTCGGCGTTCTGTCGAGTTAGCCGGCCTACGAGAGCAACAGGTCGGCTACATCACCTGGGCTGTTGGCGAGCTGCCAAGCATCGGCAGCCATCAGCTCGTCGAGCTGCCCGTATCCCCACGTAACGCCGATGGTGCGGAGCTGATGAGTGCGTGCCCCGACGATGTCGTGGCTCCGGTCGCCAACCATGACCACGTTGCCGCCGGGTGGCCGGTTGACGAGCGTGAGCGCATGGGCAACGACATCGGCTTTGGTTCGCCGAGCGCCGTCCATGGTCGCTCCGGCAACGGCGGCAAAGAAGTCGGCGAGCTTGAAGTGCATCAGGATGCGAACTGCGAACAGTTCGGGCTTGGAGGTTGCAACGCCTAGCACCCAGCCTGCGTCGCGGAATCGTTGCAGCATGTCGACGATGCCGGGGTAGACCTCGTTCTCGAACATGCCATGGGTCGCGAACCGTTCTCGGTACGCGGCGATTGCGGTGTCGACCTGGGCGGCATCGAGGCCCATGCCGCTGAACGACTCTTGCAGTGGTGGCCCGATGAATCGGCTGAGATCGCCATGGCCTTTTGCTGATTCGCCAACCGCCGCCAAGCCGGCCTCGATGCAAGAAACGATTCCTACACGCGGGTCGGTTAGCGTGCCATCAAGATCGAAGAGCGCGACAGGCAACTCGTGTGGATCTGGTGGCACCGGTTCGAGAGACTCAGCTGAGGAGATTTCGCACCTCAGCGGCTATGCCTTCGGCGTCGAGTCCGAGCTCGATGAGAATTGCGTCGGCCTTACCCTGGGGTACATAGCTGACCGGTACGCCGTGGACCTTCACGCGAGCGTCGCTGCCGGTCTCGTTGATTGCGTCACGAATAGCGTCGCCGATGCCGCCCGAACGAAGGCCGTCTTCGGCGGTGAGCACGAAGGAATGGTTACTGGCATCGGCGATCATCTCGGTGTCGAGCGGCTTGACCACCCGCGGATCCCATACCGTCGCCTCGATGCCCTCGGCAGCCAAAAGGTCGGCGGCTGCCAAACAATCGGCCAACATCTTGCCGACCCCGATGAGGCACACTTCGGAGCCACCCGACCGAGCCTTGCGTGCGCTGAAGCCACTACCAACTTCGTTCTCGGGTACTTCGACCGCAGCGGTCTTGGACCAACGAATCGCAGCGGGGCCATCGCAGAGTTCGACAGCGTCTTCGAACATCACCTGAAGTTCTTGGTAACTCGACGGAGCAAAGATGGTCATGCCGGGCACCTTTGACAGGAGCACCATATCGAGCACGCCGTGATGTGAAGGGCCGTCGTCGCCGGTGATGCCAGCGCGATCGAGACAAAAGATGACCGGCAGGTTGTGCAAGCCAACATCGAGGTTGACCTGGTCGATAGCCCGGGTAAGAAAGGTGGAGTACAACGCGAAGACCGGCCGGAGGCCACCCATCGCCATGCCAGCAGCTGCGGTGACGGCATGTTGTTCGGCGATGCCGACATCGAAGCAGCGTTCGGGGAAACGTTGACTGAACGGCAGGAGCCCGGTGCTGTCGGGCATCGCTGCGGTGATGGCCACAATTTCGGGATGGTTCTCGGCCTGCTTGATCAGCGCCTCGGTGAATGCTGCGGTGTAGCTACCGGGTTTCACCGATCCCATGTCGTGCATGTTTTTGATCGGGTCGGCTTCGGCCGGTGCATACCCTCGACCCTTTTGGGTCAGAACGTGCACAACGGTTGGTCCGCTGAACCTGGTGGCGTCGTTGAGTGCCTGTTCGAGGCCCTCAACGTCGTGACCGTCGAACGGACCCAGATACCGAACGCCGAGGTTCTCGAAGAATGCTGGTGGCTCCCAGAGTTCACGGATGGCGGCCTTGGTGGCGCCGATACCGCGTTCGACCTGGTCGCCGACCCACGGAATGTTTTGGGCGATGCGTTCCATCCGGGCTTGGCGGCGCATGTAGACCGGGTTCGACCGAATGCGAACGAGACTCTCGCTGAGCATCGAAACGGTGGGCGCATATGACCGGCCGTTGTCGTTGAGCACGATAGTGACGTCGCTACCAGCGTGCCCAAGGTTGTTGAGGCCTTCAAACGCCATGCCGCCGGTCATCGACCCGTCGCCGATTACCGCAACGATGTGGCGTTTCTCGCCGACCGAGGATGCCTGTGCCGTAGCGAGACCGTGCGCATAGGAGAGGACGGTCGAGGCGTGACTGTTTTCGATCCAGTCGTGTTCGGACTCGGTCCTGCTTGGATAGCCCGATAGGCCGCCGTGTTTGCGTAACTGTTCGAAGTTGGCTGTGCGCCCGGTGACCATTTTGTGGACATAGGCCTGATGGCCGGTATCCCACAGAAGAATGTCGTTTGGTGAGTCGAAGACTCGGTGCAGCGCCAAGGTGAGTTCGACAACGCCGAGGTTCGAGCCGAGGTGGCCGCCGGCTTTTGAGACCGTGTCGACGATGAACTCTCGGATTTCGCCAGACAACGTGTCGAGCTGCGCATAGCTGAGCTTGCGCAGATCGGCCGGGCTGGAAACGGAGTCGAGAAGGGTGGGCATATGCAGAGGTATTGGGGAGGTACCAGAGTTGAGGACCAGAATTTCTGGTGTACAACCATCGAACCTAGTGGTGTTTATCGTATCGGGGACAAGAGCGGCGGCCGGTGTTAAGTGGGTGGGGTCTTTGTAGCGATTTGATGAAGAGACGGTTTGATCGACGCGTAGAAGACACGCGCGATGAGGTAGGCGACGCCGAGGGCGATAGCTCCACCCAGCGCATCGATCCAGTAGTGGTTGCCGGTGACGACAATCGCGAAAAGGGTGAGCAGCGGGTACAGCGCCAGAAACCACCGGCCGAACCGGTTGTGGAGTACGGGAACGACAGCGATAGCGCACCAGGTTGCCCAAGCGAAGTGCAGGCTGGGCATGGCCGCGTACTGGTTCGATATGGATTGCATGGTTCCGGAATCGAACGACCAGAGACCACCGTATTCGGCGACCGAATCGACGAACGCATACTGGCCGCCGCCAAATCGGAGTCCGCCGAACGGGCCCGAGACGTTGAGAAGGCGGGGCGGCATCAGTGGGAAAGCGGAGAAGCCGAACAGCGCGATCGCGGTAGTGAGGGCAAAGGTTGACCGCCAAAGCCCGTATCGAGCGGGTGCTTTGCGATACAGGTACACGAAACAAAAGATGGTGGCGCCGAAATGCAACGTGCCATAAAAGATGTTCCAGCTTTGGAAGAACCAGCCAGAGTCGCCAAACCACGATTGAATTCGCTGCTCGTGGAACAGACCGAGCTTGCGTTCGATGTCGATTACTCGTTCGGCGTTCTGATACGCGAGCTCCGGGTCGACCGCTGCCGAACCAAACTGGTTTCGAACCATGGAGTAGACGACGTAGAAACTCAGCACGGTGCCAACTTCTATCCACCAACGACGATTCGCGCCAGCGGCGACTCTGGGCGTAGCGAGTTCGGCCGTGAGGCTCACGCAATCACCGTGGGAGGAACCGTCATACACACGTTTGTAAAGGCTTTCCGGCGCAGAAGGGAGTTGGACGAGAGGCGACATCGACTGGTTGCCACCCAGCACGTGAGCCTAACGGAAGAGTTCGGCCCGCTCGGGTCAAGCGCACCAAGGGCGGGCCATCGAGCACGAAATCGTCAAGTTCGGGCAAAAACCTGTCGATGCCAGCGGAACCCGATTACGCAGGACGAAACAATGTTTTCTCTTCCCAAATGCACCCAGAACGCCACGTTCCGATTGCTGGCCATGCTTCTTGTCGTTGTTGTTGGCGCTTCGGCGTGCGCGAACACGCCACCGACTGCGAGCAGTACCGCCCCGGAATCCGCCGAGGCTGTTGTCGACGATCCGAACCTGCTGGTCGAAGGCGACGCCGGAGTCGAGAACGAAGATGCGGAGGATGAATCCTCCGAGGAGGGAACTTCCGACAGCGAGGCCGCTGTCACGACGACCGACGAGCAAGACGGTGAACCGGTCGAGGAGGGCGAAGCTCTTGGCGATGACAAACAAACCCCTGCGCCAGTGACGGAGGATGCGGACGACATCGACGAGACCGAAACGTCAGACGACTCCGAAGATCCGGAAGCCGAAGAATTAGGAACCGATGATGGGGCGACCGACGAAAGTGCGGCTGAGTCGACTGCATCGATCCCAGAGAAACTTGCGTTCTCCGCCGACACCGTTGCCAGCTACGACACGATGCTGTTTGCCTTTTCGGTCGAAATGACCGGCGGTGGCACATCGTTCGCTCTTGACGGACAGGGCGCTGTCGACGGCGACACGATGGCACTGCAGATCGACATGAGCGGACTTGCGGACGCCATGGAGATCGGCGACGACCCAGAAGCTGCGGCCCTCTTTGCCAAGCCGATGACCGTTGTTTCCGACGGCACGACCGACTTTGTTCGCTGGGCGCCAGCAACCGAACTCAACGGCCTCGGTGATGTGTGGATCCACATGCCGTCGGACACCTCGACCTCACCGGCGATTGATGGCATCGCCTACGACCCCCAAACATTCCTCGCCACGCTGTACGGAGCAGATGAAGATGTTGTCGAGATCGGTACCAAAGACATCGACGGCGTCACCGTCACCGGCTACCGCGGCACGTTCTCCATCGACGACGCGTTCCTTGGACAAAGCATTGCAGCGGTTGACGACGACCTCTCGCAGCTTGGCGACGTCGTTGCAACCGTGTGGATCGACGACGATGGTCTGGTTCGCCAGGTCACCTCAGAATTCATGATGATTGGCTTGTCGTACCGCACAGACATGACCATGTCGTCGTTCGGTGAACCCGTAAACATCACCATCCCCGACATTGCCGACGCTGTGTCAGCCGAAGAGGTCCCGGGATTCCTGGAGTAGCTAGCTCGGGGGAGCGGCGGTCTTTTCGAGGAACCGTTCGGTGTCGACCAGAACCCGAATGACGTGACCCTGCGCAACGACACTGCCATCTTCGGTGAGCTCGACAGCAAAGGTCAGTCGGCGGCCGTCGACCCGTTCGAGCACTGCCGTCGCAAGTACCTCAGCGCCGTGAGCCGTTGGGCTTACATGATCGAGGTGCACACGCATGCCCACCGTGGTGCTGCCCGGACTGAGTTCGCCTGCGACAGCAGCGACAGTTGCTTCTTCGACAAGCGCTACAACACGGGGCGTGCCGAGCACCGGCACGTCGCCTGATTTAAAGGCGATTGCCAAGTCTTCTTTGGCTACGACCAACGTCGCTACACCCTGCAGTCCAGATTCCAGAGGCACGGGCGGTACAGTAAGGCCCGCGACGCATGTTGGCCAGTATTCGGCCAAAATCTTCACCCATGCCGACCAAGGCTGCCGACTCGTTCACGTGAACCCGTAGGCAAAGAACCCGATTCAGAAGAAATTTCTCAGCCGTTAGCAAAGCAGAAGGCAGAACTGTGCTCGACGAAGCCATTGTTGCAAACACCATCTCTACAGCTCTCGACACCGGCGGTGATTTCGCCGAAGTGTTCGTCGAGGACAAACGTTCGTCGTCAGCGGTGCTTGACGACGGCAAAATTGAAGAACTGACCTCGGGCCGAGACCGCGGCGCCGGCATTCGGGTCGTGGTCGGCGACACCACAGGCTTTGCTCACACCGCTGACCTGAGCGAAAAGGGATTGGGCGATGCCGCCCGCGCTGCGGCGGCTGCTGCAGCCGGCGGAGGTGGCGGAACCCGAACGGTCTCGCTGACCCGCCAGCAAGCACCAAACCCGAACTCGGTGCAGGTGTACCCGGCCGACGTGCCAAAGGCCACCAAGGTCGACCTCTTGCAGCAAGCCGACGCCGCAGCCCGGCAAGTTGGCGATGCCATTAGTCAGGTGTCGGCGCGCTATGGCGATAGCCGACGACAGATCATGGTTGCCAACAGCGATGGCCTTCTCGCTTCCGACGATCAGGTGAAGACGTTGTTCTCGGTTGGCTGTGTCGCGGTGGGCGACACCGGCATGCAAACCGGCCGTGAATCGGTCGGCCACACCATTGGCTTCGAACTGTTCGAACGCCACGATGTCACCGAGATCGCCCGCACGGCAGCGCAGCGTGCGCTAACTAAACTCGACGCCATTGCTGCCCCGAGCGGCACGATGCCGGTTGTGGTTGGCCCCGGCGGTGGCGGCGTGCTTTTCCACGAAGCCTGTGGCCACGGACTCGAGGCTGACCTGGTCGCAAAATCGGCGTCGGTGTTCGCCGGACGTAAAGGCGAACAAGTTGCCACCGACTTGGTGACACTGATCGACGACGGCACCATGAGCGCCGAATGGGGCGCGTTCTCCATCGATGACGAGGGTAAACCTGCTCAACAAAATGTGCTGATCGAGAACGGCGTGCTCACCGACTACATGTGGGATGAACTGCGGGCCCGCAAAGAAGGTCGCCCAAGTTCGGGCAACGGCCGCCGCCAGAGTTATCAGCACCTTCCGATGGTGCGTATGACCAACACCTACATCGCCAACGGTCCCGATAATCCGGCCGATATCGTCGCAGCGACCGAACGAGGCGTCTACGTTGCCCAGCTCGGCGGCGGCCAGGTCAACACGACCACTGGCGACTTCGTTTTTGGCATGCTCGAGGCCTATCTGATCGAAGACGGCAAGATCACCACACCGCTGCGCGAGGGCAACCTGATCGGCAACGGCCCCGAGGTGCTGACCCGGATCGACATGCTCGGCAACGATTTCGCGATGGGCTCGCCCGGAACATGCGGAAAAGACGGACAAGGTGTACCGGTTGGCGACGGAACCCCGACCTTGCGTGTGACCGCCCTGACCGTTGGCGGCACCGCAGCATGAGCGAAATCCTCGAACTTGCCGACCGCGTGCTCGCGCTGGCAAACGACGGCGAACAGCTCGAAGTAGTGGTCGTGAAATCCAGCGACACCGAGATCCGGGTGTATGAAGGCGATATCGAATCGCTTACCACCGCCGATTCGCAGGGTGTTGGTATTCGGGTTATCGCCGACCACAAGCAGGGTTTTGCCTATGCGGGGTCGCTCGACATGGAGGTCATCGTCGAAACGTTGGCCGACGCTCGCGACAACGCGACCTTTGGCACGCCCGATGAGTTTCTTGGTCTTGCTGAGCCCGACGGCATCGAGCCGGTCGAACTCGATCTGTACCGCGATGTAACGGTTGCCAGCACTGCCGAAAAGATTGAGCTGGCAAAAGAACTTGAGGCCGCCGCTGCCGCAGCCGAACCGCGTATTCAGGCGGTCGAAAGCTCGGATTACTACGACGGTGCCTATGAGGCCGCTGTTGTGACGACCACTGGCATTCGGTCGGCTAGCCGCGAATCGTCTGCATATGTGTCGGTGAGCGTGCTCGCAAACGAGGGCGACGACACCCAAGACGGCTACGGCTTCGCTGTTGGCCGCGAACTCGCCGACCTCGACATCGCAAAGGCCTCGGTTGATGCTGCCGATCGGGCGACGAAGTTGCTCGGTGCGAAGCAGGCGCCCACCGAACGTCTCACCGTCGTGCTCGACCCGTACGTGGCGGCCCAGTTCACCGGCATCATCGCCTCGACCCTCAACGGCGAAATGGTCCTCAAGGGGCGTTCGCCGTTTGCCGACCGCGTCGGCGAGATGGTCGCCGACGCCATGGTGACGCTGATTGATGACCCAACCGATGCTCGCCATTTCACCGCCAGCGGCGCCGACGGCGAAGGCATCGCCACCCGCCGCAACGTGCTGATCGATGGGGGAGAGCTGCGAAGCTTCGTGCACAACTGCTACACGGCTCGACGCGCCGGAACGACCACAACTGGCTCGGCTGTGCGCGGTGGATTTAAGACAACCCCCGGTGTTGGCACTCGTGCAGTATCCATCCAGCCGGGCGACGTTTCGCGCGATGACCTGATCGGCGGGATTGAAAACGGGCTGCTGGTCACCAGCGTTTCGGGCCTTCATTCTGGCGTGAACCCCATCAGTGGCGACTTCTCGACCGGCGCTGCAGGGCTGCGAATTCGCAACGGACAGCTCGCTGAGCCGGTTCGCGAGGTCACGATCGCATCGACACTGCAGCGCATGCTTCTCGATGTTCTGGCCATCGCCGACGATGTCGAGTGGCTGCCGATGTCGGCGACCGGTGTGAGTATGGCGATTGGCGATGTCACGATGTCGGGTAGCTGACGCCAGTACGATTTGAGGGTTCGTAGTCGTAGGCCCCCCTGCCTACTTCTCCTGTTTGCTTCCCTTCTTTGGCCGCCTCACCGGCCGATAGGACCCCAATGTCTACCTTCCCCGCTGCGGTTCGTGCCGCGTTCTCCGACCGTCGCGCGGTAGCGCTCTTACTTGTCGTTGTGTTCGCTGCGCTCTTTGATGGTGCTGCCTATGCTCAGGCCGAATCTGCTGTTGCTGGAGCGATCGAGCTCACATGGCTCGATGCGGTCATTCTTGGCCTTGTGGAGGGGATTACCGAATACTTGCCGGTGAGCTCCACCGGTCACCTCTTGGTAGCAAACGACTTCCTCGGCCTCGACGACACCGCAGAAGCCGAAGCTGCAGCTGACACGTTTGCGATCTGCATCCAGTCGGGTGCGATTCTTGCGGTGCTCTTCCTGTACTGGGAACGCATCCGCCAGATGCTCGACGGACTACTCGGCCGTAGCGATGAAGGGCGCAAGATTCTCATCGCGGTGCTTGTGGCGTTTATTCCTACGGTGATCATCGGGCTCACTCTTGACTCGCTGGTCGAGGATGCACTCTTTGGTGTTGTGCCTATCGCTATCGCCTGGGTCATTGGTGGTCTGGTCATTCTTGCGTTGCAGCGCGCCAACTGGTTCGAGCGCACTACCGGTCAGCTCGGCGACCTCACCACACGAAGTGCCTTTATTATTGGTGCACTTCAGGCCGTTGCTCTTTGGCCAGGTGTTAGCCGGTCGATGACGGTGATCATTGCCGGCGTGTTGATGGGGCTCAGTCTTCGGGCTGCAGTCGAGTTCAGCTTCCTGCTTGGTCTGCTTACGCTTACCGCAGCTACTGCCTTTGTTGGGCTGAAGGACGGTGCCGAGATGGTTAATACCTTCGGCTACGTCAATCCGCTGATCGGGCTGCTGGTTGCTTTTGTTTCTGCAGTCGCGGCGGTGAAGTGGATGGTGAGCTGGCTCAACGAAAAGGGCTTCGAGGTCTTTGGTTGGTATCGCCTGGTCATCGGCGTGCTCGCCTTCATCCTTCTTGGCGCTGGCGTTCTGGGCTAGGGCAGCTGCGGGCCCTTTCAGCCTGCGGCTACTAGCACGACGCTGCCAGTGACGATTGCTTCGACCAGTTGCGTTGCCTCGGTGGTGGGCACCGCTATGGTCACGGCCGATTCAGCGACTTCGATCACCGCCATATTGGTCAGCATCATCGCGGCCGGCCGTTCTTCGCCAACGATGAGCGGGTCGGGTACCGAGATGACATGAACCAGGTCACCTGCGGCCACCGTGGGAGACGCGGCCGAACGCATGACTGCCACGCCCGCATGCCCGTCTGGGAGGAGCGTTGCGGACGGGCTGTGTCCGCCGGGGTCGCTGTCGCCTAGCAACGCCGCCTCATCGGCAGCAACGATGGGCGTCGCCTGCGGTTCGGGCTGGAACGACAAGGCAACGGCGATGGCGACCGCTGCCGAACCGACCCTCCAGAGTGTGCGATGACGGCCGGCCGCTCGACGCACGGTGGCGAAGGGGCGACGAAGTGGGGTTGTGCGCGTTGAACGGCGCGACGGACGCTCGAGCATGGTGTCTCCAAGGTGGATCCGACGGTTCGGACCTTTGCTGCTGCGAGGGGAAGTCGCGTGCCTTAGTTCACTTCTTTTTGTCGGCGGCCTTCTTGGTGTCGGCCTTCTTGGCGTCTGACTTGTTGTCGGTCTTTGTTGTTCCTTCAGCCTTCGTCGACGAGGTATCGGACTTGGCGTTGTCCGAACTTGTCGAATCCGATGCTGTCGAACTCGAAGAATCTTTGTCAGTCGAAGTGATCGAGGACGAAGAGCTTTCCGACGCCGTCTTTGACTTCGCATTGGCGCCATGGTCGTTCTTGTAGAAACCATCGCCTTTGAACGAGATTCCGACCGCGCTGAATACTTTGTTGACCTTTCCCTTGCCGGGAGAGACGCAAGCTTCAGTGGCGGGGCCACCTTTTCGCTTGCCGGGGCACTTGGTGAGGGTGTCTTCGCTGAACGATTGCACCCACTCGAAGTGGTGTTCGCACGTGTCACAGGAGTATTCGTAGGTTGGCATATCGCCCTGAAGTGTAGAGGTCTGACCGCCATGCTTCTAAAGTGAGCGGTGTGTCCATTCTTGCCGCTCTCAGTATGGCGGTTGCCGCATACTTTGTCGGGACCTTCCCTAGCGCCCATTTGGTCGCCTACTGGACTGGTCACGACCCAGAGGCTGAAGGGTCGGGAAACCCCGGTGCGTCGAATGTTTTGCGGATCGCCGGTAAACGAGCCGGTGCGATTGTTTTCGCGATCGATGTTCTCAAGGGGCTTTTGCCGGTTCTTGCCGGCCTGGCACTGAGTGGTCGACCGCTTGCAGCGGTTGGTTGGGTTGCCGCGACTGTCGGACACATCTTCCCCGCCTACCGGCACTTTAAGGGCGGCAAAGGGGCCGCCACGGCCGGTGGCGGCGTGTTTGGCTTGTTCCCGCTGGTCTTTCTTGGGTTGCTCGCGGTTTTTGTTGTTGTCGCCCGTGTCGGAAAGAAGGCCTCGGTTGCGTCGCTCACCGTCGCAGTCGCGTTCGGTGCGTGGATCATCCTCATCGCCGATCGGCCGTTGTGGGAGGTCATTGTTACCTTCGCCATGATCGGACTGATTGTTCTGCGTCACACCAGCAACATCGTTCGACTGATCAGCCGCAAGGAACACTCCCTAAGCCGCGCCGGCAACCATAAGTAAGAACGCGGGGTCAGGCCCCGCGTTCTTACTTTTGGGGTATTCGCTTCACCAGCTGTAGCGAGCGTTCGCCTCATCGAACCGGGTAGTCGCCACGGTTGCTCAAATCGGCTCTACGATCGTCGATTGGAACAGCGAAATTTCCGTTCCCGAATATCTCTTATGCCCCCGATTGATGAGGTCCCCCACATGGGTTCTGTCGCATCCGCCATCGAAGCGCTCAATGTCGCTGGTCAGCACGACCTGGCAAAGGTCATCGACGTCCTTGAGGGGCCCGCTCAGCAGAACCTCGTTGACCAGGTGCACGAGCTCGATCTGGATCTCATCAGCGACCTGATCAATCAGTTGGTTAAGGGCGATCACACCGAGAAGCCCCTCGGCGAGGTCACCGAAGCCGAGACCATTCCGATCCCTGCCAACGATACGGCTGAGGCGGCGGAGGCCGCCGCTCGCGAAGCGGGCGAAGCCCTTCTTCGCTCGGGCAAGGTGGCAGCATTCCTTCTAGCGGGCGGCCAGGGCTCACGCCTTGGATTCGACGGTCCGAAAGGCGACTACCCGTACGGTCCGATCACCGGGCGCACCTTGTTTGCCCAGCATGCGGCCAAGATCGCTGCGATGCGGTCGCGCTATAGCTGCGCGTTGCCGTGGTACATCCTCACATCGCCGCAAAACGATGCGGACACGAAGGCGAGCTTCGCCGCAGCGGATCACTTCGGCCTCGATCCGGCCAGCATCACCTTTGTGGTGCAGGGCACGCTTCCCGCTGTCGATGCCGAGTCCGGAGCGTTGCTTCGGTCTGCCCCCGACAGCCTTTCGCTGGCGGCCGACGGCCACGGCGGAATGTTCAGCGCGCTGCGAAAGAGCGGCGCGCTCGACGAGATGGCAGCTGCAGGTATCACGACCATCTTCAGCTTCCAGGTCGACAATCCTAAGGTGCGCATGTGCCGGCCTGAGTTCCTCGGCTACCACACCCTTGCTGGCGCCGAAATGTCGAACACCGCCGTCCGTAAAGAGTCGCCGGGCGAGAAGATGGGTCTCGTCGCCAAGATCGACGGCACGACCGCCATGGTTGAATACACCGACCTTCCCGACGAACTCGCCGAGCAGCGAAACGACGACGGGTCGCTTACATTCTGGGCCGGCTCGATCGCCGTGCACTGCATCGACGTGGCCTTTGCTTTGCGCCTCACCGAGGGCCGACTGCAGTTGCCCTTCCATCGGGCCCACAAGAAGATCGCCTACCTCGATGCGACCGGCGAGATGGTGACCCCCGCCGAACCGAACGCCATCAAGTTCGAGGCCTTTTTGTTCGACGGTCTGCCGATGGCGTCGGCCAGCATCACGATGGAAGCCCTTCGTCAGGACGAGTTTTCGCCGATCAAGAATGCCGATGGCGACAACTCGCCCGAGTCGGCTCGCCAATTGATGAACGAGATGTACAGCCGTTGGTTTGCAGCTGCCGGTGTGTCGGTGCCAACGGACGCCGATGGCAACCCCGTCGATCTAGAGATCGACCCCCGCTTCGCGCTCGATGCCACAGAACTCGCAGCAAAGTTGCCCGATGGTTTCACGCTCGACGGCCCAACAGCTTTAGGCCCAGACGGGGAGCGTCTCTAGCGAGAACAGCATTCCGGCTGGAGGGGTTGTGTTTCGCAGGCCACGCCGGCTCGCTGGGGTCAAACATCGCCGGCATTCTATGCTCGGGCCATGATCCCTCTTGAGGAAGCCCGCGACTACGTCATTGGTGCGGTAGCCCCGCTCGCCGCCGTCACCGTCCCGCTGAATGACGCCCTAGGCCTTGTTGTTGTCGACGATGTTGCCTCCACCGAAGCGGTTCCACCCTTCGCCAATACCGCAATGGACGGCTTTGCCGTGCAAGCCGGCGACACGTCGGCGGCCCCGACCACCCTCGAGGTCGTCGGAACAATCGCAGCTGGCGACAAGGGCGATATGCACATCGGCCCCGGCCAGGCGGCCCGCATCATGACCGGCGCACCGATGCCTCCGGGCTCCGACGCAGTAATCATGGTCGAGCTGACCACCCTTTCTGAGGATGGGAAGACCGTCGAGATCGCCGAGGCGGTGCCAGCGGGCAACCACATCCGCTCGGCTGGTGAAGATATTGAACCGGGCGACCTTGTCTTTGCCGCAGGCACGATCATCACCCCCGGGCATCTAGGAGTGCTCGCCAGCCTCGGCACGTTCGAGGTATCGGTGCGCCGCCGACCACGAGTTGGCGTTATCTCGACCGGCGACGAACTTGTCGACGGACCTGGACCGCTTGCGCACGGCCAAATCCGCGACTCGAACCGCCGGACGATTCTGGCGTTGCTTGACGAGGCGGGTTTTGAGGGCGTCGATCTTGGGCTTGTAGCCGACAACAAAGAGTCGTTGACGACGTCGATCCTGGCGGCATCTCAGTCCTGCGATGCGATGATCAGCAGCGGGGGAGTGAGCATGGGTGCCTTCGACTTCGTCAAGGTCGTGCTCGACGAAATCGGCGACATGCGCTGGATGCAGATAGCCATCAAGCCCGCAAAGCCGTTGGCGTTCGGGTTCGTGAACGACATGCCCGTTTTCGGGTTGCCCGGTAATCCGGTTTCGTCGATGGTGTCGTTTGAGCTTTTTGCTCGCCCGGCGTTACGGAAAATGGCTGGTCACCAACACCTTGACCGGCCGACCGTGCAGGCTGTTGCCGACCAGGACCTTCTGCGGCGGCCCGATGGCAAGACACATTTTGCGCGCGTTGTGTCGGAATACATCGATGGGCAGTACCGGTTGCGGTTCGCTGGCGGGCAGGGCTCGCATCAGCTTCGGGCCATGGCAAATGCCAATGCGCTCGCAGTGCTTCCCGACGGCGATGGTGTGAAAGCTGGCGAAATCGCAACAGCGATGCTGCTCGATTGACGGTAGCGGTGGACGCTTGTTGGGGCTGAACAATGAAAGTGGTTCGTTGTAACCCTTGGGTTGCAGGTACGGTCGCGGGTAATGGCTATTGAACCGCTCGTCGATACTTACGGCCGGGTTCACCGCGATCTGCGTATCTCGGTTACCGATCGGTGCAACTTCCGCTGTCAGTACTGCATGCCCGCCGAGGGCATGGAGTGGATGCCACGCGAAGAGTTGCTGACGTTTGAAGAAATCGAACAGGTCGCCCGAGTGCTCGTCGAGCGTTACGGCATCGACAGCATCCGCCTTACCGGCGGCGAGCCCACCATTCGGGCAAAGCTGCCGGTGCTCATTAGCAAGCTTGCGGCGCTAGATGTAGATCTGTCGATCACCACCAATGGCGCCACGCTTGCCTCCCAGGCACAGCTGTTGAAAGACGCTGGCCTCAAGCGCATCAATATCTCGATCGACTCGTTCGATCGCCAACGATTTATCGATCTCACTCGTCGCGACGATCTGCACCGGGTGCTTGAGGGCATCGATGCAGCAGTGGCAGCAGGCTTTGAGCCAGTGAAGCTCAATGCTGTGATGATGCAGGGCATCAACTCCGACGAACTGCTCGACTTCGCCAGGTTTGGCCGAGAAAAGGGTGTGCAGGTTCGGTTCATCGAATTCATGCCCCTCGATGCCGAGGGCAAATGGAGTAACGACACCGTCGTCAGCCAGGCCGAAATCATCGAAACGATCAACGCCGAGTTTCCTCTTGAACCAATCGAACGCACGTCGGCGCCTGCCACTCGCTATCGCTACGTCGATGGCAAGGGCGAAATTGGCGTTGTTGCCAGCGTGAGCGACTCGTTCTGCGGCACCTGTGACCGCGTGCGACTCACTGCCGATGGCCAGTTCCGCAATTGTTTGTTTGCTGTCGATGAGTTCGACCTTCGCACGCTGGTGCGCAGCGGGGCATCGGACGACGCCATCGCTGCCAAGCTCGATGAAGCGGTCAAAGCGAAATGGGCGGGCCACCAGATTGGCCAGGTCACGTTCATTCGACCCAAGCGGAGCATGAGCCAGATCGGCGGCTGACAACTCGGCGACCTACACTCGCGCGATGTCGGATCACGAAGGATTTACTCATCTCGACCCGCTCGGCCGTGCCCGGATGGTCGATGTCACGCCGAAGGAACCCACTCATCGACGCGCCATCGCCAAGGGGCGGGTCTACATGAAGTCGGACACCGCTTCGGCTATCGCTCGAGGTTCGATCAGCAAGGGCGATGTGCTTGCTGTTGCACGCGTTGCTGGCATCCAGGCAGCCAAGAAGACACCCGATCTCATTCCGCTCTGTCATCCGTTGTTGATTAGTTCGGTGTACGTGAACTTCACGATCGAGGACGACTTCATCGAGATTGAGGCGCAGGTGGAGGCGATTGACCGCACCGGCGTCGAGATGGAAGCGCTGACCGCCGCCACGGTCGCTGCGCTGACCATTTATGACATGAGTAAGTCGATCGACAAAGAGATGGTTATTGGCGAGATTGCGCTCTGGGAGAAGACCGGCGGCCGCTCAGGAACCTTCCGCAGGACAACTACAGACCTGTAATTTGAACGGCGTTCTGCCAACCTGACTGGGTTAATGCTACGAACCGTAGTAAAACCGTAATGTTCTTGGAGGGGACAACGGTGCTGCATGCGCTTTCTGTGCTGCTCATCGCCCGGTTATCGCGCGAACCGCGCGGTATCCACCACCCTCCGCGCGAGTATCCGTAGTATTTCCACCACTTGTAGGAGTTGGCGAGAGCGTGACCTTCTTGGCGCTATTGATCTTGGGGATATTGTGGGCAGCGGTACTTTTGCCGCCATTGGTCCAGCGAGTGCCGACCATCGGCTCTTCTCGGCCTGCCCGTGGTTCGACCTCGGATTTTTCGCAGCAACTCGCCCGTCTTGAACGCCCCGTAGCTGGCGCAATCGGTGCCGGCGACCGCGGCGGGCCCCAAGGCTTCGACTTCAGCGAAGAACGCCTGTTGCCAACGTCGCCACTCGCTGCGGCCCGTCGCCGACGTGACGTACTTGGGTCGCTCATAGCGCTCGCCCTGTTCACCCTGGTAGCCACCACCATGTTTGGCCGCATCGCGCTCTACGCACACATCGTCGTCGACGTTGTTGCTTTGGCCTTCGGCGCCCTGATGATTCGTCGCAACCAACTCGCCACAGAACGCGAGAGCGTTGTCGCCCACCTTCCGACCCGCACCGCCGATGACCCCGTCGTCGTGCAACTTTCCGATGCCCGCCAGTACCGCAAGAGCGGCTGATCTGGCATAAGGTACGGGTCCCTTCGGGGCTGTAGCTCAGCTGGCTAGAGCGCCTCGGTCGCATCGAGGAGGCCAGGGGTTCGACTCCCCTCAGCTCCACGTCGTTCGTCAGCCCTGACGGGCTTCCTCACTTACGGAGTTTGGCTTCGCCAAACATCCCAGTGCCTGGAAGCTTGCAGGGCCTCCACGGCGTTCGTTAGCCCTGACGGGCTTGCTCACTTACGGAGTTTGGCTTCGCGTCGTTCGTTAGCCCTGACGGGCTTCCTCACTTATGGAGTTTGGCTTCGCCAAACATCCCGGGGGCCAGGCAGCGTTTCCGTGGGAGGCGCTCCTCTTTGTGACATGCTTCTGTTTATGAGCTTTGGTGCTGGTGTTCGGGCGGCTGCGTCGACACATCGGGCAGCATGGATCGAGCCGGGTTGTGCCCGAGATGGATGGGGGACCGTGGCTGGGCTTGTGCCGAATCACTTTGATTCGGTGGTGCGTATAGGCGCTCCTGATCCAGAACCCGAAGAGGGCTCCGACAACTGGTGGTTGCGGTACCAGACTCTCTTCGAGCGAATCGTTGCGATCGGTGAGCGGCATACCGCTACTCCTGAGCAGGCATGTTTCGCGATCTGGGAAGGTCACGGCTTCGGCCATGATTCGACGATTCGTCATGCCTATCGCGAACCCGTTTCCCCAGAACAGCGACGAGCCGATGAACTGCGACTTGTAGCGCTGCAGGACGAGGACCGTAAACGCAAGGCCCAAATACGTGTAGAGCTAGCCAACATTCCTGTACTCGACCACCCGAACCGGGCCTACTACCTATTGGAGGGCCGCCTCGATGCAGTGACGGCCCTGCGATATCCAGACACCGACGGTTGGCGTAACCCCGACCTGATGTGGCCCGGCGACAGAACCTGGTTCATCGCCACCGATGTTGACTTCTGGTCGCTGTACGTCGGTGGTTCCGAAAGGTTCATTGCTGAGCTCGCACAAGACCTGCCCAACAACGTTGAGTCGGTTTCCTGGACTGATGCTCTCGTTGTCGAAGACTGAACCTAGCGAGGCCGGCCTGCCACAAGCTTCGGCTGGAAGTATTAGCGCTTGAATCCCACTTTTAGGCCGTGCGCAATTGCCCTGCCGAGCTCCGAGTCGCCCGAGAACATCTGGATCTTGCCGGTCACCTGGGTGGTCAACAAGACGATCCCGTGTTCTTCGAAGGTCTGCGCGAGGTCTGCCTGGTCTGAGGCGCCACGTTGTATCGCTCGTTTTACGATCGCAAGATTGTTAAATTCATCGACCGGCATTTTCAGCGAAATTGAGCGATGCACCCGGTCCACAAAGGCTGCAACTTCATCATCGAGTTCGTCGGCTTCACCCATTCCAGAAGAATCGGAATGGCGACGCTGATTCTTGAGCCTGAATCCTGTGACGAGCCGCCAGACTTGCCCGCCGGCCGCGTCGACAGGATGATTTCGTCGAAACTGGCCCGTTCCATGATGCGACGTATCGCTACGACCGGGTCACCGGTTGCAATCTCGGCCGTAAGACTGCCCGCTGGCGCTGACACACGCGCTGGATCTTGCCGCTCACCTGTCTGGTCAACAACGCGGTACAACGTTGGGGCAGTGGTCTGATCGGGAGCTTTGGATCGATCTGCCGGAAGTGTTCCTCGACTTCGTCATCGAAGTCATGGACCGCAGGATCCTCGACGAGTCGGTCGCCTAGCCGTTCTGCGGTTCGCCCTGCACG
>CALLQB010000012.1 GCA_938015295.1 uncultured Acidimicrobiales bacterium
AACGGCGATCAGGGCGACCAGGAGGGCGTACTCGACGAGCGATGCGCCACGTTCGGTCTTGGTGTGTGCCTTGAGCCAAGTTGCGAGGAAGTTGTATTGAGTCATCATGTTGGTTATTGCTCCCTAGGAGGGTTTGTGCCCGCCGGATTTCGGGGGGATACCGTGTGTCAAAACAGGTATCGGAAGCAGTTCCAATTTTCTGTATGGTCGCTCTGACCTATTTACCTAAGGCCAACGTCCCTTCGCCCGCAGTGACTCAATTGCTGGGGCAACGAGCAGCGCGTTAGCCGAGCGCCTTCGCTTCGTTGAGGGCCGCCACTTTGGCGTCGTCGTAGCCAAGGACATCGCGTAGCACCTCGTCGTTGTGTTGGCCGACGGTAGGCGCCTTGGTTGGGTTCGGCAGCTCTTCGCCAATGACCTTGAGCGGCAACGGCATCTGCTCGGCGCCGAGTTGGTCGGCTGGGTACAGCGGAAACCGGTGTTGGAACTGCGGATCGTCGGCCATCGAGGCGCCGTCGTACACCGGAGCGATCGGCGTGTTGATTTCGATCGAGAAGTCGAGCCACTCCTTGGTCGATTTGGTTCGGAAAATATCGCGCAATTCGATCTGTAGCGCGGTGTTGCCGCGTGCATGATCGGCGTATTTCGACCCAGGAAATTGGTCGAACAGTTCGGTCCGGCCCACGCCTTCGCAGAAGTTCTTCCAGAATGCCTGCTCGCTGGCCATGAACAACACGTGGCCATCGGAGGACTCATAGATCTGGTAGCGGACGCCTTCGTACATGCCGGCGAGGCCGGGTGGGCGACGCTCGAAGTCGTCGGCAGCGTTTCCGGTGACCTCGTCTTCGGGGCGCTGATAGGCCAGGTTTGTTTCGATGACGTACCAGTTCATGTAGGCGGCGGCGTCGCTCTGTGCGAGCTCCATCTGGCAGCCAATCCCGGTGGCGCGGGCTCGCGTGATTCCGGCGAGCAAACCAAAGGCGCCCATCATGGGGCCCACATTGATCCCGACGTTTGGAAACGCCGGTATGCGGGTGAATCCGTCGTCGTCGAGTTCAGGTGGGATGAGTCCAGCCCAGGTGTCGTAGGCGATGCCATGGCTGGGCATATCGCGGTACGGGCCGGTGGCTCCGTAGCCGCTGATGCCGCAGAACACGATCTTTGGGTTGAGTTCGGTCAGCCTCTCAAACGTGAGTCCCATGCGAGCCATCGCTCCGGGGCGCATTGCTTCGACAACGGCGTCGGCGCTGCCGATGAGGTCCTCGAATACCGAGATGCCTTCAGGTGTTTTGAGGTCGAGGGTGATGCTGCGCTTGTTGCGATGTGTGTGCAGGTGTAGCAACGAGACGCCTTCGATGATTGGCCAGGTCATTTGGCGGATGTAGTCGCCGGCGGGTGGTTCGACCTTGATGACGTCTGCGCCAAGGTCGCTGAAAAAGGTACTGAGTAGCCCCGGCCCAAGCATCGAAAATTCGATGATGCGGACGCCGTCGAGAAGCGGCGGGGGCGAAGTGGGTTCGGTCACAGGGAGTCTCCGATTGCGAAGCTGGTGTTCAGGAAGCTGGTGTTCAGGAAGCTGGTGTTCAGGAAGATAGCGCGGAGCGGGTCGAAGCCACGACCGTATCGACATCGACTGCCGAGATTCCAATGTGGGTTACCAACCGGCTGGTGCCGCCGCCGGTCATACGGATGGTGACCCCGTGATCGGCCATCGCATCGGCAAACGCACTTTCGCCTTTGAGCGGCGATTCGGCGATTGCTTTGCCGTAGTCGACGAACACCATGTTGGTGTTGTGTGCGGTGACAACCACGCCGTCGATCTCGCTGAGGCCAGCCGCCAGTTGTGCTGCGTTTTTGTGATCGTCGGCGAGCCGGCCGATGTTGTTCTCAAGGGCGAAGCGGCCCGCAGCAGCAAGCAAGCCGACCTGACGCATTGCACCGCCGAGCATCTTTCGCCATTTTCGGGCTTCGTTGATGAAAGCGGCTGGGCCGACCAACACCGATCCAATCGGGGCGCCGAGGCCTTTCGAGAGGCACACCGACACCGAGTCGAAGGACTCGGCGACCGCTGCCGGAGTCACATCGAGGGCGACGGCGGCGTTCCAAAGGCGGGCACCGTCGAGGTGGTAGGAGAGTCCGAACTCGGCTGCTACAGCGGCCCCCTTCGCCAACTCGGCTGTGGTGATGACTTTGCCGTCGTGGGTGTTCTCGGCACAGAGCAGACGGCTGCGGGCAAAGTGATGATCGTCGGGTTTGATGACTTGACGTACGTGGTCGAGGTCGACCATGCCCGACTCGAGCATGCGCACCGGTTGCGGCTGGATGCTGCCGAGCACTGCTGCGCCACCGGCTTCGTACCAGTAGGTGTGTGCGTGGTCTCCCACGATGTATTCGTCGCCTCGCTGACAATGCGCCATCAAAGCACAAAGGTTGCTTTGGGTCCCCGACGACACGAACATGGCAGCCTCTTTGCCCAGCAGATCTGCGGTGTAGGTCTCTAAACCATTGACCGTCGGGTCGTCGCTGAATACGTCGTCGCCGACCTCGGCGGAGGCCATCGCCGCACGCATTGCGTCGGTCGGTTTGGAAACGGTGTCGGAGCGAAGATCAATCACCCCGAGAGTCTGCTACATCCAGGCGCCAGAGTCGGTCTCGACGTCGAACAGAATGTCGTCGCGGAGCTGCCGTGCGGTTTCGACAGGAATGTTGGCGATCTCAAAGGACCCACCGGCGGTGCCGAACTCGATCTTTGCAAGACCTTTGCGGCGATGCCACAAACCTTGCCGAATGTGGATCGACTGCACTTTGCGGGTTGCGGCGACGGTCCGCTCAACGTTGAGCCAACCGCGTTGCACCGTCACGACGTTGTTGTCGACATCCCACAGATAGTTGCGATGATGGATCACGGCGCTGATGCGGGCTTGGACCACGATGAGCACGGCGGCCGCGAACAACATCAGCGACACCCATGTGGGAACGTCATCGAGCGTGAGCAGGACGCCGCCCACAACGATGATGATGCAGGCGGGAATGATTCCCTCAAGAAGCGTCAAACGGCCGATGATCCGCCGGTCGATGTGCTGCGAGGGAACTGGTCGAGAGGCGGGAAGAAAGAGGTCGGAGACCTCGTCGACCTTCGAGTTGTGAGCCGCCGGAACCGTGAACTGTTGCGCGGCGATTCCCTCGAGGTCGCCGGTGCCTGCCGAAGCTTGCGGGAGGTAGACCGAGGTCCGGTCGAAGAGCCTTTCCATCAGGTTCTGCTTGTGGCGAACGAATTGCACCCGCTGGGTTCGGGCAATCCGTTCTCGTTTGTTCAGCAGTCCGGCGGTGAGCCGCAGACCATCGTCGCTGCGCCAAACAGTGAGCTGAAACTCTCGAAGCATCGTGCCGATGATGAGCACCGCTATCACCGCAGCGATCGCCAACACCGCGAAGATCACGGCTGCGACGACGCCAGTGATCGACTCCTTCAGAAACCCTTCGACCGCCCCGCCAATACCGAAACCCGACAGGGCCAAAAGACCGAACACGGTCTGTGTGCTTGGTCGGGCGATTGCCAACTCGACCAGGTCGCGAAACTCATGGCGCATGACCATGGTGCGTCGGTCTTCGGCGGCGGCGTGCGCAAGCGGCGCTGGGGGGCGAGGTGCGGGGGCGGTGGTCGAGTCAGCGGTCGGGCCGGTGCCCGGTGGCGGAGCGAGACCCGCAGGGTACGGCGGTAGGGGAGCGGTTGTCGTGCCGCCGCCCGGAAGCGGAGGGGGGCTGTACCCCAACGCAGCGGTGGGCGGCGCGGCTTCACCAACCCGGTCGGCTCCAACTACTCGCGCCCGCAGTTCGGCTACAACCTCATCGGTAATTGCCGACAGCGCTAGTTCGGAACTCACCGATCCGGCCGAGTCGACCTGCACCCTTCGTACGTTGAAGATCTGCTGAATTAACCCCTGCTCGGTGCCAATCTGTTGAATCCGGTCGAGTGGAATCTGCGTGCGGCTTCGGTTGAGGACGCCTTTTTCGAGAATCAACTCCTCGTTCTCGATCCAGAAGGTGGTGCGTGTCCAGGTGAGCGTCGAAAGGCCGATCACCGCTAGAAGGGCGAGCGGCAGCACGATTGCCGCAAGCGCACGGTTGCCGGTTCCGGCGACAAAGAAGATCGGGATCAAGCCCTGCAATGCATTCAGGTTAAAAAGTCCGGCGATGATGGCAATCGGTGATTGCCGCTGTGGCCGGTCGAGCGAGGTGGTCACGCGCTGGTGCTTGCCCCTGCTGCGGCAGCGTTCGCGAGAATGTGGTTCTTTAGCGAGGCTGCATGGTCGGCGGTGAGGCCTTCGATAGACAGGTCGGCGCCAGCGCCACCAGCGGTGAAGACCTTGATCGTCGACAGGCCGAGCCCTCGTTCGAGCGGTCCGGTGTTCACCGCAGCGTGTTGCACTCGGTTGAACGGCACCGAGGTGGTGGTGCGGAAGATCACGCCTCGACGCACCGAGAGGTCATGGGTGCGGACCGCGTATCCCCAGAACTTGAAGCTCAGGCGGGTTGCGATGAGCGCGGCGATGCCAAACAGGACTACCGCCACGAACGCCACCGCCGCAAGCCAACGCATGTCGTCCAGTACGAAGAAGAGCGCGATTGCTCCGACAAGAAACGGCAGCATCGCTGGCACCAGCAGCACCGAGCGCAAGGTCAGCAGTTTCGCCTCGAGCGGTCGAAAGTCGTCGTCTTCGAGCTCTGGCCGAGCCGCTAGGTCGACCCGTTCGTTACGGAAAATCTCGGGAGTGGGTGCACTAGTGGACTCGTTCGGTGAGAACGGGTTGGTTAGGTCGTCGCCGTTGGTGAAGTGTTCGCCGGTCACCTAGCGGAGCGTAGTGCCACACCCCTGGACTAGTCAGACCGGACGTTGGGGGCTTGGGTTGTTAGGCGATACCCGCCAGCCGTTTTTCGAGGCCGTCCATCAGGGTCTCGAAACCAAACGCGAAGTGTTGCTCGGGGGTCCATGCAGCGCAGGCGGACATGAAGTCGAATGTATCTCGAAGCTCCTCAGCGACTTCGTGGCGTTCGAGAACCTGCGGGTCTTGGACTAGCCGGGCCATCATGCCGATTTCCATACGCACTGAACCGGTTACCCAACTGGCGACCGCTTCAAAGGCAAGCGCTGCTTCTTTGGTGGGAAAGCCAGCGGCGCAGAACACTTCGTAGCACGAGCGGAGAAATTCGAGCCGGGTGGTGGTGGGGATTGGACGGTCGAGCATCAGCGTCACCGCGTTTGGATGTTCGAGGGCGACGGCTCGAAAGGCCGAGACCAGCGCAAACGCACTTTCGCGCCAGCTCGCCTCGGCGGGGGCGTACCGTTGCAGCACCTCGCCGTAGAGCGATTCGCACATGGCGTCGTACAACCCGTCTTTGTTGGCGACGTGGTTGTAGAGCGACATAGCTTCGACACCTAGTTCGGCGCCGAGTTTCCGCATGCTCAGCGCTGCTAGTCCGTGTTCGTCGGTGAAACCGAGAGCGGTCGTCGCAATGCGTTGTCGGCTGAGCGGTTCTCGGGGTGTAGGAGCCATAGCGTCTCTATCGTAGGCGAAACCGTGAGCTCTGCCGAGGTCGATGCGCACTAGTGCGGGAGACCTCCTACAATTATCTCGATGACTCGAAGCACTGCACACCGCGCGAGCCGAGCTGGTTCAGCGCTGTTAACGCTCACCTTTGTGCTCGGGGCATGCGGCAACGGATCGACGGTGGCAGTCGACAGCGAGTCAAGCGTTGCTTCAAGCAGTACCCCACCTGCCGAAGAAGTCGTCCCGGCGACGTCGATCGCAACAAGCCCAACGACGTCGACGCCAGCGCCTCTGACGAACGAGACGGTTGTGCCGCCCGCGGCATCCGAGGCCCTCACCGACGAGCTCGTTGAAGAGGTCGCGGTCGAGACTCGGCCCGAGATCCTCCGTTTGGCGTTAGCCACCGCCGACGGCGGCACCTTCGACCCGAACTCGGTGGCCGGTAAACCCGTGCTGTTGTGGTTCTGGGCCGCCCATTGAGGAACGTGCCGACGTGAAGCCCCTGTGGTCGCAAGGGCGAAGGAAGAACACGGCGAGCTCTACACCGTGATTGGCCTGCCGGCCGATGAAGGCGCCGACAACATCGCAGCGTTTATCGACAGCACCGGCTCGGGCAACGTCACCCACGTGCTTGGAAGCGATCAGTATTGGGCCGACTTTGGGGCCTATGGGGTGCCGAGCTGGATGACCATTACCGCCGACGGCGAAACGACATCGGGCAGCGGGGCGTTCACTCGCACGTTGCTCAACGGCGAAGACTGGATTCCGGGTCTCAAGTAGGTCGCGTCTTACAGCTGGGTTACGCCGGTTCGACGATGTTGTCGAGCCACAGCACGGCTCGTCCCTGCTCACGTGATGCTTCGAGATCGACACGGCCAGCGATGTGCCACTCGTGATACTCATCGGGATCAGCGAGTATCTGGCGTACCTCACCGGTTGCCCTGTCATAGAAGAAGAGGTCGCGCGCTCTCGCGTCTGCCCCGGTGCGAAGCTCAGCGGCTGACTCCCAATACCTGTCCATGATCTCTTTGAAATCATCGCGGGTCATGTGGGGCGCAACATCGAGGAGTTCCTGATAGCGGCGGCGACTAAGAATCTGTATCCAGCGAAACGCTTCGTTGCGAACCATCACACCAAAGGCCCGTTCGCTGCGGGTGATATCGGGAGGGCCCTCGTCTTCGGTCTCGGTGGCTTGAACGTCGGCGGTGGGATCAGGGTCGCGCATCTTCTCCCACTCGTCGATGAGGCTTGAATCAACCTGTCGGACCATCGCACCAAGCCACTCGGTGAGGTCATAGAGCTCTTCGGTTTTCGAGTCTTCCGGGACGTTCTGCATCAACGCTTTGAAGCAGTCAGAGAAGTAACGCAGCACAACGCCTTCGCTGCGTTTGAGTTTGTAATGGTTGACAAACTCCGAGAAGGTCATCGCTCGTTCGAAAAGGTCGCGGGTGACCAGCTTCGGGCGAATGGTGTCGGCGCCTACCCACGGATGGTGACTGCGGAAGATGTCGAATGCTGGAAAGAGGAAGTCGGCCAGCGGCTTGGGCGCTTCAAGCTTGTCGAGCTCTTCCATGCGCTCGTCGTACTCGACGCCCTCAGACTTGAGGCGACCAATGGTGTCGCTGCGCAGAAGGTCGAGTTGTGCGGCGACGATGACGCCAGGGTTCTCGAGTACCGATTCGATGACGCTCAACACGTCGAGGGCATAACCCTCGGCGTCGATATCGAGCGCTTCGATTGCTTCGACGGCAAACAACGACAACGGTTGGTTGAGTGCAAAGTTGTCCTGCAGGTCGATGGTGACGCGAACCGTGCGGCCGAGGTCGTCGGGTGAGTCGAGCCGTTCGATGACATCGGCGTCGAGCAGCGAGCGATACATGCTGATCGCTCGTTTTTGGTGGCGACGCTGACGTCGGTGTGTTTCGTGGTTCTCCTGGAGCAGCGTTTTCATTGCCCTGCAGCCGTCGCCGGGGCGGTCGAGCACGTTGAGCAACATGCCATGCGACACGTCGAAACTCGAGGTGAGCGCTTCGGGCTCGCCAGTGGAGAGCTTGACGAAGGTCTCTTCGTTCCAGTGGGCGTAGCCGCGTTCGGGGGCCTTCTTTTTGACGAGTTTCTTCTTTTTCTTTGGGTCGTTTTCGGACTTTTCGATCGCTCGGAGATTTTCGACAACGTGCGCCGGCGCCTGCACCCAAACGTGACCCTCGGTGTCGAACCCCTTGCGGCCAGCTCGCCCTGCAATCTGTTGAAATTCGCGTACGGAAAGCACGCGGGTGCTTCTGCCGTCGTATTTGCAGAGCTGGGTAAAGAGCACTGACCGGATCGGAACGTTGACGCCAACACCCAGCGTGTCGGTGCCACTGATCAGTTTCAAGAGTCCGGCCTGGGCGAGCTTCTCGACGAGCAGCCGGTATTTCGGAAGAAGGCCAGCGTGATGCACACCGATGCCGTGGGTGAGAAATCGTTTGAGGTCCTTGCCGATTGGACTGTCGAATCTGAATCCACCGATGAGCTCGGCGACCTGCTTCTTTTCGTCTTTGGTGAGCACATCGATGCTCGTGAACGCTTGTGCAGCCTCGGTGGCTTCGCGTTGGGTGAAGTGCACCACGTAGACCGGAGCGCGGCCCGAGTCGATGAGCTCCTCGAGCGAATCATGTTGGGTGGAGTCGCGGTATTCGAAGGTGAGAGGAACCGGCCGAACAGTTGACTTCACCAACGATGTCTCGCGCCCGGTTCGTTCGTTGAGCTCGGCGACAAAGCGGTCGGTTTCGCCCAGTGTCGCCGACATGAGCAGGAACTGGGCTTGTGGCAGTTCGAGCAACGGCACCTGCCATGCCCATCCTCGTTGCGGGTCTGCGTAGTAGTGGAACTCGTCCATGACGACCAGGTCGATGTCGGCTTCCGCTCCGTCGCGCAGTGCGAGGTTGGCGACGATCTCTGCGGTGCACGCGATGATCGGCGCATCGGCGTTGACCGAGGCGTCGCCGGTAATCATGCCGACGCGTTCTGGTCCGAACTCGCGAACGAGCGAGAAGAATTTCTCGCTAACGAGTGCCTTGATTGGCGCGGTGTAGAAGGAGCGTCGGTCGGCGGCGAGCGCCGCGAAGTGAGCAGCTATGGCGACAAGAGACTTGCCGGATCCGGTGGGGGTGTTGAGGATAACGTTGTTGCCCGATACCAGCTCGATGATGGCTTCTTCTTGTGCCGGGTAGAGCTCGAGGCCCTGGTCGATGGCGTGCTCAATGAACGCATCGAGCAACGCATCAGGATCGGGTGCTGGAGGAAGCCGCCGTACCAGTGGGGGGAGCGACACAGGCGAGGTGGCGGCGTCGGTTGAGTCAGCGGGCGAATCGGTCACAGACCGCCGACCCTAGTGGGTTACGCCTGCGGCTCGACCGCCGGGCCCGAGGTGGTTGAATCACGGAGTTCGATTGGGCGGTCGCCGATTGCGGCAACCGATCGTGGCCCGATGAGTTCGCGCAGGTCGAGATCGGCATGCGTATCGTCGATGTAGTAACTGCTGCGTTTGTATTCGTCCGGGGTCGAGTAGCCGTTGAGCACCGTGCCAAGAAGTGGCGCATCGACGTGCTGCAACGCACTGATCGAAGCGTGTACGTCTTCGCGTTTGCTTACGCCTGACCGGGCGACCAGAACTACGCCATCGACGAGCTTCGACACGATGAGGGGATCGCTCACTGGTCGAACGGGCGGCGAGTCGACCAGAACCAGGTCGAACATACCCGACAATTTGTGGATGAGCTCGGCCATGGCTCGAGTGCTGAGCAGCTGCGCTGGGTCGGGAGGGGTAGCCCCCGCCGGCAGAAGGTAGAGCTGATGGTTGGGGTCGACCCGGACGAAGATTTCGTTGAGTGGTTTGTGTCCCAGCAAGTACTCGGGGTAGCCGGCGGTCGCTGTGACACCGAGGTAGTTGTGGATCGACGACCGTCGAAGGTCGGTATCGATGATGCAGATTCGCTTACCGGCTTCGGCCAGCAACCGACCGAGGTTTGCCGTGGTGACGCTTTTGCCTTCGCCGGGAAGAGCGCTCGTTACTTGCACCACCCGTAGAGGACGATCGAGGGCTGCGAACTGCAGCGATGTACGAAATGACCGGAATGCCTCGGTGACCGCTGGGGTTCGTTCGACTGCCTCACGGCGTGACCGGTTCCAGAAGTGGGTTCGTCCGCTTTGCGGGATCGTGGCCAGAATTGGCAGTTGATCGGTGGCCCTCGTGAGGTCCTCGGGTGAAACCACTGCGTCATCGAGCTGTTCGAGTGCGAAGGCGGCGCCAAGTCCAAGCAGCAGCCCGCTGAGTGCACCGAGGATGAGGTTGCGCACTGGACGGGGGCTGGCGGGCCCTTCAGGTTCTTCGGCTTCGCTGATGATCTGAGCGATGCCGCCGCTTGCGAGGTCGGTGTTTAGTTGGAGTGTGGTGAGCCCCTGTGTGTAGACCGCCCGTTGGCTGGTGAGTGGTGCTCGTTGTTCTGATTGGCGTCTGAGTAGCTCGCTGCGTTGTTGTTCGAGGGCGTCGAGTTCGCTGGTGTCTGTGTTGTCTCGCCGACGTTCGGCGGCAAGAGCCGAATCGATCTCATCGAGTTCGTCGGTGTGTTGCTCGTCGAGCGTGGCCAGCTGCCCATCGATGGCGGAGATCTGGGATTGCACCGCGGCCGATGTTTGGGCGTAGTCGCTGACCAGTCGGTCTTTGCGGAGTTCGAGGTACGTCGACGCGTAGATGTTGGCGATCTCGGCTGCTCGTTCTGGTTCGCCTGCTGATGCGGTCACCGAGATGACGTCGCCGTCGTTGGAGGTGGTGACCACGATTTCGGGTTCTTCGCCGATGGTGGTTGTGACGGCGTTGAAGACGGTGCTGCTTTTGAGAAATTCGACCTGGTTGTCGAGTTCGCGGTCGGCGTCGACTCGGCCGCCTTGCGACGTCGAGAAGATGTCGGAGGTTGAGCGACTTTCAACCAGGAGGTCGGCGGTTGCCTCATACCGGTTACTTTGGAGGAACGTGACCAGGCCAGCGGCAGCAAGAGCCAAAAGGGTGCAGGCGATTACCTGTGCCTTATGGCGTCGCAGAATTGCGATATAGCTGCGTAGATCGAGATCAATATCCCGTTCATCGAACGAGAACATGTAGTGGGTCCCTCCTGGGCTTGCGCGCCGCCAACGTGCGGCGAAATTGCAACGTCTGTCTCCATCGGCGTGGGCCGTATGGACTTGAGCGCATGAGGCCGATGAACCAGTCATCGAAGTTCGACGGGCTTCCGAGGTGCTGGCCACAATCGACCATGCGTTGTTAGAAAGCATCGGCCCGCGGGATTTCACACGTGATTTTCACTGTGTCACTACCTGGTCGGTGGTTGGTCTTGTCTGGACAGGCGTCCCCCTGGCCGAGGTGCTCGTTGCGGCCGAGATTGCGCAACAAGACACAGAGTTTGTCGTGGT
>CALLQB010000013.1 GCA_938015295.1 uncultured Acidimicrobiales bacterium
AAATGTGGGTCGGATGGCTGCCCAACTCGCCAAGGTTGGCGATCGTTGAGCCAACGCTCGGATCCTGCCTGCCAGCCATCGCTCCTAGGAACCCTTCGACCAGCTGGTCGTATTCGGCCAGCACCTGTTCGTGGCTCCACTCTCGGCGGGCGCCCAACATCAGCTCGGCCATCTCTTCGGGACCAGGTTGCCGGTCGCCATCGGGGGTCGGCATTGGTTCGGGATCGACGAACATTTTCATGTTCGACGTCATATGGCTGACCACCTCTTGCACCCGCCACCCTGCACAGGCGCTAGGCATCGCCCATTCCTCTGGGGTCAGGGAACGCAGAATCGGACCGATTTCGTTCTCGTGCAACGACCGAATTGCCTCGGCGCCAAGTTCACTCATGATGCTCCCTGAAAGGTGGGTGGAAAGGTAAGAGGGGTAGACGGGTGGTGTGTGCTCTAGATGATGTCGATGGCGTCGAGTACCGCTGTTGCATACTCGGTGTCGCCGCTGAGTTCGGTGGCGGTGCGCCAGTCGCTTCGTTTAGTGCCCCAGCTCACAAAATCGTGGGCCGACGAAGTCGCGATGGCGACGCCGTCGTCGCCGTTCTCTTCCGCCGTGATGAAGTCGCCGTCGGCTGCGGGATGAAAGGTCCACGATCCTCCACCGGCTCCGGTGAGCCGAAGGGTCAGCGGGCGATCAAACATAGTGAGTGCATCTGCACACATTTGTGGCAATCCGGCGATCATCCAGTCGATACCAGGCCGAACCCGCGCGTCGTCGGCCTCGGGCACATCGATCGATAGCGGCCCCGACGGCGCCAGAAGATCGTGGTGAAGGTGGCAGTAGTGGTCGAACGCATAGGCATTGGCGACCATGTGCATGGGGTAGGTGCCGAGGTCGGCCAGCGGCGACATGGTCGAGGCCAGCGGTTCCTCCTGCAGCGCACCGAGCGCAGCAAGCGCACCGTCGGCGTACTGCTCGTACTCGGCCATCACTTGTGCTGCAGTCCAGTCCTTGCGAGGAGCGACCAACATTTCCATTGCGGCTTCGGCCCCCATCGGCGGAGGCGGCTCGGCCGGTGGCGGCGTCGGGTCGACCAACTCTTTGAAGTTGGAGGTGACGTGCGCCAACACGTCCTGCACGCGCCAGCCGCCACACGCGCTGTCGAGAACCCACTGGTCCTCGGTGACTGCGCCCAACACTTGGGCGAGGTCGCCGTGGATTGCCTTGAGCGCAACGACAGCCTCGCTACTCATGACGCCGTAAAGAAGTCGGCGCGAGGTGTATGGGTGTCGTCGTAGACGGGCTCGGCCAGGTCGCAACGGTACTTGCTGTTGTCGGCACCGGTCAGTCCGCATTCGCCAAGCATGGTGCGCATGTTGAAATAGTTCTCATGCTGGAAGTGAGCAGCCAGCGTGGCTTCGTCGTCCCAAAGTTCGTACACCTGCACCCGATTGTCGACACAGGGGTCAGCGGCGAAGCAGTAGGCCTGGCATCCGGGCTCGTCATCGCGAGTGGCCTGTTGCAGGACCTTCGACTTTTCCACCGCCATGTCACGGTGTTCTTGGTCGCTGAAATCGATAGTGCCGGCAATGATGATCACGAAGATCCCCCTGGATTTTCTGGTGAGAAACTAATTAATCGGTCAGTATGTCACGAAGCCCGTTGTCGTTGCGAAGGAGCATGCCAGATGTCCGATCTGTCTGTCGAAGATCAACTAGCCGCCATGGAGTGCCCGGTCGATCACAGCATCCTCGATCCGGCAATCCAAGATGCCCCGTGGGACTTCTACGCTGAGCTGCACGAGAAGTGCCCGGTGTTTCCGATTCCGCAGATGGGCGCGGTGATGGTCACCAAGTACGAAGACGTGAGGTTTGTGCTCACCAACCCCGAGCTCTTTTCGAGCGGCGGCCGAGGTGGCGGCGGAGCGAAGAAGGGCATCCAGGTCGAGAAGGCCCAGCGTTACCAGGCGATTCTGCGCGAGAAAGGTTGGGGGCATGTTGAAACGCTGCAGCGAACCGACCCGCCAATCCATACCGATTATCGCCGTCGCCTGAACCGGGTGTTCACTCCTCGACGGGTCAAGGTGATGGCCGAACACATCGATGCACTTGCCGCCGAGCTGTTTGATGCTGCCAAAGCCAATGGCGAGTGCGACTTTGTCGATGCCTTCGCCCTGCCTCTTCCGGGCATGATCATCGCCGAACAGCTCGGCCTCGATCGCAGCGACTACCGCCGCTTCAAGAGCTGGGCCGACTCGATGCTGGCGTTGTCGATGCGCCCGCTCAGCGACGAAGAACTCCTTGAGACGGTCGAAACCGAACTCGAGGCACAACACCATCTCGCCGCCGAATTCGAGAAACGTCGTGAAGAACCAACCGACGACCTGATCTCGGCACTCGTGCATTCACATGGCGACGACGAAGAGCCGCTCACGATGCACGAGCTTCAGAACCTCATGCACCAGCTGGTAACCGGCGGATTCGAAACCACCACCAACGCGCTGAACCACGGCATGTGGCTGCTCACCCGGTACCCCGAGGTGCAAGACGAGGTGCGGGCCGATCCAGCGCTGATCCCGGCGTTCATCGAAGAGGTACTCCGCTACGAAGGCCCGGTGCAGGGCCTTGGCCGCCGCACCACCCAAGACGTCGAGCTCAGTGGTGTCACCATTCCGAAAGACACGATGGTGATCGTGCGCTACGGCGCAGCGAACCGCGACGATGAGGCATTCGAGAACGCTGATGAGTTCAACATCCATCGACCCGACGTCCACCAGCATGTGGCGTTCGGGCTCGGTCCCCATTTCTGCGTGGGAGCGGCTCTTGCTCGCCAAGAACTCGTCAGTGGTTTCACCGCCTGGCTTGAAGGCACCTCAAGGATCGAGTTGACCCGACCGTTCGATGGGCCGGTTCACGAGCCCAGTTTGCTGCTCATGCCGGTAAAGGAATTGCCGATCACGTTCGAACTGGCCTAGCAGTGCAGGCGCAACCACAGCCGTTCGAGATCGCCGTACCTCAGGCAAGCCTTGATGACCTTGAGCAACGCCTTCGCAACACTCGTTGGCCCGACGCTTCGCAATCGAACGGATGGAAATACGGCACCGACGACGCCTACCTCCGCGAGCTCGTCGACTACTGGATCGACGGTTACGACTGGAGGGCACAAGAAACAGCAATGAACCGCTGGCCACACTTCAAGGCTTATCTGGAGCACACATCGGCTGATGGCGTCAACCTTTCGGTGCCAGTGCATTTCATTCACGAACGGGGAAAGGGGCCGAACCCGATCCCTCTCATCGCGACACACGGTTGGCCATGGACCTTCTGGGATCTGGCCGAGATCATCGGCCCGCTCACCGACCCGGCAGCCTACGGCGGCGACCCGGCCGACTCATTCGACCTCGTCGTGCCCTCGCTCCCCGGTTTCGGGTTCTCCACGCCTCTGCCCACTGGTCACCTCTCGACCGCCGACATTGCCCAGCTTTGGGTCACGCTGATGACCGACACCCTCGGGTACGGAAAGTTCTGCGCACAAGGCGGCGATTGGGGAGCCATCGTTTCGACCGAACTTGGGCATGCCCATGCCGAGTCGGTGCACGGCATCGCCATTACCCTGCCCAACTTTCCGGGCGCAAGCCGCACGCACCACGACGCGTCCGATCTGCTCCCCGGCGAAGAAGACTACGCCGAGCGCACGGCCACCCGGCTGGAAACGGCCAGGTCTCATGTTGCGGTGATGGGCACCGACCCGCAGACACTCGCGCACGCGCTGCACGACTCGCCGGTGGGACTGCTGTCGTGGATGGTCGAACGGCGGCGCAACTGGAGCGACTGCGCAAACCCCGACGGGTCGCGAGATATCGAACGGCGATTCAGTAAGGACGACCTGCTCACTTTGGTTTCGCTCTTTTGGCACACCGAAAGTTTTTGGAGCAGCGCCAGGCTTTACTACGCAAGATTCCACGATGGCTGGGAAGCTCAGCACGACCGCTCGCCACTCATCGAGGCACCGACGGCCATGGCCGTTTTCCCTGGCGACCTGATCTTCATACCCCGCAAAGTCGCAGAGAAGGTCGCCAACGTGCAGCGCTGGGAGCACATGCCGGCCGGCGGACACTTTGCGCCAGCCGAAGAACCCGAACTTGTCGTCCATGAGGTTCGAGAGTTCTTCCGTCAGTTCCGCTAGCAGCTCTCCATCACGGCCGCGCCGAGGACGCCGCCATGTCCTCGAGAAGTTCGTCAAGACTCTCGAGATCGGTGAGCGGATTGACAATACAGATCCGGAAACAAATCTCTCCCTCCCACTTGCTGGGGACGATTAATGCAGTTCCGGACTCGGCGTTGACCCGCGACCATCGCTCATAGTCTTCTGCGGCCCATCCACGTCGTCTGAACAATACGATCGAGAGTTTCGGTTCAACCAGGAGATCGAATTCTTCCGATTCTCTGATTCGATCAGCGAGCCCTGCGGCTACTTCCATCGTGGTGTCGATGGCCTTCGCGTACGCGTCGGTGCCGTTAGCGGCGAGTGAAAACCAGAGTGGAAGTCCACGGGCTCGGCGGGTCAGATGCAGCGCATAGTCCGACGGGTTCCATTCACCGTCGTCGACGTAGTCGAGATAGTCGGCCTGCTGGGCATGCGCGTGAGCAGCCATCGTCGGGTTTCGGTACAGCACCGCCGCGCAGTCGTAGGGGGCAAAGAGCCACTTGTGCGGGTCGATGCCGAAACTATCGGCCAACTCGATTCCGGCGAGTACGTGGCGGTGGGTCGGAGAGGCAAGAACCGATCCGCCGTAGGCCGCATCGACGTGAAGCCACAGACCTTCGCTCCGACAAAGAGGGGCGATCTGTGTGAGGTCGTCGATCGCGCCAGAGTTGGTCGTTCCGGCTGACGTCACCACAGCAAACGGACACAGGTCGCCGACGTCTTCGAGAGCATGTGCAAGTTCGTCAGCAGTCATGCGGCCCTGCGGATCCGAACGCACCCTGATGAAGTCGACGTCCATGACCCGCGCAATGACATCGACCGATGCATGTGCGCCATGTGTAGCGACGATCGCCAGACGGTTTCGCCGGTCGTCATCTGGATTTTCTGAGCGCCAGTATTGGCGGGCCGTCACCAGTGCTGCCAGGTTTGCCGCTGTTCCGCCGGAGACAAAACACCCGCCTCCGGAGGCCGGAAAACCAGCGATGTCCATGATCCATCTAAGCGCCTGATTCTCGGCAGCGATTGCTCCGGCCCCCGACTCCCAGTGCCCAGCAAAGATTGACGACGCGCTGACGACCATGTCGAAAAGCACGGCGGCAATGGTCGGGGCCGTCGGCACATACGAGACCATCATCGGGTCGTCCATCGGCCGACATGCTGGCAACAGCACGTCCCGAAAGAGTTCGAGGGCGGCTTGGCCCCCCACGCCGTCTTGGCTCACAGCGCCGGTGAGTGCCTCGGCTAACTCTTGAGCATCTCGGGCTCCCCAACGCGGGTCTTTCGGTAGCTTGGCTCGCTCAGATGCGTAACCGATTACCGATGCTGACAAAAGCTCGAGGTCTGCATTCCATGTGTGCATCTTCGAAGACTATGCGCTCACCTCAATCAAACGCCCCGCCGCGATAGGGGTCAGGCACCTAAAGTGCCTGACCCCTATGAGGTCTTGGGGATGTAGCCGTTCTAGTGATAGGAGTTTGCTATGTACGCAGCACTGATTACGGGTAAGGGCCAGGTCGAACTCAAGGAGTTTGACGAGCCGACTCCAGCAGCCAACGGTGTGGTGGTCGACATTTCGTTTTGCGGGATTTGCGGCACCGACATTCACGCCTTCCAAACCGGCAACCCCTACAACCCCGCGACCTGCGGGCATGAGTGGGCCGGCACGGTTTCGGCAAAAGGCAACGAGGTCAAACATCTCACCGAAGGCGATCGCGTCGTTGTCGCCGTTCCGGCAGCGTGCGGCGTTTGCACTCCGTGCCGCTCAGGACACACCGCGACCTGTAACTCGGTCCTCAGCGTGGCCGTTGGCCGCGACCCACTTGCCGCGATCCACGGCGGTTTCGCTCCCCGGATCGCGGTTGGAACCAACCGGGTTGTCAAAGCAAACCCGGGCCTCACCGATGAGCAGGCTGCCCAGGTCGAGCCCGCGACCGTTGCGTTCCATGCGGTCCGCAAGAGCGGCCTTCGTCTCGGTGACGTCGCTGTCGTACAGGGTGCAGGTCCAATCGGTCTCACAACCATGCAGTGGGCAAAGGCTGGCGGGGCCGGCGAACTTATTGTCGTCGAACCCAATGAGGCTCGACGTGAACTTGCAAGCCAACTGGGCGCCACCTGCACGACCACGCCCGACGAAGTCGACGACCTCCTCAAAGAACGCACTGGTGGACTCGGCGCCGACATCGTCTACGAATGTGTCGGGAAACCCCAGACGATTCAGGCGGCGGTCGACTTGGCTCGACGCGGGGGCACCGTGTCGCTCATCGGCCTCGCAGACTCCGACGCAACAATCGTCCCTCACACCTGGCTGCGCAAAGAGATCAACTTCAACTCGTCGCTGGCCTACTCGCACGAGGATTTCGACATGGCGATGGGAATGATCGCCGACGGTCGAGTCATCCTCGACCCCATGCACTCGTGCACCGCCAACCTCGAAGGGCTCAGCGATGCTCTCGCCGACCTCGGCAGTGGTCAAAGCGCGCAGACAAAGGTACTGGTAAGCCCGAACTGGTAGGCCCAGGTAGGAGCTGGCCTCCTCCCACAGGCGGATGACCGAAACAATCGGTGCAGCTACCGTTGAGCCATGGAGCATCAACGCCTTACTGCGGTGACCCTCGACATTCCGGCCAAAGCTGTCGTCGCTGGATTGGCGACGGTCATTGGCGTTGGTACGACGATTACCCGAGACGATCAAGCGGTGACGTTGCCGCTGGTCGGCGCCCTCGTTGCGGTGTTCTGGGGCTGGGCTCTCATCGCAACCTTTCCCGTGTGGCTTGTGCACATCGCCGGCATCGCGGTGCCACTCGCTCTCAACCTCATCGAGAATTTCGACGAGGTTTCGATGTTCTTTACCGTGCTTGTTATCGCGTTGCTGGCCGCCACCGAACACCGCCGAAACCTTGTCGCTGCGATGACGATCGCCACCATGGTGCTCTTCTTTGTTCTCGCTATCTCTGGCGCCCTCAACGGTTTCGGCTGGCCGAACTGGGTATTTGGGCTGGGTTTCTCATGGGGTTTTGGCGAGATGAACTACCGCCTCGCCACCACAATTCGCGAGCTCGAATCCACCCGAGCGATCGTCGCAGACCAGGCGGCATTGCGGGAGCGCCGCAGGATCGCAAGAGATGTACATGACCTCGTCGGCCATTCGCTCACCGTTGTGCTTCTGCATCTCACCGGCGCCCGGCACCTGATCGACAAGGATCCCGCCGAAGCCAAGCGTGGGCTCGGACAGGCCGAATCAGCGTGCCGAAACAGCCTGTCGGATATTCGACGAACCGTCGCCTTGCTACGCGATGAAGACGACCGGACCGCCGCAGCAACTCCCTCGCCGAGCCTCACCGATATCCAACGCCTCGTCACCGAGTTTTCCGACGCCGGGCTCGACGTTTCCTACGAGGCAGTCGGCGAAATCGACAAGGTCGAGAGTGCCTCGGCGCTCGCCGGCTACCGCATAGTGCAAGAGGCCCTTACCAACGCGTCGCGCCACACATCGGGAGCCGAAGTGACCGTCGCACTGATGGTCGACGAAGCGTCGTATGACGTCGTCGTCAGCAACTCCGGCGGCAGCGTCGCCAAGCCCTCCGAATCTGGCGGGTTCGGCCTCGCGTCGATGCGAGAACGAGCCAAATCGGTAGGCGGTTCGCTCATCGCCGGCCCGACATCGCAGGGTTGGACAGTAGAAGCCTCGCTGCCAATCGACACCGGAGTCGTAGCGTGATCCGCATCCTGCTCGTCGACGACCAGCCGCTCATACGTGCCGGCCTCCATCGAATCCTCGGAAGCGAAGATGACCTCGAGATCGTCGCTGAAGCGGGCGATGGGGCCGAGGCGCAATCGCAACTCAAGCGGGTCGACGTCGACGTTGTACTGATGGACATTCGGATGCGAGGTATGGATGGTGTCGAGGCAACAACGCGAATTCGGGCGATCGATGGACCGCCAGTGCTGGTTCTGACAACCTTCGATGACGACGAGGTGTTGTGGGGAGCGATCGACGCTGGCGCCGCAGGTTTTATCCTCAAAGAAGCGACGGCCGAAGACCTTATCCGAGCAACACGCACGGTCGCCGAGGGTGGAGCATGGCTCGATCCGATTGTTACTCACCGGGTTCTGGAACACCGGCGCCACTCGAGTCACGCCGATGCGACCAATCGACACATCGAAGCGCTCACCGAGCGCGAGAACGAAGTGTTGGCCGCCATGGCTCGAGGGCTCACCAACTCCGAAATTGCCGAAGAATTGATCGTAGGAATCGCCACGGTGAAATCTCACATCTCCTCCATTTTTTCGAAACTCGGCGTCCGCGACCGGGCCGGAGCAATCGTGCACGCATACCAAGTCGGACTCGCCCGGCCCGACTGAGGTCGCCCACCTTCGGCACGCTGTTCAGCCTCTGGGCGGAGACACCAACCATCCCCCGGGGTGGCGACAACGCGGGGTCGGCTTCTTACCGTTGAGCCATGACACTGCAACAGCCCATCCTCGGTATCAACGGCCTGTCAAAGACCTACGGCTCCTACGTGGCGGTGAACAATCTCTCGCTGTCGGTCGAGGCCGGCGAAATCTTTGGGATCCTTGGCAGCAACGGGGCCGGCAAGACCACCTCGGTGGAATGCGCCCAGGGGCTTCGGCGACCAGACGCCGGCACGATCGAAATTCTTGGCCACGACCCGATCAAGGGACGCACACAGCTTCGCGGTCGTGTGGGCAGCCAGCTACAAGATGCAAACCTCCCCGACCGACTCAGAGTCGGCGAGGCGATCGGACTCTTTGCCAATTCGAAGACCCATGCGAGCGAAGCGATGAGCGACTGGGGCCTCGCCGATCTTGAGAAAACGCCGTTCGCCGGACTCTCGGGTGGACAGCGCCAACGATTGTTTCTTGCGTTGGCGCTGTTGAATCGACCCGAGATCGTCTTTCTCGACGAGCTCACTCAAGGGCTCGATCCGCACGCGAGACGTTCGGTCTGGAGCCTCATTGAACAGGTCCGTGAGAGAGGAACCACCGTCGTACTCGTCACCCATTTCATGGAAGAGGCCGAGGTACTCTGCGACCGAGTGGCGGTGATGACCGCTGGCGAGCTTGTTGCGTTGGGAACCCCAACAGAACTCATCGAGCGTTACGGGCCCGGCGTCCGAATGCGATTTGGCGCTGACCGCCGCGACGTCGAATGGCTCGAACGGGTACAAGGCGTCGCTTCAGCGACGATGTTCGGAACCGAGGTCGAGTTGTCGGGCTCTTCGCAAATGATCGCCCACGTCGGCTCGGCGCTCGTCGGCCGGGGTGCGGTGCCACCGGACATTCGGGTTACCCAACCTGATCTCGAGCGGGCGCTCCTCGAACTCATCGAACAACCACACCGCGAACACGCCGAGCAACCACAAGGAGCGATGGCATGACGACCACCACAACACCAGGCCCCGCCACAGGGACCGTCCAGCTACTCCTTCGCATGTACCGCAACGAGATGCGCCTGTTCTTTCGCGAGCTGCAGGTTCTCGTGTTCGTGTTCGGGTTTCCTATCGTGACCGTGTTGATACTCGGCGGTGTGTTCGGAAACGGCAACGACGACGAGGGATTTGAGTTCGTTAACCCCCAGCATTTTTATGTTGCTGCGTACTTTGGCGTCGTGTTGGCGGCGATCGGGCTGATCATGCTTCCCGCCCACGTCGCCTCGTATCGCGAGCGCGGCGTTCTTCGAAGGTTCGATACCGCGGGCTTTCCGATCTGGGCGTTCCCTGCCGTGCAGTTCTTGGCTGGCATCACGTTCGCCCTCATGGGTTTCAGCGCGTTGATCGTGACCGCGTTCGCGAGCAGCGGGTTCCCGGGAATGGAAAACGCCCCTCGAACCCTGCTTGGGCTCGCTGCAGGAACCGCGACCTTTGTCAGCATCGGTGTCGCATTGGGCATGTTGTTGCCGAGCGGTCGGGCAGCTCAAGGCCTCGGGCTCACCCTCTTTTTTCCCATGTTTCTTCTCGCGGGAGGTGGGCCGCCTCCGGAGGCGCTTTCGCCGACGATGAAACAGATTTCGCAGTTCATGCCGCTCTCGCATGTCATCCGCGCAGCGCAAGAGCCGTGGCTGGGTCTTGGCGACGGCATTGCTCATTTGTGGATTCTGCTCGGTGTCTTCGTTGCCGCAACCGCAGTTTGGCTTGTTCGAAGCTCGGTCGTTGTGCGGTCGGCGTGATGGCCTGTCGGTCAGCTGGGAAAGCCTGGGATACCTTCGTCGAGCTCGACGCCAGTGCTGTTGAGGAATCCCGATACGAGCCGGTAGAACCCAGCGACAACCAGAAGTTCGATCATCTGCTCGTCAGACCATTTTTTGCTCAGTGCGGCCCAGGTCGCGTCGGTGACGCAATCGTCGGCATGCAGCTCGTCAGCCAGAGCGATGAGGGCGAGATCATCATCTGACCACCGATGCCCGGATGGGTCTTGGGTTAGCGCCCTGATCTCGGCGTCGGTCAGGCCGCACTGCTTCCCGATGACCGTGTGCTGGCCAAACTCGTACTGGGCTTTCGCGTTGAAACCGATTCGCAGAATCACGACCTCTCGCTCGCGTTCTGGCAACAGGCCCTTGTTGAGCAGGAAACCGCCGAGCAAGTTGAATCGCTTGAGCAGTTTGGGATGTCGACCGAGAACGCCGAAAATGTTCAGCGGCGTACCATCGTGGGTCAATGCCGTCGAGAGGATCTCGGCGAGTTCACCATCGGGTTCGGTCACGGGATCGATGCGAGGAGAGCTAGGGCGGTCGGCCATCAGGTGCGCCGTCCAGCCTCGTGAAACTCCATGTTCTTGCCGAGGTGGAACCGCTGTGGTGTCATGCCTGACGCGGTTTGTCCAGCATCGACGACCAGCGTGTGACCGCTGACGTACTTCGATTCATCACAGGCAAGAAAGAGCGCGGCATTCGCAATATCTTCGGGGAAACCGGCATAGCCGAGTGGCGAGCCGCCAGCGATTCGCTCGGTTGCGCCCTCGATGTCGCTGTGATCTCCGGCAACGCCTGCGGTCATGGCGGTGACAGTGTTGCCGGGAGAAATCGCGTTGACTCGAATCGCGTACTGAGCGAGTTCGTTCGCCACAGACTTCGTCAAACCAATGACGCCATGTTTCGCTGCGGTGTACACGTGTGGGCCCAGTCCGCCGAGAATTCCGGCGGTGCTCGACGTCGAGATGATTGCTCCCGAGTTCTGCGGCCGCATGACCCGTGCAGCATGTTTCGTTCCGAGGAACACGCCACGAAGCAAGATGTTCATGGTGTTGTCCCAGGCTTCGATGCTGGTTTCTGAGATCGGGCCGACGGCACCAACGATGCCCGCATTGTTGAACATCACGTCGAGCTGCCCGAATTCGGCTACCGCCATGTCGACGGCGGCCGCGATATCGTCCTCGATCGTCACGTTGCATTCGGCGAACCGTGTGGCGTCGCCGATCTCGGCGGCGAGCGCGGCGCCCACCTCTGCCTGCATGTCGGCGATGACCACGCTGGCTCCTTCATCAACAAAGCGCCGCACGGTGCCCGCGCCGATGCCGCTTGCGCCGCCGGTTACTACGGCAACTTTTCCTTCAAGACGTCCGGCCATGTTGTTTCCCCTGATTCGCTGTGTCGATGTTCGTAGAAGTGCAGTGAGATTGGCCGCCAGGACATTCGGGGGTCAAGTCACGCGCAATATTCGTCTCGACTCAACGCGACACCTAAGGTCCGCACATGACCTTTGACTATCAGCAGCTGTACCACACCGGCATTCGGGTTCCTGATCTTGAAGCAGCAATGGCCGAGCTCGGCTCGACGCTCAATGTCACTTGGGCTACCGCCGTCGACAATCCTGCGCAGGCGGTGTGGACACCCGACCAAGGTCAGCAGTCTCTGCGTCTCAAGTTCACGTATTCGTGCGAAGGTCCTCAACACATCGAGTTGCTCGAGGGTCCGGCCGGCTCACTATGGGACGGCCGCGAGCACCCCGGCGTGCACCATCAGGGTGTGTGGGTCGACGATGTTGCGGCCGAAGCCGACCGAGCACGAGCAGCCGGCTGGACTATCGCCGCCGCGGCCAAGTCGCCCGATGAGGGGTACGGCAACTTCGCTTACATCCAGCCGCCTTCGGGCATGATCGTCGAACTCGTCAACGCCGCGATCAAGCCGCGCTTCGATGCGTGGTGGGCCGGCGGAAGCCTCGGCTAACAGATTGATAGGGGTCACTTGCGGGGGGTGATGACAATGGTGGCAGAGCCGGTTCCGAGGAAGTTGTGTTCGTCGAACATTCGGGCGCTGGCTTGGCCCACGCCATGGGCATTGATGACGCAGGCGCAGTCGAGGCCAATCCATTCGCCTTCGGGATAGCGCGCGATGTGGAACGTGAGATCGGCGTTCGGTGAAACATAGGCCCCGAAGTCCATGTAGTTGGCTAAACCGCTGCTGAAGTCGCCGATGGTTGCCAACTGTTGAACGGGCGAAATCTTCTCGCCCTCAACCAATGGCTTACGCAGACGAATCCAGGCCGCCGCAGGGGTTCCTTGCCGTGTACCGCCGACGACGCGGCGCAACTCCATCGCGTTGGTGAAACCCGGCGGCGTCCAGTCGTCGAAGCCGCTCGGCATAAACGTTTCAGACAACGGAGCGTTGTGGTCTGGCGGGCGTGACCCAGCGGCGACCTCGTTCAGCTCAGTATCGACAGCCGCAGAAAGGTCGTTGCCGCTGTGGACCAATACGGCCGATGCACGCGACACCAGCGAACCTTCGTGCACTAGCCGTGCGTCGACGACATGTATTTTTCGACCCGCTCTCACCACCTCGGCTTCGAGATGTAACGGCGCCATCGGTACCGGTTTCAGCAGGTCGATGGTGAGTCGGCCGATTCGAGCGGGGTACGGCACCTTGACGTGCTCGATGGCCCGAGCGAGGATGCCGGCGACAGGTCCACCGTGGAGCGTTGTTGGATCCCAAGGACCTTGGGCGAGCAACGTAGGGACGACGACCTCGTGAGAGGCAGCCCCAGACGACTCGCCAGAGACAAACATTGCAAGCGGTTCAGCACTCATGAGTGTCCGATGGTGTCACGTTTGTCCTCACCGCAACTAGTCCCGAACGCTTTGGCGACGAATCATTCTGCGAGCCGATCTGGGCAAGAATTAATCGCTTGGTTAGTTTATTGACTACCGTTGTCTACAGTTAGTACGTGCGAGAATTCTCGCAGCCAAAGACACGGATCGTCCTCGCATACGCTGCGAACAGTCCAAACATTCGGGAGCTCCATTTCATGGGTAAGCAAGTGCCGGTCGCCGAGGGTGTATTCACCTGGCCATCCGACGAACCACGTCTCATCGGTAGCAAATGCACCGACTGCGGGAACGTCATGTTCCCCACCCAATCCGGATGCCCCAAGTGCAGCGGACAGACAACCGAAACGGTCGAACTCGGCCGCACCGGCACGCTCTGGACCTGGACGGTGCAGGGCTATCCGCCAAAGTCGCCGCCCTACGCCGGCGATGCCAGCCCCAAAACCTTCGAACCATTCGGCGTGGGCTACGTCGAACTGCCCGGAGAAGTAAAGGTCGAAACCCGTCTTACGGTGTCTGACCCCGAACACATCGAAATCGGCATGGAGATGGAACTTACCTTCGTGCCTTTGTACACCAATGACGACGGCGACGAAGTTGTGACCTTCGCGTTCGCCCCAACCGCGAGTTAGGAATCGACATGACCACAGATGATGTAGCAATCGTAGGCATCGGCATGCACCCATTCGGGCGCCACGAAGGCGTTTCCGGCATGGATATGGGCGTGTCCGCCGTTCGCACGGCCTGCGCCGACGCAGGCGTTGAATGGTCCGACATCCAGTTCGCGTTCGGCGGCAGCGCAGCAGCCGGAAACCCCGACACAATGGTGAGCAAACTCGGCCTTACCGGCCTGCAGTTCATCAACGTCGTCAACGGCTGCGCCACCGGCGGCTCGGCATTGTTCTCGGCCTACAACTCGATCAAGTCCGGCATGTTCGACCTTGGTATCGCCATTGGTTTCGACAAACACGAACGCGGCGCTTTTCGCGTCAACACCAGGTCGTCAGGGCTTGGCGACTGGTACGGCGAGTCGGGTATGGCGCTCACCACGCAGTTCTTCGGCATGAAGATCAACCGCTACATGCACGAATACGGCATCAGCAACGATTCACTGGCCCGAGTCTCGGAGAAGGCGTTCCGCAACGGTTCGAAGAACGAAAACGCCTGGCGACGCAAGCCATTGAGCATGGACGAAGTCAAAGAATCAGCGATGCTCAGCTATCCGCTCACCCAGTACATGTTCTGTTCACCTGGCGAGGGGGGCGTCGCGCTGATCCTTGCCCGCGCCGACCAAGCACACAAGTACACCGACACTCCTGTGTACCTCAAGAGCGCCGTGGTGCGTTCGCGTCGTTTCGGTTCGTTCGAGGTGATGGCCCCGAGTGTTGCGCTCGAGCACAACGCTGGGCCAACGGTCGACGCATCAGCTGCAGCCTTTGAGATGGCGGGAATCGGTCCCGAAGACATCGATGTTGCGCAATTACAAGACACCGAATCCGGTGCCGAGATCATGCACATGGCCGAAAACGGCTTCTGCGAACATGGCGAACAAGAACATATGCTCGCTATGGGAGAAACCGAGATCGGTGGCCGCCTTCCGGTGAACACTGACGGCGGTTGCCTCGCAAACGGCGAACCAATCGGCGCATCGGGTCTTCGCCAGGTGTACGAGAATGTGCTCCAGTTGCGTGGCGATGCTGGCGAACGTCAGGTGCCAAACAACCCCAAGACGGCCTACACCCACGTGTACGGTGCCCCCGGTATTTCCGGCGTCACCATCTTGGCCAAGTAAGGGTGGCCAGATCAGTCGATCTTGGCGCCTCCTTTCTTCCTGACCTCGACGGGGTTTGCGAAGTGCTGCTCGTACGACACGGCGAGCAGGCGTTTGTTCCAAACATGGTCGTTGCCGACGGCATCGACGCTCCGCTCTCTGACCTTGGCCGCCAGCAGGCGGCCGCGGTCGGCGAGCGCCTCGCTTCGACCGATATCGCCATGGTGTACGCCAGCCCCCTCCAACGGGCCCTGCATACCGGCGAAGCCATTGCTGGTCATCACGGCCAGACGCCCGAGGTGCGCGACGAACTTCAGGAAATCAACCTGTTCGCGAATGTTCCACAAGATGTTGGCCTGCTCGACTCGATCGGCGCCGACGCGGTCCGAGCGATTTACAAAGAAGCCAACCGCACCAACATGTGGGACGCCTACACCCACTCCGAACCTGTCGATGCTTTTCGTTCGCGGATCGTGTCGACAATCGATCAGATCATCGACAGCCACCTAGGCGACCGTGTCGTTGTGGCCTGTCACGGCGGCGTCATCAACACCTATCTTTCGCACTGCTTTCAGTCTGCGATTGACCGGGTGTGTACCATCCATCACACGTCGATCACCACCGTTCGCGGGGTAGACGATCGTCGGGCTGTCGTGTCGGTCAACGACTTCGACCATGTGAAATCTCTGCAAACAGAAATCAATCCTTTTAACGCATCCTAAGGAGCGCACCATATGTCTGTCCTGACCAAAGGCTTTGCCGAGCAACGAGGGTCAGAGATGGCGCTGGTCGACGACTTCGCCATGTTGACTTGGGCCGAGCTCGATTCCCGAGTCAATCAGGTGATTCACAGCTTTCGGTCTGCGGGCATTATGGCCGGCGACACCATTTCGATCGTCAGCGGTAACCGGATCGAATGGTTCGAGATAGCTCTTGCCTGCTCGAACATGGGCGTCACATTCGTGCCGATCAACTGGCACCTCGTCGCTCCCGAGATCGCCTACATTCTCGACGACTCCGATTCGAAGGCGGTCATTGCCGGCCATCAGTTCGTCGAGACCGTCGCCAAGGCACTCGAAGATGAACGGTCCAGCCGCATCGAGCTGGCGCTAGTGGCCGGCGCACCAGCGACAGGCCGGTTCGGCAACTACGACGACTTCGTCTCGGCAGGGGCAACCAACGAGCCTGATGACCAGAGCTTCGGTGGGCCGATGTTCTACACCTCTGGCACCACCGGCAACCCCAAGGGTGTCCGCGGTTCGATGGCCAACATGGAACCTGGCACAACACCCGAGATCTGGCATCTGATCGGGGCCGGGTTCGCAGCGATGATGACGGTGCCCGGCATCACCGTTCTTTGCGGACCGGTCTACCACTCGGCCCAGTGGGCGTTTTCGTTCCTACCGATGATGGCTGGTTCCGCAACCGTCATGCAGCACAAGTACGACAGCGCCGAGGTGCTCAAGCTCATCGACACGCACAAAGCCACCAACATCCACTTGGTGCCGACCCAGATGAAACGGCTCGTCGATCTACCCGATGACATCAAAGCATCGTTTGACGGTTCGTCGCTCGAGTTGGTGCTTCACGGCGCAGCACCGTGCCCCCCGGTGGTCAAGCGTTCCCTCATCGACTGGTGGGGGCCAAAGATCACCGAGTACTACGGCTCGACCGAAGGCTCGGTTATCACCATCATCGATTCTGAACAATGGCTGGCGAAGGGCGGCAGCGTGGGGCCCGCCATGGACCATATGGAGATCATGGTCGTCGACGACGACGGCAAACTCCTCGGACCAAACGAGCAAGGCACGCTGTACTTTCGCAACGGTATGGGGCAGGACTTCGAGTACCACAAAGCCCCCGAGAAGACCGAAGAGGCGCACCGCGAACCGGGCGTGTTCACCACCGGCGACATGGGTTACCTCGACGACGACGGCTACCTGTGGCTCAGCGATCGCAAGATCGACATGATTATCTCGGGCGGCGTCAACATCTACCCGGCCGAGATCGAGGGCGCCCTAGGCGGCCACGACCTGGTCGCCGATGTCACCGTCATTGGAGTGCCGAACGAAGAGTTCGGCGAAGAGGTCAAAGCCATCGTTGTGCCAAACGACGGCGTGGAAGCCAACGATGAGTTGCAGGCAACGCTGGCTGCGTTCTGCCGCGAAAACCTCGCCGGGTACAAGTGCCCGAGATCATTCGACTTTCTCGAAGAATTGCCCCGCACCGGCACCGGCAAGGTGCAAAAACGCAAGCTACGCGAACACTATTGGGAAGGGCACGAGCGTCAGATCTGATGAGCATCAAGGGCATCGAGCACATCAATATCGACACTGCGCTCCCCGACGAAACCATCGCGTTCTTCACCGAGGTTCTCGGGTTGGTAAACCGGCCTGACCTTCGACCCGATTTTGGTTTCCCTGGCGCCTGGTTGTTTCTCGGAGAGCAGGCAGTTGTGCACCTGAACTTCCGCGACGCTCAACCTGCATCGGCCACCGGGGCGTTCAACCATATTGCGTTCGAAGGGACCGACTTCGCGGCGATGAAGGACACCCTCGACGCTCGAGGCCTCGACTACAAGGCCGACGAGCGACCAGAGATCCAGCTCAAGCAAATCTTCGTTCGCGACCCCAACAATGTGTTGGTGGAAATCAATATTCGCGGCTGAGGCCAGCGATTGGCCTAGGGAAACCCTGGCACCTCGTTGAACGGGTGCGACTGGCGAACATCGTCGCGTCCGGCAACAACGCTGAAAGCTTGTCCAGTTTCGGCGCCAGCGGCCGTTGCGACCATCGCGTCAGCGACCTGCGTTGGCGACAAGAGTCGATTGGTGTCGAAGTCGTCGTCGGCAGAAAACCCGACGAGTGGCGTGGCGACCCCGGCGGGGCAAATGGCGTTGATGGTGACGTTCTGGCGGCCGAGCGCTTCGGCCATCGCTCGAACCCAGCCCACAACTCCATGTTTTGCCGCTGAATAAAACGGGGTCGCCGGCCAGGAAACGAGGCCAGCCGTAGACGCGGTTGCGACAATCGCTCGGCCGCCAGGACGATCGCCAACTGCCGCCATCGCCTTTGCTGCAGCGATGGTTCCGTAGACGACCGCGTCGAGGTTTACCGGCATCATCGCACGGAAGTCATCGAGGTCGAGATCGCCAGCGACATAGGGGTCGCGGTGCAACTCGCGCGGTCGACCGAGGACACCGGCATTGAGAAACACCAGATCCAGACCACCGAGTTCAGCGACCGCTCGATCGCACATGGCGACGTTCGCTTCTTCGCTGGTTACGTCGGCAACATGGGCAATCACGTTGTCGTCGCCAGAAAACTGAGAGAGCGCGTCGGCGTTTCGGTCGACCGCTAGGACCTTGGCGCCTTCGCGGTTTAACGCCGCGACAAGAGCCGCTCCAATACCCGAGCCGGCGCCCGTAACAAGCGCAATCGATCCGTTGATTTCAGCCATAGTGTCCCCTTCACCGAAGGGTCACAGCGTAGTTGGGCGACCCCTGCGGGTCAGATCGATGCGGATCTACCGCAGCGTCGCACTGCGGCGAAGCACGAGGCCAAGCGACAGCAGTACTGCGCCGAACATCGCGAGGTACAGCGACTCGGCGCCGGTCGCCGGCAATTCTTCCATCTCTTCCATCTCTTCAGCAGCCGGTTCTGCGCTCTCACTTACAAAGGTCAACCGGACATAGGAGATAGCTGCGTCAATCTCTTCGGCGGAAAGGTTGTCGCCAAACGGCGGCATGCCGGTCTTGCCGTTGGCGACACTTGCGAAATGCACCGCTCGGTCGGCTTCGCCTGCGACGTCGGTGAGCGAACGTCCGCGGTCAGAGCCCATACCATCGGCGCCATGACAGCCAGCGCAGCTCGCTTCGTACACGGCCATTCCGGCCTCGACCTGCGCTGGGTCGTCTTCGGCGCCCTGGGCTCCAACTGGACTCACAAGCAGCGCGGCGGCCATCAGGACGGCTCCAACAAAGGTCAAGAAGTTGCGAGGCATGTGAATCTCCTAGGACGAGTGCGTTCATCTTGACCGATGAAGCCAAATTGGTCAAGAGTTGAACTATTTTGCTCGACATCTCGACACCTCGACACGTGTAGGCCGGTGACCCAAACTGGTGAGCACATGAGGTCACGACGAACCGCCCCGCTCACCGATATCGAGTGGATCGATGGCGTGCCGGTCGGGAGCACCGAAGCTGCGTCTTTGGACGGCTCTACCGTGCAGAGCCACGGCCACCGCTTGTCCGAACGTCTGGATCAACGCCGACAGGACCGGTTCAGCGTCAGTGTCGCCTCCGACAATTCAGCAATCAGCAAGCCGGTTGCCCAGATTGTGCAGGCGACACGACTGTCGCCGACCATCGTGGTCAACCACCTCAATCGAGGAACGAGCACGGGACGACTCTTTCGTCGACTCGCGATAACGCGCGGCACGGCGACGGTGCGAGTCGCCGACGGCGATCGCGCTTCCGGCACGCCGAATGCTGGCAGAAACGAGGTCGCATTCGAGGGCCATCTTTGGGCGGTCTTCCCACCTGTGCGTCGGGTCGTCGTTCGGGTGTACCCAAGCGCATCGAACAACCTCACGATCATCGAGGTGTTACCCACACGGCTCTGGACGGGGTCAACCCGATGGTTCATTCGGGCCGGCGTACACGCCGTTACGGCCCTCACCGACGAGATCGAGCGTAAGGCCGTGCCGTAGCATCGTCGGCTCGTCTCGCCATGGCATGCTGGACCGACTACAAACGGGTTGAACCTGAACAACCACACCCCTTCGACCCTTGAGACTAAGGAACCTATGAAACTCGGCTACAACACCGGCTACTGGAGCGCAGGACCACCAGGAGGAGTCGTCGAAGCCATCGCTGAGGCCGACAAGCTGGGCTGGCACTCCATCTGGGCCGCAGAAGCCTACGGGTCCGACGCACTAACACCGCTGGCTTGGTGGGGAGCAAGCACCGAGAATGTGCAGCTCGGCACCTCGATCGTGCAGATGTCGGCACGTACCCCTGCGGCGACAGCGATGGCCGCGATCACCATGGACCACCTTTCGGGTGGCCGGTTCATCTTGGGCCTAGGCGCGTCGGGCCCCCAGGTCGTCGAAGGCTGGTACGGGCAGCCGTATCCCCGGCCGCTAGAACGCACTCGCGAGTTTGTCGAGATCGTCCGCACGATCGTCGCCCGCGAAGACCGAGTCGAGTTCGAGGGCAAGCACTACACGATGCCATATCCGGGTGGAACCGGTCTGGGCAAACCGCTGAAGTCAACAGTGCATCCCCTTCGCAACGACATCCCGATCTACCTAGCAGCCGAAGGCCCAAAGAACGTCGCGCTTTCGGCCGAGATCTGCGATGGCTGGCTCCCACTCTTCTTCGCGCCGAAAGACAACGACTGGTATCGAGACCGTCTGCAGGAAGGGTTCGACAAGGGCGGCCGAAAGACTTGGGACGATTTTGAGGTGCCGGCCACCGTCATCATGATTCCTGGCGACGACGTTGAAACCTGCGCCGACTTCGTGCGCCCGTTCATCGCTCTCTACGTGGGGGGCATGGGCGCCAAGGGCCAGAACTTCCACTACGACGTGTTTGCTCGCATGGGGTTCGAAGCCGAATGCGACAAGATTCAGGAGCTCTACCTGGCGGGCAACAAGAACGATGCGCATGCCGCGGTGACCACCGAGATGGTCGAGGCGATTTCGCTTGTCGGACCGATCGACAAGATCAAAGACGAGATCGAAATGTGGAAAGAAACGGTGGTGACCACGATGCTCATTAGTGGCGACGTCAACATGGTGCGTATGGCGCAGGATCTGTTCTCGTAGGACCCGCTCCGCACTCCGCTAGTTACTGGGCGCCGCCGCCGAACTCGCACAGCCAATCGATGAGGTTGTCGATAAGTAGGCGGTGCCCAGGATTGTCCAACGAGGTCGATCCGTGACCAAGCAGATCAACCGCTACCCTCCCCGCTCCGGACGAGACCGTCCACACCAGCGGGTGTCCGGATGCGGAATGAGCCACAAGCTCTACCCGTGCGCTCATCTGCAACCCTTGATATTCCTCATCGAGAACAACGATGGGTTCCGACAGGAGAGTCGTCCCGGGCTCGGGTTGTATCGTGAGCTCTGACGGTGGCGGATGAAAGCTCGTCGACCAGTCCCAAGCTGCACCCAAAGCATCGACCCACGGTGACCAGCCGTCGAAACACAACACGGCCGTGTGAAGAGCGAGCAAGGGTGTGCCGGCATCGAGCTGTCGAGCAATGCTTGCTTCGAGGTGTTCGTTGCGTGGCACCGCGAACTCGGCCCGCTGGGAGTCGTTGTAGCGAGCGTCGGTCATCGCAAACCAGCAGGCGTTGACCACCAAGAGGTCGATATCGCCCTGCAGCGATGCCGCTACTTCGAAGGGGTCGGTCACCACATCGACTTCAGCAAACCGGTCACCAAGCTGGGCGATCAACGACGTACTCAAACTCGGCGGATGGGCCCAACCACCAGTGAGCAGAACTGCTCTGGTGTTGCTGCTACTCGCGTTGGTTGTACTGCTCACCTGCGCCTACAAGGCCAAGTCAGGGCGGCGGTCGAGTCGGGCCAGCTTGCGAGCGTTGTCGTTCAGCGTTGCGGCAAGATCGCCAAGGTGGCCAAGCGTGCCTTTGTCCCAGCCGCCAAAGTTGGTGCCGAAAACCAGGTGGTCAGTGCCAAGCTGGTCGACAGCAAAAGCGAACTCAGCATCGCCGGTCACGTGAATGTCGAACCACAACCGGCCAAAGGCCTCATCGAATGCACCTGGTTCACGAATCCAATCCGGTGACGACGTACGTCGTTCTGCGAGCTTGCGAAGCTTTGCCAGGTGCATCGGTGTCGAACCGCCACCGTGCGACACACATATGTCGAGCTTCGGGTGACGCATCGTGACTCCGCCGAACACAAGCATCGCCACGGTGATCATCTCTTCGTAGGAAAATTCAATCACCAAGTCGAGGTCGAAACGGCGCATGCGGTCGTCGCGCAAGGCTCCATCGAGACCTGAAGGCGCAGGATGAAAGAACAGCGGAACATCAAGCTCGACACACGCCTCGTAGAAAGGGTCGACCCGGCCATCGTCGAGGTGCACACCAAAGTCGGTGCCGATGTAGCCACCGAGCAGGCCAAGTTCGGTCACGCTCCTGCGCAACTCGGCGATGGCTGCCGGGATATCCTGCATTGGAAGCGAGGCGAACCCGACAAGGCGACCCGGGTGCGTGGCGATCATGGCAGCAAGATCGTCGTTGTGCTGACGGCAGTAATCGACAGCGTTCGGCGACTCGATGTGATGCAGGTAGGTGAGCGGGTTCGGCGACAGTGCTTGCACGGCAATGCCTGCCTCATCCATCGCCGCTATCCGCAGCTCGACCTCCATAAACAACGAACCACGGTACGGCACCCCATCGAGGCGCCAGTCGCCAACCCGAAAGTACGGCGTACCGTCGTCGTACTCGCCGATTTCGGGGCCGCAGGCGTCGCCTGCAGCTCCCATGGCGCCGTCGAGAACGACATGACCATGGAGGTCGATCAGCCCGCTCAGTTCGACGCCTCGGCGACGGCTCGCTCGACGAGCGAGCGGGCGAGGTGACGCCGATACGCGACATTGGCCGAAAGGTCCTCGGGCGGGTTCGCTGCACCATCAGCCGCTGCTGCGCCAACGTCGGAAGGGCTTGCACCGCTTGCCATGGCCTCGGTCGCGGCAACCGAAAGTTCGGGTTTGCTCCCCATGTTCACCAACGACACGCCAGGGTTGTCGCCGCCGACCACGGTTGCGCCAACAATCGCCCAGTCCTGTGCGCGACGGTTGAATTTCTGAAACGACCAACCGGCACCATTGCTCTTGGGAAACTTGATCTCGGTGAGCAGCTCATCGGCGGCCACGGCAGTCTCAAGGAAATCAACGAAGAAATCGGCAGCCGCGATTTCGCGCTGTCCGCCAGAACCGCGGACCACCAAGGTGGCACCCGTGGCCAACACGACCGATGGCAGATCACTAGCAGGGTCACCATGAACGATCGAGCCGCCAATGGTGCCGCGGTTGCGAACCTGCGGGTCTCCGACAGTTGAGGCCACATGGGCCAGCACCGGCAACGCGGAACGAAGAACGTCGGAACGTTCGACGTCGCGGTGACGGGTGAGTGCACCAACAGCGATGTGGTCGCCATCTTCACGTACGTAAGAAAGGTCGGCGACGTTGCCGATATCGATGAGGACCTCGGGTCGAGCCAAGCGGAGCTTCATCAGCGGCAACAAGCTATGGCCGCCTGCGAGAAGTTTGGCTTCGTCGCCATATTCGGTAAGTAGCGCAATCGCTTCGTCTGCGCTACCGGCCTTTTTGTACTCGAATGCTGCGGGGATCATGAGTGGGCCCCCTGTCCCCCGACAGACACCGACACGCCGTCGGGGTTTTCAGCCGCCCATCTGACCGAGTTCACGATCATTTGGTAGCCGGTGCAACGACACAGGTTGCCTTCGAGGTTGTGGCGGATGTCGTGTTCTGACGGGTTGGGATTGTCGGCCAGCAGTGCGGTGGCCGCCATGATCATGCCGGGAGTGCAGTAGCCGCACTGCAAGCCGTGCTCCTGACGGAATCCTTCTTGCACCGCCGAGAACGAGCCGTCGTCGCCAGCGACCCCTTCGATGGTGGTGATGTCGCGACCGTCGGCCTGCACAGCCAACACGGTGCAGGACTTCACGGCGTCGCCGTCGAGCAGCACGGTGCAAGCGCCACAGTTTGATGTATCGCAGCCGATGTGTGTGCCGGTCAGGTGTAGGTCGTCTCGCAAGAAGAGCGCCAGTAGCGTTCGGGGCTCGACCTCGGCGCTCAGGGCATTGCCGTTGACGTTGATGGTCACTGGAACGTTTGATGGACGGTTTTCCATTACGCACCTCCCTCATGGAGCAGGCTGAATATTTTTTGTGGCGTGAGCGGCATGTTGATATGTCGCACGCCGAGATGACTTAGGGCGTCGACGGCTGCGTTAACAACCGCTGGCGGTGCACCCACCGACCCCGACTCGCCGATGCCCTTCGCACCAAGCGAGTTGTTCGGTGTGACGGTGGTGGTGCGGCTCGACGTGTAGGTGGGCAGGTCGGGAGCGCCGGGAACCAAATAGTCGACCAGCGTCGCGGTGAGCGGTTGCCCGTTCGCGTCGTATTCCATTTTCTCGTACAACGCTTGGGCGATGCCCTGAGCTACACCGCCGTGCACCTGACCTTCAGCTAGCAGCGGGTTGATGACCGTGCCGCAGTCGTCAACGAGGTACATGTCACGCACTCGGGTGTCGCCCGACATCTTGTCGATCTCGACCACGCAGCCGTAGGCCCCCGACGGGAAACTGAAGTTTGGTGGAGCGTTGTGCACGGTGGACTCGAGGCTGCCCGGATCTACGCCCTCGGGAAGTTCAAGGTTCTGGAAGCTCTTCCAGGCGACCTCGCTCCAGGGCACTGACTTCGCCGGCGTGCCCTTCACGCTGAACGCATCATCGTTGACCTCGATGTCCTCGGGGTTGGCTTCGAGAAGATGCGCAGCGATGAGCTTCGCCTTTTCGGTGACTTTCGTCGCCGCCTGTTTGACGCTTTCGCCGGCGACCGCAGTTGCCCTCGAACCCATGGTGCCAATGCCCTGCACCACTGTGGCGGTGTCGCCGTGGCGCACCGAGATCTTGTCGAAGTCGATGCCGAGTTCGTCGGCCGCAATTTGCGCGAGCGTGGTAACGGTGCCTTGACCGTGCGGCGATGCTCCCGTGTAGATGATGGCGCTGCCATCGGGCTGCACCCGGACTTGGCCCGACTCCCACGACGCCAGGTGGCCGAATCCTTCAAGCGCCCCAGGCGGACCGAAGGCGGCAATCTCGAGCCATGTCGCAAAGCCGATACCGAGCAGCGGCTTCGTTGGGTCATCGATCGCCGCGGCCTTCTCCTGCACAAGCGCCGGATAATCCATGATGTTCAGCAGTTCATCGAGTGCGCCGGCGAAGTTTCCGCTGTCGTACACCGCGATTTCGCTGTGGGTGGCATAGGGAAATTCGTCTTCGGGAATGAAGTTGCGGCGCCGGATCTCGACGGGGTCTAGCCCGAGTTCATCAGCGACCATATCGACGATGCGCTCAATGTAGAATGCCGCCTCGGGTCGACCGGCGCCCCGGTAGGCAGCGACCGGTGTGGCATTGGTCAGGATGTTTTTCCAGCCGACGGCCACCTTGGGAATCTTGTAACAGCCGGCCGCCATCGTGGTGGTTAGCGCCGGTAGACCCATACCGGTTGGGTCGGCGTAGGCACCGTTGTCCTGATAGACGTCGACTTTGAGAGCGAGCAGGCTACCGTCGTCATCGAAGCCCACATCGATATCGACCTCTTGCGCTCGGCCGTGGTACATCATCAGCACGTTCTCGGATCGGGTCTGGGTGTACTTCACCGGACGACGAAGCGCCCGCGATAGTGCGGGCACCAGAAACAGATCGGGGGTGAAGTTGATCTTCGCTCCGAAGCCGCCGCCGACGTCGGGCGTAATTACCCGAGTGGTGTCTTGCGCTAAGCCAAAGTAGGTGGCGACGGTGTTTCGCAGATGGTGAGGAGCCTGATGGGTGGCCCAAAGCGTCAGCCCAGAGGGGCCCCAATCGGCGAGAACCACGTTGGTTTCGATCGGCGTTGGCACACAGCGGTTGTTTTCCATGCGCGTGCTGAGTCGGCGCGGCGCGGCCGCAAGGGCGGGATCGATGTCGGGATCTTCGATCGGCAGCATGAAGATAACGTTGGCGCCAACGTTTTCGTCGAGGGGCGCTGCACCCTCGGCGATGGCCGACTGAATCGTGGGGCTGGCGGGCAGCGGGTCGATGTCGACGAGCACGGCCTCGGCGGCGTCGACCGCCTGCGCACGCGTCTCAGCGACGACGACCGCAATCGATTCGCCAACGAACCGAACTTTGTCGGCGGCGAGCAGCGGACGTTCGAGTCCGGGTACCCCGAGTCCGGGTAGGTCGGCGACGTCGGATGCGGTCCAAACTGCTAAGACGCCCTGCATAGCAACTGCCTCGGCCGTATCGACGTTGGTTATGCGGCCGTGCGCTTCGTTGCTGCGAACAAAGGCCACATACGCAGTGCCGGCGGGCGAAAGGTCGTCGACGAACTGCCCTCGCCCGGTAATGAGATTCGGATCCTCTTTGCGAAGAACCTTTGCACCGACAAGCGACATATGTCGTTCCCCCTTGAGTTTCAAACTGGTTGCAATTGCTGGCGAACGTAGCACGAGAAGGCCGGCAAGATGGCCTTCAACATATCAAGCGGTTAGTTTCTCTTCAGCACTTCGCATTCTCTACCACCCACGCATTCACACCATCACAAAGGAACTTTATGGATCTCGGACTTAGCGGCAAGAAGGTCATCATCACCGGCGGAAGCCGGGGAATTGGCCGAGCCATCACCGAAACGCTTCTCGACGAGGGCGCAACGGTCTCGATCTCGGCGCGTGGCCAGGAGGGCCTCGACGCTGCCATCGCCGAGCTTTCGAGCCGAGGCGACGTGCACGGCTCGGTCGTCGACGCGGCCGACGGCGAAGCGCTTACCGCATGGGTCGCCTCCGCTGCTGATGCGATGGGCGGGCTCGATATCGTGATCTCGAACGCCAGTGGCGGTGGCGCGGGCAAGACCACAGCTGAGGCATTTCAGCAGACCCTTGACGTCGACATCATGGGTCTCGTGCACATGGTCGATGCTGCGCTCCCCCACCTTGAGGCTTCCGACGGTGCGGCGATCTTGGCGATCTCCACCACCGCCGCTCTCGAGCACTTCGGCAACGGCATGGGCAGCTATCACGTCCTCAAAGCTGGCCTCATCAACCTGGTAGCCGGCTACTCGCAGTCGCTTGGCGACAAGGGCATCCGCGCCAACGTTGTCTCGCCAGGCCCGATCTGGGTCGATGGCGGCGGGTGGAGCAAGATCAAAGACGCTGTGCCCGACATGTACAACGACGCCATCAAGACCCATCCGTCGGGTCGGCTCGGCAGCACCGACGAGGTAGCAAACGCTGTCGCCTTCCTGGTGAGCCCAGCAGCCTCGTGGGTAACCGGCGAAAACCTCGTAGTAGACGGCGGCTACACCAAACGAGTCGCCTTCTAACTCAAAGGGGTCAGGCACTTTTGGGGTCAGGTACTTACGGTGCCTGACCCCATTGCCTGAGACCCCATTGCCTGACCTAATTGTTGTTTTGGGTGGTTTACTGGTGGCATGGACAATGCGGCGAAGCCAGATGCAACCCAGGAGCTGTTTCGGTCTCTCAACCGTTATGTGAAGCCACTGGTCAAGGCTGGCTTGGGCTCGCCCCTGCCAGTCGGGCTTGGTGCCGTCGTACTTGAAACGACAGGCCGAAAGAGCGGTCTCGCACGCGAGGTGCCAGTGCTGGGTGTTCGGCTCGGCGACCGGGTGGTCGTGTCGACCGTCCGTAGCGATTCGCAGTGGATCAAGAACCTTGAAGCCGACGACGATGCTGGCGTCTGGTTCTGTGGCCGCCGCCGCGATGCCAAAGCCACCGTCATGCGAGGCCCTCTCAACCTCGTAAGCCTAAGAACCAAGAAATAGGGGTCAGGCACCTAAAGTGCCTGACCCCATAAGTGCCTGACCCCTATTTGAGCGATGGGGGTTCGTTGCGTTCGGGGTAACCGTCTGCGGGAAGGGCCGAGATTGGCCCTTGGAGCGCGTGGCCGCCGTCGACGTAAAGGATTTCGCCAGTGACGTACGCCGAGGCTGGCGAGGCCAGAAACACCACCGAGTTGGCGATATCTTCGGGACGGCCCGGGTATGGCAACGGCACGCCCGACATGTCCTGGCCTACCTCTTCGTCGTAGGTAGCTTCCCACCCGTCGGTGTGGAATGCCCCTGGCGCGACGCAGTTGATGCGGACCTTCGGTCCCCATTCGTACGCGAGCGTTCGGGAAAGTTCGAGAACTCCCGCACGTGCAGCACCGGTGTGGGCGATGCCGGGCATGCCACGTCCGACGATCGCGATGATCTGGCAGATTGTGCCGCCACTACCCGACAGCATCTGGTTACCGAACACCTGGGTCATGTTCCACGTGCCGTTGAGGTTGAGGTCGATGACCGACCGCCAACCGTTCGGACTGTAGTCGCGTGCCTTTTGCGGAAACTGACCGCCAGCATTGTTGATAAGCATGTCGACTTCTTCATGCCGGCCGGCAAGGGCTTCGACCGTTTCAAGGTTCCGGATGTCGACAAGATCGAAGGTGACCTTGCCGCCGGTAGCGGCCGCAATCTCTTCGGCAGCCGGGGCCAAAACATCTTCACGCCGAGCGGCGATAACCACGTCGGCGCCGGCGGCCGAAAGACCCATCGCGATGGCTTTGCCGAGGCCAGTTCCTCCGCCGGTTACCAACGCGGTGCGCCCCTTCAGCAGGTCAGAAGCAAACGGCGACGACAGACGTTCACTCACAGCAATTCCAACAATTCGCCAGCGTTGTTGTCGGCCGCGGCCGCGAAGGACCGGGTGACAAAGGCGTTGAGCAACGTGCGGCCTCGTTCATTCCCAGGGTCGAGGTTCGCCACGGCGAGCTGCGCCCACGCTTGTTGCAACAGGCAGAACCGGAAGTCGCGGTGGCACTGCTCGTAGTCGTAGCCGGTCACTCCATTTGCTACCAACGACTCGTGGTAATGCTTCACCACATCGTCCTGCCACGCCCGCCGGTTCTCGGTGGTCACCGACATTCCAAGGAAATTTGAGATGTCGTACGTGCCCACATGTCGTGTGAGGAGCTGAAAGTCGAGCATCGTCACCACATCGTCGCCCGCCGAACCGCCAAACAAATAGTTCTCGGCCCGACAATCGGTGTGCGCAATCGTCACGGGGCTCGATTCGGCCCACCAGTCGAGCATGGCGGGATAGAGCGGGGTTACACGTTCGCACCAGCCCAGCACCTCTGCATCAACCTTGTCGCCCCAGTTCTCGACGAAGGCGTCCCAATTGGCTTCGCCCAAAGCCTGCGCCCCTTTGTACATATCGTTGTTCATCGGAGGCAGCCATTCGATAGAGCGGACTCGCTCGTTGTTCCAAAGCGGCGCCTGAAGTGCTGCGACCGTTTCCGCAACCTTGAGTGCGTCCTCGCGGCTCGCTCCTTCGATCTGGTCGATCATCCGGGCGCCGACTACCTCTTCGATGAGCAGCACAAATGGCGCTCCACCTTCGGCCATGTCCGCAACATAGGCATGCGGCACCCGCACGCCTTCGAGCGAGTCCGCGAGCTCGTTGTAGAAACTGACCTCGCGAACGTAGAAGCCCATCATCTGGCACAGCATGATGTTTTCGGGAAACACCGACTGACACTTGGCGATCATCGTTGCTGGGCCTGTCTCGCCGTCGGCATAGGTGAGCGTGAGGCGCGCCACTTCGCCCAGAATGCCGACGCCGACCCCAATTTCTTTCGCGTCGATCGCGGCAACCGTGCCAACCCGCGGGTCGTGGGCAAGTCGCTCGTTAAGCCACCCGACGGTGATGTCTGCTACCTGTGCTGGAACCATTGAATCTCCCCTGAATTCGTCGCTTCCGGCCAGAAAGGCCGGGAGGTGACAGTGTCGCATATCGAGAGCCATGGTTATCCATCTCACCGGTGATCGAAGAACCATGCGTTGACGGGCGCTTTGCCCGCCTGGGATACAGACCGGGATACAGACAACGTAGGGTCGGCGTCATGAGCATGTCGGACTGGTGCAGAAACTGACTTCATCAGCAACCGGCCGCGCTCCTCAGCGCGTTGGACCCAACGAACTGATTTTTCTGATCGCCGCGATTATGGCGCTGCTTGGCCTCGCAATCGACATGATGTTGCCGGCCTTCAGCGACATGCGCGTGGCCTTTGGCCTCGAGCCAAACTCCACCGAAATATCGCGCGTCATCACGGTGTTCTTCCTTGGCCTTTCCGTCGCGCAACTGGCGTGGGGACCGGTCACCGACCGGTTCGGTCGGCGGCCGGTGCTGGTCGCCGGGATGACGATCTACGCGATTGGGGCGTTGGGTTCGGCCCTGTCGCCTTCGCTTGGATGGATTCTGTTCTTTCGGTTCATCTGGGGTATCGGCGCCGCCGCCTCACGGGTTATGGCCACAGCGGTCATCCGCGATAGCTACCAGGGGCCAGCGTTAGCCCGAGCGATGTCGATCACCACGGCGGTCTTCCTTCTCGTTCCGATCATGGCCCCGAGCATCGGCACGGTGATCATCACACTGTTCAACTGGCGGGCCGTATTTTGGTTCTGTCTTGCGTTCGTCGCCCTGATGTCGGTGTGGTCGGCCCGGCTCACCGAAACTCTGGCCCCCGAGCACGTCAAACCCTTGCACTGGCGCTCGATCACGGGCAACTACGCCGAGATCCTGCGAACCCGCGTCTCGATGCTCTACACGCTCGCCACGGTGTTTGTGCAGGGCACCATGCTGTCGTGGCTGGCCAGCTCGGAGCTGCTCATCAGCAACACGTTCGATCGCAAGGCCCAGTTTCCCTTTATCTTCGGAGCGGTCGCCTTTCTTCTCGCCTTAGCTGTGTTGCTAAATGCCTTCGTGGTCGGACGAGTCGGCGTGCTGCGGGTTCTTCAGGTCACCTTCATCGCCGACATAGCGGCCGCGACAGCCGCTGTCGTCCTCGCGCTAGCGACTGACGGACGGCCCGATTTCTGGCACTTCATGCCGTTGCTCGCCTTTTCGCTGAGCTGCCACATGGTGGTGAACCCAAACCTCGCATCGCTGGCACTCGAGCCTTTGGGTCATGTAGCTGGGTCGGCCTCGTCGGTCAGCGGAGCGGCTCGCACCGCAGGCGGCGCGGTGCTTGGAGCAATCGTCGACAGTCAGATGAGCGGAGGCACGGTGACCCCGCTAGCTATCGCGTTTCTCGTCGGAGCGACGCTTGCTGGGCTCACAACCTATGTCGCGGCACGCGAACCAACGCTGCCTCTGAGGGGCTAGGTCAGCCCCTCAGCTTCGAGTTCGGCGCGGCGCACGTCTGAAATCGCGTCGGGTGAGCGCTCCCACATCTTCATGCTGTCGAAGGTGAGTTTGTAGTGCGGTGTCACCTCGATGATCACGCGGTCAGGTGAGTCGAGGTGTTCTTGGAATGACGCACGAGCCACCTCGTTGTCGGGGCGAATTTTGGCGCAGAACTCTGGATAGAACCAGTCTTTGACCTCTTGGCTCTGATGAAGAATCGCGTTGCCTTTGTACGACGCCGTCAGGCCACCGCGCATACTGCTGCCGACACTGGTAACGGCGATCGCTACGCGAGGATCGCGCTTGATTGCGAAGATGCGAGCCCGTTTTTCGGCCGCAGTAAGCCAGAATGTGCCGTCCTTTTCGAGAAACGACATAACCACACCGAAGGGTTCACCAGCCTTCGTCGTCCACATGAACACGCATTCTTTTTGTGCCGCTAGCAGTGCCGCTTCAGTGTCGTCATCCATCGTGCAGCCGGTCAGGTCTTCGTAGCTCTCGCCCATGTTGGTGTCCTTTTTCGCCAGCATTTGTCGCTAGCATTTGTCGCCAGCACTTGTCGCCAGCACTTGTCACCACCATGGGTCGCCGGTCGACAGGCAGGCAACTTTCGACGTGAACCAGCTGAACGTGTCAGAGTCAAAGCTGTTCACGAAACAGGGAGACAACAGTGGGAATTCTTGACGAGTTCGGACTCGGCGGCATGCGAGCGGTGGTAACCGGTGGCGGCAAAGGTATCGGCCGCGGCATTGCCCTGTGCCTCGCCGAGGCCGGCGCAGATGTGATGGTCAGCGCGAGATCGAGCAACGAGATCGAAGCTGTCGCCGCCGAGATTTCAGCCCTCGGCCGCCGCGGCTTTGCCCATGCGACCGATGTGACTGGTCACGGCGAACTCGAAGCGCTTGGCGCTGCAGCGGCCGCGCAGATGGGTGGCGTTGACCTGTGGGTCAATAACGCCGGCGGCCTTCCCGATGCAACGCCGCGTTACCTCACACGAACGCCCGAAGACCGATGGGATGCGCAGATCAACCTCAACCTCAAGGCGGTTTGGCAGGGCTGTGTCGTTGCCGCCGAGCACATCAATGCATCCGAACGCGCCGATGGGGCAACGGGCTCGATAATCAACATTTCGTCGGAAAGCTCAAAGGGACCGCAGGTAAAGAATGGCCCGTACGGCGCTTCCAAGGCTGCCGTCAACTCGCTCACCGCCACCCTCTCTGTCGAGCTCGCACCGCAGGTTCGGGTCAATGCTGTTTCGCCCGGCCCGGTGCTCACCGACAACTTCATCGAGAGCACCGGTTACGAGGGCGAACGAAAGGACATGATCGACAAGCAGATGAAGATCCCGCTTCGTCGCATCGGCAACGACCGCGACATTGCCGCCGCCGTGGTCTTTCTTGCATCCCCTGCAGCCAACTGGATCACCGGCCAGGTCGTCAGCGTCAACGGCGGTAGGGCGTAACGCTCGAACTGCTACCGCTTTACACGTGGCATGACCGGGTTGCCTTTCGCGACCCGGTCTGTTGCGTTTTTCAGCGCCTGTTCGCCGTAGTGCTCGTGCGGCAAAATCCAGAACTGATCGGCCTTCACAGCATCGAGCACGATCCCGGCAACGTCGGCGGTGCTCAGAACCTCTTCGTAGGTTTCAAAGGTTTCGCCGGTGACGGCAGCAGGATCGACGCCTGGCCGGTTTCGGTGGCTTGAGTTGATGTTGGTGTCGACGACACCCGGACACAACACCGACACACCAAGTGGGGTGTGGGCGAACTCGTGAAACATCGATTGCGACATGCCGACCACTGCGTGTTTGGCGGCCACATAGGATGAGATGCCGGGGAAGCCGAGTAGCCCCGCGGTGGACGCTGTGTTCACCACGTGGCCATCTTCGCCGGCGTCGAGCATACGCGGCACAAACGAGTGCACGCCGTGTACGACACCCCACAGGTCGACGTCGATGACCCATTTCCAGTCGTCGAGCGACCCCCACGAATCGTGTCGTTCGACAACGCCGGCGTTGTTGCACACAAGGTGTGCGCCGCCAAAGGTCGAGTAGGTGGCGTCTGCGAAGGCGTCGACCGCTTCAGCAGAGGTCACGTCGACCACGAAGGTGCCGACGTCGTGACCGGCCGCCGTCAACTCAGCAGATGCCGAAGCGAGCGCTTTCTCTTCGATGTCGCCGAGCATGAGTTTCATGCCCGCTGTACCGAACGCATGGGCGAAGCCCAGGCCGATGCCGCTGGCCCCTCCAGTGATTACTGCGACCTTGCCGTCAACGTGTTGCATGCCTGCTGAGCTCCTTGAAGTGGTGAAGTGAAGTGGCCGAGCGTTAGCTGGCTGGAGTGAAACCAATGTTGAGATGGTTGAGGGCTCGAAGGTGGTAGTTGGGGGCGATTGAGAAATCGTTCTCGCCCTCGATAAACCACAGCTCATCGAAGCGCCTGGCAACGGCGTCGAAGGAGTACTGCAGTTCACGGCGGGCTAGCGGAGCTCCAAGACAATGATGGATACCGAATCCGAACGACAAGTGGTTGCGCGCATCCTCGCGATCGAGGTCGAACTCGGCGGGCCGATCGAACTCTCGTTCATCACGATTCGCTGCTGCATAGGCAATGCTCACGAACGAGCCTTCAGGGATCTTCACGCCATGCAGTTCGACGTCCTCAGACGTCATGCGCACCAGTCGTTGCACCGGGCTCTCGACCCGCAGCACTTCTTCGACCATCACCGGAACGTATTTGTCCGGGTCGGCTTTGAGTTTCTCCCATTGCGCAGGATTCTCGATGAGCAAACGAACCCCAGCCGAGATTGCATTGGTCGAGGTTTCGGAGCCGCCGACAAAGGTGTCGGCCATCATTTCGGCGTGGAGTTCTTCGTCGGTGAGCTTCCGCCCCCATTCGGGAACCTCGTTGTTCACCAAATCAGACAACAACGAGTCGTCGGGCTCAGCGCGCAGCCTTTCAAAGATGGGCTGGAAGTAGTGCTGGGCCTCGATCTCCATTTCGGTCGACCAAATGGCCTCTTCTTCGGTTTGCATCAAACCAAGGCGTTGCACCCAGGCATCGGTCCAGCCCTTGATGCGCCAGATGTCTTCTTCGTTGGCGCCCATCTGCACGCCGATCATGATGAGCGGTAGCGGCACGGCAAATTGTTTCACCCAATCGCACCGGCCGTCGCCGATAAAGTCGTCGATCAGGCGGTGCGCTAGGGCATCGAGGTCGGGTTCGAGTGCCGAGATTTTCTTCGGCCGAAACGCATGGTTGAACATGCCGCGCATTTCTTTATGGTTGGGATCGTCGCGACCCGCCAGCGTGGGTGCCGGCACCCAACCCTTTTCCTCATAGAGGTCGATCATTTTCTGGGTGCGACGTCCCTGACGGGTCTTGGGTCGAGCGTTACGAAATCGTTCGGTGTCGCGAAGAATCATCTTCACATCGTCGTAGCGGCTGACGATGAACATCGTTGTTCGCTTGTCGTACCAGACCGGCGCTTCGTCGCGCATGGCCGTGTACGCCGGATACGGGCAGTCGTTGATCTCCGGTTGAAAGAAGTCGATCGCGTCGACCGGACAACCGACGTCGATACCTTCTGGCGAAACCTCGTGAACATAACCCATTGCTGATCCCCCTCAGGTGTGACCGGCCGACCCGAAGGCCGACCAATCAACCGTTTAGCCCGTCAAGATTTGCTACAACTCAAGAAATTCGTACGCCTTGTGGTCAAAGATTGCCGCTTGCGAGCGTTCGATGACCGCAGTCCACAACGCCATGGCTCGCTCGCTCGAAGAGTCGAGCGTGCCAACGGCAAACACAGGAATGATCCAGCCGTATACAACGCCAACGCGGTAGTCCTGGAAAAACTGGTCGAACTCGTAGCCGGTGACACCGGCTGCGGAGAGCGCGTCGTGATAGGCGTGCAGGAGTTCGTCCTCGTGTGCCCGACGGTCTTCAACCGAAAGGTTCTGGCTGAGGAAATACGCAACGTCGGCAGCGCCGCCACCCTGGCTTATCGACTGCCAGTCGATAACGACCACGGTGCCGTCTTCTTCGAAGAAGAGGTTGTCGGCCCGGTAATCAAAGTGCACCAGCGTGTGGGGCATCGCGCCAAACTTGTCGAGCAACAAGGGGTGGTTCTTCCCGTAGGCCTCGGCGTAGGGAACCATTTCGGGCCGTAGCGCGTGAGCGAACACCTCTTTGAAGCCGGGCAGCGATGCGCCGTATATGGCTTCGCCAGCCTTGTTGAGCGGGCCGTTGATGACGGGGATGAAGTCGGCGTTCTCCATGCCAGCACCGTTCCAGAAACGGGCGTGGTGCGCAGCAAGGCCAACCACCGCCGCCCGCGCCTGGTCAACCGATACCCCTGCTAGCTGGTCGCCGAGCGTGAGGTTGCCGAGATCTTCCATCAACAGGAGGTATTCCTCCTCGACCGATTCGTCGGTCGAGGTGTTGCAGGTGACGTGGTAGATCTCGGGCGTGCGCACGGTTGTTTCGCCCGCAATCTCTGCGTAGAAGCGATGTTCGCGTTCATAGACACGGGTCGGCCGCATCATGGTCTTGATCTCGGGCGACTGGGTCGGAAACTTCGCCATCATCGTGGCGGGTGAGGACCCGGCATCACCTTCGTAGGTGAGGGCAAGCTTGCCAACCTCGCCCATGAACCCGACGCCTGCGGCTGCTGGATCGATGGCGACCGCCGACACCGTTGCCCCAGCTGGCAAGGTGCCGGACTCGTGGAGCGCCTCGGTAAGCCACTCGGCGGTTATCTCTGACGTTGTCGTTGGCAAGTTACTCATGGCGAGAACATACCAAACGGTCAATTACTTCGACAGATCTGCCACAGGTGTAAAGGTCAGCTCCAGTTGATGTACTGCTTGAAACGCGTTGCCCACGATGACCGGATAGGGGTCGGACCCCTTCTTGATGGCGATGTCGGCGCAGCGTTCGGTGATGAGCTTCGACCCGACGATCGCTTCGGTTCGGGCGAGCTCGTAGCCGATGCAAAAGTGTTTGCCGACGCCAAAACCCAAGTGTCCGCTGCGCCCTTCTTCGGCCCCGGCGCCCGAACGCAGCTCTTTGGTGAGATGCAGGTCGGATCGATGAAGGTCGAACTGGTCGGGGTTAGCAAAGACCGATTCGTCGCGGTGAGCCGACCCCATCGAAATACGCACCCTCGCCCCCACCGGAATTTCGGTGCCATACCACTCGACCGGCGCCGTGGTGAACCGGTCTTCGCTGGTCACCGGAGGCGTGTGGCGCATCATCTCGCTGAAGGCATTGTCCCAAAGCGCTGGGTTAGCGAGGACTTCGTCAAACAGGTCGGGTTGTCGCAACAGGTTCCACCACATGTTCGCAATGGCCTTGTCAGTGGTCTCGCCGCCAGCGATAAAGAGCAGCCCGCAGAACGCCGTGATCTCCTCTTCGTCAAGCCGGTGACCTTCGACTTCGGCCCGGGCGATCTTGGCAATGTGGTCCATTCGCTGCGGATCGTCAACATTTTGGAGCGCCGGCGCGATGTGCGAACAGAAAGCTTCTTTGGCCTCAAGACCTTTCACGCGAAGTTCAGGCGAGCCCGACAATCCCATGATCATGTCGGTGACCCATTGCCGGAAGAGGTCACCTTCGCCTTCCATGCCGAGCATCGCCGAGATGACGTCGACCGGTAGACGAGCGCTGAACTGGCGTACAAGATCGACTTCGCCGTCGCTGGCAAACTTGTCGACAAGGTCGGTAGCGCAGTCAGAAATCATCTGGCCGTAGCCAGCGAGGCGATTGCCCACGAAGTCCGGCGCCACAATTTTTCGGCGAACAACATGGCCATAGTCGTCACGCGAAATCAGTGTCGGTCCAATAACTTGGCCGGTACTCAACTCATAGGTCGATGCCGAGTAGGTCTCGTGATCGGCAAAGACATCGACCACATCTTGATAGCGAGTAAGCCACCAAACGTCGGTGTTGGGATCGTGGAAGAGAGGATGTTCGTCGCGCATCTGCTTCCACACCGCAGTCGGGTTTCGTCGATACTCGTCGGTCGAAAGTTCGTCCGGGTCGAGACGCATGTACTCCCCCACGTCGTTGATGCCTCTGTTCCTACTATGTTCGGACCTTACCGAATCGCCCCTGTGGCGAGAAGTCTCGACGCGAAAGAAACGACATGACCGACAGCGCATCCGACATTGATGTGGCCAATGCCGACCATCTGCTCACCACGACGCGAGCGGTTCGCAAACGTCTCGACCTCACCCGCCCGGTGCCGCGGCAAACCATCCTCGACTGCATCCGGGTGTCGACCCAGTCGCCTGCCGGGGGCAACTATCAGAAGTGGCGTTGGATGGTTGTTGATGACCCCGACAAGAAGCTGGTCATCGCCGAGGCCTATCGGCGCACGTACGCTCCCTACATTGCCGCCCAGAAACAAGCGGTAGGCGAGAAAGACCCGGGCAACTCGACGATCGACAAGATCATGTCGTCGAGCGACTATCTGGCCGAAATTCTCGAGCAGGTCCCCGCCCTCGTCATCCCTTGCGCACTCGGTCATCCGGACCAGGACGGCAGCGGCGACAACCAGGGTTGGTGGGGATCGTGTATCCCGGCGGTTTGGAGTTACATGCTCGCCGCACGCGCCCGTGGTATCGGCACCGCTTGGACAACGTTGCACCTTGGCGGCGCCGAAGAGGTCGGTGAGGCCCTCGGTATTCCGTCGACGGTGATGCAGCTGGCATGCGTGCCGACGGCCTACTACACCGGCGACACCTTCCGGGTTGGTGCGCGCCGACCGGCCGAAGAGGTCACCTACTTCAACGAGTGGAAAAACACCGAAATGTAGAAGGTTCGGTTACTGCCGGGCCGCCGTTTTCGGCCAGGCAGCGACCATCGCTGCAAGACCGGCCACTACCACGATCAACAACAAAAGGAACGCCCGGTCGACGCCCGCGACAATGTCGGCATCGCTGTCGCCCAGCGCTGCGATGGCGCCGGCGATACCGAGTGCGCTCGCCAGTGACCTGATGGTGTTGAATCCAGCATTGCCTTGGCCATACTCGGCCACGTCGAGATCGACCATCGCCGCGGCGTTGACCGGAGCAAACGTGCATGCCATGCCGATACCAAACAAGATGATGCCCGGTAAGAAACGGCCAACGTAATTCGGTTCACCTTCAAGCATCACCAGAAACCACAGATTGCCCAGCGCCAACGCGATAAGGCCTACCGTCAGCACCAGCCGGAACCCAATCCGCTCGGTCAGTTTCACAATCGCCAGCGAACCAAATCCGGCGATAACCGGCGTCGGTGTGATGGCCAGACCCACTTCAATTTGGCTGTAGTCCCACTCATTGATCAAAAACAGCGGCCAGATCAGCCACACTGCGGTGCCCGCAACGCTGATGAAGACATTCACGATCGTTGCCACCGAGAACGTGCGAATCTTGAACAGGTCGAGGTTGATCAGCGGCCGCGGGTGGCGCCGCGAGCGCCACACAAAAACCGGGAACAACGCCAAAGCAAGGGTGAGCACGCCAACCACCGAGAAACTTGTCCATCCCCACCGCGGTCCTTGCACGATTCCTAGCGACAACAGACCAACAGCAGTAGTTCCGAGTATGACGCCGAAGAAGTCGGGCATGTTGCTGGCTCCGGTCGGCCCAGACTCCGACGCTCCCGGCGGCGTTGGGGCGACACCGTCGACCGCAACTTTGAACGCTACCCAAGCGGCCGCAGCAAGCAGACAGGTAGCAAAGAACATCCAGCGCCAGGAGGCAAGCTGCAAAATCACCGCAGTGATCGATGGCGCAAACGATGACCCCAAAGGAAACGACGCTGTCCACACGCCGATAACAAACGGGTGCCGTTCCACCGGGTACCTCGATGTTGCGACCACGAGCGATGCAGGAACTACCAGCGCTCCGCCGATGCCCTGAACACACCGCCCAGCGATAAGCGTCAGCGGCTCGGGCGCTGCACCAGCGAGAAGGCTCCCCAAGCCGAAAACGACGAGGCCAATCTTGAACATTCGGCCGCTGTCGAGCCGATCGGTCAGTTGTCCACCGAGCAGCGTGAACGCGGCGATAACAATCGAATACCCTGACAACGACCAAGAAAGGGTCGACCGGCTTGCTTCGGCGAACGAACTTTCGATGGCAGGAAATGCCAGATTTGCACCGGTGACCGCAACTGGCATCAGCCCCATCGACGCAACCGCTACAAGTAGGGCGGCGCGATTGCCCGTGGTTTTGGGCACCGCCGCTGCTGCAGTCATGCGCCACCTTGGCACGCCGTTTCGCCCGTCCGGCAATCGTCAGATAGAACGATGACCATGACAGAAGAAACCGACGTACAGGTCGACGTAGCAGACGGTGTCGCCACCATCACACTGAACCGCCCCGACGCTCTTAACGCGTTCACCCCACCCATGCTCGAGCGGTTGGCTGCGGCGGTCACCGAGGCTGACGTCGACCCGGAGGTGCAGGTCATCGTGCTCACCGGAGCCGGGAGGGCGTTTTCTGCTGGCGTCGACCTGAAAGCGTTGGGCGACCGAGACATCATCGACGGCGCAGTCGGCGACATCCTCGACATCCCCGCCCGTCAGGTGGTCGACCGGCTGGCTTTTGGCAGCACCGTGTCGATTGCGAAGGTCAACGGGTTCTGCTTCACCGGGGCGCTCGAAATTGCTTTGGCCTGCGATCTGATGGTCACCGCCGATGAGGCGACCCTTGCCGACACCCATGCAAAGTTCGGCCTCCGACCCAGCTGGGGAATGAGCCAACGGCTTCCCGCCGCAGTCGGCAAAACAAAGGCGCGCGAGCTGTCGCTCACCGCACGCAACATCAAAGGCATCGAAGCAGCGGCAATCGGTATGGCGTGCACGTCGGTGCCGCTTGCCGAACTCGACGCAACCGTCGCCGACATGGCCGCCACCATCGCCGGTAACAGCACCGGCTCGCTAGCGGCCTACAAAGACCTCTTCGCCGCGTCGGAACGCCTCGGACTTCAGGACGGATTGGCCTACGAGTACGCAACTCCGTACACCATCGCAGACAGCGACGAACGCCTCGCCTCGTTCCGCTAGCTAGCGGGTGCGGAACATTCCGCCGACTTCGCCGAACCCGTCACCTTTGTCGTCGTCGTTGTTCGACGACAGGTACACAACCGCCCCGTCGTCGGATTCGACCACCTTGTAGCAGGCCACACCTTCCCACGCTGGCGGGCCCGAATGAGTGCCGTCGCGCACATCAAACTGTGCGCCATGCAGTGGGCAGGTGATCTTGGCGCCGCGGAACCGGCCTTCGCTGAGCGGGGTGTCGGCGTGAGAACAGTTGTCCTCGAGGGCATACAGCTGGCCGGCGCTTCGGCACACCACGATGCCGTAGTCGCCGACGTCTTCGAAACACTTCATCTCTCCGTCGGCCATCTCGCTCAGATCGCCGAGGTCGAGGGATTCGCCAGATTCCTCTGCCACTACAGGGGCCCCATGCCGACGTAGCGATCGAGGTTGTCGTGGTAGTACTTGATCCGACGCTCCTGCAGCGGCATGTACTCGCCCCGGTAACCACGCGACCGGAGGCCGGCATGCTGGGTGTTCCAGATAGCGACGTCTTGATCGATGCCAGGACCACACGACACTTCACCAGCGAGGCCGGTTTCGTGCTCTGCCTGGTAGTCGATCGAGACGAAGTCCTTCATCGAGTTTGAGTAGTACTCGCTGACCCCTTCAGGGAACTGCGTGAGGTACCACATGTCGAAGATGCACTTCTCGGGATCGGTGGGATGTGGTGTACCACGAAGCCAGATGCATCCATCAGGTTTCATGCTGAAGGAAATGTTCGGGAAGATTGTGTAGTGGTAGTGATCGGTGAGCTGTTCGTCGGAGTAGGACGAGAAGTCGTACCCTTTGGCTGCACCGAGTTCACGCTTGCGTTGCTGGAGCGCCACCCGCAGACCTGACAGATCTTCGCGGTAAGGCTCGGCGTCGAACTCCCAGAACTCAAAGTCCTGGGCGAAGCTCTTGAAGGTGCGATCAGCGTTGCCGCGAAACTGTGGGCCGGGGCCGCCACCGGGCATCATCATGCGGCAGTGGCCCGACTCGTAGAGGTCAAACTGGCAACCGCTGTGGTGCTCATTCATGGTTGACAGTGTTTGAGGATGAACGAACGGCAGGTGATAGCTCTCGTTGAAATTGTCCTGCACACACTTCCAATTGAAGTCGCCAACTACGGTCACCCAGTGGGTGCGTTTCATGTTCTCCATGCGGTAGCCGTCGAGATGGTCGGCAACCGGATCGAGCCATTCGCGTAGCGGTTTCGCGTCGGGGTCCATGTTGAACCAGATGAACCCGGCCCAGGTATCGCTTGGCATTTCGATCAAGTTTCGCTTGCCACACGGGCTGCCCTGCACAAAGTCTTCTTCGTCAGGTACCCAGTTGAGACGACCTTCGTCGCCAAATCGCCACCCGTGATAGGCGCACTGAAATTCGCCGCCAGCCAATGAACCAACCTCGGCGGTGACGAGACGGTTGCCGCGATGCTGGCAGACGTTATAGAACGCACGCACCTTGGTGTCTTCGCCGCGGACGCAAAGCACCGAGTCGCGCCCAATTTCATAGGTGACATAGTCGCCTGGCTCGGGGATCTGGTCGACCCGTCCAGCCACCTGCCACATGCGCGGGAACAGCGAATCCCATTCCTTCGCTGCGAATTCCTTGCTGTAGTACCGGTCGCCGCTAATGGGGTTGTCGGTGAGTTCGGGCTCGGGCGCCTTGGTCCTCGGAATCGGCCGAGGACCAGCGACGGGAGTTTCAAGAATGTCGGTCATGATGCCTTCTTCTTTCACCTGCGCACTTCGCGAACGTAGGTCTCTCCAATTAACATACCGCTTGGTTAGTTTCGGTCATCATTTGTCATGATGGAAATCAACCAATCTGCCGCAACCGGTCCAGGGGGCCATCATGATCCGAGGCGTACACCACGTAGCGCTTGCAACGGGCAACATCGAGCGCCTTGTCGCGTTCTACACCGAGCACCTTGGTTTCGAGGTGGTCATGGAAACCTCGTGGGCCGATCGGCCGATGATCGACGACATCGTCGGACTCAAGAACTCCGCGGCCAAACAGGCAATGCTTCGGGCGGGCAATACCCACGTCGAAGTCTTTGAATATTCGTCTCCCGAACCTGTTGCAGGCGACCCGAACCGCCCGGTCTGCGACCACGGCTACACCCATTTCTGCCTCGACGTCACCGACATCGACGCCGAGTATGAGCGCCTCCTTGCCGCTGGCATGACCTTCCACACACCCCCACCTCCGCTGTCGAAACTCGGTAGCGGAAAGATCCGCGCCACCTACGGACGCGACCCCGATGGCAACGTGATCGAACTGCAGGAGGTACTCGACACGTCGATCCCGTTCGCGATGGATCACCTCAATGCAACGATGGGCGAACCTCTCCGATGAAGTTCGGTTGCGTCTTCCCAACAGTCGAAATCGGTAGCGATCCAGGCGTTATACGCGAGTTCGCCCAAACTGCTGAAGGGCTTGGCTACACCCACATCGTTGCCTATGACCACGTCGTCGGAGCCCAACACAGCGACCGCGAACCGAAGCTCTGGGGGCCGTACGACGAAACCCATCCGTTCCACGAACCAATGGTGCTGCTCGCGTACCTCGCCGGCGTCACCACAATTATCGAATTCATGACTGGCGTGCTCATCTCGCCGCAACGCCAGTCGGTGCTGGTTGCCAAGCAGGCTGCCGAGCTGGCAATACTTTCCGACAACCGGTTCCGGTTGGGGGTAGGCACTGGCTGGAACTTCGTTGAGTACGAAGCACTCAACATGTCCTTTGAAGATCGTGGCCGGATGCTCGACGAGCAGGTGCACGTCTGGCGCCAACTCTGGGAGAATGACCTCGCCGACTTCACCGGCGACTTTCACCGGCTCGACCGGGTCAACGCTCTCCCCCGCCCCTCGCAGACCGTGCCGGTGTGGTTCGGCGGAGGCGGCGGTCCAGCGGTGAGGCGAGCGGCCGAGTTGGGCGACGGTTTCGTTTTTGGCTCTACAGCCGAACGCACGCAGGACGCCTGTCGCGACCTGGTCGAACGGCTCGAGGCCAACGGTCGCCGCGAAGGTTTCGGCATCGACACGTTGGTCGGCTTCGGCGACGGTCCCGATGCGTGGCACAAGGCGGTCGCTGCTTGGGAGCCAATCGGCGCCGACACACTCTCGATGCGGGCGATGACCGCCAGCTCAAAACTGGTCGGTGAAGCCGACCCCGGCTTCACTACAGCGCAACAACATATCGATGCCCTAGAGATCTTCATGCAGGAGATGAGCAATGACTGAAACCGTAACCGGAACCAATCGTTCGGCAGGTGTGAGCTTCGCCGAACTGCTCGACATGGATAGCCATCCTGTTAGCGAGGTACTTCGGCGCGATTCACCAATGGCACCCGGCAACACCAAGGTGCCCGCTCACGTCTACTACTCGCCCGCTTGGCATCACTTGGAGGTCGAAAAGCTGTGGAGCAAGGTGTGGCAACTTGCCTGCCTTGCCGAAGAGATCCCCAACGTCGGCGACTATCACGTCTACGACATTGCGAGCCTGTCCTTCCTCATCGTTCGCACCGGCCCCGAAGAGTTCAAGGCGTACCGCAACGCCTGCTTGCACCGGGGCCGCAAGCTCCGTACGTGCGATGGCGCAGGGGCCAAGAACCTCCGGTGTGCGTTTCATGGTTGGGCCTGGAACCTCGACGGCTCATTGAAAGAAATCCCTTGCGAATGGGACTTCCCCGATGTCGACGCTGCCGACTACGGCCTCGCTGAGGCTCTCGTCGACACGTGGCAGGGGTTTGTGTTCATCAACCCCGATCGCGACGCCGAACCGTTGGCCGATTTCCTGGGCGATATCGACGAACATTTCGAACATCTGCCGTTTACCAAGCGATACAAGGCAGCCCATGTGCGCAAGCTCATGCCGATGAACTGGAAGGTCTGTCAAGAAGCGTTTATGGAGGCGTACCACACCGTGGCTACGCATCCGACGCTGATGTTGAGCCTCGGCGATGCGAACTCGCGTTACGACGTGTATGGCAATTTCTCTCGGGCGATTTCGCCTAACTCGGTCGAAAGCCCGCACCTAGCCAACATGACCCGGTACGAGCGGTTGTCCGACGGCCGCCACTACGAACGCTGGCGTCACCCGATGAGCGGGCACGTCTATGAGCGTGTCGAACTCGACCGGGTCAGCGTCATCAATCTTGACGGTGCCGAGAGCTTTTTCGATATGCACGGCAACCACCTCGAGGGTCCACAAACCCAGTGCGATCCGCATATGTGTATGTGGGTGGGCGGCCCGAACCTTCCCGGCATGGAGGACACTCCCATCATGCTGCCGCCCGAGGTCGACTCGCCCGAAGGGTTCGCCGAGAACCGGCGGAAGGCCGCCGCTGCAAAGCGCGAGGCGCTCGACAAACAGTTTGGCGACCTCATCGACACCAGCAACGTGTCCGACGCCGAAATGCTCGACGCCATGTTCTATTCGGTGTTCCCCAACTGGTCGCCGTGGGGCTGTTTTCACCACATCTTCTACCGGTGGCGCCCCAACGGCGACGATCCCGAAACCTGCATCTTCGAGGTCATGTTGTTCCCGCCTGCGCCCGACCCGGACAACCGGCCCCCAGTGGCCAAGATCACCGACTTGGGCATTGACGATGACTGGACGTTGGCGACCGAACTCGGACCGCTAGCCAAAATCTTTCAACAGGATTCGCTGAACCTCCCCGAGGTACAGAAGGGCCTCAAAGCCCAAGAGCAACAAGAAGTGATCTTCGCTTCGTATAACGAGTCGAAGATCCGGCACTTCTACCAGCACCTGTTCCGTTGGCTTGAGGTCGACGAAACGTCGGTGCACATCACCCGCTGACGGGGCTTGGGCGACCCGCTGCCTGGTATTCGCCTCGCTCCTCCACAACGGCCAAAAGCGAACTGAATTTCCACTCGCCATCGACGCGCGCGTACTCGTCCTCGTATCGACCGATGATACGCACAAACGACTTTTCGTCGGTTGCGGTGTACATCATCAAGAATCGCCAATCAGCTTTGGCGGTGTCACCGTCGACGACGATCACCGGATTAAAAATCTGATGGGCAGACCTGGCGATGAACCCGGCGTTGCGGAGCCCAAACATAAAGTCGCTGATCTGTTGATGGCCAACGCGGGGCGTGTCGCCACTTTGCTGCCAGACCCCATCGGGTACAAACAACGAAGCAACCGCATCGCCATTGTGATCGTCATCGCAGGCTGCGCAATACGCCGCCTTTAACTTGCGAATCGACTCGATGTCTTCAAGCACTTGCAGTCGTTCTTCGAGACCCACGGTGTTCTCCTGATCATGTGGTTCCGATCAACATATTGACCGGTTGGTTTCTTTGGCCATCGCGACGCGGCCATCTATTGTCTAGCGGGTACCGAGGGGGAGCCATATGGCTGATCTGAAACCTGGCGAGGCCCGCGAAGTCGGACCGTCGCTGAAAGACCAATTACTTGCTGATCCAACGCCGCCGCCCGCTGCACTGCTCGAAGAGTCCTATCACTTTCGAGGCGACGAAGACATCCCGTATGCGGTGTACACCAGCGACGAATACGCGCAGGCCGAGTACGACTCGATGTGGCCCGTGGTGTGGCAGTGGGCGTGCCATGTCGACCACATCCCCGAGGCCGGCGACTACTACGTCTACGACGTTGGCGATCACTCGGCGCTCATCGTTCGCACCACCGATGGTGGACTGAAGGCCTATTACAACGCGTGTATGCATCGGGGCACCCAACTCAAGCCGCCAGGTAGCTGTGGTTACAGCCAGGAACTGCGGTGCCCCTTTCATGGTTGGCGTTGGTCGCTCGAAGGCACGTTTGTCGAACTTCCGGGCAAGTGGGACTTTCCACACGTCACCGAAGACAGCCATCGACTCCCCGAGATGTCCATCGACGTCTGGGAAGGGTTCGTCTTTATCAACTTCGACCCTGACGCCGGACCGCTCGTCGACTATCTGGGCGTTCTCGCCGACCATTGGCAGGATTGGGGTCTTGCCGACCGCTACATCGACACCCACGTTCGCAAGCGTCTGCCCTGCAACTGGAAGGCCGCGAGCGAGGCATTCCTTGAGGCTTACCATGTCCGCGAGACGCATTCCACGGGCGATCTTGGCGATGAGGTCACGGCGCAGTACGACGTGTTCGGCGACAACGTTTCGCGGTTCATTCACACCACCGGCCTGAACTCGCCGCTTCGCGATCCGCAGCGCACCGAAGAAGAGTTGTTGGCCCGCCAGGCCAGCCGACGCGGTACCGACAGCGTCGAGTTGCCCGAGGGCGCGAGAGCCCGCGACGTGTATGCCGAACTTATCCAAAAGCAGCTTGGCGAAGCGTACGGTCACGACTACTCCCATCTGAGTCAGTCGATGACCCTCGATTCGATCGAGTACTTCCTCTTTCCGAATGCCTTCTTCTTTCCCGGTCTGCAACTCTCGATGGTCTACCGGTTCCGACCTGACCCGACCTCGATCGACCACAGCTATTTCGACCTGCTCATGATGCGACCCCGCCCGGCCGATCGTCCAACACCCGAACCGCCAGAGGTCATCGAACTCGAGGTCGACGAGTCCTACGCCATCGCCGAAGGCCTCGGCGGACTCGGCAAGGTCTACGACCAGGACACCGCCAACATGGCGGCTCAGACCCGAGGTTTTCGAGCCAGCCGCAAGCGTGGCCAGACCCTCGGCAACTACCAAGAAGTCCGGGCCCGCCACCTCCAAGAACGAGTCCGCGACTACGTGGGCGACTACCCAACCGATTAGGGGTCAGGCACTTAAAGTGCCTGACCCCTATGTAGACCCCTATTTACTAGCGAGAAGGAACGACGATGAGTCGAGACGATATTGAGGATCTGGTCCACGACTATGCCGACGCGGTGGTGCATCGCAACGGCGAGCAGTGGATTTCGACCTGGGATGCCAACGCTGTTTGGGAACTCGGGAAGGGACGCCGTGTCGAGGGCAAGGACGCCATCTTCGAACTGTGGAATAACGCGATGGACGGCTTCAATGCGGTCGTGCAGAACGTGCTCAACGGCAAGTGCGATCTCGACGAAGTTGCGGGTACCGGCAGTGGCCGCTGGTACATCATCGAACACACGTACCGTGCCAACGGCGACAAAGGCGTCCTACTCGCCTACTACAACGACCTCTATGTGCGCACCGACGGCAAGTGGCTGTTTGCCAGCCGAGAACTGGTCGTCCAATACGGCGGCCCGGTCGACATGTCGGGCCCCTTCCACAACGCGTGGGCCGGCCCGGACGTGGCGTCATGAAGGTCGACGGAGGCATTGGAACCTCCAACATCAAGAAAGCCGGCGAGGCCGCGGCCCGTCAAGAAGCTGCCGGCTACGACGGCATCTGGACCGCCGAAACTGCACACGACCCGTTCCTTCCGCTAGCGCTCGCCGCAGAAGCAACCGAACGCATCGAACTGGGTACCAGCATTGCTGTGGCATTCGCCCGTAACCCGATGCTGCTCGCCAACCTCGGTTGGGACCTGCAAGCGCTGTCCGACGGCCGCTTTATCCTTGGTCTCGGCAGCCAAATCAAGCCCCACATCACCAAACGGTTCTCGATGGAGTGGTCAAAGCCGGCCGCCCGTATGCGCGAGATGGTGTTGGCGACTCGAGCCATCTGGGACACCTGGATGACCGGCGACCGACTCGATTTCCGCGGCGACTTCTACACCCACACCATCATGACGCCGTTCTTCACCCCTGAAGCCACCGAGCTCGGCGACTTCGGACCGCCAAAGATCTTCCTGGCAGGCGTCGGGCCGTTGATGACCGAGGTGGCCGGCGAAGTCTGCGATGGCTTCATTTGCCACGGCTTCACCACCGAACAGTTTCTCCGTGAGGTCACGATTCCGGCTCTTGAACGTGGCCGGGCCAAGGCAGGAAAGACGATGGAAGGTTTCGAGATCGTCGGCCCGTCATTTGTGGTCTCGGGCACCACCGAAGAAGACCTCGAAACAGCGAAAGCCGGCACCCGTCAGCAGATTGCCTTCTATGGTTCGACCCCTGCCTACAAGCCGGTATTCGATATCCACGGATGGGGCGATCTTCAGCCCGAACTCAACCACATGTCGAAAGAAGGCAAGTGGGTTGAGATGGGCGACCTCATCACCGACGAGATCCTCAATACCTTCGCCGTTGTTGGCGAACCGACATCGATCGCACCCGAAATTTCCAAGCGGTACAGCGATGTCATCGACCGTCTCAGCTTCTACGCCCCGTACGAAAGCAAAGGCGCCTGGTGGCTCGACATCATGGATGACCTGAAGGCCGTCTAGCTGGTCGGGCCTGCCCGACAGGCAGGCCCGA